>CAYTAT010000013.1:0-63188 GCA_964435795.1 uncultured Spirochaetaceae bacterium
CGACTGCTTTTACATCGGAAGACTCAAGATCGGAAAATTCGAGATCGGAAAATTCGAGATCGGAAAATTCAAGGGAGTGGGAAAAGTCTGGCGGGTCACGGCCTGTGATACGGCCTCGTCCTTCCGCTTGGGCCCAGGTTTTCCTGGGCAATCCGAGAGCAGAGATCTCAGCCGGGTTCCTGCGCGAGGTTCATGCCGATCTCGAGCGAGCGGGCTGGCCTCTCCAACGCGTTCAGAGCGACACTGGAAGCGAGTTCAAGGGTGATTTCGTGAAGGCTTGCATCGAACTCGGAATCCGAAGAAGAAAGACGAAGCCCCGTCATCCGTTCACCAATGGCTTCGTCGAACGCGTCCAGCGAACGCTCCTGCACGAGCACTGGTGGGTCGAATTCAGGCGGCGATACTTCAGCCAGATCGGACGGATCGGACGGTCTCTACAGAGCGCCCTGTGCTTTTATAACTGCGATATCACTACGAGCGACCTCATCACGGATACCGAACTCGAGGTCACATGCCAGCCTCGATCCTCTGGGGGAGCTAACGATGATAAATCATCAACTGTCTAGATCTATACCGTATAGGACACGCTAGCCCTCGCCCTCCCATTCCTCACCGTAGTCGAAAGTAATCTCATGACCGGCTTCGATCGTCCCCAGCGCGTGAAGATCGAGTCCCCGGAATTCGGCATTCGGCCTCGCGGAGTGATTGAGAAAGCGCAGCTCATTCTCGCCCTCGACCCCGTACTCCCGGTCGTCTTCGTCGTAGACCCAGAGGACGTGGGTTCCGTTGCAATCGGTCTCGCGGCCCTCGAATGTACCGATGTAGGTACCCTTCCGAAAACGTTGGCGGGCGAAGACACCGCGGCCGTGAATCGAACTGGTTGCGACTTCGAAGGGCTCGCGCCTGGACATATCGGCCTCCCTGGATCCTGCTTTCCCGGTCCTACCCGGCATATGAAGTCATATGATCGGAGGAGAAGACCCGTGCCTACATTCACCTCTGCACCGCCTCGACCATAACCCAGAAGCAGATCCGACTCGATGCGGCCGGCCGAGGAAGCCCTGCTGCTGGAAGAATTGCGAATCGATCCCGACTAGCCCCCGGATCGCGAGAGTTCCTCCTGCACCCTGCAGAAATCGTCGGGCTCCCTCGCGGAAGCGGAGATATCCTCGAAGCTCAGCCGGGCGGCGTGGAGCATCGGTCGCCGCGCCCCGGCCAGTCCCGATGTCGCCCCATAATGACCATCCCCCACGAGCGGGTGTCCGAGATGAGCGAGGCTGGCTCGAATCTGGTGGAGAAAACCCGTCCGGGGGCGGATCTCCAACAGGGTCTGACCTCCCAGCGTCTCGAGGCATTGCAGCTCCTGGCGAATCAATCGCGCCCGGCCGCGTGCCACTTCGGCCTCCCGCGCCACGCGCACGAATGCGGGCTTGTGGCGCGCCACGACCAGGGGAAGCTCGAGTGTGAGAGTTCCCCCCGGCCAGTTCGGCCTTCCCTCCGCGATGGCGCGATAGAATTTATCGACGCGATGGCGTTGAAAGGCCAGCCGCAGGCGCGAGAAGGCCGAAGCGCTCGTCGCCACCAGCAGAACGCCTGAGGTCTCGACGTCGAGACGATGCACGACCCCGCTGCGCAATCCCCCCTCGCCGACGCCCTGAAGGGTCGGAAATGATTCGATCAGATGGTTGAGAACCGTATCGCTTTCGCCTTCGCGCAGGGGGTGGACGGGCATCCCCGCAGGCTTGTCGACCGCAAGCCAACCCGATCCCCGGGCGAGAATTTCCGGGATCCTGCCCCCGCCCGGACCCAAGATCCGCTGCTCGGCGGGCGCCCGGAAGTCCCGCACCGTGATCTCGCCCCGCCCCGGCATAATTCTGCCCTTATCGCTCAGCTTCAGCCGCCGACCCTCCAGGAATACGGCACCGCGCTCGAGCAGACGCCTGGCTTCGCCCCGGGAGACCTCGAGGGAGGCGGCCAGGAAGGAATCCAACCGCAGGCCCTCCCCGGCCGGGGAAAGCGCGAGCTTCCGGGAGGATTCCGGCCTGGGGGGGAGAATCGAGTCGGCTTCGTCCACATTACCTCCGAGATGGCCACCGGAATGGCCTCCGGAATGGCCTCCGGGCCGGGAGAGGGGGGTTCGAGGCCCCAGTGTAGCCCCCGCTGCTCGACAGGGGATCAGGGGCTCGGTTAAGCTGCCTCACGCCCCCCCAAGACCGCGCGGAGCAGAACTCCGGCCCGCTGCGACAGCCGGCGAGGCGAAGCTGCGAGGATTCTCTCGGTTGCACGAAGCCATCGCCAGGCGGAAGTCATGAGCAAAGACACCAGCCATAGCAGACAGATCACCATCATGGACACGACCCTGCGCGATGGGGAGCAGACTCCGGACGTCTCCTACACGCCGGCCGAAAAGCTCCAGCTCGCAAAGATGCTGCTGCTGGAACTCGAGGTGGACCGCATCGAGATCGCCTCCTCTCGGGTTTCCGAAGGGGAAAGGCAGGCCGCTCGCTCCGTCACTGAATGGGCCCGCAAGGCCCGGGTCATTCAGCGCGTAGAGATGCTCGGCTACTGCGACCATAAGATGTCCGTGGATTGGATCGCCGATGTGGGGGGGAAGGTGCTGAACCTGCTCGCCAAGGGTTCGGAGAAGCATTGTCGCAGCCAGTTGGGACTGGCCCCCGAAGAACACCGCGCCCAGATCGAGGAAACAATACGCTATGCGCGACGCAGGCGGTTTACGGTCAACGTCTATCTCGAGGACTGGTCGAATGGGGTTCGCGATTCCTTCGACTACGTCTTCGCCCAGGTTCAACTGCTGCGCGGATTGAGGGTGGCCCGCATCTACCTGCCCGACACTCTCGGCATCTTTTCTCCCGAGGATGTCAGCCGATATATGGGCCTGATGACGCATACCTGGCCCAATGTGGACTTCGAATTCCACGGCCATAACGACTACGGGCTCGCCACTGCCAACTGCCTGGCGGCCGTCCAAGCCGGGGCCCGGGGCGTTCATACGAGTGTCAACGCGATGGGCGAGAGGGCGGGAAATTCATCCCTCAGCGAGATCGTCACCGCAATTCACGATCATGCGGGCATGCGGACGGCCATCCGAGAAAGCCGCCTTACCGCGATCTCCCGCATCGTCGAAACCTTCAGCGGCAAGGATGTCGCCGCGAACGCCCCGATCGTCGGTCGTGACGTCTTTACCCAAACTGCGGGCATCCATGCCGACGGCGACGCCAAGGGGGATCTCTACCATAGCCAACTCGACCATACGCGATTCGGCCGGGCGCGCCGCTACGCCCTGGGCAAACTCTCGGGCAAGGCTTCCCTCGATCACAACCTGCAACGCCTCGGGATCGATCTCCCGCCCGAAGACCGCAAACTCGTCCTCCAGAGAATCATCGAATTGGGGGATAAGAAGCATGTGGTTTCCCCGGAAGACCTCCCCTTCATCATCGGCGACGTCCTCAAGTCGCCGACGGATCAGATGCTGCGGGTAGAGGATTATCGCGTGACGGTCGCCGAAGGGGAAACGCCAAAAGCCGAGGTGAGTCTCGCCTACCGGGGCGAGGTCCAGCGAGCCGAAGCCTCGGGCGATGGGGGTTATGACGCATTCATGAATGCACTCAAGAAAGCCGCCCGAAATTTTGATCTCGAAATTCCCAAGCTGGCGGATTTCAAGGTGCGGATCCCGCCGGGCGGTCGCACGGGAGCGCTGGTGGAAACCCAGGTGACCTGGAATGCCCTTCGGCCCCGGACTGGAACGTTCACGACCCTGGGCGTGGATTCGGATCAAATGGCCGCTGCGGTGATTGCAAGTGAGAAGATGCTCAACCTGATCGTCGGAAGCCGCGATGAAAAACGGACGACTCGAACCACGAAGAGCAGTCGTAAAACATCTCGCTCGAAGCGTTGACCCGATGAAAAGAAAGATCAAGATCAATGGGCTGGCCCTGCTATCCCTGTCGGCTCTCTCATTCGCCATGGGAGCCTGCTCCAATGGCCGCACGGAGAAGATAGAAGCCTATTACGGCCCCACGGAAAGCCTGATCGAGGTGATCGCCGTACTCCGCCGCCACATTCCCGACGATACCTATCGATTTCCGCCGGCTACGGATTTCACGGGGCGCAACGTCTACCGATCGAGCCTGCTGCGCCTCGAGAGCATCGAGCGCGTCCAGGCCGACCCCCTGCGAAGTGGCTATATGGATCCCGCCATCGACTTCTCCAAGGGCCGCTCCCTCGAGCGCCTTCGGGCCTATCAATTGGCAGCGCTCCACTACCGGCGCGCCGCGCAACGAGAGAGCGGTCTGCGCGATGAAGCGGAGAAGAGCGCCATCATCTGCGAACGAATCGAAGAAGCGGTAGGCGTCGGATTGAATTTCACGGATCCCCTGGCGCCCCCATCCGACGCTACCCCTGCCTGGACACTCGACCTCAAGACGGCCGTATCGCAACTCGAGGAACGCGTCGCCCTGCTCTCTCTTCTATCCGATGAAGTGGAGCGCACCCACTACCAGGCCATCATCTCCGAAGAAATCGAACGCGCCGATGAAATCCGGGCCGCCTATTTCGTGCGCCAACGCTTTGACCTGCCCGATGGGCAAATCCGCGCCATCGCAGAGATGCGACGGATGAATGCTCGACACGTGTCGAGCAAGAAGCGCCTGCGCCATATGATCGACTTGGCGAACCTCTACGACGAATTGGCCCACGAATACGTCGAAGCCGTGCCGCCCCAGGACATGAATTTCGACCCGGCTCTCTTCCAGGATCTGGTCGACCCCGCAACCCAGCTATACCAGAGCGTGGCCTCCAATGATGGAACGGTCGAGAAACTCGAAGCCGCCCGCAAACTCGAAGCCTTTCTGGCCTTCACGCTCCTGGTCGACAACGACCGCTTCGTGCACTGAGGACCGATTCGGATGAACCCGCGACCTCATCGACTCGCTCTGCTCATCTGCCTGGCAGCGTGGCTGGGCTGTGCCCATCCCGCCCCCCCCCCCGGCGACAACCTCCTGCTGCCTCTCGAATCCCCGCGCGGCTGGCTCCCCGAAGTCTCCGACCGTGCAGCTGCGCGGGCGGCCGTGGCGGCACTCGCCGATCATCCGGTCGTCCTCGAGCGCGCCATCGCCCGGGTCCGAGCCAGCGACGATTCCCATAAGGGCGAGGACCTCGATTCCCTGCTCCAGGATCTCGAAAACTCTACGCTGCCCGACGCCGCGGAATATCGGGCCGCCAGTCGAAAACTCAGTCGCAGTCTCAGAGCGGACCCCGCCCTCGAAGCGCGCCTCAACGAGGCCGCGGACAACGACCTGCTCGACTTGGCGACGCAGCGGCAACGCGATACCTGGGAAATCTATTGGGCGCGTACCTTCAATGCCGCCTCGGAGCCCCTGGGACAGGCCCTTTTCAACGGCTTCGTTTTCGCACCGATCCAGGTCTCGAATAGCGCGGCCCACTATCTCGCCTCTTTTTCCAACGATGAGGCCCTGCCGATGACCAGCCGCCAGGCCCTGGTCCTGCGCAGGGAATACCTGGATCGACATCCCACGGCTGCCGACGCGGAAGAGATCCGAAAACTCGTCGAAGAGGGCGATCGAAAGCTCGCCAGGACCATGCGGACTCGCAGGCTTCGAGTCGCCAGGAAAGCGGAGTCCATGGGGCGTCATCGCATCGCTCAAATCGAGTCCGAACTCGCGCTCTTCTGGGGTCCCGACCCCGAAGCCGAAGCGATCCGGACCCGCGCCGCCGAAGAGATCTCCAAGCGGGAAGGAATGCGCGCCAATACCCTCGCTGCTGCCCCGCTCGGGAAGGGCCGCCGCTATACGGATAAGACGCACGCCCTCGTCATCGAATTGCTTCGAAGCTCATCCCGGGGTAGCGGGCTTCCGGAACCCGTTCTCGACGGATTGCGGAAGCGGGGAGAGGGGCTGGATATCAGCCGGGGAGAGGCCGCATTCATTCTATCGATCGCTCAGCGGGAGGCGGGTTTCGAAGATCCCAGCTGGCGGACCCTCGCGGACCTCGGCAGCGGGGATCCGCGTTCCGATAGCATGGTCCGTCACGCCTCCCATCTCTTCACGGATCCGTGGCAGCATCCCTATCGCGCCTATCGCACGATGAAAGACCAGCAGCAGGATGAAGAAACTCGCTGGCGCCTGCTGGGCAACTACGCGAGTGGCTCCCGCTATCCAAACCTTTCCCCCGCCATCGCCTATACCCTCGAAGCACCCGGGATCCTGACGACGCTGATCATGTCTCCCCTCCGCATGATCTTCGGACGTTGGAAGAAGGAAAGAGATTTTCAGCAGCCGACCGCCGTACTCGCGTATCGCTATCTCGGCCGAAACCCCTTGGGTGTTCATCGTCACGACGTCATGCAATGGCTATTCGAGTACGAGCAGGGCCGGGACAATGACGCGGCCGCCCTGCGGCTGGCCGATTTCCTGCCGGGAATGGCGAGCGACGAGCGCAACAAACTCGCCGAAGCGGCCTCCGAGCAGGCGCTCTCATCCGCGGCCTCTGCGCGCCGACCCGACCGACGCATACAGATGTTCCGCTACACATCCATGGAATATCCCGATCACGACGCGGGCAAACGAGCCGGAAAAGAAGTGCGAAGGGAACTCGAGGACGGCTCGGCACAGAAGATCTCGATGACACGCGATTTCCTGATCGAAAATCCCCACGTCGCGGGAAGGAAGGGATTGGGAATCAATCCAATCCTGATCAATGAAGTCGTCGAGGATGGCGAATTGCACTCCCGGGGAGTCAGCTTCATGGGTGGGCGAATCCTGCGCTTCGATCTCCTGAACGAAGATGGAGACGAAGAATTGGAGCCGGTCTCGATCAGGAAACAGGTATCGTCGGAACGACTCGCGCGATTGGCGGCGGTACTCGACGAGACGACGCGCCGCAACCAGCTGCTCGACCGCGATGACATCCTGGAGGCCGATGCCGATCGCGATCAATTCCTGGAACGGGCCCGCCTGGAAGAGCTGAACAGGCCCGACGAGCGGCCCTCAGCCCAGAGCACCTACGTCTACCAGAGCATGCGCGAACGCTATGGCCTGGTGCGGGGGCGAGAGTCGGTCCTGCCCTTCGACCTCGTCGTTCAGGGCAGTCTGCAGGATCTCAGTCTCGGAGCCTTCCCGCGTTGGCGGCCCCCAAAGCAAACGCCCGACGCCTTTCTGTATCGCTGAGGCCCACGCCCGGCGCTGGGGCCCAGGCCCGGCAAAGGCGCTTCAACCTGCGGCCGGGGAGATGCGAAGAAACGCCGGACCCGCTGAGTCGATGGCGGGAAATTCAGCTCGACCCGTAGGCTCGATCGAGTAACTCCACCGGATGAACGACCCGGGCGGAAAGGCCGCGGGCCTCGACCCCGGCTCGAAGCTGAAGCATGCAGCCGGGATTTCCGGTGGCAATCCAATCCGGCGACGCGGCCTCCAGGGCTGCGAGTTTGGGGGCCAGAACCCGCTGGGACATTTCCGTCTGGAGCAGGTTGTAGGTACCCGCCGCTCCGCAACAACTGCTCGATTCCGCGTGGGGAATCAATTCGAGACCGGGCACCTCTTCGAGAAGCCGCCGCGGCGCATCCATCACTCCCTGAGCGTGGACGAGGTGGCAGGGATCGTCGTAGCAGACGCGGGCCTCGAGGCGTCCGGGAGGCTCGCGCAATCCCTTTTCATCGAGCCACTCACAGACGTCGCGTACTTTGCCAGCCAATTCTGCGCCGGATCCCGGCAGCCAATCCTCCAACCCCCTGAGCGCAGCACCGCAGCCGGCGGAGTTGCTGATGACCGCTTCGACGGGCTCCCCCACGGCCTCGATGAATGCGAATCGATTGCTTTCGCCGAGTCGCCTGGCCGTTTCGAGATCCCCGGCGTGGGCGTGCAGGGCGCCGCAGCAGGTCTGCTCCGGCGGCACGAGAACGTCGAAACCGTTGCGGGCCAGAATGCGAACGCTGGCGCGATTGACCTCGGCGAAGAGTTCGGCCATCACGCAGCCCTCCAGGAATGCGACCCGCCCCCGGCGCTCCCCCTGGGCGGGCGTGAATGCGGGCAGGCGGGTTCGCTGATGCGCGGGCGGAATCGGTGGAAGCAACGATCTCGCCTGGGCGAGAGAAGCGGGCAAGCGACTCCCGAGCAGGCGATCCAGGCCCAGGCGCTGCACGAAGCCCAGCAGGGAAACCAGGCGCTGCAACCGTTGCGGCCAGGCCAGGAGATGGCGCAATCCCCACCTTTCGAGTCGATAGCCCAATCGTCCGCGCAGACCGGATCTGACCGCAACGGCCCGTGCCTCTTCCAACATGGCGCCGAATTTGATGCCCGAGGGACAGGCGGTCTCACAAGCTCGACAGCCGAGACAGAGATCGAGCTCCCGGACCAGGGATTCCCCGAAGTCGATCCTGCCCTCGGCCGCACCCCGCATCATGTACACGCGGCCCCGGGGCGAACTACTCTCGCGCCCCGTTGCCCTGTAGGTGGGACAGGTACTTAGACATAGCCCGCAATGCACACAGTCCAGGGTTGCGGTGTGCAGCATGCTCTCGCGAAAGTTCTCGATCCCGGATTCTTCCATCTTCAGATCAATCCCGCGAAGCGACCCGGATTCAGGATTTCCCCCGGATCAAAGCTTTTCTTGAGGCTGCGCATCAGGGCCAGGGGCTGGGCGCCTTCGAAGACATCCCCGCCACTCTCCCGACCCTCGGGCAGGGCCTCGACGACCGTCTGGGCCCCGAATTCCTCGCGAACCTTCGCCAGTCTCTGCAGCAGATCATCGCTCCAGCCGACATCCCCGTCCTCATTTTCGAAGAGAGCGTGCACGACCGCTGGCTCGGGATAGACGAGAAGACGGGCGGCGAGAACCTGCAATCGCGCGCAACAGCGCTCGAGATCTCCCGGCAGGATGTGGATCCGAAGGCGCATTGCCCGGCGGCTGCCACTTACCTGAAGATCCCCGAGGCGATCCACTGCGGAGACATCCGAGGCGACGCTTTGCCGGCCCGCCGCAAGCCATCCGGCATTCCATTCCGTGACCTCCTGCTCCCCCGCAAATTCGGCGAGCAGCCGCCAGTTTCCCGCGCTCGGATTTTCGCTTCCGCCCGCATTCGGGCCGGAGAAAATCAGCGCGACGGCGCGGGCTCCGGGTCGTCGCGCCGCCTCCAGGGCCAACCCGAAAACATCATCCCCAGGGGTTGGATGGACTTCGAGAACGCGAACGGAGCGAGGGCGCGGGGATAGCCTCAGCCAGACGCGCTCGATGACCGCCAGGGTTCCGAGAGAACCCACGTAGAGCTTGGCCATGTCGTAGCCCGTGACGTTCTTCACCACCCGGGCGCCGCAACGAACGCGCTCTCCCGAGGCGAGAACGGTGTCCACACCGAGCACGCAGTCCCGGACCGGGCCGAATCCGAGGCGGCGAGGCCCCGAGAATGCCGTCGCCAGGGCACCGCCGAGAGTGCCCGGACCCGATGCAGTGGATAGGGGGAGCAACCAGCCCGCGGCCTCCACCTGCCGCGAGAGTTCCGCCAGGGGAGTCCCCGCGGCGACGCGGACCACGCCATCGGCCTCGTCCAATTCGTCGACGCCGGAAAGCAATCGGCAACTGAGCGCGATGGAGGTATCCCGAATCGGATTGCCGAGATCCAGGCGCGTTCCGGCCCCCATCAGGAGCACGGACTGCCGATGGGCGGAGAGCAATGCCAGACTCTCGGCCAGTTCATCCGAACTTCGCGGCTCAAGGGAGACGCGGAGGCGACAGCCAGCGCGTTCCTCGACGGGATCCAACTCCCGAAATCCCGACCCCAGCAGGGAGCGAAGCTCGTTCAGATCCGAGTCCCGCATCTCGCCCCTCATGCGATTGGAACCCGATCATAACCCCGCGCCCGGGGATTCGACTCGACGCAGGCCCGGGTCGTCGGAATCAGCTTACCCGGATTGCAGATGCGATCGGGGTCGAATACTTCGCGCAAAGTCTCCATGGCAGCCAGGTCCGCGGCTCCGAAAAGCAGCCCCATATACTCGCGCTTTTCCGTCCCCACGCCGTGTTCGCCCGTCAGAACCCCGCCAACCCTCACGCAGAGTTCGAGCATTTCTCGACCCGCGGCCATCACCCGAGCCAATTCGTCGGCATCCCTGCGGTCGAAGGAGATATTGGGATGCAGATTCCCATCCCCCGCATGGAAGACATTCGAGAGGGTGATTCGATGGCGATCCCCGATCGCACAGATCTCCTCGAGTACCTCCGGAAGTCGTGCTCGCGGGACCACCGCATCGTGGACGTAGAGATCCGGAGCCAGCCGTCCCATCGCCCCGAACGCGCCCTTGCGCGCCCGCCAGAAGAGCACCCGCTCCTTCGCATCCCGGGCGATTCGCATCTCCCGAACCCCCTCGTGATCGGCGAGCTCGCGAATTCTCGCCAACTGGCCCGGCATCTCGCACTCGGCTCCGTCGAGTTCGATGATCAGGATCGCCCCGGCGTCCAGGGGCAATCCAGCCGCATAGGTACTGGCCTCGACGGCCCGGACCGTGCGCTGGTCGACCACCTCGAGCGCCGCGGGACACATGCCGGATCGGATGATTCCGCCGACCAGGCGACAGGCCGAGGGGACATCGTCGAAGATGGCGAGCACGGTTTCAACCGCCTCGGGGAGGGGAACGAGTCGAACCGTGACCTCGGTCACGATCCCGAAGGTCCCCTCGCTCCCCACGACCGCCCCGACGAGGTCATAACCCGCCGCGAAACCGGTGGGCGATCCGAGACGCAATACGGAAGCGCTCGGCAATACCAATTCCAGCGCCAGGACATGGTTGGTGGTGGTGCCGTATTTGAGGGTATGCGGGCCTCCTGAATTTTCGGCCACGTTTCCGCCGATCGTACAAGCCTGTTGGCTGGAGGGATCCGGGGCGTAGAAGAGGCCGAGGTGGGCGACCGCGCGCGAGAGTTCCGCATTGATGACACCGGGCTGTACGACCGCGATGCGATTCTCGGCGTCGACTTCCAGGATCTCCTGCATTCTCGAACAGCAGATCACGACCGCTCCGTCCAGGGGAACGGCCCCCCCCGAGAGTCCCGTTCCCGCCCCCCTGGGCACGAAGGGCCACTCGAATTCGAGACAGATCTCCACGGCCCGACGTACCTCTTCGGTCGTCCTCGGGAGAATCACCACGCTGGGCTCATGGGCGTCCAGGGTGAGTCCGTCGCAACCGTAGGTGAAGAGTTCCTCTGGGCTCGAGAGGCAGTTCTCGGAACCCACCACGGTGGAGAGCCGTCGAATCAATGAGGGCGGCGCTTGGCGGCTCAACTTTCTCTTCTCATCCACTCGTCCAGCACGACCCCAACTATTCAACTCAATCGGGGCTTGGGGGCCCCGAGGCCGAAGTCGACCGCGCTCAGGCCAATCCCAGGCGCTCGAGATCGTATTCGTCCAGACCCAGGTAGTGGCCCACCTCATGGCGCAGGGTAATCTGGATCTGGTCGATCAATTCCTCGCGATCCCGGCAGATCTTTTCCAGGTTCCGCTTGAAGAGCACGATCTGATCGAGGTCGGGGAGTTGCTCCGTGGCGGCCGCCTGGGTGCGGGGCACTCCGCGGAAGAGACCCAGGATCTGGGGAGATACCCGCTCTACGGTCACGAGTTCCGGATCGGGGAAATCATCGACGGTCACGGGGACGTCGCCCATATACTCCCTGACCGAGCGCGGCAGGTTGTCCAGGGCCTCGGCGGTCGCCTCCTGGAAGAAGTCTTCGCTGACTTCGACGGGCAGGGGGAATTGCGAGGGATCCAGGGCGTTGGCCCGGGCGAAGGCCGCATCCGAAGCCGCGGCGGCCACCGCCACCTCTCCGGAAGGGGTTCGCTTATCGTGCCCCTGGGCGATCCGTTCCAGGATCAGGCCCAGGCTATAGGCAAAGTGGGGGGAATCGTTTTCCATCGATAGCGCGCGCTCGAGAACGCGCCGGGCATCCTCGTAGCGCCCCATCTCGAAGAGCAGATGCCCCTCGAAGGCCATGTAGGTCGACATCTCGCCGCCGGCCTTGACGGCGCGGCGAATCAGGAAGACCGCGGCCTCGAGATCGTCCACGTAGAAGAAGGCCTTGGCCTTCAGATAGTAGAGTTCGCCCTGGAGGGATCGGTCGAGGCGGGGAAGAGCCGGCAGGCCCCCGAGCAACTCGTCGCAACATTCGAGGGCGAGTTCGAAATCCCCGAGTTCCTCGACGAGAATTTCGATCCTGTTCAGATGCGCGGCGCTGAATTTGGGGTCGGCGGCAATCGCCCGCTGAAACTCGTAGAGCGCCTCATCGACCCGACCCTCGTCCCAAAGCAGCTCACCGCGGCCATTGTAGGCTTCCGCCCCGGCGGGGTGAACTTTCAGGGCCTCCTCGAGCCAGGCCATGGCCTCGTCGATCCGACCCCCATGAGATGCTTCCATAGCCTGATCGAGGCAGTCCCAGTAGCGTTCCTTGTCTTTCTTCATGGGAATCCTGCCCGAGAGAGTCGAAAGTCCTTCAAGCGTGCCATGATAGCAGAGTCCGATCCGCCGGGGCACGGTCATGGGAAGGGCCGGGTGGGGATGGATTTCCCGGGGGAGGAAGCATGCGCAGACTCGCCACCATCGGCCTCGGAATTTTCCTCTTGGGAGGCTACGGCCCGACCGCCTGTACCTCGCCACCTCCCGGGGGCCCGGCTTTCGAATACGCGGAATCCCCGACTGCGGATCGGATGCGCGTCTACATCTACCGGGTCGATGCCCTTCGGGGTATCGGGGACATTGCCCTGACGCTCGACGACGAGCCCCTTGGAGAATTGGCCGATGGAGAATACGAGACGCTGCTATTGGAACCGGGCTCCCACGTCCTGGCGGCAAAGCTCGACTGGCTGGGGTGGATCCCGAGGTCCTGGAATCGGATCGAATTTTCCGCCACCGCGGAGCAAACGGTCTATTTGCGCGTTTGGGCCGACTACGAGAACCTGCGAAACCCGCCCCTGGACCCGACGCCGCAGGCCCTCTTCGACGGTCGCATCGGAGTGGCCCTATTCCTCGAGGAGCAGCGGGGCCCGGGAGAGCCGCGAGGAGAAGTTCCCGACACTGAGATCAAGGGGACGCACCGTCGGCGGCCCACCGTCGGCGGCCATAGGGGGGGGGCCGCCATAGGAGGGGGTATGGGAGGGGGCATGGTGGTGGGGCATGACAAAGTGGGGGACATCATGGGGGACCGCCCGCTGACTCGAGGCCTCCCGTACGAAGGAAACGATGGTGGGCCCTCACGGATTCGAACCGTGGACCATCCAGTTATGAGCCGGGTGCTCTCACCGCTGAGCTAAGGGCCCCACACGCAATCCTAACGCATCCATCGCCGAGTCGAGGAAATCGATCCATCGATTCACACCTGAGCGCGGAAAGATTTCAGCCATACCCACCCTCTGACCGTTGTCCCGACTCCTACTTCCTGCGAGAATTGGCCGCCATGGAGGAAGGGATCGCCAAACATTCAGTCGCCGTCATCGGGGGGGCAACTGCGGGCTCCGAGGTGGCTCGTCGTCTCGCCGAACGCGGAATCCTGGTAGCCGTCTTCGAGCAGAACGCGCGCCCCTACGGGAAGATCGAGGATGGCCTGCCTCGCTGGCATCGCCGCCTGCGAGACAAGGAATACGAAAGCGTGCACCAGAAGCTCTCGCATTCCCTCATCCACTACGTGCCCAACACGAAGATCGGTCGAGACGTAGACTTCAAGACCCTGGTCGGCAGTTGGGGATTTACCTGCGTGGTTCTGGCGAATGGGGCGTGGCGAGACAGGTCATTGCCCATCGAGGGGGTGGCCGCGTACGTGAACAAGGGCCTCGTCTACCAGAACCCCTTCGTGATCGCATTCAACCACGCCGAAGATGCGAATTATAGCGGCCCTCGTTTCGAGGCCCTCGACGGCAGCCTGGTCATCGGGGGGGGCCTGGCTTCGATCGATGTCGCCAAGATCATCACCCTGACCTGTACCCATAGAGCGCTCGCGGAACGCGGCATCGAGATCGCGATCGAAGAACTCGAGGCCCGCGGCATTCCCAGGACCCTGGACAGATACGATCTGCGCTGGGAAGATCTGGGCCTCGAGGGTTCGTCGATCTACTACCGCCGACGGGCGGAGGATATGCCCCTGATTTCGATCCCGGCAGAGGCTTCGCAGGAACGCGTCGAGAAGGTCAGGAAGTCGAGACTCGCGATGCTCGCGAAGGCCTGCGAGAAATTCAAACTCAGACTCGAACCCCTTTCGGCGCCCGACGGGCTGATCGTAGAGGCCGACCGGCTCGTGGGTATTCGATTCCGTCGTACCCGGATCGAGGGCGAGCGCGTGATTCCCCTGGACGAAACCTACGAGCGGCGAGCCCCCGCCATCCTGAGTTCCATCGGAAGCATCCCCGAGGCCATCGAGGGAATCGACATGAAGGGCGAACTCTTCGACTTCAGCGACTGGACCTATGGACGACTGGCCGCCTACCCGACGGTTTTCTCCGTGGGCAACGTCGTCACCGGCAAGGGCAATATCATGGCGTCCAGAAAACATGCGACCCGGGTCTGTCGCGAGGCCGTCGAGGCCTTCCTGGGCATCGCGGATGAGTCCGCCGAAGACGGGGAGCGGAGCAACGAGAATATCCGACCCGACCTGATCCATGCCAATCAGATCGCCGAGGACGTGGCCGCCCAGGCCGCGACGCGATGCCCAATGGCTCCGGGGAGCTTACGCGAATTGCTCGATCGAATCGCCGCGCAACAGAGGGCCGTGGGCTATGACGGCGACTTCCAGGCCTGGCTGAGCGCCTCCGGCGATCCCTGCTGAGCAGATCTACGGGGGGCGGGAGAGGGCTTCCATCGCGGGAGTCCCGATCAGTTTTCCAGGAAGGTCTTCAGGATACGGCTCCGGGAGGGGTGGCGAAGCTTTCGCAGGGCCTTCGCCTCGATCTGGCGCACCCTCTCGCGCGTAACCGAAAATCCATGCCCGACCTCCTCCAGGGTCAACTCTTCGTTCTGCCCAATGCCGAAGCGCATCTGGAGTACGAGTGCTTCCTTCGGTGTCAGGGTCGAAAGAGCCTCCTGGGTCTCGGAGGCAAGATTCGCCTGGATGGCGGCTTCCCCGGGATCGATCGCGTTGGGATCTTCGATGAAATCGCCAACCTGGGTGCCCCCTTCTTCTCCAACGGGTGCTTCGAGACTGATCGGCTCCCAGGCCAGGCCCAGGACAGCACGAACCTTCTCGATCGAGACTCCCATCTTCTCCGAAAGCTCCTCGGGGGCGGGCTCGCGGCCGAGGGTCTGAACGAGTTGACGCGTTGCCCTCACTAATTTATTCAGATTCTCGATCATGTGGACGGGAATGCGAATGGTTCGGGACTGATCGGCGATCGACCGCGTGATCGCCTGCCGAATCCACCAGGTCGCGTAGGTGGAGAATTTGTAGCCGCGTTGATATTCGAATTTATCAACGGCCTTCATCAGGCCGATATTGCCCTCCTGGATCAGGTCCAGGAATTGCAGCCCGCGATTCGGATACCTCTTGGCAATCGAAACCACCAGGCGCAGATTGGCCTCCGTGAGCTGGCTCTTCGCCTTTTCGGTGCGCGCGATCGCCCGCTGGAGGAGAGCATGTGATCGATAGGCCTCATCGCGGGTCATGCGGGACTTCTTCTCCAACTTCTTCCTGGCTCTCGCAACTTCCGAGACTTCGGAAACCGGGCCGACCTCGGGGTCGAGTCTCGACATCTTCCTCGGTCGGCCGGCTTTCCGGGGCGACTCCGTCAACGCGATTTCAAGACATTTCTCGGGCTCGACACCCTGCTCGGCGGCCAGCTGTTGCAGCCGCATATCGACCTGTTCGAACGATCGGACGAGCTTGACCAGGCGTGACTGAATCTCCGTCAGCTTTCCATTCGCAAAACCTGCGGCCCGCAATTCCTCCAGGCATTTATTCGTCCGACGATCGATCTCTTCGCCGAGTCGCAAGCGGGTCGCCTGGCTCGTACGCGAATTGCTCATGGAGTTGCGACGCCGAATAATCTCTTCCCGATACTTCGCGATTTCCGCCATCGCCTGGAGGAGTCTCTCTCTGCGAACCTCCTGGGGAGGGGAGCCTTCATCGAGGAGCCCATCGACGACGCTTGCCAGGCGCAGATCCCCATTGACGAGCGGTTCTTCGAGCTCGAGTACCGCACTCAGCCCGTATAGATTTCCGAGAACGGCGAGTTCCTGGTCGTGGATGCCCGCCTCGATTTCCATGGCGATCTCGACCTCCTGCTCCCGGGTGAGGAGAGAGGTCTGTCCCATATCGCGCATATAGACGCGCACTGGGTCCAACTCGGTTTTGCGTTCAGCCGTGGAAGCGGCGCGCTTGGTCGCCTTTCGTCTCACGGCTCGCGCGGGCCTCGGCTGATCCGAAGTCGGCTCTTCAGCGAGCGCCTCAGAATCGAGCTTTTTGGCTGCGATTTCTGGTGGCGTCACATCGGGGCTTCGACCCTGGGTGCCGGGATCAATTCCGGAAGACTTGGGGGCGTTCGAGGACATGGGGGGGCTCCTTGGCAACGTCGAGCAGCAACATGGGACTCCAGCAAGTCAGTAGATTCAGTCTGTAATCAGCAGCAGTCATCACGGATTCAACCCCAAGCCGAAATCGGTCTTCGAGCGCCGACGCTCCAGCAGGGCCTGACGTTCCTCAAGCAGCCTCACCGGATCTTCATCGGGATCCATCATGCGACGCTTGAGATTCTTTTCTCTCGCCTCGATGTCCTTTGCAAGGTATCGGGCAAGCAATTGCACAAGTACTTCCGACGCCGGCGTATCCCCTGATAAAAGGGATTCATCGACGACAACTTCGTGAAAAAACGGCAGTAGTTCCGGGGAGAGGACATTCGCCATGGCGGTCGCATCCACCGCGCCCTCCGCATCTAGGCAACCCCCGGCCGCCGCATCCAGCAGGGCGAAGATGAGCTTCTTCCAGGGGCTTTCGGGGAGCACCTCCCCCATGGTCCGACGAAGTTCCTCTGTCGTGAGATCCGGATGCCGGGAAAAGATCAACGCGATATGGCGAAGATGGCGATCCTCGGAATGTACGGGACGCGGCCGACTCGGCTGCGCTTTTGCTTCTGCCTCGGCGCGGGGAGGTCGATCCCGCTTGGAGTCCCGCACCAGGGATTCGACCGCGGCCGGATCGGTCTCGACCGACATTGCGAGGCGTCGGATATATTCGTTCCGCTCGACGGGGTCGGCGATCACCGCCATCAGGGGGGCGACCCGGCGAACGGCATCCGCTTTCTCGGCCGGTGTCGAAGAGCCCGCCGCGACGCTGCGATGAATGACCACTTCGAGGGCATCGGGGGCGGCATCGATCAGCGTTCGAAGCGCCTCGGCGCCGTGAATTCTCAGATAGTCATCGGGATCGAGACCCTCGGGAAGGTCGATCGCACGAATCCGCAACTCGGCGGGCAGCAGGATTTCAAGGGCCCGTTCCATGGCCTTGCGGCCCGCGGCATCCCCATCGAAGAGCAGACCGACAGTACGGGTTCTCCTCCTCAGATCCCGGGCATGGTCCTGGCTGAGCGCCGTCCCACACGTTGCGACAGCCTCCCCCACTCCGGCCCTCGCAAGTGCGACGACATCGAAATAACCCTCGCAGACGATCGCGCGCCCGGCGCGACGGATCGCTTCGAGGGCTGCTGGAAAACCATAAAAGCCCCGTCGCTTCTGGTAGATGGGGCTCTCGGGGGTGTTGAGATATTTGGGTTCCTGATCCGCAGCGAGAGCCCGGCCCCCGAAGGCGATCACCCGGCCCCGAACATCCCGAATCGGAAAGATGATGCGACCCCGGAGCCGATCGTAATGGCCGCCCTTGGATCGCTCGCAGAGCAGCCCCGCCGAGAATGCGATCTCCGCGGGAATCCTCGCTTTCTCGAGAGCGCGAAGTACCGTATCCCAGGAGTTCGGCGCATAGCCGATATCGAAGCGGTCGATGATTTCGGCATCGAGGCCCCGCGCCTCGAGATATTCGCGAGCCGCCTTTCCGCCCGGGCTGCTGAGTTGACTTCGATAACAATCCTGGGCGATCTGGAGAGCTGCGTAGATCCGCTCACTCTCGCTTCGCTCCACGCGATCGGTCTCGGGGACTTCGATCCCGAGTTCCGCCGCCAGGGTACGAACCGCTTCGGGAAAGGTGAGGTTTTCCCGCTTCTGCAGGAATGCGAAGACGTTCCCACCCTCTCCACAGCCGAAGCAATGAAATATCCGCCGGTCGGGGTTGACGTTGAAAGAGGGTGTTTTCTCATCGTGGAAGGGACATAACCCCTTCCAATTGCGGCCCGCTTGCTTGAGATCGACGTGACGACCGATCAGGCCGACGAGATCGACTCGTTCCCGAATTTCATGAATCGTTGTTTCCGGGATGAGACCCAAGCACTACTCCCCGAAGAGGCGGGCCCGAGATCGAGTCAACGGACCATACGCCTCATCTTTTTCATCGCTCGCTTGCGTGCTGCCGCTTCCTTCTTCTTCTTTCGGATGCTGGGCTTGTCGTAGTATTCCCGGCGCCGCAGCTCCGTCAGAATTCCCGCCTTTTCACAGATCTTCTTGAATCGTCGAATCGCCTGCTCGATCGATTCGTTTTCCTTGACTTTAATCACCGACATATGTTCTTCTTAACCTTGAACGACAGCGGAGATCTCATCCGGCAACGAGATATCTATGTCGTGGTGTGAGTGAGTGGCCAAAGAGCCACTTTCGTGTTTGTTTTTCTCGCTCCGAGAAGCAGATTACAATCGAATTTTGCCCCGGGAGCCCTCTCGGCAGCGTGGCCTACAGAGAATCCGCAACTCTAGTGCAACGCTGCCTAAACTTCCTTGTGATTTCTTTCCGGCCGGCTGGGAATGATTCCATTCCCACGGGGATTGGGTCAATTTTTGGGTCGTTCTGCCACAGCTTGGGGATTTGAGGGAATATCGGCTCTTTCCGGTGGCCGTTGGGGCGTGTTCTTAAACCTTCGTTCTGCAGAAATCCGGTGAGTCCCCGAGGCTAGCGCAGGGGTTTTCTCCCCTCAAGACGAGCCCCTCGAGCCACCCGCCAGCCAGCCCACCATTCACCCGCGCACCCGCGCACCCGCGAGCCTCGATCCCGCTTCCAACGACCGGCCGATGGCTACTGCACACCGGGCGAGGGGGTGCGAACGCAGATTCCCCTCTCCAGCAGTGAGCGCTTCACCTCGGCGACGGTCGTCTCTCCGAAGTGAAAGATCGAGGCGGCCAGGGCCGCTTGGGCGTGCCCCCCATCCTTTTCATCGCTGAGGGCGGCGGCCAGATCCCGGGCGCTCCCGCCACCTCCCGAGGCGATCACGGGTACGGAAACCCGATCGGCCACCGCTCGCAACAGGGCCAGATCGTAACCGCTGCGGGTCCCGTCCCGGTCCATGCTCGTCAGCAGGATCTCTCCAGCTCCAGCGACGGCCATGCGCTCGGCCCATTCCACGGCATCGATCCCCGTCGAGCGGCGACCACCGTGGGTGCAGACCTCCCATTGGCGGGCTTCTCCCCCCGTGTCGGATGTAGCGACGGCGCGCGCGTCGATGGCCACGACCAGATTGGCGCTGCCGATCTTCACCGCCGCTTCCGCGACCAGGTCCGGATCCAGAACCGCCGCCGTCATGATCGAAACTTTATCCGCTCCGGCGTTGAGCAGATCGAGGATGTCCTGAATCGAACGCACACCACCCCCAACGGTCAGGGGCATGAAAATGGATTCCGCGGTGCGGGTCACGACATCCAACAGGATCCCGCGCTCCTCATGACTCGCCGTAATATCGAGAAACGTCACCTCATCCGCTTCCTGCGCGTCGTAGGCCTGGGCGACCTGCACCGGATCCCCGCAGTCGACGTGATCGATATAGCGAACGCCCTTGACGACTCGACCCTTATCGACGTCGAGACAGGGAATGATCCTCTTACAGAGCGTCATCGGCTCTTCTCCACCCAATTCCGATAGGCGTCGAGAAGCCGCTTGCCGGCATTCTGACTCTTTTCCGGATGGAATTGCACGGCGAAGATCGAGGCCTTCGCGACCGCGGCCGCAAATTCTCCCCCGTAATCACAGCGGCCCGCGACGATCGACTGATCCCCCGGAACCGCCCGATAGGAATGCACGAAATAGAAGTGATCCCGCTCGGGCAGACCCGCCAACATCGGATGATCGCCCTCGAAGCACACCTCATTCCATCCGATCTGGGGTACCCGCAAGAGCTTTCCATCGACGTCCCGTTGCGAAAAGCGCTCGACCCGGCCCGGGAGCAACTCCATACCCTTCGTAATGCCGTGCTCGTCACCCTCGTCGAAGAGCAGTTGCAATCCCACGCAGAGGCCGAGATAGGGGCGGCCGGCGGAGATCGTCTCCTGGATCGCCGCCTCGAGGCCCCTCTCGCGCAACGCTCCCATGGCGTCGGCGAAAGCACCTGCACCGGGCAGAACGACCCCATCCGCGGCGGCCACGACGTGGGGAGAGTCCGTGACCTCCACCCGCAGGCCACTGCGCTCGAGGGCCTTGGCGACGCTGCGAATGTTGCCGGCACCGTAATCGACGACCGCGATCTTCGCCGCACTCGTCATCACCCGACCCCCACGGCAAAGCGCAACCGCACGCTGCCCGGCTCGATTGTAATTCGCTCGAACATCGCTTCAGAGGGCGCCTTTCACGCTGGGAGGACCGGTCTCACGGGGATCGATCGCCACCGCTTCTCGCAGCGAGCGGGCCACACCCTTGAAGACCGCTTCGACCACGTGATGAGGGCTGTGCCCGTAACGCTTTTCGATATGCAGATCGAGACCGGCATTCTGGGAGAAGGCCTGGAAGAAATCTTCCGCCAGGGAAGCATCGAAATCACCCACCCGCGTGTTCTCCAACTCCACCTGGTAACGGAGAAAGGGCCGATTGGAGACGTCGAGACTGACGTCCACCCGGCTCTCGGCCATCGGCAGCGAGAAGGACGCGTAGCGACGAATTCCAGCGGCCTGGCCCAGGGCCTGGCGAAAGGCCTGCCCGAGCGAGATCCCCACGTCTTCGACGGTATGGTGGTAGTCCACCGCAATATCCCCCTTGGCCTCGACCGTGAGGTCGAAGAGGGCATGGCGGGCCAGGGATTCGAGCATGTGGTCGAAGAAGGGAATCCCGGTCTGGATGCGATATTCCCCCGTGCCATCAAGCTCGAGTTCCACGCTGATCCGAGTTTCCCGCGTTTCCCTTCGAACGGTCGCATTTCGTCGCGACTCGCGTTCCTTCACCATATCAGACCTCTACCTGATTCCCGGGGGGGCTACCCCGGCCAGCTCTGGGCTGGCGAAATTCATGCTCGAGGATCGCCCGGGCGTTGGGGGCGGTCCGGGGATCTCGGGCCCATTGCCCGATGCGGAAGATCCGCCCGATCCTTGTGTAGCCACCGCTTCCGCGAAGTGCCACGTCGGAACCCATTCGTCCCGTCGGCTCTTGGCCCCTATTCCCCGGAAACTTCCCCGGGCGCCTGTCCGGGGTCGCGCTGAGCGCCCCGTTCCGGCTCATTGCGACCGACGACGACGCGATCGCGACCCGCCAGGTCGGGCAGGATCTGCACTCCACTCAAGCCGGCCTGCGAGAGCCAGCTTGCAAAAGTGTGCGCCTGGAGGGGATCCACCTCCACCGCGATCCAGCCCCCGCTCACCAACATGGCGAGCGACTCCCCGGCCAGGGGGCGGAGCAGCGCATAGCCGTCCTCTCCCCCGAAAAGGGCCACTTCGGGCTCGTGGTCGAGTTCGGGTGGCAGCGAGTCTGCGGCGGAGCGGGCCAGATAGGGGGGATTGCTGACGATGAGATCGAAGCGCTCTCCCCTGACGGGTTCGTATAGGTGTCCCTCCAGGAAACGAACGGCTTCCTGGCTGCCCAACTCCCGGGCATTTTCTCGGGCGACCTCCAGGGCGCGGGGTGAAATGTCGGTTGCGGTGATTTCAGCTTGGGGCTTCTCCTGGGCCAGCGCGAGAGCAACGGCCCCCGAGCCGGTGCCTAGATCCAGCACCCGGTAGCGCCGCTGCGCATCGGGCAGCCGGGCCAGGGCGGCTTCGACGAGGGTTTCGGTATCCGGTCGCGGCGTCAGGACATCGACTGTGACCTTGAAGCGCAGGGACCAGAATTCTTTTTCGCCCACGAGCAGGGAGACCGGCAAGCGCTCGCTGGCGCGGCCGCGCACCAATTCGCGGTAACGAGCCCGCTCATCCGCGTTCACGGGTTTCTCGTACTGGAGGTAGAGTTCCAGGCGACCCAATCCGAGGGCGTGAGCGAGCAGGATCTCCGCATCCAGGCGCGGGGTCTCGAGTCCCTGCCCGGCGAAATAATCGCTGGTCCAGCGAAGCAATTCGAGCACGGTCCAGACGCGCTCGCCCCGCTTCGAAGCTAGGGGGGGGGGATCTCCCATCACTCCCCGCTCGCCGCCTCTTCCCGGGCGGTTACCTGGGCCTTGACGCGATCCAGCAATTCCTCGAGATCCCCTTCCACGATGGCTTCGAGTTTGTGGAGAGTGACGCCCGCCCGGTGATCGGTCACGCGACTCTGGGGGAAATTGTAGGTGCGAATCTTCTCACTGCGCTCTCCGGAGCCGACCTGGGCCCGCCTTTCATCCGCCCTGGCGTCGGCGGCCTTCTGTTCTTCGAATTCGAGCAGGCGCGAACGCAGAACCTTCATGGCCTTGGCCTTGTTCTTATGCTGGGATTTCTCGTCCTGACACTGCACGACGACGCCCGTCGGCAGATGGGTGATCCGCACCGCGGAATCCGTCGTATTGACGCTCTGGCCGCCCGGGCCGCTGGCCCGCATCACGTCAATTCGAAGGTCGACCGGGCTGATGTCGATATCCACCTCCTCGGCCTCGGGCATGACCGCCACGGTCACCGTCGAGGTATGGATTCGACCCTGGGCTTCGGTCGTCGGAACCCGTTGCACACGGTGGACGCCGCGCTCGAACTTGAGACGACTCCAGACGTCATTGCCGTCGATCAATGCGATGACTTCCTTGAAGCCCCCACCCGGTGTTTCGGAGGCGCTCAACTGCTCGACCTTCCATCCCCGCCCCTCGGCGTAGCGGCAATACATACGAAAGAGGGCCGCTGCGAAGAGGGCCGCTTCATCGCCACCCGTTCCCGCCCGAATTTCGAAGATCGCATTCTTCTCGTCGTTGGGATCGCGGGGCATCAGGAGAAATGCCAGATCGGATTCCAGGACCTCCTGGCGCGCCTCGAGGTCGACCGTTTCTCCCCTCGCCATCTCGGCGACTTCCGCATCGGGATCCTCGGTCATCAGCCGGGAGTCCTCGAGTTGGCGAATCAGGCTCCGATACTCCTCGCCTTTTTCCAGTAGCGGGCGCAGCCCGCCAAGAGCCTTGGCGACCTTCTGGAATTGCCCGGGCTGCCGGGCCAGTTCGGGATCCGCGATGCGGGCTTCGAGATCCCTCGCCCGTTCCTCGATTTCCTCGATCCGATTCAGGAATTTGGCCATTCGCTCGTACCGCCCACCGCAGGGGACTCCTCATCCGTGGCGAATCGAAGAATTCCCGGCCAATACCGCCGCTCCACTTTCGCCTCCGCCCGCCTCCGCCCGCTTCCGCCCGCTTCCGCGTCCGCCCCAATTTCTCGAGCCGCGGATGCATCAGGAGTTGGAGAGGGCTCACTTCCCGATCACGAATTCATCGACTCCAGGAATTCAGTATTCGTATCCGTCGCCTTGATCTTGCCGAGCAGAAACTCCATCGAATCCACCGGAGAAAGCGGAGCCAATACCTTGCGGAGAATATACATGCGGTTGAGGGTGTTCTCATCCAGCAGCAATTCCTCGCGACGGGTGGCCGAACGATTGATGTCGATGGCCGGGAAGGTGCGCCGGTCGGCGAGCTTCCGGTCGAGGACCAGTTCGCTATTGCCGGTGCCCTTGAATTCCTCGAAGATGACCTCGTCCATGCGGGAGCCGGTTTCGATCAACGCCGTGCCGACGATGGTGAGACTCCCCCCCTCCTCGACATTTCGGGCGGCACCGAGGAAGCGCTTGGGCTTGTGGAGCGCATTCGAATCGACACCCCCGGAAAGAATCTTGCCCGAGTGGGGGGCGACGGTGTTGTGGGCACGGGCCAGGCGGGTGATCGAGTCGAGGAGGATCACGACATCCCGTCTATGCTCGACCAGCCGCTTGGCCTTGGCGATCACCATGTCGGCGACCTGCACATGACGCGTGGCCGGTTCGTCGAAAGTGGAGGAAATCACCTCGGCCCGGACGGTGCGCTGCATATCCGTCACCTCCTCGGGCCGTTCGTCGATCAAGAGCACGATGAGGTAGACATCGGGATGATTTCGAGCGATGGAATTGGCGATTTCTGCCAGAACCATCGTCTTGCCCGCTTTCGGGGGAGAGGTGATGAGGGCGCGCTGCCCCTTCCCGATCGGTGCCATGAGATCGATGATGCGCGAAGTCAGGCCCCCTCCCTGGTACTCGAGGGTGAATTTTTCATCCGGGTATAGGGGTGTGAGATTGTCGAAGAGAACCTTCTGCCTGGACTTTTCGGGGGCTTCGAAATTGATGGACTCGACCTTGAGCAGGGCGAAATAGCGCTCGGACTCCTTGGGAGGGCGAATCTGTCCCTCCACGGTATCTCCCGTGCACAAATGGAAACGTCGGATCTGCGAGGGGGAGACGTAGATATCATCGGGGCCGGCCTGGTAGCTCTGGTCCGGAGCCCGCAGGAAGCCGAATCCGTCCTGAAGAATCTCGAGTACGCCCTGGGCGCAGATCTTGCCCCCCCTTTCGGTCTGGGCCTTGAGAATGGCAAAGAGGAGATCCTGTTTGCGAAGGCCCACGACGTCTTCCGCCTGCATCTGCTGGGCGAATTCCATCAGCTCCTGCATGGGTTTGCTCTTGAGTTCCTGGACGTTCAGGCGCTCCCCGCCATCGTCCTCCGACATCTCCGCCTCTTCGCGGTCGAGTTCCGCGTCGCTCGGCAGAAAATCCTTCTGCTTGCCGACGGACTCGCTGCGCGCGCCCCGACTGCCGGTGGAACGCGATCTGCGATTTCGACTGCGCCGGGAACGGTTGGAGGAGGGGGCCGAGGCGTCAGCGCTCTTGGCCCCCGGGCGATCATTGCCGGATTCATCTGAATCTGTTCTGGCCATGTTGCTTCTCGTGGTTGAGGCGCGTTAGGGAACTCGATCGGAAAACTTGAGGAAGACTCTCGGGGGATTTCTCGTGGGGCGGCGAACAAAGAGGAGAGAACTACGACTCTTGCGGATTCTCAGCTGCTGGAGTTCGTACGCGACCGCATCCCGTGTCCGGGATCAGCTCTCTGGCACTATCGCGGTCGATCAATCTTCTGGCTGTGGATTATTGGCGGGACCTGCAGATCTATCGACCGATGGAAGCCGAAATCTGAATGGTTTTCGGCCTTTCGGCATCCTGCGACGATTCGAAACAGCCTTTCGGCACGGTGCGACCCATGAACTCGAGCGGCTTGGCGTCGTGGCGCATCGGAGAATCAGCAATGAACTCTGGTATGTGGGGGATTCAACTGGATTCTGACGCTAGGGGGGGGCAAAGTCAATGTCAAGCAACGGCCGCGAAGAGTCGACACCGAACCCTGGGGGGATCGGGTTTCGTCCCGAGGGAAGGGAAGACCACGCGACGATCAAAGGAAACTTGCCGCGACCGCCAACCGGGTCGGCACTCAGCCCGCCGCTACGGCGGTGATGTAATGATGTAGTGGAGAAGTCTCCCCGCCCGATCGCCCTGCCGGCGATAGGAATCAAATCGCTCCGGATTGCAAAAGGTACAAGCCGC
This sequence comes from uncultured Spirochaetaceae bacterium, assembly GCA_964435795.1. Classification (GTDB taxonomy): domain Bacteria; phylum Myxococcota_A; class UBA9160; order UBA9160; family UBA4427; genus JAZXM01. Next base: position 25,857 of record CAYTAT010000013.1, read on the forward strand.
CTCCACCCGAGCGATCCCCGTGGCGGCAAGGCCCGCTTCCCGGAGTTCCGCTTCCGCCAAGCCTCCCAGGTCCAGATGCGAATGCCCGGGTCGGCTCGACTCGGCAAAACTCTCGACCCGCGGGCCGAATCGCCTGGCCAGGGCGTCGAGCACCGGCCCATCGACCTCGTAGCAACAGGCACCGATATGCGGACCCACGACGCCGACGATCTCCTCCCCCGGTCGCCCCAGGGCGGATAGTTTTCCGATCGCCGCCCCGATCACCCCCGCCGCCAGACCTCTCCAGCCGGCGTGGATGGCCACCACTCCCCGACCGGATGTCAGCGAAGCGAGGATGGGCACGCAGTCGGCCGTCACGACGCCCACCCGTGCGCCCCCTCGATCCGACATCACGGCATCGGCGCGCCCGCGGTCGAGTTCGCCCCCGGACCCGACCCTTGCAACCTCGGCCGCATGAACCTGTTCGGCGCAGAGGACGCGGCCGGGCGCCACGGCATTTCGAGTTCCGAACCCGTGCTTGACACCGATTCGCTTCAGCAGGGCATGGCGGATGAAGCCGTCGATCGAACCGAGCTCAAGCGCAGCGTCCCGATTCCCCCTCATGCCTCCCTCCTGCGCAGATCCGAGAGCAGATCGACCAGGTCGCTGGCTAGGGGGGCCTCGAAGCGCATCCGCTCGCCGCTGCTCGGATGGTCGATGCCCAGCACCGCCGCGTGCAATCCCGGTCTTTCGAGTCGCAGCACACCGGGGATGGAAGTCCTCCGGCCACGTCCGTAAACATCATCCCCGTACACGGGTGATCCGATCGATGCCAGATGAACCCGAATCTGATGGGTGCGACCCGTTTCCGGACGAATCTCGAGCCACGCCATTCCACTTGAGGGAAATCTTTCCAGTACCGTCCAACGCGTCGCCGCAGAGCGGCCCGATCGAGAACGAATGGACATCCGTTTGCGATCCCGGAGATGGCGACCGATCGGCGCTTCGATCCGGCCCTCGGTCGCGGCGGGCATGGCGCGCACCGCCACGCGATAGATGCGCTCGACCGTATGCTCGTGAAATTGCTCCGAGAGCCTCCTATGGGATCGGTCGTGTTTAGCGGCCACCATGGCGCCGGTCGTCCCCCGATCCAGCCGGTGCACGATGCCCGGACGCAGAATGCCCCCGACACCCGCGAGATCCCCGCAGTGGTGCAGCAGTGCATGGACGAGAGTTCCGCTGGAGTGACCGGGGCCCGGATGAACCACCATCCCGGCCGCCTTGTCGACAACGATCAAATCCGAATCCTCGTAGAGGATCCGCAGCGGAATGGCTTCGGGTCTGAGCTCGAAGGCCTCGGGCTCGGGAGGAGTCGCCTCCAGGACATCCCCCTCGCTCACCCTGCGACTAGATCGAGCCAAGGGCGCCCCGGCGAGTTTCACGTGGCCGCCATCGATCCAGCGAGAAATCTGGGCCCGGGGGAGCCCGGAGAGCCTCGCGAGCGCAAGATCCGCGCGCTCGCCCGCCAACTCCTCGTCAACCGTGAAAGAGATCATCCGAGTCGAGGCAGCGGCGGTCGGTTCCTCGGCGGCATCAGCCGGGCGCCCCGGCTCCCCTCCATCGGAAAAAGTGCCCACCCCAACAACAGCGACTGGATCAGCGACGGCCCAGGAAGCGACTGCGCCCCTGGTCGGCCCGGGCTTTTTCGACCAGCTCCACGTAGCCCGGCACGACGAGCTCGGGATTCAGCCCGATCGTCTGAGCGTACCCCGTCACAAATCCGCGAACGTAGACCGTCGCGGGAAGATCCGCGTAATTGTCGGCCTCGATGTGGCGCAGCGTTCCGACGCTCACCTTGGTCACCTCGGAAATTTCCTCGAGTTCGAAGCCGGCACTGATTCTCGCACGACGCAGGAGCGAGCCATTACACTCGGAACCCTCGTGAATCAATTCCTCCTCAAAGGCCATCATCTCCTCCTCTGGATACTTCGAAGCAGCTTGGGAGCCACTCGCGATCGGTTCAGCCGGAGCCGAATCCATCCCGCTTCGGGAATCGTACTTCTCGCGTAGGTCCGGATCCACCAGTACTCGGTATGCCCGCTCGATCCGCTCACGAATCACCGAAGCGTCCTTTTCTCCAAAAAGTGAATACAGCGCCACGGAATCCGATTCGTAGGCGTCTAGCAGGTGCCGGTAGGCGCGCTCGATCTCCTCGGAAGAAGCGATCGGAGATACTTCCAACACCTCGTAGGGGCTCATCTCGTCGAGGATCTTCAAATCGACCCCCAGGGTGGGCGACTCATCCGGACGTCCAGACGGAGCCTCCGGTCGTCTGGCCCCGTTGCGCCTTTTCTCGCCGCCCTCGAACCGATCCGCGCGAGTCATCGGATAGACGAATCAACTTGGCGGCGATGCGCTGCACATAGCCGGCCGCATCCGAGCGCTCGTGATATCCGATCAGGGACTTGCGAGACGTCACCGCCATTCTGGCCTCGTCTTCATGGTTCACGTAGCCGAGGTAATCGGCCTCGATGCCAAAAAATTTCCGGCATACGCTCACCACCGCGAAGCCCAATTTCACGTTCTCGGCGCTGCGGACCTCGTTGATCATGATCCGGGGCCGAAAGCCCTGCACGATCTCGCGGATGAGCTTCTGCTCCACCGGGCCCAGGCCTTCGATTTCCCGAATCAATTCGAGCGGCGTGCGGATGCCCAATTCGTTGCGTGGATCCATCGACGTGCTGACGAGATTGCGCATTTCATGACTCGAGGCTTCCGTCTGCAACTTCCGATAGAAGGCGGCCCTCAGGAATGTGTATGCGTTCTCCACGGACGTCGGCTGGGGAACCATGACCAGCAGCGAATGGTCGGCCATCAGGAAATAGTCCAGCACCGCTGAATGGGAACCGGCCCCCAGGTCGATCACGACATAATCGGTCGGCAGTCTTCGAAGTTCGCGAATCAATCGAAGCCGCCGACTCTGGGAGGGCTGCATGTCGCCAAGATGAGCATGGGTCGCGGCAATGATCTGCAGATTGGACTCATCGGTATCCAGCAGGAGTTTGCGAAGGTCTTCCTCCCGCCCGGATACGAAATCTGCAAGGCTCAGTTGGGGGTTCGCAACGCCCAGGCAGGTATGGAGATTCGCACCCTCGAGATCCGTATCGACCGCCACCACTCGATGGCCCAGGCGAGAAAGGGCCACGGAGAGATTCGTAGCCACGAAGGTCTTGCCAACGCCCCCCTTGCCGGCACCAACGGCGATCACTCGCGGCCCTGGGCCCCGCAGAAATTCCAATGGCCTCGATGAAGTTCCGATGCCAGACCGGGATCCATTTGCCCTCAACCCAGGCACCCCCTATGCGAGTTGGGAACCACGCCCAATGTCGAAGACGCGACCCGCAGGGAAAACTACAGAATGGCGTTCGCTGATTCAACGCAGAACGGCGAGCAGACCCTCGAAGAGCAGCGAAATCTCCTCGACGGCCACACTCCGCAGGTCGATCAGAAGCCGGGCATCCCGCACCCTGGCCAGCACGGGGGATTCGAGCCGACGCAGACGGGCGGCCAACTCTTCCGAGCCGATCTCCGCACGCACCGCGATCACCCAGCTATGCAATTCGAAACCGGGCAGCGAGCCCCCACCCACCGGAACCCGATCCTCGACGACCGAGAACTCGACGGATATTCCCTCCGCGGCCGCTCTTTCCTGCAATTTCATCGCGAAGGAACGGGTTTGCGCCCGATATTCCCCGGCCGGCCGGAGAATCTGGCCGAGCAGGGGGATCTCCTCGACGGCGCGCCCATCCAGCAGACTTCCGAGGGTCCAGTCGAGAGCGGCCAGGCTCATTTTGTCGAGGCGAAGCGCCCGCGCAAGGGGATTCTTCCGCATGGCGGTGATATGCCGATCGCGGCCCAGGACGAGTCCCGCCTGGGGGCCACCCAGCAATTTATCCCCCGAAAAACAGACCAGGTCGACGCCGGTGCGAATGCGACCCGGCACGAAGGACTCGGATGGGAGCCCCCGTGATGTGAGATCCACCAGGGTCCCGCTTCCCAGATCCTCGAGCACGGGGAGTCGATGGCGCTCGCCGAGGGCGACCAACTCCCCGAGTTCCACTTCCTTGACGAAACCCCGCTGCTCGAAGTTGCTGCGATGCACTTTGAGAAGCATCGCGGTGCCGGATCCAATCGCCGCCTCGTAGTCCCGCAAATGGGTCCGGTTGGTGGAACCGACCTCGACCAACTCGACCCCTGCGCGCTGCATGATCTCCGGCACCCGAAAGGAGCCTCCGATCTCGACCAATTCCCCGCGCGAAACCACCACCTGCTTTCCGGCGGCCAGGGTATTGAGGGCCAGCAGCAATGCCGCGGCGTTGTTATTGCACGCATAGGCGGCCTCGGCTCCCGAAAGCAGGCGGAGTCGACCCGCCACACTTTCCAGCCGATCACCGCGACTGCCAGACGCGAGATCGAGTTCCAAATCCGTATAGCCGGCGGCGGCGCTGGCCGCGGCTCGAGCCGCGCCCCCCGCCAGGGGAGCCCGACCGAGATTGGTGTGCAAAACGATGCCCGTGGCATTGACGACCCCTCGGGGACCACCGTTTGCGAGATCCGACGCAATGCCGGCCGCTTCCCGGATCGGATCCCGATGTTTTTCGCCGGCCCGAAATGGCGGCGCACCCACGGGGGCGCACTCGAATTCGCTGCGGAGGTCGGCGAGAACGAGTTGGGCGGCACGAGAGGCGGCCCAACGAGGAAGTTGCGGATTCTCCACGATCAGTTCCTCGATCATTCGATGAACCGAGGGCAGGAGCCGGCGAGGATCCGTATTGACGTCGGGCTCTGAATCCATGATCGTACCCTACTGAAATTACACGGAGGTGGCTTGGTGATCGTCTGCCCCCGGAAAGCGCGACCCCGCTGAGTGACAGCTGGGCGCGTCGGCTTCCGGGTGCCGTTCACAACCGGAGGATCCACCCGCGAAAGCGCGGCGGTATCCGAAGTACTGGAGCCCGAACGCCAATCAAGGTCACCACGAGAGTGGAAAGCCGAACTGCCCTTACTGGCAGTCGGGGAGACCCGGAGAGCGCATTGGCGAAAGCTAGGTTTTGGGGGCACGAGACGACCGGGGCCGTCGGATTCGATGACGCAATTGGGGAAAGGACGGCGACATTGCCGACCCGCGGGAAATTTCGAGTCCTTCGGACGTGCGCAGGCACGGAACAAAACCAGAGTCAGCCGACTCCGTCTGAAAAAGAGAATATTCAAAACTGTGCGAGTCCACGATCTCAGGATCGATTTCGGGAGACCGGAGTATCCGAACTTTCACGCGAGGCCCGGTAGCCGCGCCTCGTTGTCCCGCTAGCAGCAAAGACTCTGCCTGTCCTGGGGGGACGGCGGATCAGGTCATTCCCCCGAAGCGACTCGCCAACGCCACGAAAGCTCTACGCATCTTTCCAACGGAATCTCCTATGAATCCGTGCGGGGGGCCGCGGGGGCTGTCGGGTAGCGAGCGACGCCATCCATGGAGAATGAAATCATCATCAACGCGGACTCGGGCGAGACCCGGGTCGCGTTGTTGGAGCGCTCCGTATTCACGGAACTCCACATAGAACGCGAACGAAGCAAGAGTGTTGTCGGGCATATCGTGAAGGGCCGCGTCAGCCGCGTGCTGCCCGGGATGCAGGCCGCATTCGTCGACATTGGGCTCGAGAAGGCCGCATTCCTTTACGTCGGGGACTACTTCGACAACTCCCTCGGAGACGATGGAGACAAGGCACCTCCCGGCCCGAGCCGGGGCCGAAATGGACGGCGGGGCATGGCCCCGCCGCGCATCGATACGGTTCTCTCCGAGGGCCAGGAAATCGTCGTCCAGATCGCCAAGGCGCCCATCGGCACGAAGGGCGCCAGGATCACCTCGAATATCTCCATCCCCGGCCGCCACCTGGTCCTTACGCCCGCATCGCGTCGCGTGGGGGTCTCCCGGCGCATCGGCTCGGATAAGGAACGCAAACGCCTGCGCGAGGTGGTCGAATCCCTCAGGCCCAAGGATCTCGGCTTCATCATTCGCACGGCGGGGGATAAGGCCAGGGACGCCGATCTCGAGGCGGATATCCGTTATCTCGATTCGATCTGGCGATCGGTCCAGACCCGCAGAGCCGAGAAACCCGCCCCCTGCGTCCTGCATGCCGAACACGATCTGCCCCTGCGGATCGTGCGTGATCTCGCAGGACCCCAGACGTCGCGCATCGTGGTCGACAGCGCCGAAATCCACGAGGCCCTCAAAACTTTCGTGAGCGAGTTCGTCGCGGATCCGAAACCCGAACTGGAGCATTACCAGGACTCCCTGCCCATCTTCAACCGCTTCGGGCTGGAGGAGCAGATTCACGCGAATCTCGAACGCAAGGTGCCCCTCAGATCCGGAGGCTCCCTGGTCGTCGATCAATCCGAAGCGCTGACGGCCATCGACGTCAATACCGGCCGTTTCGTGGGCAAGCGCGATCTTGAGGAAACGGTCTACAAGACGAATCTCGAAGCGGTTCAGGAAGTCGTCCGCCAGCTGCGCTTCCGCAATATCGGGGGCCTGATCATTATCGACCTGATCGATATGGAGTCGGCGGACCACCGCGAGAAAGTCTACCGCGCACTTCAGGATGCCCTGCGTTCCGACAAGGCCAGGACCAATATCTTCAAGATCTCCGAACTCGGGCTGATCGAGATGACCCGCAAGAGGACGCGGGAGAATCTGATCCAGACGATCTGCGAGCCATGCGGTCATTGCGAGGGTCGGGGCTACATGCTTTCCGGGGAAAGCGTGAGCTACAACCTGCTTCGGGAGATCCGCAGCGCCCTGCCGCGATTCAGCGGCCAGCATATCGCCATCACGGTGGCGCCACGCGTAGCGGAGCGGCTCCTTGGCAGCGAACACAAGACCCTCGTGGGACTCTCCGAAGAACTCGGGCGAAAGATCGAAATTCGGGCCCGCCCGGGGCTCCACCAGGAGCAATTCGAAGTGGAGGCCCTGGATCGCGGACCCGGAATCGCGACCGATCTCGGCTGGCTGAAGGCCGCCGAGGAGAGCACTTCGGGCAGCGAAAACAAGAAGCCCGCTGGCCGCGGAGGGAAGAGAAGAGAGGGCTCAAGGCGACGGGGACGTGGCGGCCGCGGAGATGCGGCCGAAAAGAGTCGCGAAACTTCCCCGGCGGCGAAGATCCCCGACGAGCCCGAAGCCGTCGAGGAGGCACAAGCTCTGCCTGCCGAGGAGTCCCCTCGGGACAAGGCGCTCCCGGCCCTCGCGGAGGCCGAGGACTCGGAGGCCAAAAAGGCCGGGGAAGCCGGGGAAGCCGGGGAAGCCGAGAAAGTAGAGCGAGCGGAGAGCGCCGAGGGCGATTCCCCGGAAGAGGAGCCCTCGGAGGCCGAGTCCCAGCCGGCGGCCCTCTCGCAAGCCGCAGAACCTGGACTGGCTGGCGAGTCCGGCTACAGTCCGGCCGCCGAGCCGGCCCAGGAACCTCAACCGCTTGACGATGAAGCGGAATCACGGATACTACCGCGCTCCTGAAGAGAGCCGGGAAACGAGGAAATCATGTACGCCGTAGTTCGCACAGGTGGAAAGCAATTTCGGATGGAGCCCGGGGAGCGAGTCCGGGTAGAGTCGTTGCCCGGTGAAGTCGGGGCCCGGATCGAGTTGGGCGATGTCCTGATGGTGGGCGACGATGACGACGTCAAGATCGGAACGCCAACCGTCGAGGGCGCCCGGGTCCAGGCCACGATCACGGCCCAGGGTCGGCATCCGAAAATCCGTGTCTTCAAGATGAAGAGGCGCAAGGGCTACCATCGGCTCCAGGGACATCGGCAGTCCTATACGGAAATCCAAGTCGACTCCATCGACGACTGAGATCGGCAATCGAAAACCGGCATCGTCAACCGAATTCGGGAAACGACTGAACGAATGGGGTCGACGATCCCGGTGACCGCGAGGAAGAATCGTTATGGCGCATAAGAAGGGGCAGGGCAGTTCCCGCAACGGGCGCGACAGCAACGGGCAGCGGCGGGGAGTCAAGGTATTCGCGGGACAGACCGTGAACGCGGGCTCTATTCTCGTGCGGCAGGTCGGTACCCGAATCCACCCCGGCAAGAACGTGGGCTGCGGCAGGGATTACACTCTCTTCGCGCTTTCCGAGGGCGTGGTCCGTTATCACAAGTCGAGGGGCCGAATGCACGCCCATATCGATACCGCGGAGTAACCCCGAGCAGTAGACAGGGAATCGCGACGCGTTTTCGCCGGAATCCCGGACCGCGCTGAGCTTTCCCACGACGGGGAAGACCCCCACGTGCTCGAATGGGCGTGGAGAGGAGCGCCGTCGTGAAGTCCGGGAAGCATGCCCAGCCCTTTGTCGATGAGGCGACGATCCGTGTCGTCGCGGGCAAGGGCGGCCATGGTGCGGTCGCTTATCGACGCGAGAAATTCGTGGCCTTCGGGGGGCCCAACGGCGGCGATGGCGGGCGCGGTGGAAATGTGGTCCTAGTGGCGGACCGAAATCTCAATACCCTGACCGAACTTCAATACCGACGCGTCGTCGAAGCCCAAAACGGTGCGAACGGAGGAAGTTGGGGCAAGACCGGCGCCAGCGGGGAGCACAGCGAGATCCGGGTACCCGTGGGCACGCTGATCTCCGACGCCGACCAGGAGGTGGAGGAGGGACGGGAACCGGAGATCCTGGTCGACCTGGTCCGGGATGGCGAGCGCTTCGTGGTGGCCCGGGGAGGAAATGGGGGCTTTGGAAACGCGCGTTTCAAGAATTCCACCCGGCAGACCCCGGATTTTGCCCTCGATGGTCGACCCGGTGAGAGTCTGGCGATTCACCTCTCCCTGAAGTTGCTCGCGGACGTGGGGCTCGTCGGCTTCCCGAACGCCGGCAAATCGACATTGCTCCGGCGCATTTCCTCTGCGCGCCCGAGAGTCGCCTCCTATCCCTTTACCACCCTGCGCCCCTCCCTTGGAGTCGTCAGCCTCGGCGACGCTCGCTTCGTGGTGGCGGACATTCCGGGCCTGATCGAGGGTGCCAGCGAAGGAGCCGGCCTCGGTCACCAATTTCTGCGCCATATCGAGCGCACACGCGTCCTGGTTCATCTTCTGGATGCCGGTGCCTGGCTGACGGAGGGCCGGGATCTGCTCTCCGATTACGACGCGATTCGAAACGAACTCCTGCGCTACCAACCGGAACTCGCGGAGCGTCCCGAAATTCTCGTCATCAACAAATCAGACCTGTTGAGCGACCCCGGCCAACTCGATGAATTGGAGACCCGACTGCGCGAGAGGGGCCTGGATCCCCTGCGCCTTTCCGGGGCGACGGGTGAGGGCACGCCCGAACTGATTCGGACTATGCTCCGCAGAGTCGAGAGCGAAATCGAGTCGGAACGCGCATCCGGGCAGGAGGCCGAAGCGATGGCCGGGACGGTGGACTGAATGGCGAAAGATAAAGCCCGTGCCTGCCAGGCCGATGCTCGCAGGATCGTGATCAAGGTGGGCAGCAGCACCCTGACCCGGGAGGGAAAGCTGCGCCAACGTAAATTCGGCGAGATCGCCCGGGCGATCTCGGAACTCCTCGCGCAAGGGCGAGAAGTCGTATTGGTTTCATCGGGAGCCATCGCAGTGGGCAGCCATCGGCTGGGCTGGAATCATCCGGGCCATTCGATTCCGGAAAAACAGGCCGCGGCGGCGATCGGCCAGATCGGACTCATCGAGCTCTATCGGCGTCGCTTCGCGAAATACGATCGCGAAGTCGGACAGGTCCTCCTGACGCGTGGAGGACTCGACGATCGAGAGCGATTCCTGAACGCTCGCCATACGCTGCTGGAATTGCTGCGCCTGGGCGCCGTGCCGATCGTGAATGAGAATGACACCGTCGCCACGGACGAGATCCGCTTCGGGGACAACGACAACCTCTCGGCCAGCATCGTGAACCTGATCGGCGCGGATCTGCTCATCATCCTGACCGACGTGGACGGACTCTACGAGCGACCCCCTCAAAAGGGCCGGCCGAAGCCGCCGCTGCTCGACGTGGTAGAACGGATCACGCCCGAAATCGAAGCCATCGCCGCGGGTTCCGATAACCGCTACGGAAGAGGAGGCATGCTGACCAAGCTCGAGGCCGCCCGCATCGCCGCCCATTCCGGTGCGGCCACGGTCGTCTGCAACGGTCGCCAGCCCGACATCCTGCACCATGTCAGCACGGGAGAGAGCATCGGTACGCTCTTCCTGCCCGGCCGACGTATGTCCAGCCGCAAGCATTGGCTCGCCTTCACGACCCATAGCCGGGGAACGCTGGTGGTCGACGCCGGAGCGGCTCGAGCCCTCGAGGAGGAAGGCCGCAGCCTGCTTCCCGCGGGCGTCGTTGAAATTCGAGGAAACTTCGGGGTCGGCGACCCCGTCGTCTGCATCGACGCGAGCGGCAGGGAACTGGCCCGCGGCCTGCCCGCCTATGCGGCCGGCGAGATCGACCGCATCAAGGGACTCGCCACAAAGGAAATCGGCCAGGTGCTAGGCTACTCGAATGGCGATGAGGTCATTCACCGCGACGATCTCGTCATTCTGAACGACTGAACACCCATCGGAAGGATCGCGGACGACACAGACAATGATCGGTATCTACGGCGGCACCTTCAACCCCGTCCACCTGGGGCATCTGCGCGCCGCCGAAGAGGTGGCCGAGATCCTCTCGCTATCGCGCATGCTCTTCGTCCCCAGTGCCCGCCCCCCCCACAAGGATGACGCCGAGCAGATCATCGCCCCGCCGGACCAGAGACTGGCCTGGCTCGAATCGGCCCTCGCCGACAATCCCCTCTTCGTCGTCGATGCCATCGAAATAGAGCGCCCGGGTGCCTCCTATATCGTCGACACCCTCACCGCGCTCGGCGAGCGATATCCCGATGAGGAATTGGTCTTCGTGGTCGGTCAGGACGCCTTCCGGGATATGGGGAATTGGCGCGAGCCCGAAAAGATCTTCGCCATGACCCACATCGCAATGACGACCCGGCCTCCCGCCCCGGCGGCGCCCCTGTCGAGTTGCTTGCCAAAGGTCGTGGAGAACGACTTCGAAATCGCACGCGACGAAGGCTCCGCTCGCCACCGCAAGAGCGGAACCTGGATTCGCCAACTCGAAATCAGCGCCCTGGACATCTCGGCCACCGCGATCCGGGCGAGACTCGCCCGGGGCTCCTCGATCCGCTACCTGGTCCCCGCCCCGGCCCTGGAGGCCATCGTCTCCGGCGGATGCTACACCCATGCAATGGATCCGAGTCCTCAGCCCGACTCGAAGCGAAAGGAATAGGGCGCCATGGAAAACCCCCAGGACAGTGATGTCTCCACGACGACTCAGCGAATCGTCGAGGCGGCCCTCGAACTGAAGGCCGAGCAGATCGTCAGCCTCGACATGCGCGGAGTGAGTTCCCTCGCGGACGTCTTCCTGATCACCTCGGGGCGGTCCGGACGCCATGTCCGCTCCATCGCCGAATCGATCATCCAGACCCTGCGGACCGACGATCGAGAACCCCTGGGTGTCGAAGGACTCAGCGAGGGGCGCTGGGTATTGATCGACGCCGACGATATCGTGGTGCACGTCTTCGAAGAAGAAATGCGCGAAATATTCGACCTCGAACGTCTCTGGAGCGATGCCCCGTCGCTGGATTTTTCGCCCGCCCACGCCTCGGCGGGTTGATGGGTCGGGGATCAAATCGCGGCATGCGGAGAGACATTCCGCGAACCTGAAATTCATCGCCGCGACCCCGAAGCGGCGACTCCCGGTCCCGGGAAAGCGGATTCCACTGAAGGCGAGCCATTGGATGCAACTGTTGGCACCCCCGCGCTGTGCGGGCTGTGGAGGCGCGACGAGCAGTGCTGTGCTCTGCGCCGCCTGCTGGGCGGAGTTGCCCTGGCTCTCCGCCTCGGAGATCGACCGATCCGGACCGGGAGCCCTCGATCGTTGTGTCGCCACACTTTCCCTGGGCGGCGAGGCCCGGGAATGGATTCACCGTTTCAAATATCCCGCGAGCAACCCGGCATTCCTCGACTCTCCTGCCCTGGCCGTGGCCCGGGAACTCGCGCTCTCGACCGCGGCCCGAGTCGATGGAATGCTTCCCGATCGCATCATCCCCATTCCCCTGCATCCGAAGCGCCTTCGGGGCCGGGGCTTCAATCCAGCCAGCCTGCTGGCCGCGGAGATCGCCCGTTCCCTTCGCATCCCCCTGGATCCACGCTGCCTGATGCGCGTGCGCGACACGCCTCCCCAGGCCGGGCTCGACGCCCGTGGCCGACGCGAGAATGTGGCAGGCGCCTTCAGGCTTCGAAAGCGGGGAATGGATCTCCGCTCGCAACGCTTCTGGCTGGTCGATGACGTCGTCACGACCGGGGCCACCCTGGCGGAGGCCGCCGCAGAACTCAGCGCGGCCGGCGCTGCGAACATTGTCGCTGTCTGCCTCGCCCGCACTCCCGGGCGAAGAGAGTTCCACCCCTGAGAAGCGTTCGGGCGATTCAGGCCCCGCGCTTCTGGATGGTCTCGACGATCACATCGCGCAATCGACCGGGGTCCACCGGCTTCTTGAAAATCACGCCCTCGAGCCCCCGCATACGGCTTCGCTTGATGATGTGGTCCTTATCATAGTGGAAGGCCGTCATCATCAGGACGGGCAGATCCGGATATTGCTCCTGGACGGCCAGATAGAGTTGGTGGCCGTCCATATTCGGCATCACGACATCCGAGAGCAGGAGGTCGAAATCCCCTAGCCGGAGACGTTCGAGCGCCTCGTTTCCATCACCGGCGGTTTTGACCCGGCAGCCGTCGCCCTCCAGAATCTCCTTCAACGAATCGCAGATGCCGCCGTCATCATCCGCGATGAGGATCCTGAGGCCCGCCAGGCGATCGTCCCCTCTTTCGCCCCACGGCCTGCTGCGGCTCAGATCGATCATGCGAGCGGGTCCCGAATAGTTGATCGTCTCATAAGATTCGGATTCCGCCATTTCGCCGAGACGGGCCAGGATCTCGCTGATGCGAGCCACTTCGCGGCGAATCGCGTCAATGCGTTCGTTTTCGACCGAGCAATCCCGCTCCCCCGCGAGTCGCCCCACTTCCCCCTCCAACAACTCGGCCTGATTGAGGATGACGGCCAGGGGGTTGTTGACCTCGTGGGAGAGACCGATGGCCACTTCTCCCAGGGTGGCCAACTGATCCTTTTTCAGGATCTCGCGCAAATCCTTCGCATATCCGATCGTGCCATCTTCTTCACCGCCTTCGTCGTAGAGCAGGGTGCCGGAGATAGCGACGGGAATCTCCTCACCCCCCTTGCTGCAGAAGCGGGTTTGAAAGCTCTCGACGACTCCCGGAGTGAATTGCTCGGGATCGCGCATCGCTTCGGCTACGCGCTTCGCCTCTTCGATACTCGGGTAGAAGACGCCAACAAAAGTTCCCAATACTTCGCCCGACTCGTATCCGAGGCTCTTCGATGCGCCGTCGTTGTAGTAGACCACGCGGCCCTTGCGGTCGGTGGCGACCACGATGTCGGCGGAGCGATCCGTGAGACGTTCGAGCATTTCCCGACTCAACGACATGATGCTTCTGCTCTACCTCTTTTTATGTCTGGGAAAGATCTCAGCGATGCGCGAAAGCCGAGGCCTGAAGTCATCGAATCCGGAATCTCATTCGAAACCCTGCTCGGCGAGCCAGCGCTCGGCATCGATCGCAGCCATGCAGCCGGTACCCGCGGCCGTCACCGCTTGCCGATACGTCGGATCCGCCACGTCTCCACAGGCGAAGAGGCCGGAGACCGAAGTCCGAGTCGTTCCCGGCTCGACCTTCACATAACCGGCCGGATCGAGTTCGAGTTCTCCCTCGAAGAGTTCCGTATTGGGTTGATGGCCGATCGCGATGAAGAGGCCTTCGACCGCCAGATCCCGCATGGCGTCGGTCTTCAGATTTCTCAATCGCACACCGGTCAGGAATTCCCCACCCAGCACCTCCTCTACCACGGAGTCCCAGGCAAAATCGATCTTCTCGTGGGCCAGGGCCCTCTCCTGCATGATCCGAGAAGCCCTCAATGCGTCTCGACGATGGATGACCGTCACGCTGCTGCCGAAACGCGTCAGGAAGAGCGCCTCCTCGAGCGCGGTATCCCCGCCCCCCACGACGGCGAGGGGCTTGCCGCGATAGAGGGCTCCGTCGCAGGTCGCACAGGCCGAAACTCCCAGATTCACGTACTTCTGTTCGGACTCCAGACCCAGCCAGCGGGCGGATGCCCCGGTGGCAACGATCACGCTATCGGCGCGGAAGACGGCTTCATCGGTCTTGACCTCGAAGGGGCGGGTCGTAAGATCCACCGCCGTCACATCTTCGAAGATCAGCCGACTGCCGAAGCGCTCGGCCTGTTTCTGCAGATCCTCCATCATACTCGGGCCGGAGACGCCCTCGGGATAGCCGGGATAATTCTCCACCTCGGTGGTGATCATCAACTGCCCCCCCGACGCGAAGCCGGCCACGACGACCGGTTCCAGACCCGCCCGGGCGCTGTAGATGGCGGCCGTATAACCCGCGGGACCGCTGCCTATGATCAGGACCCGCGTATGCTCGACATTCCCCTCTGGAATCTGATCCTTCGCCATCCTGCTATGGCTCCATTCCAACTCGCCGCCCGCTCTTCGGAATCCGAGAGACCGTCGTCGGATCCGAGTTCCGGAAACTCCCGGAAACAGAGTGCTCGCTCTCGATGGTAAACGTCACGCCCCGAGGTTGCCATAGCCGACGCCCCCGAACACAAGCCGACGAACGGTTCGTGAATCGAGATCGGGGCGGCCGACTCCGGATCGTCTTGCCGAGCGCCTTCCGGGCCGAATTGCGCGAAGAGCAGCGCAGAAGCAACGAGTGGAACGGATCCCGCCAGTGGACGGGGGTCGCGATTCGGCCTCAGAGCAGGTGGAAGCCGCCTCCCTCCTTTTCTGCCTTCTGTTTCCGGACGACCTCCGCACGCAATTTCCGACGTTCCGAATCCAGGCGCTCACCGATCCGCTTGTTGGCGACATCCGTCCAGGGTCGCTGTTCGGCTCCCCGACGGAAGCGTCTGAATTTCCGGTAGGCGGCGAGTTCGTATTTGAAGTCGCGCTCGACGAGTTTGATCATCACGGCATCGTCGAGAAAGCCCAGAACCGGGATCTCGTCGGGAATCAGATCCTCGGGATTCGAGAAGTAGGCGAGCGCCGCCAGCACCTCGCGAACCACGGCCTTGGGGGCCCGGTAATCCTCATCCTCGATGATGGCCGCCAGATCCTCCAGGGAAGCGGCGGCCTGCACGACGAAGCGGGGGGCCTTGCCCTTTTCCCGGAGTTCCCGACTCAGTTCTCGCGCACCCGCCAGGATCTCCGCCGGATCCCCATCACCGGCGGAACGCTTGGCGATTCGGAATCGAGTGCGGAAATACGCCAGATCCTTCTCGTCCAGGACAAAACTCAATCGGATCGATTTCGAAGCCAAGAAGACACCTCCCTGCGTCGGCCGCAGTCCGGAACCGCCCTCGAGCGACCGGCTGCAACCGCGTCAAAACGTCGCGTATTCGAGCAATTTCTCCCGCGAGCCCCGCCACTGATTTCGCCAGCGATCGAGCAGCACCTCGCCGGGACTCATCCCGACTTCGAGTTGCTCCCAGATCGGCTCCAGAAACGAGCGCTCATCCCCCTCAATCCCCCTGCGTTCTCCGATGCGCTGCAATGCCTCCGAGGCGATCGCGACGAGTTCCCGGGCCAATTCGATTACGGGCCGGCCCGCAACCTCGGCCCCGAGTCCGCTTCGCGCCACCGCTTCCTGCGCGTCCTCGCGCTCTTGCAGGTCGAATCCAGAAACCAGTTGCCAGGCGGCCTCTTGGGCATCAGCATCGTAGAGGATCCCCTTCCAGAGTGCGGGCAGGGCACAGACGAGGCCCCGGGGCACCATATCGGCGCCCCGCACCTCGACGATTCGCTTGAGCCGAACTTCGGGAAAGAGGGTCGTGAGATGCAGGTCCCAATCGGATTGAAGGGCCTCGCATCCCGCCAGCCCATCGCGCATGAACTTCCGAAAGGAAAGACCCTTGGCCGGGATGTAGCGGCCGTCACGTACCAGGAAGAACATTGGAACGTCCAGCGCCCACTCCGCATACTCGCGATAGCCGAAATCCTCTTCGAAGACGAAGTCGAGCAGGCCGCAGCGATCCGGATCCGTTTCGCGCCAGATCGCCATCCGCTTGGACGCAAAACCATTCTCGCGACCAGCGGAAATACTCGAGTTGGCAAAAATCGCAGAAATGATGGACGTACATCCCATCGCGGTTCGAAGCTTCAGCGCCATGTCGGCTTCATCCGAGAAATCGAAATTGGCCTGGACGGTGGCGCTGGCATGCATCATGTCGAGGGCGAGAGCCCCCCTTGTGGGCAGGTAATCGCGCATGATCCGATAGCGCTGCTTTGGCATGATGGGGATGGCGGGCACCTCGTGGAGAGGATCTACCCCCAAGGCGAGCCAGCGGATGCCAAAATCCTGTGACTCCTCGTTCACGAGATCGACGTGGCTGTTGAACTCGCGACAGGTCTCGCGAATCGTCGCCAGGGGGGCGCCCGAAAGTTCGATCTGCCCCCCGGGCTCGAGGGTGATGCTGGCCCCATCGCGGCTGAGGGCAACGACATTCTCCCCCTCGGAAATGGGCTTCCAACCCTCCCGCTGGGCGATGCGCGCCAGCAGGGCTCCGATCCCTCGCTCGCCCTCGAAGGGAACGCGCTCGCCGGTGTCGGCGTAGAGGCCGATCTTCTCATGCTCGGTTCCGATCACCCAATCGTCTTCCGAGGTCTCTCCCGAGCGAAAATAGGCGATGCAATCCTCGAGGGAACGGACGGGTGCCTGGGAATCATTCATGGCCGTACGCTCCGGAACTTTCGCTCACCGAATCCTCCATGCCCGAGGTCGGGCCCGGAAGATCCGAAAGATCCCCGTAGAGAGCGGGATGCAGGAAACCCACCAGGGCGCACAATACGGCGTGCCGACCGTACTCGCTTCTCGGCAGCACGCCGAGACTGAGTTTACCGATGTTGCCGACCGAAAGCGCCGAGGGCTCGCCGGACTGCTCTTGTCTCTCTTCTTGTCGCTGTTCTTGCCACTGCTCTTGCCAGAGCGAATCGAAGAGACCGCCGATCGGCTCCCGGGAAGCGAGCGACGATTCGACGCAGCCAGGGGGATACGCGAAGGCGGAACTGAACCCCAGGCCCTCGCGGATGCCATCGCTCACGACCGCCGCCCCGATATTCAGCACCTGGCCCGAGAGTTCGGGGATCTCGATCAACCCGTCTTCGATTCCCACGGCCAGATCGCAGGGCTCCCGCTCCCGGGCCGCCCGGGCGCGATTCCGCGCACCGTCGACGATCTCCCGAAACCCCACGGGCTGCTCCGAGACCCCGCTCGAAACCCGATGACCCTTCACCTCGACGTCTTCCGTATAGGCGAGAAAAGCGGAACGAACGGCCTCGATCTTGGGGGCGTTCCGAGTTCCGACGGCGACCTTTCTGACGTCGGAGAGACGGGGGATGGCGCATCCATTGCTCAAGGTGCAGCCGCCCCTTCGACGAAGGCCACGAGAAAGTCCTCGAGGGCCGCGGCCATTTCGTCGTTCCATTCCATCGCGAGGCGACGACATGGACCCTCGGCTTTACCCGCCTGGAAGGGACCCACCAGGGTGACCCGCCCGCGGCTCGCCGTCGTCACGATGGCGCGGTGGGATCCGCGCAGCAATTCGAATTGCACCGCATGAAGATGCTTGTCATCGACCCGAGGCTCACTCAATCTCACCGAGAGTTGTGGCGCCTCGGAGGCAACCTCCGCGTGAAAGGCTTCGAGGGCCGCGCCAACTCTGACATGGAGGCCCTGGGAGAATCGGCGTGCAGATTCGAGAGCCGCGCTATTGGCGGACTCGCGACCCGCGAGTTCGCGGCCGAGTACAGCGAGACGGGCATCCAGGGCCACCTTCTTATTCCTCAATATTTTCGTTTCCAGAGTCGCAAGCGATCCACCGATCAGCGGAAAGACACTAGCCCGAATCTCAGCTGAATGTGTCGGGGTGTAGCGCGCTGGCAGAGGGCCTCGCGAATTCCCGCCGCGGCTCTCAGAGCGCCTCGTCGGCCGCCAACAAGATCCGCGTGTCGAGGTCGCCGAGCAGCAGATCGCGCCTGGCGGCGAATGCCGGCCAGGATTCGAGGTCGATGGGGGCTCCGGCCGGGGCCGTCAGGCTGAGTGGATCGAGATAACGCCCATCCTTCTGCATGCGGAAGCAAACGTGGGGACCGGTGGCCAGACCGGTTTCTCCCACGTATCCGATTCTCTGCTTCTGCGTAACGACATCACCCACTTTCAGTCCCGACTCGAAGCGCGAAAGGTGGGCGTACCACGAGACGAATCCATTCGGATGCTGGATCTTGACCAGATTCCCCGAGGCCCCCGCGCGACCGCGATAGATCACCGTTCCGTCGGATACCGCCCAGATCGGCGTCCCCGGGGCCGCCGCATAATCGATCCCGCGATGCGCACGTACGACGTTCAGGATGGGGTGTTGGCGCGCGCTGCTATAGCTCGAACTGATGCGGCTATATCGAAGCGGAGCCACCAGAAAGGCCCTCTCGACCGAGGTCCCATCCGGCCTGTAATAGCTGCCACGACCCTCCCCGAATTCGAAGTAGACCGCGGAATGGGCGCCGGCCTGCCCGCGATAGCGAGCCGCCAGGATTCGACCCGGCCTCACGTAGACGTCTTCACCCTCGAAGCCCGTTCGATAGAGACGTTCGTAGAGAATCTGGAAACTATCGCCGGCACGCACGTGGCGACTGAAGTCGATATCCCACGCGAAGAGTTCCGCGAAGTCGGCCGCGAGCCCCGAGTCCTCGCCCAGGATCTCGACCGCCTCGTAGAGCGAATTCTCGATCACTCCGCCGATCTTCGCGGTCTTTGTGCGCAGAGGGATATGATCCTCGCGTACCCCGAAGCCGGATTCCTCGGAGTAGAGGTAGAAGCTCTTCTCGGAACTCACCCAGTAGCGGAAACTCTCCAACCTTCCATCGGGTGTCTGGCCCAGCCGGTAGCGGTGCCCGGGCTGTGATCTACGAAAATCAAAAGTCGTCAGGAACTCGGCCACGATCGTCTGCACCACCCCGGACTCGATTCCCTGGGCGTGAAGGGAAGCCGAGAGCGATTGGCCCTTTTCGAGGATCCCGCGCGTCACGAGCGTGAGGGCGTTCGTGGATACCCGCTCGGCATCCGGATCGGCGGGGTGGTGGATGGGCAGGCTCTCGAAGGAAATCGGTGCATACTCGGCCTCCACCACGGAGCGTCCCGCTTCGCTGGAGAACTCTCCGACGCCACGCCTCAACTCGGAGACCACCCCGAGATCTCCGGCCGTAAAAAGGGTCGGGCTGAGGTCGCTCGCGGGGGCCGCGGACGCGTATAGGAAGAGCGCGCAGACGAGTGCGAGAGTCGGACCATGAACCGAGAGGTTCGCGAAGCCGATTCGCGCTGGGGGGCTGACCAAAGCGATCTCCTGTGCGAGGAAAAGCGGCGTATATTTAGCGCGTCCAAAGCGCGGAGCCTACGGAGTCGAGCTCTTTTTTGGGCGATTCAAAACCCGTAGGACTCCCATTCGGCCCTTGGGGGAACTCATGATCGATCTCGGCATCCGGAGGATCCGCGACTTCCGGCCCTCCGGAGTTTTCCCCGAAGCCCCGCGGAATCGAATTCGCTCCCGGGAATTCGGAAGATTCGGGCCGGGGGGCTCTCCCCCCTGCCGCCGGTCCCTCCGACCCAGGGCATTCCGTGGACGAAGACTTGCCCCGGGGTTGATGATTGGGTTGCTCTGCATCTGCCCGGCGGATTCCAGGGCGGCGGACCCTCTTCCGGACCCAGCCGTATCCTCCGAGACCGGGACGGGGGCAAACGGCCGGGGCGCGCGGCTGCTCGCGGAGATGATCCGGATTCCAACCGTCAACCCTCCGGGAAATGAGCGTCCCCTCGCGGAGCGAATCGCCCGGGAACTCGATGTTCCGGGCATCGAGACACGCGTCATCGCCACGCCCTCCGGCGAGGCGGAGAAGGGCGGGAGGGCCGCGGTCTGGGCACGCCTGGCCGGGAACGGGGCCGAGCGTCCGCTGATCCTGCTTTCCCACCTGGATGTCGTCCCCGCCAACCCCGAGAATTGGACTCACGATCCCTTCGCGGGAGAGATCGACCAGGGCTGGATCTGGGGGCGCGGCGCCCTCGACGCGAAGGGCGTGGCCGCCATCCAGATCCTCAGCCTCTTGAGACTGGCCCGGCGCGAAACGCCCCTGGAGCGCGACATCATCCTTCTCGCCACGCCGGATGAAGAAACAGGGGGGCTGGATGGGGCCGGCTTCCTCGTACGCGAGCATCCCGAACTGCTGGCTGAAGCGGAATTCCTGGTCACCGAGGGGGGGGGAGTCCGCGGCTCCCGGGAGGCCAGGGGGGACCTGCCCCGTATTCCGCCGATCTGGAGCGTCTCCGTGACCGAGAAGAGCCCCTGCTGGCTGGAACTCGAAACCCGGGGCAGGGCGGGTCATGGCTCCACGCCGCGACCCGCCGCCGCCGTTCCGAGGCTGATCGCCGCCCTGGACCGAGTGCGGCGCGTGGAGTCGCCGGTCCGCGTACTCGCGGAAGTCGAAGCGATGTTTCTCGCCCTCTCCGAAAATGCCTCCCGGGAGGATCGCGAGGGTTTCCGATCCCTGGCGCAGAGCCTCGAAAGCGAAGCCGCTTTTCGCAGACGTTTTCTCGCACGGCCGGGCTACAACGCGTTGGTGCGAAATACCCTATCGATCACCGTTCTCTCCGCCGGTTCCGGGACCAATGTCGTTCCCGCCGAAGCCCGGGCGCGACTCGACGCGCGCCTTCTGCCCGGGGAGAACTGTGCGGATTTTTCTCGCACGCTCTCCGAGGTGATCGGCGACCCGGAGGTCGGCATCAGGACCCTGCTCTCCTTTCCCTCCCGCAGTTCCTCGGCCGAGAGCGCACTCTTTCGGGCCATCGAAAACGTGGCTCGCCGCCACGACGAGGACGCCATCGTCGTACCCCGAATGATCTCGGGCTTTACGGATGCCCACTGGTTCAGGGAAGCGGGCGTCGTCTCCTACGGCTTCGTACCCCGCTGGCTCAACCCCGGTGACGCGCGGGGTGTCCACGGGATCGACGAGAGAATCTCGATCGAAAACATCGAGGGCGGCGCTTCGATCCTGGTGGAGATCATCGAGGAACTGGCGGCAAAAAACTCCCCCGGATCCCGCTCCCTCAATGACTCCCGATGACTTCCTGGACGGCCTGGTGGAGCAACTCGAAGAGCTTCTCGACATTTTCGGTTTCGAGACACGAGAAGGCGACACGCAGGTCGCGTGGAGCCGTGGCGATCAATCCCACGCCGTGTTCCGCCAGCAGGTGAAGCCGGACCTGCTCGGCGTCGGCGCCCTTGAGTTGGACACACATGAAGTAGCCGCTGTTGAAGGGATAGACCTCCCAACTTTCAGCGAAGCGCGGCTGCGTGGCGACTTCGTGAACCCTCTGCGCACGAGTGCCCAGGATCTCGGCCTTGGCCTTGCGTTCCGCGTCCACGTTCGGCGAAGCCAGGGCTTTCTCGATCAGGGATTGGGAGAGTTGTGAAACATTCGAGATCCCCGCGCGAATGGCTCCCTTCACCTTGGCCTCGAGGATATTGCAAATCTCCTCGGCGCGATCCGGGCGCCCCGGGCCGAAAGTGATGAACCCACAGCGTAGGCCCCAGACAAAGAGTTCCTTGGTCGGACCATCGAGTTTGACCGCCAGCAGATTTTCGTGCAGACCCGTCAGTTCTGCGAAGAGGGATTGGGTGATGGAGGGCGCGCCTATGTGATAGAAGAGACCGAAATAGGCATCGTCGGTCACCACCACCAGATGCGTACCGCGCTCCGCCTCTTCGCGGAGGGCGCTCAGAATCCCGTCGGCTTCGGCCGGGGTGGGCATATATCCCGTCGGATTGTTGGGAAAATTCAGCAGAACGATCAGTTTGTCGCGCTCTTCTCCAGCTTCTCTCAGGGAAGCCGAAAATCCCGCTACGTTGAATCCTCCGTCGGAGTAGAAGGGAAACGTCCTGATCTTCGCCCCCAGGCGCACCTCGAATCCGAGGCGATAATTGCCCCAGAGTTGATCGGGCAGAAGAATGCAGTCCCCCTCGTCGACAAAGAGTTCCCCCAGCAAAGAAAGTCCGTGGGTGATGGCCGACGTGGCGACCGGCAGACCGAATGCCTTGCCCTGAAGATCGGGATTCTCGTTCAGGAGCTTTTCCCGCCAGGCCCGCCTGAGTTCCGGCCGGCCCGCCGCCGGCGCATAGGGGTAGACGTCCCCGGGGTCGAGACCGTCGAGGTGGGATTGGATCGAGGGGAGAAACATCGGGGCCCCGGACTCGGTGGCAATTCCAATCGTGGCATTGAAGCGATGCGCCTTGGCGCTGGCCTCGGCGGACTGGGAGAGAATCCCCTTTGGAAAATACAAGCGCTCGCCGTAACGGGAGAGCATGGAGAGCACTTCCGGAGCGGCGGCGGCCAGGGTCTCATTCAACCCGATCGCCAGGGGATTCAGATCGGCTTGGCTCTGGTTGGTCATGGCAATCGATTCCGGGCCCGAGAAGTGAGCCAGACGTGGACCCTACAGCCGTTTGTCCAGAACGTCCATGAAATCCCCGAATCCCCGGGCGCGCCAGAAGGCCTGGGCAACGGAATTCTTCTCGGCCACCTGAACTTCTACCCTGCGAACCCCGGCGGCCCGGGCCCAGTCCAGGGCGGCCTCGACGAGCCGAGTGCCGATCCCCCTGCGACGGGCCTCGTCGCGAACTCCGAGATCGGTGATCTCGGCCCGCTCCGTTTCCTCCATGATGGCCGGCGAGCGGTCGATGCGAGCGATGCAGAGTCCGAGCAGGTCGCCGTCCTGATCGTAGACCAGGATCGTCGCATCGACGTCCCGCCCCAGGGTGCCCAGAAGTTCGCGCAATTCTCCACCCGCATCGTCCCGCATCCGAAAGACCGGATCGAGGGGTTCGTGATAATGGGTGATGGCCGTCCATAGCGCGGCCACCCGATCGAGATCGCGCATCCCCGCTTCTCGAATTCGCCCGCTCACGATCCTCCCTTCCGAAACCACGCCGCGTCCATGCGGATCAGTCGGAATTCACCGCGCAGATCCCCATCGCTCAGGTACTCCCCGCGCAGCTGATTCCCATCCGGGCTGATACTGAGGGTGCTGAAACGGGTCGCCGCCCGCACGGCTTGGGTGCGCCCGGAGCCCATGCTGTCCTCGCGACTGAAAATCGGTCCCGACTGCGACGGGACGATGGCCCAGCGCTCGTGGTAGCCCAGCACCGAGACGCGACTCGAATGGAGATCTCCCAGCGAGACCCCCGCTCCATCGGGCCGAAGTCTTAGCGTCTTGGATCGTGAACCCAGCGGATCCATCCTCAACCCCGCCCGAATCTCCGCCATCTGTTCCTCGTTCGGCGACCATGCCCCGCGGCTTCGGGCCCCCTCACCCGAGGCCAGGGTCTCGCGGCGACCCGTCGCATCACGCAGGTCGACCCTGGGAAAGATCGTCCAGCGGATTCGCGATCCGCTGCGCTCGATGCGCCAGATTCGATCCTGCCAGAGTCGTCGCTCCGGTGACTCGCTAGCGGCATCCGTATAGTGGACGAGCAGATACCAATCGCCGAGCAACTCCGACATGGCCTCGGGAAGCCTGACTTCGGGCTGCGTCGACCGAGCCACCGGGGCATGGCTTTCGACAGCCACGCAGAAAGCCAGCACGAAAAGCCGCGCGGCCGGATGGCGATGAATACGCCGCGGCCCCGATGATTGATGCCCAATTGGCAAAACTTTTCCTTCTTTGCCTCGCCCAGTCGCTATGCTGGGGCCGTCCGGCGCGGGACCGAAGCCTCGGCAGCCTGGTCTCGTTCAAATAATCTCTTTGAATATCAAATACTTGGAGAAAGGGATAGCCTACTCGAAGCCGCTTGGAGAAGCGAGAACGAGTTGGCATGGGCCTTGCGCCGGATCTCACCGTGCCGCCTCGCCTGAGGCAACCCTCGAAATCGCGACTCCCTTCGGCGCCTCTCTCATCGTACTGGAAAAGCATTGACGCTCTGGATCATCCATCGGCAAGCCCACCATCGCAATCTCCTGGCCCGACTCGCCGGCGCCGGGCAGGGAACGGTACTCGCGGGGCCCGAGGAAGACATCTTCGAAAGCCTCTCGGCCGGAGACCGGGTGCTGCTGGGAGTCTCGGAGGACTTCGAGGCGGAATTGGCCTTCGTGGGGCGGCAATGGCAACGCGTCTCCGAGGCTCGCTGGCTCCTGCTGGCCGCGCCCGGGGATCTCGCCGAGGCCAGACGCCTCTTCGACAGTCTGCCGGCCCGTTGGCTCCCCTACCCGCCAGATTCCCCCACCCTGCGACGAACCCTGCGCGATCTCGATCGGCCGAGCCGAATTCTCTCCCTCTCGGCTCGACGGGAGCGCGACGCCCTCGGCGAGCGCTTCGATCGCTGGTTCGGCAACACCGAATTGCCGGAACTGGAGCGTGCCATCGACCCCGGCCTGGAATCCGTTCCGATTCTGCTGCTCGGGGAAGTGGGAACGGGCAGGGGCCTGATCGCGCGCTACATCCACGCTTTTGGCGGCCACGGCGAAGGCGCGTTCGTCCATGTGAGTTGCCCGGGGATTCGGGGCCGAGCGGAATTGATCGACGCGATCGCCGGATCCGCTGAGGAGAGTGGGGATCGGAGCCTGGTCTGGCTCGAAGAAGTCGATCGGCTGCCCTGGGCGCTTCAGAGGGAACTCCGCGATTGGATCGAGTTCGGCGCTCCCGCGGAACTTCTGGGACTGCGGCGCATTCGCTGGCTGGCCGGAGCGAGCGACGCGGAGGATCTCGACGCCGACCCCGGCCTGGAGGCGCGCCTCGGCGAGACGCTCTCCGGCCTGACCCTGCGGCTTCCGACCCTGCGCGAGGCGCCCGAAAGCATCGACCGCGTCGTGCTGGAGACCGCGTCGGCCTGGAGCGGCGCACGGGGCGAAACACCCCGCCGCTTCAGCCCCGAAGCCCTCGACGTGCTCGCCTCCCACCCCTGGCTCGGCAATCACCACGAACTCGAGGCGGTGGTCATCCGCACTCTCTCGGTGGGGAGCAATGACCCCCTCCTCCCTGCGGATCTACGTTTTCCCGGGGATGGTGGCCTGCTCGACGCCCTCGGGACCTCTTCGGCAAGCTTCGCATTCGACGAAGTCGAATCCGAAGCGCTCGCGGCGGATTTCGGATCCGAAGACGGCGATCTCCAGCGGGTTTTCGAGGGGCCGGACACGCCTGAACCCCTCTTCGGAGCATCGGATTTCGAAAGCGCGAACCCGACTCCAGCGGGCGACGAGGCGGACCCCTCGAGCGAGGCCTTGCGGCTCGCCTTCGAAGCGGCCGAGAGCGGGTTCGCTGCGCCCGCGCCCGACCCCGCCGAGGGCGGATCCCACGCAATAGACCCCGGGGGGCCAATGGCTCCCAGGGCCCTCGGCATGCCGGGCGAAGGGGATGCGGGCGGCGAAAGAGGGAACTCCGGCAGCGAAAACGAAGCGTCGGAACTGCGTCGGGTCGTCCGAGCCCTGGCCCACGAGATCCGGAACCCCCTGGTCTCGATCCGGACCTTCTCCGAGTTGCTCCCGGATCGCTACGAGGATCCCGAATTCCGAGACCAGTTCCGAGAGTGGATCGGACGCGATGTCGCCCGAATCGACGGAGCGGTCAGCCGTCTCCAGAGCCTGGTCGAGCAGCAGCAGGTCGAACCCGTACCCGTCGACCTGGCCCACCTGCTGGACAAACTCCTCGCCGAGCATTCCGATGACATCCGCACACGACGCCTGCTGGTACTCAAGGAACTCGATTACGGGCAGCCCCACGCGTTCGGAGACCCCATGCTGTTGCGGGATGCCTTCGGGGGACTCCTCGATCGCGCCTTCGAGCAGATCCCGGAGCGCGGCGACCTCTACATCGCTTCCAAGCATCACGACGACGAGCCCAGCCTGCGCGTGCTGATCCGATACGCGTGTGACGAAGCCGACCGAGAGGCGGCCCCCGAAGATCTGGAGAGCCTGCTGGCCCAGACCCTGGTTCAGACCCTCGGCGGGAGCTTCACCTCGGATACCACGGCAGCCGATGAGCGCGTGATCGTCATCGATCTGCTGGCACCCCAACCCGAGTAGAAGCTCGCGCGGCCCGAAAGCGCTTTCGGAAGGGGATCCCCGGGGATTCCAGGATTTCTCCTGGGACCGTGATACAGTGACGGGGATGGCGAGCGTGCTGGTTGTCGACGATGAACCCGCAGTGCGGGAATCCGTGCGGATGCTCCTCAAGCGGGAGTACCGGGTCGAGACCGCCGAGAGCGTCGATTCGGCGCTCGAGGCCGTGCGGGCCTCCATCCCCAATCTGATTCTGCTCGATGTCGTCATGCCCGGTCGCAGTGGGCTCGAGTTGCTACCCGAATTGCGCGAGCTCGGCCTCAACGTGCCCGTCATGGTCTTGACGGCGACGAATACCGTGGCGGTCGCGGTCGAAGCCATGAAGCTGGGGGCCGCGGATTTCGTCACGAAGCCCTTCGAACTCGACGCCCTGCGCTTGAAGGTGGAACAACTCGTCGAACGCGGACAACTCGAACACGAGGTGGAGCGGCTGCGCGACGAGGTGAGGCAGCGCCACCAACTCGATGCCATGGTGGGTAGAAGCGAAGCCATCCAGGAGGTCTTCCGTACCATCGAACGCCTCGCCAAGGCTTCCGCGACAGTGCTCATCAGCGGCGAGAGCGGTACGGGCAAGGAATTGGCGGCCCGGGCGATCCACGAACTCTCCCCGCGCAGTGCCGGGCCGATGGTGGCTCTCAACTGTGGGGCCATTCCCAGAGACCTGATCGAAAGCGAACTCTTCGGACATGAAAAAGGCGCCTTCACGGGCGCCACCGAAAAGCGCATCGGCCGCTTCGAGGCGGCATCCGGCGGAACCCTGCTGCTGGATGAAATCGCCGAACTCGAGACCAGCGTTCAGGTCAAGTTGTTGCGCGCCCTACAGGAAAGGGTCGTCGAGCGCGTGGGCGGGGGGGGGCCGATTCCCATCGACGTGCGCGTGCTGGCGGCCACCAACCGAGATCTCGACGAGGAGGTGGCGGAGGGCCGATTCCGCTCGGATCTCTACTACCGGATCAACGTGATTCCCCTACATCTGCCGCCCCTCCGGGAACGACGGGAAGATGTGCCCCTGCTGGCGGAGACCTTCCTGACCCGCGCCGCCGAAAGGGCCGGCCCCGGAGCGAAGCCCCTGCGCCTCTCCCCGGAGGCCCAAACCAGCCTGGTCGAATACGCGTGGCCGGGCAATGTTCGCGAACTCGAAAATGCGATCGAACACGGCCTGGCGATGGCGGAGGGAGAGGAGATCCAGGTCGCCCAATTGCCCCTTCCGATTCGCCAGTCGGGGAATGCCGAGGCCCTGCGCGAGGACTGGCGCCAGGGGCGCATCGACTTCGAAGAGGTCGTGAGCCGTTTCGAGCGAGAAATCATCCGGGAATCCCTCGAGCGACAGCATTGGAATCAGACTCAAGCCGCCGCCAACCTCGGCCTCACCCGGCGGAGCCTGAAGCTGAAAATGGATCGCTTCGGGCTGAAATCCTCGAAATGACGCTCTGGGACCCCTTCCGGGGATGACGGGCGGAGCCGGGCCAACGGCTGGGCGAAGGGGGCTTTCGAGAGGGGCGAGGAGCGAGAGGCGATGAACGGGAAACACACGCCCTCGCCGCGTGGGCCTGCTAATTTCTCTCCATGTTCGGCATCGGCATGCAGGAACTCGCCATCATCCTTATCGTCGCCTTGGTCGTCTTCGGACCCAAGCGGCTTCCGGAATTCGCGCGCACCATGGGCAAGGGGCTGGCGGAATTTCGACGGGCCTCCAACGAGTTGAAGCACTCCTTCAGCCTCGAAGCCGATCCACCGCCCCAGACGCGGAGCGAGGAAAAACGCGAGGCCCCCGCGGAGCCCCCGAAGCCCCCCCAGGCTATCGACTCGGTGCTGCCGGAGAACGAGCCCGCGACTCAGGACGTAACCGGGAGCGATCGGACGAAAACCCCGGCGGCAACCCCGGGCGAGTAGGATGGGGATCGACGAACCGGCTCCGATCACCGAGCACCTGGCCGAACTTCGCCAGCGAATCGTCTGGATTCTGGTCAGCCTGCTGCTTTTCTCGGGCCTCGCCTTCGGCCAGGCCGAGCACGTCTTCATCTTCCTCCTCGATCCCGTCGTGGAGGCCATGCAGGGCACCGATTCAAAGCTTCAGGCCATCTCCCCCACCGAGACATTCTTCACCTATTTGAAATGCTCGCTGCTCGTCGGCTTCATGGCCTCGCTGCCCGTCACCTTCTGGCAACTCTGGACCTTCATCGCTCCCGGCCTCTACCAGGAGGAAAAGCGAGCCGTCATTCCCTTCGTGCTGATCTCCACCCTGCTCTTCGCCGGTGGGGCCATCTTCGGTTACACCCAGGTATTCCCCCTGGTCTTCGATTTCCTGAGCGGCTTCGACAAGAGTGACCTGATCGAACAGAACTGGACCATGGCACTGGCCTTCTCGACAACCGCCCGTCTCTTCCTGGCCTTCGGGGTCGCCTTCGAATTGCCCGTATTGATCTTCTTTCTCTCGATCAGCGGCATCGTGACCACCCGACAACTCTGGTCCGGAACCCCTTACGCGGTGCTGGCGATCTTCGTAACCGCCGCGATCCTGACACCCCCGGATTTCGTCAGCCAGATTCTGCTCGCGATCCCCATGCTCGCCCTCTACGTCCTCGGAGTCGGCGTGGCCTGGCTCTTCGAGCCCGGCAGAAGGCGCGGGAAGGATCAATCCGAGGCTTCGGACGACCACTCCGAATAGGGGTGGCGCGCCAACTCGCGATTGCGATAGCGCGGGTCGTGGCTGACTTCCCGGCCGAGCCAGGCTGGACGCGCAAAAGCCTGGCCCTCGTGCTCGAGTTCGA
Organism: uncultured Spirochaetaceae bacterium; assembly: GCA_964435795.1. Taxonomy (GTDB): domain Bacteria; phylum Myxococcota_A; class UBA9160; order UBA9160; family UBA4427; genus JAZXM01. Next base: position 54,957 of record CAYTAT010000013.1, read on the forward strand.
TTTCGGCCACCACGAGGCCGACATTGGCTCCCGAGAAGACGTCGACTTCAAAGCGATCCGCCGCTTCGAAAACGAGATAGCGGGTCTTCTCGACGAGCGGCCCCGGGCAGAGCGCGAGCAGACCCTCGGCTTCGGGGAGCGGAATCCCGTACTCGAATTCCCGACGTGAGATACCCCGAGTAGGCCCCTTGACGGTCAGATAGGCGGCGTCCGGGGTCAGCCGCACCCGCACGGTGTTGGGGCCTTCCGCGATGAGATAGCCCTGGCGAATCCCGACGCTGGAATCCGCCTGGAGCCAGGGTTCGCCCCGAACCAGGAATTTGCGCTCGATTTCCAGCCGCTGCTCCCAGATCCCCGGGGACCGACCGATGCGCCCCAAGGCGATTCGGGGCTATAGGATTCGGGGCTATAGGTTGGCGATATCGCCCACCATGTGGATGAGGCGCCTCTCGTATTCGCGCAGATCCAGCGGATGCCGGGCCACCCCGGAATCGATCGCCGCCTGTGCGACCGCGGGGGCCACGTAGAGCAGGACGCGGGGATCGAAGGGCTTGGGGATGATCGAATCCCGCCCGAAGCCAAAAGCCTCGCCCGGGTAGGCGCGCTGAACGACTTCGGGCACGGCCTCACCCCTGCGAGCCAACTCCGCGAGGGCGAATACCGCGGCCTTCTTCATCTCCTCGTTGATCGCACTGGCGCGAACGTCGAGGGCGCCCCGGAAGATGAAAGGAAAACCGAGCACGTTGTTGACCTGATTGGGATAATCCGAGCGCCCCGTCGCCATGATGGCATCGCTGCGCACCTCGTAGACGTCGGGTGGGGAGATCTCCGGATCCGGGTTGGCCATCGCGAAGATGATCGGATCGGGGGCCATCGACTCCACCATCTCCTTGGTGACCAGGCCGGCCATCGACAAGCCGACGAAGACATCGGCTCCGTCGATCGCATCGGCCAGGCTACGCATGGGGGTATCGACGGCGAACTCTTCCTTGTAGGGGTTCAGGCCTTCGGAGCGACCCTTGTAGATCACGCCTCGGCTATCGGTCATCACGATATTGGCGGCGCCGACCCCGAGGTCCTTGTAGAGCTTCATACAGGCGATCGATGCCGCTCCCGCTCCCGAAACGACGACGCGTACCGACTCGATCTTCTTGCCCGTGATCTCCAGGGCATTCAGCAACGCGGCCGCGGAGATGATCGCCGTGCCGTGCTGGTCGTCGTGGAAGACGGGGATGTCCAGGGTCTCCTTCAGCGTTTCCTCGATCAAGAAGCACTCGGGCGCCCGAATATCCTCGAGATTGATCCCGCCGAAGGTCGGGGCGATCAACTGGCAGGTTCGGATTACGTCCTGGGGATCGGCGCTATCGATCTCGATGTCGAAGACGTCTATATCGGCGAAGCGCTTGAAGAGAACCCCCTTGCCCTCCATCACGGGTTTGCCCGCCAGCGCCCCGATATTCCCGAGTCCCAGTACCGCCGTCCCATTGCTGATGACGGCGACCAGGTTGCTCTTCGCCGTGTAGCGGTAGACCTCTTCGGGATTCCTATCGATCTCCAGGCAGGGAGCCGCTACTCCGGGCGAGTAGGCGAGGGACAGGTCTTCGGCGGTGACCGTTGGCTTGCTGGGAGTGACCTTGATCTTCCCCGGCCTTCCCTCGCTGTGGTAGGCGAGAGCCTTTTCCTTCAAACTCACTGGGAGATCCTTAGGTGCTCGACGGTGAGGTGACCCCACCCGGCCAGTTGCAAAGCGACTCAGGGCATTCGCTCGAATTCATTTGGACTGACTGTACCAAATCCCCGATCGTCTTGTTCGAGGGCCCGGGGGCATTCCCTGTTTCGACTTCAACCCCCGAGCAGCTCCCTGGCGATGACCATTCTCTGGATCTGATTGGTTCCCTCGTAGATCTGCATCAGCTTGGCGTCACGCATCAGCTTCTCAACGGGATATTCCTTCGTATATCCATTGCCCCCGAAAATCTGGACGGCGTCCACCGTGGCCTTCATGGCGGCATCGGTCGTGAAGCATTTGGCCATCGCGGACTGCCTAGAGGCGCGCATGCCACGATCGACCAGCCAGGCGGATTGATGGGTCAGGAGCCGGCCGGCCTCGATATCCTTCGCGATATCGGCCAGCATGAATTGGACGGCCTGGAATTCCGCAATCGCAGACCCGAAGGCCTCGCGCTCTCGCGAGTAGGCGAGGCACTCATCGAGCGCGCGGCGGGCAATCCCCACCGCCAGGGCTCCGATCATGGGTCGAGTCCGGTCCAGGGTCGCCATGGCGATCCGAAATCCCTGCCCCTCCTCGCCCAGGCGCTGGCTCAGGGGAACCCGAACACCATCGAAATGCACGACCCGCGTATCGCTGGCGCGCTGACCCAGCTTATCCTCTTTCTTCCCGGGCTCCAGACCCGGAGCATCCCGGGGAACCACGAAGGCGCAGAGGCCCTCGTGACGACTGGATCGGTCGAGGGTGGCAAAAACAGTGTAGAAATCCGCCTCACCCCCATTGGTGATCCAGGACTTGGTGCCCTCCAGCACGTAGCCATCCCCATCCTTCTTGGCATGCAATTGCAGACCCGCGACGTCCGAGCCGGCGCCGGGCTCGGAGAGGCAGAAGGCGATCAGCTTGAATTCCTCGGCCAGGAGTCCGAGCCAGAACTTCTTCTGTTCGTCGCTGCCCCCCACGAGGATCGGCGAGAGGCCCAGATCATTGCACATGATGGAGGTGGTAATGCCCGCACAGCCCCGGGCCATTTCCTCCACCACGATGCAGGAAGCCAGCACGGAAAGACCCAGACCTCCGTATTGCGCTGGGATGTTCGTGCTGACGAGACCCAACTCCCAGGCCTTCTCGATGACGAATCTCGGGAATTCTCCGCTGCGATCGTATTCCGCCGCGATCGGCATCAGTTCCTCTTCCGAAAAACGTCTCGCCGTATCCTGCAGGGCAACCAATTCGTCGTCCAGGCCAAATTCCATCTCAAGACTCCGCTATCCCATGCTGAACCCTGGGGATGGGGTGGCTTCGCAGCTTAGTCGAGCCAGGGGCGGTCCGCAGGCGAGGTGGGGCCGATTCCTCGGGCGGCCGATCGCGGCCGGTTCGGGCTCGGAATTCCCGCCGGCCCTGGCAGCCCCTGGCAGCATTGGCAGGCCCGGGCAGCATTGTCAGGCCCGGGCAGCATTGGCAGGCCCGGGCAGCATTGTCAGGCCCGGGGGAGCGGAGGCCCCCCCCCTATTCGGGTGAATATCCGAGCTCCAGGGAGAGCTGCTCGGCGGAGGAGGAAATTCGCCTCCCGATTTCGGAGCGCAGCAATTCTTCGGAGAGTCTCGAAACGGGTCCAGAGATCGAGATCGCGGCCACCAGCGACCCCGATCGATCGTAGACCGGAGCCGCCCCGCAGGACATTCCCGACTCGCATTCCTCGAGATCCAGCGCAAAGCGCTGGTCCGCGACTCGTCGCAACTCGTCGAAAAGCTTGTCCATCTCGACGATGGTCCGATCGGTACGGGAAATAAAACGCGAGCCGGAAGCCACGCTCTTCGCGAAGCCATCGGCTACGAAGTCGCTCGCACAACCCACGAGCACCTTCCCGAGGGCGGTACAGTGAACCGGCAGCCTTTCCCCGACTCTCAGGGCGGTCAGCAACATCTGATCGGGCTGGACGCCATCGAGGTGAACGACCTCATGGTCCCGGAGCACCGCGAGATGGGCCGTCTCTCCCACCTTCAGGACCAATTCCCGCAGCACCGGGCGGGCCCTCTGAAGGAGTGACTGGCTGCCGATGTAGACCTGACCGAGTTCCAGACAACGCGTCCCCAACCGATAACGATCGTTGTCGGTACTCTGTTCGATATATCCGTGCTCCTCCAGCGTGGCGAGGAGCCTGAAGGCGTTGTTCTTATGCAGTTGAAGTCCGCGCGCCAGTTCGCTTACCCCGAGTTCATCCTCTCCACGGAATGACTCGAGCATTCTCAAAGCGTTGCTGACGGTCTGAATCGAGTAGTCGCTCTTGGGTTTAGCGCTCATGGCCGCCTTCTCATCCGTAATTCTACTCGGTCATCTTCATGGGTCGTCCCCAACATTGCTTCCAAGCCTCTCGCCTGTTCCAGCTTCGCACCCGATCTATCTCAGCTCGCTTCTCCTATCCCGCCCCACCGTGTTCATGCGCGCAACTTCGAATGACTGCCGCCGATACTCATGCCACGCCCGATCCCCAGGAGTCGCGCCCGGCTCCCGACGGGCCAACGCCATGCGAAGCGCAGCGCGAGATCCAACTCGGGCCGCACTCGATCGGGATTGGGAAATCCCCCCAGAAGCCCCATGCGATGCGATCCGCATTTCTCCCCAACTCTGGAAAGGAGCGGGTCCCCCCTGGAGGAATCCGGCCGAGGGGACTGGTAGCCATCGCGAATTTTCGAGTGTGTATTGCAAGACCGCACCGAGTGCGGGCCGCGGGTCATCTCGTTGATCCGCTTAGCCCAGGGGAGGATCTAACTCTTACCCCAACCGATGGAAACGTGTCAATCTCCCCGGCGCCCACGAAGTCCAAGATCTTCCGCATGACCATAGTTGTGTGTAGCTACTTCCTATCGCAGCCTCGCGTCGCCATTGCGAATTTTTTTGGCCACCGCGATTCCAGTTTTTTTCTGTGGACGAAAATAAAATTGGGCACTATTCGGATCTTTCGAGGCTTCGTCACGGCACCGCAACCACGAGCCTGCGGCCGCGGGATGAGTCGCTCGACTCGATACTCGGCCGCGCTCCAACCCCCTGCAAATCTCACGGCAGCTTGCACCTCCCCGGGCCCATCGGAAGGGGTCCCTGGGGGTTCAAGAGCCGGATGTCGGCCCCCCCGGAATCCACGCCGCTCACGGGCTCGGCTCGTACTGCTCCGCGACCGGAACGAAGACTTCGCTGCCAGAACCTCGCCCGAGAGAGGAAAAGTTTTCGCCTGGGAGCTTGGCGGCGGGCCCCGCTGCTACTTCAGTTCTTCGGCGCTGAGAAAACCGTCCCCCCAAACTCCGGGGGCGAGTGCCTCCGCTCGTTTGAGATAAAGCACCCCATCGGATTCGAGACCGGTTGCCCGCAAGCCGCCGCCCCGCAAACCGATGAGGTGAATTCCCAATGCGGGACTGTGCAAGCCCTCGGACTCGAAAAGAGCGGCGGCCTGGTCGACCAGAAAGATCGCCTGGGTAGAATCGCCGGCATCCAGATGATAACGGGCCAGGGCGAGAAACGCGTAGGGGTTGGTGGGATCGACCTGGACTGCACGCTCGTAACTTCCCTGGGCGCGCCGGGGTTCCCCCGCAATATCGGCATCGAGTCCCTGGATGACGAGTTCGAAGGAGGCCAGGCGAGTCGCATCCCCCTGGCGCGAGACTTGGGAGAGTCGTAGGGGCTCCACACCCTGAGCCGGGACGGGGGCCGTCGGGGGGGTCGCACAAGCCAGAAGCATCAGGCTTGTCAGCATCGCGATCCCGGGCAGCACCGACCACCACCCGCCCGGGCTCCCCGATGAGGAGAGCCGAATCGCATGCGCGTCCAGGTGTATGAACCCGCTGGCGACCAAACTTCTGGGACCGAACATCTCTTGCCCTCTCAGCGGGTTGAGCTCGGGGATTCTGCGGGCGGCAACTGAAAACCGAAGGTACCGGAATCAGGCCCTTCCATCCCGTAATCCCGTGAATCCCACATCCCCATCAGCGACCGAAGAAGCGCCGAAACGTGCGACGAAAGAAATTCGGGGGCTCCTTTTCCGCCTCGGGAGTCTCGATGGGCCGCTCGGGGCAGGTGCGTTCGGGAACGGTGCCGGAGACGAAGAAGTCTTCCGAGCTACGGGGGCAGCCGGCGAGGGCCCGCGCTCCCGTAAGCGGATCAAAGGCCACTTTCAACACGCCGGGGGGGCGCGCAAAGCGGCCCCTTACCCGATCCCCCAGCACTTCGGCCATGAATTCGGTCCAGATCGGCAATGCGCCTCGGCTGCTCGGCAGCCCGACGGGCCTCGGCTGATCGAAACCGACCCAGACCAATGCGACCAATTCGGGAGTGAATCCGACGAACCAGAGATCGCTCTCGTCATCGGTCGTACCGGTCTTGCCCGCGAGGGGGCCCCGAAGGCCGCGCCTTCTGACCCCCGACGCAGTGCCGCGATCGATGACGCCCTCCAGCAGCGAAACCCCCAGGTAGGAGAGCGACGCATCGAATGCGGGCACGGATCCCTGTAGGGCGCGGTTCTCGTGGGCGACCCCGCGCGAGTCCACCACGTCCACGAAGGTGCGAGGTGTCGGGCGCCGCCCCCCGTTGGCCAGGGTCGCAAAAGCCCGCGCGATCTCGAGAGGGGTGACTTCGGCCGTGCCCAGGGCCAGGCTGGGAACCAGGGGCAGGGGGCTGGTGATCCCGAGGGAGTGCGCTGTGGCGGCCACGCGCACCGCACCCACACGCTCTCCGAGTCGGGCGGCGGGCACGTTGAGAGAGCGCTCGAAGGCCTCCCTCACCGAAACCGGCTCGCCGAATTTCTTATCGTAATTCAGCGGCCGCCACGGCTCGTCGGAGTCGGGCGTGGGAATCTCCAGGGGACTGTTCTCGATCTTGTCGGCCAGGGTAATCACGGGCCCGCTCGCCGGATCGAGAGCCGCCAGGTAAACGAAGGGCTTGAAGACGCTGCCGACCTGGCGCCTGGCCTGGGTGCAGCGATTCCACTGGGAGAGTCCGTAATCACGCCCGCCGACGAGGGCCAGCACCTCACCGGTCTGGGGTCGCAGGGCGATCAGGCAACCCTGCAGGGGTTGCCCCTTGGACTTTCCACCGCCCGTCTGGGTCTCGATCTCCTCGAGGCCCGAGCGCAGGACCCGCGCGGCCACCCGCTGCATGCGAGGATTCAGGGTCGAATAGATTCGCAGGCCCTCGGAGCGCAGGACATCGGCACCATAGACGTCGGGCAGTTGACGACTCAGTGCGTCGAGAAAATAACGCACCTGGCCGGTATCCCGGCTCACGCCGGCTACCCGCAGGGGTTCCGCGAGCGCAAGTTCAAGCCTCTCCTCGCTGATCCGCCCTTGCTCGAACATCAACCTCAGGACCAAATTGCGCCGAGCAGCGGCCGCATCGGGTCGACTGCGCGGCGAGATGCGGTTGGGCGATTGGATGATGGCCGCGATCAGGGCCGATTCCGAGAGACTCAAATCCGCTGCCGATTTCCCGAAATAGAGGCGGGCGGCTTCCCCCACCCCGTGCACCTGGGTCGAGAGCCGCTGGCCCAGATAGATCTCGTTCAGGTAGGCCTCGAGGATTTCCTTCTTCGTGTAGCGGGCCTCGACGATCAGGGCCATCACGGCCTCGCGCAATTTGCGCTCGAAGGTTCGCTCTGGGGTCAGGAAGAAATTCTTCACAAATTGCTGGGTCAGGGTGCTGGCCCCCTGTTCGATCTGCCCGGCCCGCAGGTTGGCGACCAGGGCGCCGGCCACCCGCCTCAAATCGATTCCATGGTGTTGCTCGAAGCGCTTATCCTCTACCGCGTAGACGGCGTCGAGCAGGTGGGCGGGCAACTCGTCGAGATCGACCAGATCCCGCTGCTCGCGATCCTCGCCCAGGAAGGCGCTGACGGGCTCGGGCTCCAGGACGACGACGCCGACCTCTCCCGACCCCTCGGGCTCCAGGATGCGCTCGATCCGGCCCAGCGAGAGTTGGAAGACCAGTTGCCGCGCCGGCTCCGGGCGCAGGGGATGCTCGAAGGAGCGCAGGTGAACCCTGAGTTCCCCGGGCAGCCACTCGTAGCGACCCGGCTCCAGATGACCTCCTTCGGGCTGCTCCCGGTACCCGAGACGCAGCAGCCAGCCCGCCAGATCGCCGCGCTGCCAATTCATCCCCGGATAGACGATCAGCGGTGCGGAGTAGACCCGGGAGGGGACACTGAAACGCCGACCCTCGAATTTCTCCGAAACGATCCGATCCGCTTCCAGGACCCAGGCGGAGAAGTGAATCCCGGCCAGGAACCCGCCGACCACCAGCCCCCCGGCGATCCAGCGCAGCCCCCGGCGGAGCCCGGAGGCGGGCCCACGGGAGCGGGGATTGCGGCGCGAGGGAGAAGTCGCGGCCCGCCCTCTCGGGACCGGGGTACCGGCTGTCGGTTTCCTGCGCTTGCGGCCCGCCAAATTCTCTTCCCCGGATCGGATTCTCTTGCCCGGATCGGATTCTCTTGCCCGGATCGGATTCTCTTGCCCGGATCGGAT
>CAYTAT010000013.1:63288-84054 GCA_964435795.1 uncultured Spirochaetaceae bacterium
TCTTGCCCGGATCGGATTCTCTTGCCCGGATCGGATTCTCTTGCCCGGATCGGATTCTCTTGCCCGGATCGGATAGGGGGGTAGTAGGGGGGGTAATAGGGGTTTCGGGGCTGAGTCAGGGGGGGAAAGGAGCTGAGCAGCGGTTCGGGCGATCTAGGGGGTTCGACCCCGCCGGGCCCGGATTCCGTTCCCTGAATCTAGCCCGCCCGGACAATGTCGGCCCCGGTGCTTGTCGATTGCACGCGAAACGGCGAAGTTACCGAGCATGAGCGAAAAGAGAAAGAAGGCGAGTCCGGGCAGCGGAAAACTGTGGGGCGGACGCTTCAGTGAAAAAACCGATGCGAGCGTGGAGCGCTTCAGCGCCTCGGTGCATTTCGACCGGGCCCTGGCCCGCTACGACATCCGGGGCTCGATCGCCCATGCGAGAATGCTCGGCAGCACCGGAATTGTCCCCGCCGAGGAGGTCGAGAATCTCGTTTCGGGTCTCGAAAAGATCTCGGCCGAAATCGAGGCGGGGGATTTTATCTTCGATCCGGCCCTCGAGGACATCCATATGAACATCGAGGCGGGCCTCCAGGAGCGCATCGGATCCGTCGCGGGACGCCTGCACACGGGCCGATCGCGCAACGATCAGGTCGCCACGGATCTGGCGCTCTATCTCCGGGATGCCTGCGGGGCGGCAGAAAGAGGGATTCTTGAGTTGCGGCAGGTTCTCGTCGAGCGCGCGAATCAACATCTCGATACGGTGCTCCCGGGCTACACCCACTTGCAGCGGGCCCAACCCGTGCGCCTCGCCCACCACTGGCTCGCTTTCGTCGAGTTGTTGGGACGCGACTCCGGCCGCTTCTCGGATGCCCGCAGACGCCTCGATGCCTGCCCCCTGGGCAGCGGGGCGATCGCGGGTTCGACCCTGCCCCTGGACCGCCACCAGACCGCAGCCGCCCTGGGCTTCTCCGCACCCTCGCGCAACAGCATGGACAGCGTATCCGCCCGGGATGGCGCCCTCGAGGTGATGGCCGCGGCCGCCATCTGCATGGTGGGGCTCTCCCGGCTGGCCGAGGAACTCGTAATCTGGTCGAGCAGTGAATTCGGCTTCATCGAACTCGCCGATGCCTACTCGACCGGCTCCAGCCTGATGCCCCAGAAAAAGAATCCCGACGTGCCCGAACTCGTTCGGGGCAAGAGCGGCCGGGCGGTCGGAAATCTCGTCTCACTCCTCACGACCCTGAAGGGCCTGCCCCTCAGCTACAACCGCGATATGCAGGAAGACAAGGAACCCCTCTTCGACTCCATGCGGACCCTGGGCGATTGCCTCGAGGTGATGGCGGGAAGCCTGGCCACCCTCGAGGTCCGGGTGGAGGTGATGGCCGAGGCCGCCGGGGATCCGATGCTGCTCGCCACCGATCTGGCCGAAGTCCTGGTGCGAGAGGGCGTCGCCTTCCGGGAAGCCCACGAGGCGGTGGGCCGAATCGTGGCCCATTGCGTGGAGGGAGGACATGACCTGGGGGGCCTTTCGGCGCGGGAATTGCGGCAATTCCATCCGGCCTTCCCCTCCGGAGCCGGGGAACTCCTGGATATCGAGCGCAGCTTCGAACAGCGAAACCTGGTCGGTGGAACCGCCCGGGCCAGCGTGGAATCCGCCCTGGAGAGGGCCCGGAGTGAATTGGGAGAGGTCCGCGAGCGACTGGATGGCGAGGGGCTGCTATAAAGGCCGGCCCTCCCGCCCCGCGCCGATCTCGGGCGACGAGGATCGAAAGCCAGCGGCGAAAAGCGAGTCCGGCAATGGATCAGAAGACACGAAGCCTCGGCTTCACGAAAATGCACGGTGCGGGCAACGATTTCGTCGTCCTCGACGGCATTCGCGAGCGTCTGCCCCGGGATCTTCCCGCCTTCGCCCGCCGCATCGCGGATCGGCATCTCGGGATCGGTTTCGATCAGTTGCTGGTGGTGCGGGAATCGGATGCCGCGGATTTCAGGATGGAGATCTTCAACGCCGACGGCTCCCAGGTCGAGATGTGCGCCAACGGAATCCGAGCCTTCTATAAATTCCTGCGGGATCGGCAGCATACGACGGCCTCGGAGATCGGGGTGGAAACCCTCTCCGGCGTCGTGCGCCCGCGTTGGGTCGGCGACGATCGCGTGCGGGTCGATATGGCGCGGCCAATCCTGGCGCCGGCGAAGATTCCAACCACCCTCGGGAGCGCCGAGGGACCGGTTCTGGAGGTCCCGCTCGAAGTTCCAGCGGAATTGTCCCCGGATGGCAGCGGGCGCATCCTGCTCTCAGCCGTATCGATGGGCAACCCCCATGCCATCCTCGAAGTGACGGACGTCGAGACGGCGCCGGTCGCGGAGTTGGGAGCTTATCTCGAAACCCATCCCGCCTTCCCGAACCGCGTCAACGTGGAGTTCATCCAATTGCTCTCCCCGGCTCGAATTCGTCAACGAACCTGGGAGCGCGGCACCGGCGAAACCCTGGCCTGTGGAAGTGGGGCCTGCGCGGTGGCCGTGAGTTGTATGCTGCGGGGGGTGATCGAGCGGCAGACCCTGATCGAATTGCGGGGCGGAGAGCTCAGCATCGAATGGGCGGATGACGCTGCCCACGTCTTCATGACCGGTCCCGCGAGCGAGGTCTTTGCCGGCAGGATCCCCCTCGGCGAGAGCGAAGAGTTGGAGGAATAGGATGTTCGAGGGAATTATCACCGCATTGGTGACGCCCTTTCGCGATGGGGGCGTCGACGATGAAGCACTCGGCGCCCTGGTGGAACGGCAGATTCGCGCGGGAATCGACGGTGTCGTCCCCTGCGGCTCGACGGGAGAATCCGCGACTCTCTCCCATGAAGAACATCGCCACGTGGTGGACGTGGTCGTGGAGGCCTCGGCGGGGCGCCTGAAAGTGATCGCGGGAACGGGTTCGAATTCGACCCGCGAGGCCGTGGAGTTGACCCTGCACGCCAAGGAGGCGGGCGCGGACGGAGCGCTGCTGCTCTCGCCCTATTACAACAAGCCCACCCAGGAGGGGATCTACGCCCACTACCAAACCGTGGCGCGCGAGGCCGCCTTTCCAATCCTGGTCTACAACATCCCGGGGCGAACGGCGTCCAACGTAGAACCCGAGACCCTCGGGCGCCTGGCCGAACTCGAATTCGTCGTGGGCGTCAAGGAGGCCTGTGGGAACATCGACCAGATCGCCCACGTGATCAGCCGTTGTCCCGAGGATTTTTGCGTGGTCTCGGGGGACGATGCCTTGCTGCTGCCACTGCTGGCCGTCGGTGGGGATGGCTGCATCTCCACGACCTCGAATGTGGTCCCCGAGTCCATGCTCGCACTACTCCAGGCCTGGCGGGAGGGCGACCCGGCGCGCTCCCTCGAGATCCACCAGCAATTGCTGCCCCTCTTCGATGTACTCTTCTGCGAGACGAATCCGATTCCCGTGAAGGCCGCCCTGGCGATGATGGGCTACATCGGCGAGGAGATCCGCCTGCCCCTCACGCCCATCGGCGAGGCCAATCGCGAACGGCTCCAGATCGCCCTCAAGGAGGGGGGCGTACTGCAATGAGCCGGGTCGCTGTCGTGGGAGCGGCGGGCAGAATGGGAGAGCGGATTCGCCATTGGACCGAAGCCCATCCGGACCTCGAACTCGCCGCGGCCCTGGAAGCCCCGGGGCATCCGCAACTCGGGATGGAAATCGCGCCGGGGGTGGTGCTCGAATCGAATCCGAAGGCCGCCTTCGCCGGGGTGGATGTCGCCATCGACTTCACCACCCCCTCGGCGACCCTCGCTTCACTGGCTGCGGCCGCCGATGCCGGCGTGCCCTATGTGACGGGCACGACCGGATTCTCCCCGGCCGAGAGTGCCGAGATCGCGCAATTCGCCCGGGGAATCGGGGTCATCCACGCCCCCAACTTCTCCCTGGCGGTCAACGTATTGGGCTGGTTGGCCCGCGAGGCCGCACGCAAACTCGGCGCGGGTTTCGACGCCGAAATCTTCGAGATCCACCATTCCGCCAAGCGAGACGCGCCCAGCGGCACGGCGCTCTTCCTCGCCGAGGCGGTGGCCCAGGGCCAGGGAGAAGCCCTCTCGCAGCGCCTCGTGGTCTCGAGGGCCGGGGAGATCGGAGCGCGCCCGGAAAATGCCATCGGGATCCAGACCCTGCGCGGGGGAGACAATCCGGGCGAACACAGTCTCTATTTCGTCGGTGCCGGAGAGAGAGTCGAACTCTGCCACCGCTCGGCGACCCGGGACCACTTTGCCCAGGGCGCGGTGCGGGCGGCCGCATGGCTGATCGGCCGAGCTGCGGGCCTCTACTCGATCGAAGAGGTCTACGGACTCAAGTAATCCGGAGCACTGCCGGCGCCGAGTCGGAAGCTGCGGCGCCGGGCCTGGAAGCAACCGGTCTCGTAGCCACCCCCAGGCGAATCCCGTCGGCCCCGTCGGTCTTCTGCGAAGGGCCGATCGCGCCGCTGCGCCCACTCCGGGGCCTCCACCACGCGGGGCGCAGAGCCGAACCCAAAAGGGCCCCGATTCATGCGAACCGGGGCCCTTTCATCTTGATCTTGTTGTTCTTGCTTGGGTGGACGGTCGCCGGCGGCTCCGATCCCGCGACATCTCGCTGAGACGGGGGATGGGAGCCGGGGGGACTCGGTCTGTCTAGATATCGAAATAGAGTTCGAATTCGTGGGGATGCGGTCGCAACCGAACGGGATCGCATTCCTCTTCGCGCTTGTACTCGATCCAGGTCGAAATCGCGTCCTCGGTGAAGACCCCACCCTTCAGCAGGAAGTCATGATCGGCTTCCAGGCAGTCGAGAGCCTCTTCCAGGCTACCCGGCATCGAGGGGATGCCGGACTTCTCCTCGGCGCTGAGCGAGTAGATGTTCTTGTCGAGGGGCTCCCCGGGATCAATCTTGTTTTCCACCCCATCGATCCCCGCCATCAGCATGGCCGCAAAGGCCAGGTAGGGGTTCGCGGTGGGATCCGGGTAGCGGACCTCGATGCGCTTGGCCTTCGGGCTCTGGCTGTACATGGGAATCCGACAGGAAGCCGAACGATTCCGGGTCGACAGGGCCAGGTTGACAGGCGCCTCGTAGCCCGGCACCAACCGCTTGTAGCTATTGGTCGTCGGATTCGTGAGCGCCGCCAACGCCCGACTGTGCTTGAGGATTCCGCCCGTGTAGTGGAGGCCGAGTTCCGAGAAGCCCCCGTAGCCATCACCGGCGAAGAGCGGGTTGCCGTCTCGCCAGATCGACTGGTGGCAGTGCATCCCCGAGCCATTGCCCTCGAAGACGGGCTTGGGCATGAAGGTCGCCGTGACTCCGTTCTGTCGCGCCACATTCTTCACGCAGTATTTGTACTTCACGACCTTGTCGGCCATATCGAGCAGCGGGCTGAAGACCATATCGATTTCGCATTGACCCGCCGTGGCGACCTCGTGGTGCTGGGCTTCGATCTGAATCCCCAGGCTCTGCATCGTCAGCACCATCTCGGTGCGCAGGTCCTGGAGGGTATCCGTCGGAGGCGCCGGAAAATATCCCTCCTGGGAGCGCGGCTTGTAGCCGAGGTTGCCCCCGGGTTCCTCGCCGCCTGAGTTCCAGGAGGCCTCCTGGGAATCGACACTGTAGAAGCCGTGATCGGGACCGGTGCTGAAGCGCGCATCGTTGAAGACAAAGAATTCCGCCTCGGGCCCGAAATAGGCGGTGTCGCCCAAACCCGAACTATTCAGATAGGCCTCGGCCTTCTTGGCGATATAGCGCGGGTCCCGGGAATAGGGCTCCCGGGTGATCGGATCCACGATATCGCAGAGCATCACCAGCGTGGGGTGTTCGAAGAAGGGATCGATGAAGGCCGTCGCCGGATCGGGGACCATCAACATGTCGCTCTCATTAATGGCCTGCCAGCCGCGAATCGAGGATCCGTCAAAGCCCTGCCCGTCTTCAAAAACACTCTCGTCCATGAATTCGATCGGGTAGGAGCAATGCTGCCAGGTTCCGGGCCAATCCGTAAAGCGCAGGTCCACCATCACTACGTTGTTCTGCTGTGCGTACTCGAAAACTTCTTTGGGGGTCATCAGACTTCCTCGTTCAAGCCCAGCCGCTATGGCTTGGCGTGTTTGGGTTGCGTTTTCTAGACAGCGCTCCCGCCGCGTTCACCTGTTCGGATTCGAATCGCCTCCTCGAGGGGGAGAACGAAGATCTTGCCGTCGCCGATGCGACCCGTTCCAGCAGCTTCCACGATGGCATCGATCACATTCTCGACCAATTCGTCCGAGACGATCACCTCGAGTTTGATCTTGGGCAGAAAATCCACCACGTATTCGGCACCCCGGTAGAGTTCCGTATGGCCCTTCTGACGTCCGAAGCCCTTCACTTCTGTCAGGGTCAGGCCCTGGATGCCGATCGCATGCAGACCTTCCTTGACCTCATCGAGTTTGAAGGGCTTGATGATCGCCTGGATTTTCTTCATCTCGTCATTTTCTCCGGCCGACCGGCCCTGGCCTCGGTCCGGTCTCGGCTTGACTTGGCTCGTTTTTCATGGGCTTGGTGGTGGGGACTTCCCTGGGGCGCTGATCCACTGACTCAGGCCCCTCGGATGAGCCTATTGGGGTTCTCTCTCTGCTGGCGATTGACTCTGAATCCTGGCTTGGGGGTCTTTGCCGAATTCCGATCCTCGGGAACGAACTCGGTCCTCTTGAACTCAACAACTCAACTGAAACTCAATTGAAGGGCCTGAACGGCGTTTTTTCTGATCGGGGTTTGTGAACGGAGCCCCGCGCAATTCCGGGGCGATCGGCGGAGCCGGTTTTCGATTCTCGGGATTCGGCACGGTATCACGTCCTCGCGCGCCGTGGAGGTCCCAGCTTGAAATCGTGCGATAGTCGAGCGAAGTGGATCGGGATCTGAATCAGCAGCTTGCAGGAACTGCAGGAAGTGTTCCACTTTTTCCCAGGGGCCGAAACCTCCCCGGGACCCGCCTCGACGCGCTTCGCGCGGCCCACGAGCCTCTTCCCGGCGCCGAGTGCGCCAATCCCTGCACAGTCCTTGGGCAGCGACTGCCCAGTCAGAAGGCAGGACCGAGCTTCGACCGGCCCTGCCGGAAACCGCTCAAGCCCTCTGCGCGCCCCAGGGCCTCTTTCGCGGCTCCACGAGGCCATCCACGGCCACGGCCACGGGCGGCATGAGATTCGCATACCCACTGAAAAGAATATTCCGGGCATGGGGCGCATCGGCACGACGCCGGGGGCGCGAGGGGCCCGCGACACACGCGATAGAAGGTACGAGACCGTGAGCATTCACTACGACGAAAACGACGCGAGCCAGCCGCGACCCGAACCCCGGCACGAGTTCCCCGTCCAGGAGGAATTCGAACGCTTTCTCCGCCATGCCGACGAGCGCCTGGCGGATCACGAGGAAGCCTCATCCCTTCGCATCTGGACCGACCTCGCCGAGGCCTGGCGAATCGCCGGGGCGCTGCGGGAGTGCCGGGGCAACCGCACCCAGGCGGCCCGCCAGTTGGGAATCGGGCGCCGGACCCTCTACGCCAAGATGGAAAAACTCCGGATGACGCCGAGCTGGCGGATCTGAGGTTTCGAGACTTTCGCGAACTCCGAGAACGTCATTTCGAAGCCCAAAACCCACGGAGGGCGTGGCATCGAAATGCCACGCCCCCCGGGTTGTTCTTGCAACTCTTGCTGGATCAGAACTCGTAGAGCAACTGAGCGACACCCAATGTCTGGCTGTCCTCGGACCCTACGGGATTCCCGTATTGATTCACGTCCGAGGTGTCATAACGGAATTCCAGCTTGGCGGTGAGGTTATCCGTCAAGGCGTGATCGACGGTCGCCGTGATCGTGTTCAGGGTGTTGTCCCCCCCGGCCCACGTCCCGTCATAGTCCACGTACTCATAGCGTCCCGCGATTCCCGTGGAATCCGACATGGCGAGGCGGGCCGCAACCGCGATTCCCACCGTGGAAGGATCGCCGGCCGTGTCGGGCGAGACGTAATCGAAATTCACCCACGCCGAGAGGTTCTCGCTCGGATCGCAGGTGAAGACGACGTCGAGCAGGCTCACCGAGTTGTTGCCGAAGCCAGAGTCATCCCCGTAGTTGAAGGCCACATTGAGACCGAAGCTCTCCCCCGCGTAGCTGACCTGGCTCGTGAACCCCTTGTTGCTGTCATTGTCAGCCCGCCCGCCGGTGATGGGATCGTTGAGGAATCCGAAGGCCGCCGAGAGATTGTTGCCCAGCGACGTACTGGCCACGATGCCGACGTTCGTAACGGGCTGAAGGCCCCAGACCGCACCCCGGGTGATATTCCAATTCGCGTTGGTCTGCTCGACCTCGGCGCCGAGTAGCGTCGGCATGATACCGGCATCCACCTGCAGGCCGTTGCCGATCGGAGCCAAATAGCTCACAGAAGCGGAGTAAACGGCGACCGCGGTGCTGCTGCCCGCGTAAGTCGTCGCATTGCCGGTTTGAATTGCGAAGTTGAAGCCGGCCCGGCTCTCTTCGCTCGCGGCTTTCTCCATCGTGATGAAGGCCTGGTCGAGTTCGAAGCTATTCGAATTCGCGTAGCCTGGGATCCCGACATTTGCCGTTTCGCTGCCATCGAAGTTGAAGTTGTAGCTCGTGGCCAGGAAGCCGCTGATATCCGTACTCGAAATGAAGTCGGAGAGCGCGGATGTTTCCTCGCGCTGATTCGCGGCGCTCTCAAGCTGAACGCGCTGCTCGGCCACCGTGGCCTTGGCGGCGCTGAGTTCGTCGCCCTGGGTGGTGATCTGCTCTTCCATGCGCTCCATGCGCTCTTTCATATCCTGCAGGTCGGCTTCGACATCCGAAGCCAGTGCCATCTGCGGGACGAGCAGAAAACTCGCCGCCACAAAGGCAATCATTCTAAAAAGCGATTGCATTGCATTTCTCCCTGGTCTTGGTCAATAGAGGTCGACACCCATCTGGTGCCGACCGTGCACTCCTCGTCCCTGACTCACCCTGAGTTCTACAGGGCCACTCTCCGATTGCCGAAAATCACGGAATCGAAAATCGTGATTGGGGGGCTCTCCATCGGGGGGATCATTGTCGGTGGGGCTTGGGGGGTGCGGTCGTGATGGGGGGAAAGGTCGGGGGGGGAGGGGGAGAAGAAGCGACGGGAAAGCTGCAAGCGAACGGATGCGAGCAATGAGGGCTCGGCAAGCCCACTCGGGGCCTCGCCAATAGCACTCCGCCCTGGGAACAGGACTGTTCGCCTCTGATGCAACATTTCTTGTTTCCCCCCGAAACAAGTCGACCGCGGGTCGCTACGACTTCTGCCCTCGGCAATTCTCGATCGCGTTTAGCTGTGATGGAACCCTTGTTCGCGCTCTTCGCAATCTTCTGACTCTTCTGACTCTTCTGACTCTTCAGACCTCGAGTCGCCGCTCCCGCTTGCCCGGGCCTGATCTCAGTCGCCGATGACCCGCCCTGGCCGAGTAAAAGCCAAGCGCATTTGGTCGGCGCTGAAAAGGTCCTTACGCCGGACTCGGGGCCTCCAAGGGTCCAATCTCTCCAGAATTGAAGCTCGATGCCTCCAATGAGTCGCTCGTCCAAATGTGGAGACAGTCGTAAGTACTTGTAAACACGCATTTTATTCTTGGCTTCATCAACCCTTGCTTCGCATGGGTCCAAACTGCCCGCCGCGGATTGTTGCTGCTCCTTTTTTTTGATGCCCACAAAGCGGGCAGATGCTCTAGTGGCCCTAAGCGCAGTTTCACCCCTCAGTCAGTCGCGCATCCAGGCGGCCAGAGGGCCTCCCGATCGAGGTATTCGAGGGTGCGGGGGCAGAGGGAGGCGCCTTCCCCGGCCCGGGCGGCCGCCAGTTGCGCGAGTTCCTCGTAGCGATCGAGATCAAAAGAACCCTCCAGCAGCGAAGTACTCGCACCGAGTTCTCGGGCCCGCGCCAGTGTGTCCTCGAGGACGGTTTCAGTGCTCATGGGAAGGTCGAAGAGACCCGGCCAGGGCCTGCACAAGCCGATCAGCCCATAGCCGCCATCCAGGTCGGGTGAGAGCGCGATGTCGTGCTCCTCCAAAATCTCCAGGGCCCGCTCGAAATGCCGCCGGGGCAGAACGGGGCTGTCGCTCCCGCGCACTAGAATCCGCCGCGCGCCGCCGGCCGCCGCCTCGGCGACCGCCCACGCCATGCGCTCAGAGAGCGTCTGCCCGCGTTGTTCGACCACGCGAAAGCCTCGGGGCACGCGAGGGAGAACCTCTGCGACCCCGTCCGGGGGATGAAGGGCCAGCACCGGGTCGAGATCCAGCACTCGCGAGAAGTCCCCCGTGGCCACCAGGACATCCTCCAGCATGCGGGCGTAGAGGGCCGCAGCTCGGTCGAAGTCGAGTGGGGGACACATCCTCGTCTTGACCAGGCCCGGGCGCGGCGCCTTCGCGAAGACGATCACGCTCGCCCCATATCCCATTGCCTTTCAATTCTCCCCGGGAAGGGCGCTCGAGCGCGTCGACAGCAGGGGGCCCGTCGACAGCAGGGGGCCATAGAGGGCTTCGGCCCGGACCTTCTGCGCCGCGGACCAATCCTCGAAATGCTCCTGGACGACGTCGTATTCCTCTTCGGTATCGACATCGATCCCGCAGCCCCCCGCCTCGGTGGGAATCAGGCGAAAACGCGCATCGAGAATGCGACTGATGACGGCTTCATTCCGGGCGAGACTCACCCAGCCCCGGAGACGATCCGCCAGGCGGCGCAATTTCCAACGATCGGCGAGGCCCGCGGCATGCATCATCAGGTACAGGAATACGATGGTGGGTCCTCCGCCCCGGGCGAAGAAGATCTTCCAGACCATGGCCGTCATATTCCAGAATTTTTTCTGGTGGCGATGTTCGTACATCTCTTCGATGCGATCGCGATTGCCAATGCGAGCCGGGCGGGCGAAATGCATATTGTTCTGGCGCACGCGGCCCTCGAGCAGATTGAAGTAGGCCACCTCGATCCCGGATTCCCCGGGGCGCGCCGGGAGAAAGGCCTCCAGGGCCTCCTCGGTCACAAAACCGAATGCGTAATCGCATTCCTCCAACCCGAGACAACGCCGCGTGAAAACCGAAATTTCCTGGGCGGTCGCGAAGGGCAGATCTCCCGACAAATAGAGGACCTCCCGGTCGATATCACTCGCCTCGGGATCCCTGCCCCGCTCCGGATCCCCGGAGAGAATGCAGCGGAAACTCTCCCAGGCATTTTCGAGCAGGTCGCGGCCCTGCTCGACCAGATGGATGGGCTTGTGAATCTCGGCTGCCAACTCGGGGGCGGCGAAGAGGGCGGCCAGGCGAGCCCGATTGCCCACCACCCAGACTTCGGAGATCTCCGGAACGTCCTGAAGGGTGACGACCACCCGGGCGAGCATCGCCCGCCCCGCAACCGGGAGAAAGGCCTTGTTCTCGCCATAGACCGCCTTGGCGGCCCGGGCATCCCCCGCCGTGACCACACAGGGGATCCGGGCCAAAGTCGACGCGGAGTCCGTCAAGCCCGTCTACCCGAATGCGGAGCGATTCCGGAGGATCGCTCCATCGCACACCCGCCGGCAGCGGCAGTGATCTCCCCGCCAGGAATGCGGGCTGTGCGAAATGGGATGCTGATGGCTCGTATGGTCAATGGTCCCGCTCAAGTTTCTATTTCTGTCGGCCCTCGTCGTGATGCTTCCTCGGCCCTCAGCCGGAAGAACTTCGGCCGACCCTTCGGCTCGCCTTCGGGACCACTGCCCCAGCGGCTTCCGCGCAGAATAGCGCGTGGCCGGGGCCCTCCCAGCCTGCGAGGCTATCGTCGGGCCGGGATCCGTTATGGTGCAGGGGACGCGGCTGCCGGCGGATCGCCCCCGACCGCTCATGCCTCGGAAATCCCGCCTCCCCCCGAACGGAAAGGAGCTCGCTCCCAAGGTGCCCCAGCGATTCCCGTCCATCCATTCCGGCCTGCTCGAGGGCGTCCTCTTCAGCGGCCTCCTGCCCGCCGCGGTCGCCGGCGGCCTCTTCGCCGCCAGCGGCCTCGCGCTGGGGCTGCCCTCGGACTCTCCGCGCCTGCTCGGCGGAATCGGCCTGGCGCTCTTCGGTACGGTGGTGATCTACAACATCGACCGCCTGAGGGATCTGCAAGGGGATCGCGCAACCGCGCCGGCGCGAACGCTCTATATCGCGAAGCATCGCGGGGCCCTGATCGGGTTCACGGGGCTCTCGGCGCTGGCCTGTGCGCCCCTGGCCCTGACCCAACCCGCCGCGGCCTGGGGGCTTTGTGCCGTCGCGATGGGATTCGGCCTGCTGCACCGACGCCTCAAGAACCACTCCGCTTTCGCCGTCGTCTACATGACGGCGGCCTGGCTGATGGTGGTCGTGGGCATTCCCAGCGTCGACGCGGATCCTCCGGCGTGGCAACCCGGAGCATTGGCGGCCATCGGCATCGGGCTCGGCATCTCCGCCAATCTGATCGCCTCCCAGCTGAGAGGAGTGAACGAGACCTCCCGCACGCGGCGGCCGCTGGCCATCGCAAAGGCTCTGGCCGTGGCGGGGAGCTTCGCCCCCCTGGGTCTGCCCGGTCTCTGGCCCCTCTGCGCGATCCCCCTCTGCGCGTTGCTGAGCCTGCTCTTCTTCCGCCCCGACGAGTTCTACGGGCTGCTGGTACTCGATGGGGCATTGCTCGTCGGAGCCCTGATCGCCCTGGGCCCGCTGGCGACCGCCCACTGAAGCAACTCGAAGCGAGAGCCGGAGCAGACCGCCTCACCCGGCCGCACCGGGCCTGGCGTGCCCGCGCGGAGGCATTCGGGCTGTCGGAGGCGTCGATGGTGGAGCCGAGCGGGTTCGAACCGCCGACCTTCGCGTTGCGAACGCGACGCTCTCCCAACTGAGCTACGGCCCCTTTTGATTTCCATCCGATGATTACCATCCGACTTCGATCCAACTTCCATCCAACTTCGATCCAACGATGTCGGAAACTCGCGCCACGAGCCGATGACGCTATCGGGCCCCCCGCAAGCCTCCAAACCGAAATCCGACCTTATAGCGGGGTCCCCTGAGCGTCAAGCGAAGGCTTCCGCCGGGGTGGACGAATTCCCTCTGAGCGCCGAGAATATCCACCATGCCGATTCGGGTTCAGACCATTCTGGTGCCGATCGACTTCTCGGATCACGCCGACGGGGTCGTCGAATGGGCGAAGTATCTGGCCGAGGAACACGGGAGTCGGATCGCCCTGCTCCACGTCTATCACCTGCCGGTCGAGTTTCAGCAGGTCGAAGGCGCCTACCTGCCGGCCGACTTCTGGACGTCGGTCAAAGAGGAGGCGAAACGGCAATTGGCCGTCTATGGCCAGCAGTTGCGGGAGTGCGGCATCGAGGCCGAAGAAATCACTCGCGAAGGCTATCCCGCGACGGTCATCGAGGAGGAAGCCCAGGAGGTCGGTGCCGATCTGATCGTCATCGGATCCCACGGTCGAACGGGCCTCAAGCATATGCTGCTCGGCAGCATCGCTGAGCGAGTCGTCCAGAAGGCACCCTGCGCGGTCCTGACGATCAAGAAGAGCCCGGTCGACTGAGCCCCGACCGCTGGGCCCGGCCTCGACTCTCAGACCGATTCGAAGAAATACGTCATCTTGACGCCCAGAGCCCTGGACAACTCGTGAAGGGTCGACACGGAAGCAGCACTCTTCCCGAGTTCGATCTGAGAGAGCAGACTGACGGATTTTCCAGCCCGATTCGAGAGTTGCTTCAGGGTCAGCAACTGATCCCTACGACATTGCCGGACCCGCTTGCCAACCTCTGAGTTCAGTCGCAGATCGGGATCGATTCGCAGACCTTTTATCTGGATGGCTTCGGTGAGAACCGCTTTCAGCTCCTCTTCGTCGAGGGGCTTCTGCAGATAATGAAAAGCATGGTGCTTCATGGTCTCAACCGCCATCTCGACTGAAGCCAGGGCGGTCGTGGCAATGACACAGAGATCGCTATCCAGTTGGCGGATGGCGTACAGCGCTTCCAGGCCACCGGCATTTGTCGGGGAAACATCCAGGATCACCAGGTGGTAGAGGTTCCTGCGCAACTCCTCCACGGCGCGACTGGCATCGGCGAGCACTTCCACGCCAAAGCCTTCTCGGGCGAGTACGTCCTTGATCCGGGTTCCACCCAGGACATCGCTATCGACTACGAGAATGTTGAGCTGCCCGTAATGACTCATGATCTTGCCTCCTTGATCAAAATTCCAGCGGTCTTGCGAAGACCAGCCGAGAACGCGCTCGGCGCTCGCGCGCCCCTTTGTCATGGATCTCGTACGCTCCTTTCCGGTGCTTCGGCATTTCGGGAAAATTTCATTAGCCGTGGACGCTCCTGCCGGGGAGAGTCGGTAGAAACCCCGCCAGGAGTTTCTGCATTCCCCCGGGGACCCATCTCCTGCCCATCTCCTGCTCCATCTCCTGCCCCAAGAAGGCCACGAACTCGAATCGGCCGGAGTCCCCAGCGACCCCCCGGGGGGGGCGTGCGGGCCTGCAGGCGAATGAGGAAGCGGGAGGAGAGAGAGTGGGCGAAGGGTGCGGGCACTGAGGGCGGCCGATCTCCCCCGTTCGCGAAGCCCCCGGGGATTCAGGGCTGCGGGAAATCCGCTGGCGGTGCGAAGAGCCAGCCACGGCTGAAGGCCTCGGCGGCGGGCTCCACCGCGAAGGCCTTCACCACATCGAAGAGAACTTCCCGCTTGCCCGGCTCCTCGATTCGGATCCACGCCGGCACCCTGAGCCCCTGAAAGTCCGCAGCGGGACCCAGACGAATACTCGTCCCGCCACTCGCGTCCATGCCCCGGATCTCGAAACTGGCCCGATCGACCCAGAGCCGGGGCGAAAGCGGCTGCTCGGGGACTTCCTCCGGGAATTCGGCCCCGGGAAGAGCATCGCTTCCCAATGCGAGTTCCGGGCTCGCGAATTCCCCAAGCAAGGTCTCCGCTTCGACTTCTGGCGGCAGCTCCTCTTGCGAGAGTAGAGGGTCGGCGGAATCCGAGATGATTCCCGAACCCGCCTCTGCGCCGACCGTGGCGGTGGGATGTTCCACGGGACCCGGCAGTTCCCAGGCCCGCAAATCGACATCGAAGCGTTCGGATCCGATTTCGAAGTGGGGGGCCAGAGACCAGCGGGCTCTTCGCATTTCCTCCAGGGCAGCCTCCTCGAGCAGGCGAAAGGCCACCAACTCGTGGTAGAGCTCGAGGCCGAGGGGGACGGGTGGCTCTCGATAGCCAACGGCATGCGTGAGATCACCCATGACCAGGCAATCGCCCTCCCCGCATTCGGCCAGCCCCACTGCATCGGGCGAAATATTCAGACCGAGCAACAATTCGTGCAGCCCCCGGCCCGTCGCGGCCTGGAGGACGAAGAGGGGCGGCAGGAAATAGCGAAAATCCGTCAGCGTCTCGCCGTTTCGCGCCGCGCTCCGCTCCCCGCCATGCAGCAGATGTCTCTCCAACAGGCCATTGGCACCGCGCAATTCCAGCCGCGCCATACCGGCGGGATCCGTGACCAAGACCCCCTCGGCGACCGAGGACCGATCGCCCACCTGCATGACGAATTCGATCTGCAGCGCCCTGCCGCGTCCGGCCTTCGTATTGGTCTTGGCCACGGCGGTCTCGATGCGCTCGGGCCGGGGTACCGAGGCCGGGGCGGAGAGCGCCGCGACCAATGAGCCGACGCCCACGATCAGCCCCAGCGCCCCGCGCTTCATGCGCCTCGGCCCGCCAGTTTCGAAGCGCCCGCGTAGCGGGCCCGAGGCCCGAGGCCCGCTTCGATGCGCAGGAGTTGATTGTATTTGCAGACGCGATCGGTACGACACAGCGAACCGGTCTTGATCTGCCCGGCTCCGAGGGCCACGGCGAGGTCGGCGATCGTCGTATCCTCCGTCTCGCCCGAGCGATGCGAGACCACGATGCCCATCTCGGCGGACTCGGCGAGTCTCATCGCTTCGAGGGTTTCCGTCAGGGTACCGATCTGATTCACCTTGATGAGGATCGCGTTGGCGGCGGCTTCATCGATTCCCCTCTGCAGGATCGCGGGATTGGTGACGAAGAGATCATCACCCACGATCTGCAGGCGGTCGCCAAGAGCGGCCGTGAAACGACTCCAGCCCTGCCAATCCCCCTCCGCGAGGCCGTCCTCGATGGAAACGATCGGGTAGCGAGCCACCCAATCGCTCCAGAATCCGATCATTTCATCGCTGTCCAGATTCCTCTGCTCCCCGGCGAGCCGATATTGACCGTCTTCATAGAACTCGCTGGCCGCGGGATCCAGGGCCAGGAAGATCTCTTCTCCTGGGCGGTAGCCCGCCTTCTCGATCGCGAAGAGAATCAGCTCGACCGCTTCCTGATTGCTGGCGAGATTCGGAGCGAAGCCCCCCTCATCGCCCACCGCGGTCGCGTAACCGCGTTCGTTCAGAACCCCTCTCAGGGTATGGAAGATCTCGGCACCCCATCGCAATGCCTCGGAAAAATTCTCCGCGCCCAGGGGAAAGAGCATGAACTCCTGCACGTCGACGTTATTGTCCGCATGGGCGCCGCCATTGAGGACGTTCATCATCGGGGCCGGGAGCAGGTGGGCGCTCTCACCCCCGATGAAGCGATACAGGGGCTCTCCCGCCGCGGCCGCGGCCGCATGGGCGGCGGCCAGGGAAACGCCGAGGAGCGCATTCGCGCCCAGTCGCGACTTCGTATCGGTACCATCGAGTTCGATCAGGCGCCGATCCAGGGCCGCCTGTTCCTCGAGGCCAGCGAGGCTGTGGCCGCGAATGGCTTCGGCTATCTCGCCGTTCACGGCCGCTACCGCGCGAGCGACGCCCTTGCCCCCGTAGCGCGCGGCATCGCCGTCGCGCAATTCCAACGCCTCTCGAGAACCCGTGGATGCGCCAGAGGGTACGGCGGCCCTCCCAAAGCCTCCCGCAGCCGTATGGACATCGACCTCCACCGTGGGATTGCCCCGGGAATCGAGAATTTCCCGGGACTGAATGCTCTCGATCCTGATTTCAGTCATACACAACCATCCAAGCCCGAATGCATCGACGATCCATGCCCTCTACCTGGGGGCCGGCGACAACGCTTTCATCCTCTCCTGAAGACATCGCGGGCGAGATAGACTAGCAGCCCCCCATTCTGCAGCAGGCTCATCGGCCCTCGGGGCGGGCCATCCGCGGTACCACCAGGGGGCGACCATCGGGGCCGCTGACGACCTCGGCCTCCATCCCGAATGCACTCTCGATGAGATCCGGATCGAGGACATCACTCGGGGCCCCCTGGGCGAGCACTCGGCCCTCGGATAGAACCACGATGCGATCGCAGACCCGTGCGGCCAATGCCAGATCGTGACTCACCACCAGGGCCCCGCCTCGGCCCCCGCCGACGAAATCCCGAACCACTGCCAACAAGTCGATGCGATGGCGTAAGTCCAGGAAAGCCGTCGGCTCATCGAGGAGCAGCCAATTCGGCTCCTGGGCGAGAGCGCGTGCGAAGAGTACCAGTTGCCTCTCGCCTCCGGAGAGTCGATCGATCGGTCGATCAGCGAGATCCGCGATCCCGACCCGCTCCATGGCCTGCCGAGCGAGGCGAAGGTCGTCCGGGGATTCGAAACCGAAGGGTTTCTGATGCGGGGTGCGCCCCATCAGGACCAGTTCACCCGCCAGGTAGGGGAAGGGCACGTGGAGATCTTGGGGCACGGTGGCGATCTCCCGGGCCAACTCCCGTCGCGAAAAGCTCTCGACATCGCGTTCGCCCAGGAAGATACTTCCGGAATCCGGGCGCAGGCCGCCGCTCACCAGCCGCAGCAGGCTCGTCTTGCCGGCTCCGTTGCGACCCAATAGACCGACCATCTCGCCCCGCTCGAGCCGGAAGTCGACGTCCCGCAAGATCGGCCTGCCCCCGAGCGCCATCGCGACGTGCTCGAAGCTCAGGGAGGGCGCCCCGGATTCCATCAGGGAGAGCCTCCGTCCGACAACAGCCGCTGCTGACTGCGCCTCAACAAGAAGAGAAAGAGCGGACCGCCCACCAGCGCCGTGATGGCCCCCACCGGCAACTCGCGCCCGGCCAGCAGACTGCGGGCCACCGTGTCGCAGACCACGAGAAAGCTCGCCCCGCCCAGGGCGGCCGCCGGCAGCAGCAGGCGATGGTCCGGTCCGATCCAGAGGCGCAGCCCATGGGGAATGATCAGGCCCACGAAGCCCACCAATCCGGATACGGAAACCGCCGCACCCACCATCAGGGAACTCGCCAACAACAAGACGCGCTTGAAGCGTTCCGTCTCGATCCCGAGTTGCTCGGCGGCCTCCTCCCCCAGAGCCAGGACGTTCAGTCCCCGGGCCGAAAAGAAAGCGGCGCAAAGACCCGCGGCGAGGAAGACGACCAGCCAGGGGATGACATCCATCCGCGAAGCCGAAAGATTGCCGATCAGCCAGATGAAGATGCGGCTGCCCTCCAGCATATCCGAGAGGGAAGCCAGGAAGATGATGGCCGCCGACGCAAAGGCATTGAAGACGACGCCCGTCAGCAACAGGCCGGTGGCCGAGACGCGGCTGCCTCGACCCGCAACGACGTAGAGGAGCAGGATGGCGACCAGGGAACCCGCAAAAGCCGCCGGGGGAACGGCGCCATAGCCCAGGCCCACCACTCCGCCCAGGGAGAGCACCGCGATCGCGCCCAGGGCGGCTCCGCCCGAGACCCCGAGAATGAAGGGATCCGCCAGGGGATTGCGGAGCAACGCCTGGAAGAGGACACCCGAGGTCGCCAGGGACGCCCCGACAAGACTCGCGAGCAGGATCCGTGGCAGGCGAATCCCGCGCACGATATCCACCGCCGGGGAGCCGGCTTCGGCGCCCAAGAGTGCACTCCAGGCATCCGCGAGCGTCAGCGAACTCGGTCCCGTCACCAGCCCGAAGCAGGCGACGGCGAGCAGCAGCAGAGTCAGCGAACCGAGGGTGTATGCGAAACGCGCCGGGGTCAGGTGCTTCATCGAAGCCGCTCGCTGCGGATCCGCGCCGCAACTTCCTCGCCGTAGAGACTCCCGGCGAGGGTTTCGATCGCCCGGTCGAGGTAGGGACCCGGCATGCTGACCCATTCCGCGCTGATCGCGACCACGCGGCCGCTCGCCACCGCGGGAATGCTCGGCCAGCGCGACCAATGCGCGAGGGGATCCTCGACCCCGGGGCTCAGATCGATCAATACGTCGGGGCGCTGCTCGACCACCCATTCCACGGCGACCCGCGGATAGGCGCCCTCGAATCCGCCCGCGAGATTGCGACCTCCCAGGCCCGTCAACATCTCCTCGATGAAGTTGCCCCGGCCCACGACGTAGAGGGGGTCGCGCTGCAGGATCAGCAACACCCCCGGTTCATCGCGGCCCCGAGTAAGCCGACGCGCGACCCGACGCGTGCGTCGGATCGCTTCGATCCTTTCCCCGGCCTGGGGGCTGCGGCCCACCAGAGCGCCGAGTCTCTCGATATTCGCGAGCACTTCGTCGAAATGCAGATTTTCGAAGCTGACGACCGGGATCCCGAGTTCTCCCAATCGATTCTGGAAATCGCGCTGCTCGGCGCTCGGCACCAGCACCACCCAATCGGGGCGCAGTGAAACCACCGCTTCGAGACTCGGGCTGAAGAGTCCCCCCACCCGCGGCAGATCGGCGACTTCGGCGATTTGCCCGGCCGAATAATCGTCCACTCCCACGAGACTAGAAGCCGCCCCGATCGCAACCAGAATCGAAGTCAGCGAAGGGTTGAGTGAAACGATTCTCGGAGCATCCGCGGCGGCCCCCGGGCCCGCCAGGATCCAGCAGAAGACGGCGCTCAATACGATCGGATAGCGCTGCCGGAAAGCGAGGGGAGAGGCCATTGAGACCAGTCTAGCCCGCATCTTCGCGGCGTCGGCCGGCTGGCGCGGGACGGCCGGACTCGGATCGCAGAGCAGCGCCGTGGCCTCGTCCGCTTGCGGCGCGAGGAATCCCCATACGCCCTGGAACCCATCGGCGCCCACGTGCCGAAGCGGTTCGCAACGCTTGGCCTCGCCCCATCCGATGCGAGCCCGGCAGCGGGATCCTCATTCTCTTCGACCTCGAGATGCCGGACTCGGGCCCGGCCCCGATCGGACCGGACCCTGAATCCCGCCTTTACTCCGAATCGGCTTTTGCCCCGCCGCCCCGGCGCACACGGCGCGCCGTGGTCGAGCCCTTCAAGGTCACGTTGTCGCGCATATGCTCGAACATCACCTTGCCGATCCCCTTTACCTCCACGAGTTCCTCCGCCTTCTTGAAGCCGCCCCGCGCCTTGCGGGCGGCCAGGATCGCGGCGGCCCGTTGGCGACCGATCCCAGGCAGGAGCTGAAGTTCCTCGACACTCGCGGTATTGATGTTGACGACCCCGATGGTCACGGCCGAGGCGCTCGCCCCGAATCCGACGACAAAGGCGCCGAGCAAGACCGCCAGTGCCAGCCGCTGGGTCCCGAATCGGGACCGTTCGTTCTTCTTCATTGGAAGCATTCTCCGCGGGACCGCGGGATGAAACTGAAGTCCGGGGATGCGAACGGCCCGGAAAGAGCGTAAACCCGCCTAGCGATCCCTGGAAATCGCGTAGGCGGCCGCCGAGACGAGGGCCTGTTTGGCCGCGCTATCGGGGAAGGCCGCGATGGAGGCGATCGCCCGATTCACTTCTTCTTCCCCGCGCCTCAGGGTATCGGCCACTCCACGGTGACGGTCTACCAACTCCACGACCGATTCGACTTCCGGCGGCGAGCCGGGCCCACTGTCGGAATCAC
>CAYTAT010000013.1:84154-88344 GCA_964435795.1 uncultured Spirochaetaceae bacterium
CACTGTCGGAATCACCGTCGAAATCGCCGGGTGCGCACTCGGCGGCCCTCTTGACCCTGCGGCTGATCTCTTCGTACTCCGCCGGGCTACAGCGTTTCAGGGTCAGCAGCAGGGGCAGCGTCACCTTGCCCTCGGCCAGATCCGCGTAGCGGGGTTTGCCGAGAATCGCCGAGCTGGTGTCGTAGTCGAGGGCATCGTCCTTCAGCTGGAAGGCGAGACCGAGATGGCGCCCGAAGGCGGCGACCTGCCGGCGTTCGGCACGCGTGACCCCGCCCAGGATCGCCCCCGCCTCGCAGGCCCCGGCGAGCAATACGGCGCTCTTTCTCTCGATGATCTCGAAATAGAGACTCTCGCTGATATTGATGTCGAAGCTGCGTTCGAGTTGCAGGAGTTCGCCCTCGGCGATGCGCTGGATCGCGGCGGCAAAGATCTCGAGGATTTCGACGCTGCCATCCTCGACGACCATCGAAGAGGCCCGGGCATAGAGGAAGTCCCCGGCCAGGACGGCCCGCTGGTTGCCCCAGACCGCATTCGCGGTGGGCCTGCCCCGGCGCAGGGACGAGGCGTCCACGACGTCGTCGTGGAGCAGGGTCGCGGTGTGCAGCAATTCGATCGCGGCGGCGATCCCGATGCGTCGCGGCCCCGTATAATCACAGAGTTCCGCCGCCAGCAGGAGCAGGGCGGGGCGCAGGCGTTTGCCTCCGGCGCCCAGCAGATGGGAGCCCAATTCGGCGAGCAGGGGCAGATCCGAATGCAATTGGCCCCGCAGCGCCCTCTCCACCAGGGCCAGGGGCGCCTCGACCCGTTCGAGCACCCTCGAAAGGACCAACGCCCCGGTCTGGCTGTAGCGGTGCGGAGGCAGCTGCTCGGAATTGGAAGGGGGATCGGACATCGCCCGGAGCCTAGCGGGAAGGCGCCCGAGCGTCAAAGGGATCCATCTCAAAAAGTCTTTATATTCAGGCATTTATGGATCAAATCCGACACCCCGAGCAGCTGCCGCCGACTCTTTTTCCCCCTCGGAAGGCGGAAGTTCTCCCTGTAAACCCAGTCGTTGCAGGTGGTTGACAGGGATGGGGGCCCGCCCCTAATCTGCGGCCGTCCACTGCTGGACCCCTTGCCAATTCCGGAGAGCCCCGTGCCCCACCCCTATGAGCAACTCGCCGAGCGAGCGCTGGCCGATGAACTTCCCGACGCGGAAGAAATGCTGTGGATCCTGGACGATCCGGACGTCGAATTGCTGCCCCTGCTCGACGCCGCCTTCGTGCCCCGGCGCAAGCACTTCGGTCGCTCGGTCTCGATTCACGTACTGAATAACGTCCAGAATGGCCTCTGCGAAGAGGACTGCGGGTATTGCGCGCAGAGCAGCGCGAGCCAGGCGCCGATTCGTCAATACAAGATGAAGAGCGACGAGGAGATCTTCGCCGAAGCGGAAATCGCCGCGGAGGCCGGGGCGACCCGCTACTGCATGGCGCTCTCCGGGCGCGGGCCCTCTACGCGACGAGCCAAGCGCCTCGCGGACCTCGTGCAGAGCCTCAAAGCCCGCTACCCGATCGAAGTCTGCCTCTCCGTCGGAATCCTCGGCGACGAGCAGGCGGCCCTCTTCGCCGAGGCGGGCCTCGACCGCTTGAACCACAATCTCAATACCAGCGAAGAGCACTACGAGAAGATCACCTCTACCCATAGCTGGGCGGATCGCGTCAGCACCCTCGAGGCCGCCCGACGGCACGGGATCGAAACCTGCAGCGGGCTGATCGTCGGAATGGGAGAGGCCTCGCGCGATATCGTGGAGGTGGCTTTCAAACTGCGCGAACTCGACACGCCCTCGATCCCCGTCAATTTCCTGATCCCGATCGAGGGCAATCCCGTCGAGGAGGATGGATCCCTCACTCCCGAGCGTTGCCTGCGGGTGCTATGCGCGATGCGCTTCGCGAACCCGCGCGCCGAAATCCGCATGGCAGCGGGACGCGAGGGACACCTCAGGGGCCTGCAATCCCTCGGCCTCTACCCCTCCAACTCCCTCTTCGTGGGCGGTTATCTGACCACCCGGGGCGACCCCTTCGAAGCCACCTACGCGATGATCGAGGATGCGGGCTTCGAGGTATTGGGGCGCGGCGATCACGCCCCGCCGCCGTCGGAAAGCCGCAGATCCCACCGCTTCGAACTTCCGGGTGGAGGGGATTTGCTGCGGCCCGAAATCTCTGCCGCCCGAACGGCGGAATAGCGCGAGGCGAGACGTGTCGATCGACTCCATCGCAGAGCGGGAACTCGATTCGATTCGCAGCCGGGGAACCTACCGCCGGATGCGGGTACTCGATGGCGCCCAGGGGACCCGCATGCGGGTCGATGGACGCGAGGCCCTGCTTTTCTCGGGAAGCAACTACCTCGATCTCGCCCATCACGAAGAGGTGGTCGAGGCCGCCGCGCGTGCGGCCCGAGATCGCGGATGTGCGGCCGGGGGGTCGCGGCTGATCAGCGGCAACCTCACCGAGCACGAAGCCCTGGAGTCCGAACTGGCGGAATTCTTTGGCGCCGAGGCCGCACTGGCCTTCAACACCGGCTATATGGCAAATGTAGGCGTGATTCCGGCGCTGCTCGGGGCCGAGGATCTGCTCGTCTCCGATCGCCTCAACCACGCCTCGATCATCGACGGGGCGCGGCTCTCCCGGGCCCGGGTCCGGGTGGTGGCCCATGGAGACGTCGAAGCCCTCGCGGCCGTGCTCGCGCAGGAGAGGCATGCGGCGCGCCGGATACTGGTCGCGGTCGACGGCCTCTACAGCATGGACGGGGATCTCGCCCCGATCGCGAGGATCGTCGAAAGCGCACGCACCTACGATGCGATGGTGCTCCTCGATGACGCCCATGGCACGGGAACCCTCGGGAGCGCGGGCCGGGGAAGTGCCGAACACGCGGGCGTGGGCGGCGATGAGATCGACATCCTGATGGGCACCCTGGGCAAATCGCTCGGGGCCTTCGGGGCCTTCGTGGTGGGAAGCGCGAAGTTGCGCGACCTGCTGGTCAACACGGCTCGAAGTTTCATCTTTTCATGTGCCCTGGCGCCGCCCCAGGTCGCCGCGGCCCGCGCCTCCCTGGCCCTGGTGGCCCGGGAGCCCTGGCGTCGCTTCGCGCTCCAGCGCAATGCCGCCCGTCTGCGCGAGAGGCTGGCCAGTCACGGGATCGCGACTTCCCCCTCCACGACGCATATCGTTCCCGTGGTGGTGGGCGAGAATGAAACGACGATGGAGATCTGCGAGGGCCTGCTCGAGCAGGGCTTCTACGCCCAGGGCATCCGCCATCCCTCGGTCCCCGCCGGGACGGCGCGACTTCGCCTCACCCCGATGGCGAGCCATCGGGGCAGCGAGATCGATGCCCTCGCCGACGCCATCGCACAATCCCTGGCCAAATATCCTCCGGAAACGATTCCGGCACTGAACGATGCCGCCCTCTAAGCGCGCGGCCGGTGGGGCGGAATTGCGGGCGTCGGATGCCGCGGCGATTCCGGGCCTCTTCATCACCGGCACGGATACCGGCGTCGGCAAGACCTTCGTCGCCTGCCGGATCATCGAGGCCCTGCGCGAGCGGGGACTGCGGGTAGGGGTCATGAAGCCCGTCGAAACAGGGGTCGGCGAAGCGGGCGCACTCGACGCCCAATGCCTGGCGAAGGCCGCGAATTCCATCAGCGCGGCATCGGAGATCTGCCCCCAGCGCTTCGGTCTGCCCGCCGCGCCCAACGTGGCCGCCCGGGCCGAGCGGCGTCGGGTCGATTTGCAGCGGATTTCCGAGGCCTTTAAGCAGCTCCGAAACGCGCATGAGTTCATGGTCGTCGAGGGGGCCGGGGGGCTCCTGGTACCGCTCGACGGCGAGGTCTGCATGGCGGATCTCGCGCACTCGATGGAATTGCCCGTGCTCGTGGTCGCCCGGGCCAGCCTGGGCACCATCAATCACACCCTGCTCACCCTGGCGGAAATCGAGCGTCGGGGACTCAGCAGCCGGGGGGTGATCATCTCCCACGGCGAAGCGGGGATCTCGGAGCCGGACGCCGCAAACCTCGAATGCCTGCGCGAACTGCTCGGGGAGCGCTTGCTGGGCGAACTGCCCCCTCAGGCCGAGGGCCGGGGCCCACCCCCGGACTGGATCGACCTCGACGCGCTGCTGGGCCGACGGCTGCTCGACTGACCCTGCTCGGCTAACCC
>CAYTAT010000013.1:88444-102948 GCA_964435795.1 uncultured Spirochaetaceae bacterium
GGGGGCCGGGAGAGAGCCGGGCCCGATTCCCTTTGGCCCGTCGCGGAGGCAAATCCTATGCCATCACTCAATGAGGAGATTCGGACCCTGGAGCGAAAGATCCAACAGTTGAACCTCTCCTACGACCATTATTTCGGAGGCCGAGAACCCCGCGAACCCTTGGCCCTTCGCAGCGAAGTACAGCGACAGCTGGCCTATTTCAGCGGCTCCCGGATCACCAATACCGCGCTGCGCTTCCGCGTCGGTACCCTGCGGGCCCGCTTCCAAACCCTGAGCCAGCAATGGGATCGGAGGCTGCGCGAGCTGGAGGAAGGCATCGACGACCGCCAGCGCTTCCGCAAGCGCCAACAGGGGCGGGCACCGGCCAGCGGAAACCGCAAGATCTGACCCGCCCACGCCGCCGAGGGGCCGACCGGACTCCCCGGCTGGGGAGAGATTCGGGTCTCAGTCCCCCCATCGACCCGGGGCGCGCGCTGCTAGCGACTGCGTTCGTGGGCCTCGAGGTAACCACTGACCCGGGCCATTCGATTCTCCAGGGCGGCCCGGGACTCGCCGTCCTCCGCGTCGTCTCCGAGCCCGGCGATGCGTTCCTCGACCTCCGCCCGCTCCGCGCGCAACTCTTCGGGGTCGACCTCCGCGATGCCGAGACATTCATCGACGAGAACCACCACCCGCTCTGCGGTCACCTCCGCGAAACCATCGCTGACGGCAACCCACTCCCTGCCCCCATCCGATGATCGGATCTCCACCGGGCCCGGCCTGAGAGAGGTCAGAAAATTTTCGTGCTTCTCAAGCACACCGAACTCCCCCTCGGAGCCCGGCAGCACGACCTGCTCAACGGGCCGCGAGAGGGCCTCTCCTTGGGGGGTCACCACGATCAGCTCGAGGGACATCGCTCACACTCCATTGGCTCGCCGATTGGCTTGCACCCGATTGGCTTATAGATTGGCTTATAGACTGGCTAATAGACTGACTTATCGATTGCTCTGTAGCTTCGCTTTCATGCCCGGGGCGCCGTGCTCCGCGGCGCCTCCCCGAGCCGATGCATCGCGGTCGTATCAACCCGCGAGGGTCTTCGCTTTCTCACGCGCTTCCTCGATCGTGCCCACCATGTAGAAGGCCTGCTCGGGCAGATCGTCGTGCTTGCCGTCGAGGATTTCCCGGAAGCCGCGAATCGTATCCTCGAGACGCACATAGGTACCCGGCGTGCCGGTGAACTGCTCGGCCACCGAGAAGGGCTGGGAAAGAAAACGCTGGATCTTGCGCGCCCGCGCCACCGTGAGCTTGTCCTCCTCCGAGAGTTCGTCCATGCCGAGAATGGCGATGATGTCCTGGAGATCCTTGTACTGTTGCAGGGTCTGCTGGACACCCCGGGCCACCGCGTAATGCTCTTCGCCAACGACCTGGGGATCGAGAATTCGCGAGTTGGAATCGAGGGGATCCACCGCCGGGTAGATGCCGATCTCGGTCAGGGCGCGACTCAATACCGTCGTAGCATCGAGGTGCGTAAAGGCCGTCGCGGGAGCGGGGTCGGTGAGGTCGTCGGCGGGCACGTAGATCGCCTGGACCGAAGTAATCGAGCCCTTCTTCGTCGAGGTGATGCGCTCCTGGAGTTCTCCCATATCGGTTGCCAGCGTCGGCTGATAACCCACCGCGGACGGAATGCGTCCGAGCAGGGCCGAAACCTCGGAACCCGCCTGGGTGAAACGGAAGATGTTGTCGATGAAGAGCAGCACGTCCTTGCCCTCTTCGTCGCGGAAATATTCGGCCGCGGTCAGCGCCGACAGACCCACCCGCGCCCGAGCTCCCGGGGGCTCGTTCATCTGGCCGTAGATCAGCGCCGTCTTGTCGAGCACCGTCGAACCATCGGCGAGCACCGCCTCCATCATTTCATTCCAGAGGTCATTGCCCTCGCGCGTGCGCTCGCCCACCCCGCCGAAGACCGAATAACCCGAGTGCTCCTTGGCGATATTGTTGATCAACTCCATGATGACCACGGTCTTGCCCACACCCGCACCACCGAAAAGACCGACCTTGCCGCCCTTCGGGTAGGGGCCGATCAGGTCCACGACCTTGATCCCCGTCTCGAGGATCTCCACCGCCGTCGATTGGTCGACGAATTCCGGGGCCGGTCGATGGATGGGATATTTCATCTTGGCTTCGATCGGACCGCGCTCATCGACGGGCTCGCCGATCACATTCATGATCCTGCCGAGGGTTTCGGGGCCGACGGGAATGGAGATCGGTTCGCCCGTATTGCGAACCTCCTGCCCCCGCATCAGGCCGTCGGTGATATCCATCGCGATGCAGCGAACGGTATTCTCGCCGAGGTGAAGGGCCACTTCGATCACCAGATTATCCTCCCGGTCGTCTATGCCGGGATTGCTCATTCGAAGGCCCGTCATGATTTCCGGAATTTCACCGGGCGGGAATTCCACATCCACCACGGGACCCATCACCTGTATGACCTTACCGCTCTGCATATCCTGTCTCCTTGCCCGCCGCCGATTTCTATTCTCCGGGGCAGTCGATTTCCTTTCGGGCGTCCCGCCCGAAAGTCTTCACTCGAGGGCCTGGGCGCCCGTAATGATTTCGACCAGCTCGCTGGTAATCGCGGCCTGCCGCGCGCGATTGTATTCCAGCGTCAGGCTCTCGATCAATTCCTGGGTATTCTTGGTCGCATTTTCCATCGCGGTCATGCGAGCCGCATGCTCGCCGGCCTGGTTCTCGAGCAGGGCGCGAAAAACCTCCACCTCGATCGCCTTGGGAACGAGAACGGAGAGCAATTTCTCGGCGCTGGGCTCCAACTCGTAGGGGGCGTCCTGCCCCGTCGGCTCCCCGTCTTCCGCTGCTTGGGGGAGAAAGGGAAGCAGCGGGACCACCTTGGGGCGCTGGCTCATCGTCGATTCGAATTCGTTGTGGACGATCAAGACTTCATCGACTTCACCGCTCTCGAAGCGCGCCATCAGACGCGATGCGATATCACGCGCCTGGGCGTACTCGACCCGGGCCCCCAGGCTCTGAAAATCCGAAATCTGTCCCGCGCGGTTGCGCCGGAAGAAATCCGCCGCCTTCTTGCCCGCCAGGGTCAGCAGAACTTCGCTGGCCTGCGCGTTCCGCTGGGCGATCAGGGCTTCGGTCTCCTTGATGATCTGACCGTTGAAGGCCCCCGCCAGACCCCGATCCGAAGTGATGACGAGCAACTCGATGACCTTCTTCTCCTCCCTTTCCTCGAAGAGGGGATGGCTCGAATCCGAACCCGCACTCCCGACTTCCTCGAGGGTGGCCCGCATGCGCTGCGCGTAGGGGCGTGCGGCTTCGATCGCCTCCTGGGCGCGACGCAGCTTCGCCGCCGAGACCATCTTCATGGCACTCGTGATCTTCTGGGTCGACTGGATGCTCGTGATCCGCCGCTTGATGTCACGCAGATTCGCCAAGGGTCAGGCCGCCTCTTCCGAACTCCCCACCCTGGCCGAGGGTTGGAAGAGTTTCCCGAATTCGTCGAGTCCGGCGATCAGCTGATTTTCCGTTTCCTCCTCGAATTTTCCCGAGGACTCGATCTCATCCAGGATCTTGGGCTGACTCGCGCGCATCCACTCGAGCAACTCCTGCTCATAGCGGCCGATATCCTCCAGGGGATAATCCCGGATCCAGGAATTCCGATCGCTCTGGGGGGTGGCGGCATAAATGGCCACCACCTGCTCGGGCATGGTGAGGGGCGAGTATTGCGGCTGCTTGAGGATCTCGGTCTGGCGCTCGCCATTGGCGAGCTGTTCCAGGGTGGCCTTGTCGAGATCACTGCCGAATTGTGCGAAGGCGGCCATCTCGCGATATTGCGCCAGATTCAGCTTGAGCTGTCCCGCCACGGCCTTGGTGGCTTTCGTCTGGGCCGATCCCCCCACCCTGGATACCGAGAGGCCCACGTTGATCGCCGGGCGAATCCCCGAGTTGAAGAGATCCGTCTCCAGGAAGATCTGTCCGTCGGTAATCGAGATCACATTCGTCGGGATATAGGCGGAGACATCTCCCGCCTGGGTTTCGATGATCGGCAGGGCGGTGAGGCTGCCGCCCCCCTCGGCGTCGGAGAGCTTGCAAGCCCGCTCGAGGAGACGCGAATGCAGGTAGAAGACATCGCCCGGGTAGGCCTCGCGTCCCGGGGGTCGCCTCAGGAGCAGGGAAAGCTGGCGATAGGCCACCGCCTGCTTGGAGAGATCGTCATAGATGATCAGTGCATGCCTGCCGGTGTGTAGAAAATGTTCCGCGATCGAACAACCCGTATAGGGCGAGATGAACTGAAGGGGGGCGGGGTCGGAGGCCGTCGCGGAAACCACGATCGTATACTCCATGGCTCCGTGCTGGGTCAGCTTGTCGACCACCTGCGCGACCGTCGACTGCTTCTGCCCGATGGCGACGTAAACGCAATAGACGTCCGTATCCTTCTGATTGATGATCGTATCGATCGCGATTGCGGTCTTTCCGGTCTGGCGGTCCCCGATGATCAATTCCCGCTGCCCGCGGCCGATCGGAACCATGGCATCGATCGCCTTGATGCCCGTAGCCAGGGATTCGAAGACCGACTTGCGCGAAACAATGCCGGGGGCCTTGATCTCCACCAACCGCGTCTGGCCGGTCTCGATCGGACCCTTGCCGTCGATGGGAGCTCCCAGGCCATCGACGACCCGGCCCAGCAATTCATCGCCTACCGGTACTTCGATGATGCGACCCGTGCGCCGCACCAGGTCGCCCTCCTTGATGCCATGGGCCTCTCCCATGATGGCCACGCCGACATTATCCTCTTCGAGGTTCAGCACCATGCCGCGAAGGCCACCGTCGAATTCGACCAACTCCCCCGCCAGGGCATTTTCCAGGCCGTAGACCCGCGCGATACCATCGCCCGCATTCAGAACCGTGCCGGTCTCGGCGACGTCGATTTCGCGGTCGTATTCCTTGATCTCGCGCTTCAGGATGTCGGTGATCTCACCGGCCTTGATGTCCATGCTCAGGATCCCTTCATGAGATTGGCCCGCAACTGTGCGAGCTGAGTGCGTAGACTTCCGTCGATCACCAGGTCGCCCACTTTCGCAATGGCGCCCGCGATCAGATCGGGGTCGAGTTTCAGGTCGAGGCGAATGCTTCGCCCCGTGCGATCAGAGAGCGCCTCGCGAAGCCGTTCTCTTCTATTCGTGTCGAGTTCGGTCGCGGAAGTCACCTCTGCGGTGAGAAGACCTTCCTCTTCATCCGCCAGCCGAGCGTATTCCGCCACGATCGCATTCAGGGCCACCAGCCTTCTCTGATCGATCAGGTAATTGCCGAAATTTCGCATCACCGGCGAGAGGGGAATTCTCTCGGCGACCGCGTTCAGAACGGCCTTGCGTTCGTCCGCGGGATGAAGGGGGGTGAGCAATGCGTCGCGGAGATCGCGATGATCCCCGAGCAGGGAAGCCAATGCGTCGAGTTCGGTGCGAACCTCCCGCACGCGGTTCTCATCCCGGCAGAGGGCAAAGAGTGCTTTCGCATATCGGATTGCAGCTTTGGAAGACATGATCAGATCTCGTTTCTCGAGTCGATGCTAATGGGTCGGACTGCGCTCTTGGTCTCCGGGATCCACGCGTTCGATGAACTCATCGAGAAGCCTCTCGCGATCTCCGGCGCCCACCTGCTCCTCGAGAATTTCTCGCGCCAGGTCGACGGCCAGATCCGCCGCTTCGGCCCTGAGTTCTCGGCGCGCCCTCAAGAGTTCCTGGTCGATCGCGGCAGCGGCGTCGGATTGAATTCGATCCGCCATCCTATGCGCTTCGGCCAGGATGCGGGCGCTCTCTTCCTCGGTCCGACTGCGAGAGGCCGCTTCGAGTTCCTCGAGTCGGCCCTGGAGTTCCTGGGTCCGGGCCTGGATCTCCCCGTGGCGGGACTCCGCCGCTGCGAGCAACTCCGCCGCTTCATCGAGATCGCCCTTGATGCGCGCATGACGACCCGCAAAGAACTCACGGACGGGCTTTCGGGCCACGAGGATCAGCACGACGATCAACAGGATGAAATTCAGGGCCTGGTAACCGAAGTCGCGCAGGGGGCTCCCCTCCTCCCCGCCGGCCCCGGAAGCGAATGCGGCCCAGGGGATCAGGCAGAGCAGTGTGACCCTCAATACGACGTGCAGGGGCATCAGAATTCCCTTCCGAGAATACGCTGGGCGGCGGCCCGGGCGAGGTCCCTGGAAGCCGCTTGGAGTCCCTGCCGGGCCTCGGCGAGAGTCTGCGCCAAGTCGTTGCGAGCCGTTTCGACCCGGGTTTCGGCTTCGGCGCGCGCCGCGGCGGTACTGCTCGACTGTTCGACTCGAACCGCGGCGAGTCTTTCCTTGCGGGCCCTGTCGGCATCCGCACGCGCACCGCTGATCGATGCGTCGTAAGCCTCGAGCAGCGAATCGGCCTCGGCGGCGACCTGCTCGGCCTGTAGCCGCGCCCCGTCGACCCGGGCCTCGCGCTCTTCCAGGACCGCGAAGACGGGTCTGAAGATCAGCTGGTTTACCACGAATACGAGGGCGCAAAAAAAGACGATCAGGAAGATCAGGAGAACCGGGTCGGGCACCAGCACGAGATCCGCCGAAGCCGATGCGGGAGCGGCGAAAAGCAGTGCGACCGCGGCCAACGCGAAGCTGATCCGCCACCGAGCCCGGGGCCCCGCATCTCCTATCCGATCGCGATGCTGCATCTTTTCTCCCGTAAGACCCACGAGCACGGCGTCTGCCCCGCGGTCCCCTCCTCTTGCGACTTGCGAATCATCGGGCGTATCCCGCCTGCCCAGCGCGTCTACAAGATCGACCCCGCTGTAGCTCAAAGCGTGAATACACGACCGAATTCCAGGAGCCGAACCATTGGCTGACGGCCCCAACACCCCGGTGAATTCCGATCGATGACGGGCCCGGATGGCAAGAATCGCTTATGGGGCTGACTCTCGGCGCCGGGGATTCTTGCATAAGTGGGGGCAGATTCAAGGCATTCAAGTCGGAGGATCGGCATCGGCCTTCGGGGAGTGGATACGGCAGGCTCCGTCCACGACCGCACCGGCTTCAACCTTGAGGCTCGGGGCGCTCAGGGTGCCACGAAGGGTTGCACCATCGGCCACCGCCACCCGGGTTTCCGCCGTCACGGCCCCCTCGAGGCTCCCCGCCAATGCGAGGGTTTCGGCCTCGACGGCTCCCCGGACTTCGGCGTCGACCCCGATCGACAGCAGGCCCCGGGAGTGAATCGGCCCCCGGACGCGCCCCTCGATCCGCGTGGTGCCCCGGCAGAAGATCAGACCCTCAAAGGAACCTCCCGGGGGCACCAATTCGACTTCGTCGGATCCTCTCTTCGCGTCCGAGGTCATTCAATCCTCTCCCAGCATCAGCCCGAGAATGCGGTGGAGTTCCTCGGCTTCGAAATACTCGATTTCGACACGCCCCTTTTCGGCATTTCCATTCAAATGAACTCGAGCCTGGTAGCGACGTTGCAGCGCTTCGACGACCCGGGTCAGATCGGGATCCAAGCGTTCGACCCGGGGCTCGCTGCTGGAACTCCGGCGCGGGCCAGCGGCTTTTCGCGCGAATTTTTCGGTGGCCCGCACGGAGAGGCCCTGGGCGATCACGCGATCGCGAAGCTTCCGCCTCTGCGCGGCATCCGGCAACTGCATCAGGGCCTTTGCGTGCCCCATGCTGAGGCGCCCCGCCTCCACGTCCGCCTGATGATCGGGCGCCAGATCGAGGAGTCGAAGGTGGTTGGCGATCGAAGAACGATCCCGGGCGACCTTCTGGGCAACTTCTTCCTGGGTGGCCCCGGAATCGATCAGGGCCCGGTAGGCGTGGGCGAGTTCCATCGGATTCAGGTCGTGTCGTTGGACATTCTCCACGATGGCAACCTCGAGGCGCTCCTGGGGGGCGAGATCGGCGATCACCACCGGAACCGTAGCCAGGCCCGCCGCCCGGCTCGCCCGCCAACGGCGCTCGCCCACGATCAATTCGTAGCGCGAGCCCGCTTTGCGAACGACCAGCGGTTGCAGAACGCCGTAACGAAGAATCGATGCGGCCAGGCCCTCGAGCTCTCCGGAGTCAAAGACGCGCCGGGGCTGATCGGGATTCGGATCGATATCCTCGACCCGCAATTCCCGTGTGGCCCCTGCGTCCTCCGGGCTTTCCGGGCCCCCGGAGCCCGCGCCTTCGGAACTCGGCTGCGGGTCGGATGCTCCCGCGAGTTCCGGGGCCGCTGGACCCGAACCTGAAATCAACGCACCCAATCCACGCCCGAGTGCCCTACGGCGTTCCGTCATCGTTCCGTCCTCCCTGGGCTTGTTGGGGGCTCGAAGGCGCTCCGATCACTTCCGATTGCGTTTCCCGACTTTCCCGGGACTCCCCTCCACGCCGTGCCAGGAATTCTGAGCCGAGTTCCCGATAGGCGACGGCACCCCTCGACTGGGCATCATAGAGAATGATCGGAAGGCCGTGGCTGGGCGCCTCGCTCAAACGAATATTGCGCGGAATTCGACTCCCGAATACGCGCTCTCCAAAATGCTCGCGCACCTCGGCTTCGACCTGGCGGCTCAGGTTGTTGCGTTGATCCACCATGGTGAGAACGATTCCCTCGAAGGCCAACTCCGGATTCACGTTGGCCCTGACGAGATCGACCGTCTGAAGCAACCGCGCGAGGCCCTCTAGCGCGTAGTACTCGCATTGGAGTGGAACCAGGAAGGAGTCGGCGGCGGTCAGCGCGTTGAGGGTGAGGATGCCGAGAGAGGGTGCGCAGTCGATCAGGATGTATTCGTAGCTTTCCAGCAGCGGCGCGAGAATCGTCCGCAACCTCCGCTCGCGATTCTCGAGGGAGACCAATTCGATCTCCGCTCCCACCAGGTCCGGGCCCGCGGTCGCGATCCGAAGACCGTCGATCACCGTATCCAGACAAACTTCGGATAGCGTGCACTTCTCGATCAATGCATCATATATGTGTAGTGTGGTTTCCACCACCCCATACGCGCTGCTGGCGTTCCCCTGGGGATCCAGATCGACCAGAAGCGTGCGGTGTCCGCGTTCGGCCAAGCAGGCTGCCAGGTTCACTGCCGTGGTCGTCTTGCCCACGCCACCCTTCTGGTTTACGACGGCGATCACTCTTGCGCTCGACTTCAACTCTCAAAACCCCCAGCAATCGATGTAGCACATGGAAGCCGGATGGCGCTCCGGACTGCCGCCTTCACGGGGCTCTGCGGTCGTTATTCAGGGCCGATTCTGGGACTCAGCGGAATCTCGACCCCGACGCCCCCACCAAAGAGAGCGATTGGCCTCGAAACCGGGAACCGTGTAGAAGGCGATTCCCGATTCCACGGAGTCCTCCTGCACTGGAAACTTCGGAGCCGGCGCTTCGGATCCACCCGGAACCACCATGAGTCCATCCGGGGCCAACCAGCGCAATCCATGGGCGACAACCCATGAGGGCGGAGCAACCGCCTGGGCGAGAACCAGATCCGAGGCCACCGGGACCAGGGATTCGATCCGGCCGAGCCTGGGTTCAATATTTTCGATCCCGAGAGTTCGCCGAACGGCCCGCTGGAAATGGTGTCGACGCTCGCGACTTTCGACCAATACCACGCGGGCCCGGGGGCGGAGAATGGCCATCGGGATGCCGGGAAAACCAGCTCCAGAACCCAGGTCCGTGACATGTCTCCAATCGCTGCCACCGGGCAGACCCTCGAGGACCTTGAAGAGCGAAAGAGCTCCGACGACGAGTTTCTCGATCACCGATCGAACATCGCCATGCCCGCTCAGATTCCTCGATTTTCCCCATTCGACGACCATTTCCGAGAATGCCACGAGTTGCTCCTGGGCGAGCTCGTCGAGTTCCAACTCCAAGGCGGTCAACGCGGACGCCAGCGATCGCCTCGCGGAAGCACTACCCGCAGACCCTCCAGCCGAGACGTAGCTCCCCGTCACCCTTCTGTTCCACGTGGAACGCGCGTGGGGGAGGGGCCGGATGTTCCACGTGGAACGCGACCAGGGGGGGGCCAATACTTCGTAGAACGCCGATGCCCGGGAAGGCGCTCTCGCCCTTCCACCATGCAGATGGGGGCCCCTTGGGGAAGCCTCGCCTTTCCCTCAGGCGGAATCTCGACTGGCCTCTTCGTATTCCGGAGCGGACTCGGGAACCACGAGAACTTGCTTGTAGCGGCCCTCGCCACGGCTCATCGTGGCGACTCCGTCCATTTCCCGAAGGGCGATATGGACAATCCGTCGATCATGGGAATTCATAGGATCCAGGGCTACGGAATGCCCCGAGTCCAGAGCTCGTCGGGCGGCACGATCCGCGAGGGACGAGAGAGAATCGTCGCGTTCGTCGGATTGGCCTTCGAGATCGATGACGACCCTCGGCGCATCATCGAAAAACTGCTTGGAGGCCTGGTTGGCAATCAGCCTCAGGGCGTCCGCAATCCGGCCGCCCCCTGAACCGAGGGCATTGGAGGCGGGTCCCCGAAGCTGGCATACCAGAAAACCCGAATCTTCCTCCATGCTCTCGCTCAACTCGAAATTCCCGAGCGCCATTCTCTCGACGACGCCCAGCACATACTCCCCGATCGGCCCGACTTCGCCCAAGACGACTCCCTTGGACTCTTCCGCGGGCTGCTCCTGGGCCTCCGACGAGTCTTCTGGCTCTTCTCGTGGCTCTTCTCGCTCTTCCTCTCGCGCCCTTCGTTCCCCGCGGCCCCTTCTGTTGCCTCGGTCACGATCCCGACCGGGGCGGCTTCCTCGACCCTGTTCCCGGCCCTCTCGCCTTTCCTGGCCTCCACCGCTATCCCGGCCTCGGGGCTGGGGGGTCAGGCCCTTGGGCATTGCGACCACGACGACGCGACCGTTCAAGCCCGCCACATCTTCTGGAGCGGAAACCTTCAGCTCGCTCTTCTCAACGCCATAGAACCGAGCCGCACTGGCAACCGCGTCCTCGGCACTTTCCGCTACGAATTCATTTGCTTCTGTTTTTCTATCGTACATCGGGATCCTCTTCGTATAGATCTCTTGGTCCCTATTGCCCCGAAGCAGCCTGCATCTTGCGGCGAACCAGTAATTGGTGGCCGATTCCGAGCAGGTTGCTGACGAACCAGTAGAGGACTAGCCCGGATGGAAACGTGTAGGAAACGAGAAGCATCATACCGGGCATCATGATGAGCATCATCTTTGCTTGGGCGGGGTCCATCCCCGTCTGGGGCATCATTTTCTGTTGACCATACATGGAAGCGGCCATCAGGATCGGGAGCAAGCGTACCGGCAGGTCGGCCCCCGGAATCGTAAAGAGCGTTGCCGGCGCTGAGAGATCATTGATCCAGAAGATAAAATTCGCGTGGCGAAGATCAATCGAACTCTGCAGTGCGTAAAACAGCCCAATAAATACAGGCAGTTGCAATACCATCGGCAGGCATCCCCCGAGGGGGTTTACACTCTTCTCACGGTAGAGCTTGAAGGTTTCTTCGGATTGCTTCTGGCGGTCATCCTTATATTTCTCCTGCAATTCTTTGATCTGGGGCATGAGTTCGCGCATGCGCTCAGAACTCTTCATCTGGCGCGCCATGATGGGCCAGGTCGCGAGGCGAACCAGAATCGTCAGCAGGATGATGGCCAGTCCGTAGTTGGGCACGACTCCATGAACCATCCGC
Source organism: uncultured Spirochaetaceae bacterium (assembly GCA_964435795.1). Classification (GTDB taxonomy): domain Bacteria; phylum Myxococcota_A; class UBA9160; order UBA9160; family UBA4427; genus JAZXM01. The sequence goes on from CAYTAT010000013.1 coordinate 100,103, forward strand.
AATGCCCAGCCGAAAAAGGCGGTCAGCGGTGCCACCCACGACCACCCCTGGCTGATGGTCTTCTCGAGTTGATTGCCGACGGCCTTCAACTCGCTGGGCACTTTCGGCCCGATAAAGATCGAATAACGATGGGAGAGCGCCATCCCCGGAGCGAGATTCTCCTCGCGATAAGAGAGTCGAACCGCTCCGACCTTTCCTTTCTCCAGCGGGATGAACTCCACCCCCGCATCCAGAGGCTCCTCGGGAATAATCACTCCGGCGAAATAGCGGAGATCAAAGCCCGCCCAAACAGTCCCCGAGCGGGCCGAAAATGGCCCCTCATCACCTCCGAAAATTCCTCCCAGGAAGCCGCTGCCACCGAGAGAGGCGATCAATTCTCTTTCGACCTCTCCATTCGCCAGGGCGATCAGCGAGACTTCCTTGAAGTCCGGACGAGAGTTTTCACTCGCGGGTACAAAGACACCAAACTCCGGCTGCATGACCGAACTGCCGGCGTTGCGAATCTCGATCTCGATATCCATCTGGTATTCATCGTCGGGCCTGTAGAAGATCTTCCGAATCTCGAGTGCGCCGATTCGCAGTAGCAATACCACCCTTTCGGAGGTCGCCTGCTCGACTTCGTAATTCTCCTTCGAGAGATCCCCATATCCGAATTCTTCCAGGGGTGTGGTGGCCAAAGGCGGCGCTCCCCTGGCCAGATCCAACAACTCTACATTCACTTCGTTGCGGGGGGTCTCGTAATAATCGAGCAGCCTCCAACCCGTGACGACACCACCGCGATTGCTCAATTCGACGCGGACGCGCTCGCCCTCCAAAACACCTTTCCAGGGCTCGATGTCACTCGTTTGTGCGCGCGCGGTTTCCGTTTTTTCGACGCGCTTCGCACGCGTATCCAAACGCGCCGCCAGAGAGTCCTCGGCAACAATGGGATCGCGTTCTCTTTTATCATTTAACGTATTGTTATTATTGCTGAATTCTGTTTCGTTCTCAGAGGCTATGGCGCTCTGCTCCCCTTCCATCGCGGCGCGGCGAGCGGGCCCATGTCGCTGTTCCTGCCAAGCGATCCAGGCGGTAAAAACCGCCATCGATAGCGCGAAGGCCAATAACACATTTCGGTCCACGAAGTCGCCTCAGGGAACGGGGTCGTAACCACCGGGATGTAGGGGATGACAGCGAAGAAGTCGTCGGATCGCGAAGAAGAGGCCGCGAATAATCCCATGACGCTCTACCGCCTGTTGCGCAAAACACGAGCAACTCGGCTCAAAACGGCAGGCGGGGCCGAAAAGTGGTGAGATCCAGTGATGCCAGAAACCCAAAACAGCGATTACCCCTATTTGAAAAAAAGTCCTCCGGCCCTCGCGCTCGCTCGCGCTATCGCGCATGACTCTCTTGGGCCATCGGATCAACATCAGGAGTTCTCGCTCGGTTTCGCGGAATCCAACATCCTGTCCAGGGCGACAGATATTTGTCGTCCCCGCAAGCGGTTCGCCCCGGGACGGGCAATCACCACGATATCCTCGGCTCCAAACAGCTCCTGTCTGGCCGATCGAAACCATTCGCGAATATTCCGCTTGATATAATTGCGCTGGACTGCGTTTCCGACCCGCCGACTTGTCGTGATTCCCAGACGACTTTGACCAGCGGTTGCATTCGCGGCTCGCAGCATCACAAAAGATGCATTGGAAACCCGCCTGCCCGAGCGTGAAACGCGTCTGAAATCTCGAGATTTCAGTAGTCTATCCGGTCGCTTGAAGCGGCCGCTTTGCGCCCCCACCGCTATTTCGAGGCAACGGTCGGAGCCAACCGTTTCCGCCCCTTCGACCTTCTTCGCTTCAAGATCGTACGCCCGGCCTTCGTCTTCATTCGCTTGCGAAAGCCGTGTTTCCGGAGTCTTTTGATTCGACTCGGCTGATAGGTTCTCTTCATGAAATTCTCTTTGTCGCGCTTGCCGACGTACGCTCTGTGGCCAGAAGCTGAGCCTCTCGGTCTTCTTACCGATGCCGAGAGTTCTCAGTACTCCGTCCGGGAGATTCCCAACTCATCTTGGGATTTGACTTACGATAATCACTCGGCGTTACGCATTGAATATTTCTCAAGTATCTTGCGATTCGCCTGGAAGGGGCCGGATCGTAGCCAGCCAGCATCGTGAATGCCAATCCGAAATAGCCTTCTTCCGCTCGCCAGGCCATCCACTTCGGTGTTGTTTTGCTCCTGATATAGGCGCGCTTCCCGTATCCTCTCAACTTCCCCTCGTGGTAGACTTCCCGATAGAACCTCTCACTTTATCGCTTCATCCTTTTGCGAAAGACTCGCTGTACTTGGATAGAACCATTCCTGATAAATCGAAATCCCGTTCTAAACCAAATAGTTATATTCTTTTATCGGGGTTTTTACGCACTACTAATTCTACTTTTCAATCCAATTTCCAAACCAGAGAAGAGGGATGGGATGAAACTATCGATAGCCAAAGCTGAGCTTCAGAAGGGACTTGCGCGCATTCAGGCCATCGTCGAAAAGCGGAATTCAATGCCCATTCTCGCCAATGTTCTCCTCGAGGCTCAGAAGCGGGAGTCCGGAGAGGACCACGACACTCTCCAGCTTTCCGCCACGGATCTCGAAGTGGGCATACGAGGAGTCCATACCGTTGAGGTCGAGCAAGCGGGTCGCCTTACAATCGGTGCAAAGAAGCTCTTTGAGATTGTACGTGAGTTGCCCGAAGACGAAATATTCCTGGAGAGCGGCGACAATTCATATCTCAATATTCGCTGTCAACGCTCCAATTTCACGCTCGCGGGCACCAGCGCTGAGGAATATCCGACCCTTCTCGAATTTTCGCCTGAAAAAAC
>CAYTAT010000014.1:0-1082 GCA_964435795.1 uncultured Spirochaetaceae bacterium
GCAAATTTATAATCGGGAAAGCAATGGTAGAAGTACAATCTGCCAAAGCCAGCCTCTTCCAATAGCGCCGCCAACTCCTTTCTGGAAAAGGTTATAGCGCTTGGCGTCCGCGGATATCCGTGGATGCCGTCAAAGAGTTTCCCACTATGATCCTCTGGGAACCCACTCCAATACTTGATTCCTATCCTGTTTTCGATGGCCACGATCAGGAGGCCGTCATTCTTCAATGCGGAATGGGTGAGCTTCAACAAATTCAAGCATGCATGTCTCGCAGCACCCTGATCGAGGAAGAATAGTGGAGCATATTCGAGAACTCCTACTAGCGTGGCTATTTCGTAGGCCGGATCGAATCTTATATGTCGGAAATTCGAGGCGAACAACCTTACGTTCGTCAAATTTCTGCATCTCTGGCGAGCTATTTCTGCACGCTGAAGGCTGCCTTCGATGGCATCAACGGATTCAAAAGTTTCCGCCAGATATCTTGTGATGCTGCCACAGCCGGCTCCAAGTTCCAGAACCCTGGCTCGCGGAGGCAACTCGAGCGCCTCAAGGATGTTGGCCCTTCCCAAGCCCAGATGATAATGGGATGGCCAGTCTTTCGCGGCGAGCATCAGTTCGTCCGAGCCATAGCTGACGTCTTTCGCCTGCTGAATGGATCTGAGTATATAGTCTTCAGCTTTGTCCCCATCCGAATAGGCAATTCTGGAATCCGCCCCACTCGGGGCCTCGTAAACCCCGCTTCCTTCATCGCATCTGAATTCCGCCAGATCCCATTGGCGATCGAAGTCATCTGCGCTGTGTCTTTTCATGCGGTCACCCCAAGCAGCCATCGGAGATTTGCGATCAAGAACTTTCCGACATGTAGCACCTTGGCCGGGAATCGGTTGGAACTTCTGTCCAGGCTCTGACCTGGGTCAAAATGGGGGGCGGAAAATCCGCTGGAGCGTATCTTCTGCTGGATGCGAGGGGAATCGGGGTTGGCAAGTGGAGTCTCGCGGTCTGGGTGAGCGAGAACTATCCTCCAGCGGGTCGATGCAATCAGGGATTGGGGAGAGTGGGCGCGAAGATGCAGTCAGTCGCGG
>CAYTAT010000014.1:1092-23520 GCA_964435795.1 uncultured Spirochaetaceae bacterium
TTCTTGAATCCTGGGCCGGAAGAACTCGGACGACTCGAGCGCCATAGCCAGTTCTTCAGGCAGACTTTCGTCATAGATAATTCGGTTCAGCCGCATGAAGAGATGGTGCGTGAACTTGTTTCCGACTCAATCTCCTATTTGAGCAACGCCGAAAACGTGGGCATCGCCGGAGCCTTGAATCAGGGGCTGCAGATGGCCTTGGCTGGCGATTATCAATATTGCTTGCTCCTCGATCAGGACAGTGTGATTTCCGAAGAATCGGTAAACGCTCTGCTGGACGCCTTGGGAGATGTTGCTGATGCTTTTCTCTGCTGTCCCCGTGTGATGGACCAATTCCATATTTCCGGGGGATCCGATGCGACCGGGAAGATGGAGAGGGTGACCACCTGCATCACCTCGGGAACCATGGTTGAAATGAGATTTCTCGACATTGTGGGCTATCACGATGAGAAATTATTTATCGACTATGTTGACTTCGAGTGGTGCCTCAGGGCTCATGCTCATGGATTGTATACCTATAGGGTGAACAGTGCATTCATTCAGCACTCGCTCGGCGCCAAGAGAAGGCATAGGTTGCTGGGGATGGTCTTCCATCCCACGCACCATTCGGCGCTTCGGAAGTACTACAAGACGAGGAATATGCTCTATGTCTTCAGCCTCTACTTCAGATCACATCCTCTCTGGGTGATCGGAAAAATCTGCCTCACCGTGCGGGAAATCGCTCTGGTCTGCCTTTTCGAGGGTGGGAAAGTGCAGAAACTGAAAGCCTATTGGCTCGGGGTGAAGGATTTTCTCTTATCCGACTTTCGGATCCGAAAATCGATCTAGATTTCCCCTCATTTTCTTCGCCTGGCTCTTCTACATTTCGAAACGTTCGTGGTGCGGAAACGCATCTGTCCGAAAGATCCTTTTCCCAACATGATCGGGAGGCATGCTTTCCAGAGCCCGGTTGGGGATCTTCCGGATCGCGGGTCGAAGTGGCGGAAGAACTGCCCGAGCGGGTGCCTCGGGGAATTCGTTGTTACTCTTGGGGATCAACTTCAGGGGGGGCTATGGACTCGGTGCTCTTTGTGGTTCGTGGCGACGCGACAATTCCGAGTTGTCGTTTTCGCGCGTATCAATTTGCCGAACCACTGAGAGAACTCGGCGTAGCGGCAGAGTTCTTTGTCGAGGGGCGCCGGGAGTCTGCCTGGGATTGGATACGCACCACGTCCAGATTGGTGGGGCGTGTGGCGAAAAATCCTTACCGTGCCGTGGTTTACATGAAACGTCTGCAGCCGGAACGTATTTTCCTGATGCGGATGCTGAATAGGAATGTCTGGTACGATTTTGACGATGCCGTTTATCTGGGGCACGGCTTCCGCTTTGGTCAGAGCGTGCGTGCGGCCGGGGGCGTGATCGCCGGTAACGAGGAACTCGCGCAGCGTGCGCGTCGCCACGGTGCGCGGGTGGAAGTCATCCCGACGGCCGTTGAAGTGCCCGAGAAGTATCAGATTCCGGACTTGGACGGCCCCCTCTATATTTCCTGGATGGGCACGGCCGGCAATCTCCACTACCTGGAACCGGTATTGGAGGCAGTGGATTCAATTCGACGGGATGGAGTTCGGGCTGTACTTCACGTCCTGACTGAGCAACCCGAAAGAGTCCCCCAGAAGGCTGGTGTGGTTGCCGAGTCCTGGTCACCTGAGGCGGAGCAGAAGACGCTCTCCCGCTGTCATCTCGGCGTCATGCCCCTGAGCGATGACGCCTGGAGTCGTGGCAAGTGCGCCTGCAAGGCGCTCCAATATCTATCCTACGCGAGGCCGGTAGTCTGCTCACCCGTTGGTATCAACATTCCCCTATTCGAAAATAAGGCCTTCGGCCGCCTGGCGACGGATACGAGGGATTGGATCGATGTCTTCAAGACCTGGAATTCCTCTCGGGAAGATATGGTGAGGGTGGGATTGCTGGGACGAGAGTTCGTCGAAGAACAATATAGCGTCCAGCGGTGGGCCCGGACTTTGCGAGATCTTCTCCTCGGCGAAGAGTCGGTCTGACGGCGGTCAAGTGGATTGAGCCTCGCGCGACCGAGCTGTGGAAGACTTGGGGATGGAAACCCGAGGGCTGGGCCACAATATTTCGACGGAATTTCCGAGTCCATCCGGCTTGCCGAGCAGGGACTCGGGCAAGGTATGAATAATGAGGAGGAGCGATGAGTGATTTTTGTGCGGGGCGGGTCTGCATCGTTACCGGTGGGGGTCGAGGGATCGGGCGCGAGTACGCCCTGATGCTGGGCGAACATGGAGCCAAGGTCGTGGTCAATGATCTGGGAGGTACCCGGGATGGCACCGGCCAGGACCGGGCGGCCGCCGAAGAGGTCGCGGCCGAAATCAAGGCCGGGGGTGGCGAGGCCGTGGCGAATTTTGCGGATGTCAGCGACTACGAGGCCGCCGGAGAGATGATCGAGCAGGCGATCAACACCTTCGGGCGCCTCGACGTGCTGATCAACAACGCGGGCATTCTGCGCGATCGCATGTTGGCCAATATGACACCCGAGGAATGGGATGCCGTGATCCAGGTCCACCTGCGCGGCACCTACGCGCCCTCCCAACACGCCACCGCCTATTGGCGTGCCCAGTCGAAGGCCGGCCAGACGGTCGATGCCCGGCTCATCAATACCACGTCGGTCTCGGGGATCTACGGGAATCCCGGCCAGACCAACTACGGGGCCGCCAAGGCGGGGATCGCGAGTTTCACCGTCATCGCGGCCCGGGAACTGGCCCGCTACGGCGCGACCGCCAATGCCATCGCCCCGGGCGCGCTCACCCGCATGACGGAAGATCTCGCGGGCGCCGTGGAGGACGCCGGGGCCAGCAGCCCGCGCTGGGTCGCCCCCATCGTCACCTGGCTGGCCAGTACCGAATCCCGCGAGGTGACGGGACGCGTCTTCGAGGCCTCGGGCAGCCTGCTCGCCGTCGCCGAAGGCTGGCATCGAGGCCCGACCGCCGAACCCGTTGCGGATCCGACGAAGATCGGTGAGGTCGCCCTGGATCTCGTGAAACGGGGACGCAAGAACTCGGGCATGAACGGGCAGGACTTCGACTGAGCGGCTCCGTATTGTCGCGATCGAATCAGCGCTGGAGAGGGGAGCGATCAGAACTCCCTGTTGCTCCCATTCGTCTCGGCGGAACCTGAGCTGAAGCGCCAGCAATGATCTGCCGTAAAGGGGCTGGCCAGCCCCTTTACGCGGCTCTCCGCTCTTTTCGGCGCAGGCCCCCCGGGTGATCATCCGCCGGGTCCTGGGGACGATTCGACGAAACTCTCCTGGAATGCCCGGCACCGCGATCGGTCGAGTGATTGAAGAAGGCGAAGCGCCTTGGATCGCGAGGGCCCGCCGCGAGAGGCGACGGGTATAAATAGCCCCGACGGTTGCGTCGATCTCCTGATCCCGTCTTCGAAGCCTTGAATCCGAAAGAACATCTGACCCCAGGCCCTGCGAAATGGGGTCGAGAACTCCGCGAGTAGAGGACCCGGGCCGCGCGAGGGCGCCGCCTTGGACTCCCGGTTCACGCGTGGATCTCCGAGCCCGCCGCCCACCTCCTGATCTTTCGCCCGCTTCGGCGAATGCACATTAGAAATGCGTAAGTTCTTCCGAATTCTTGCGACGGGGATGCGCATTCCACCACTAAGAAGTTGGAGGCTATCCCCTGTGCATGCGATTCGTCTAGTTGGCCTATTTCTGTGGATTTTTCTACCCGCCGGGGCCAGAGCGGTGAGTATCGACTGGATCCACGTGGGGAATCCGGGAAATACGGGCGATAGCGAGGAGATGACGTGCTGCGGAGACGCAAAGACCGAGGGGGGCGTGGCGGCCAGCGGTTTCGGCGCCGTGGCATACGAGTATCGGATCTCGAAATATGAGGTTACGAATGCCCAATACGCCGAGTTCCTGAACGCCAAGGCATCGACCGATCCCCACGAGCTCTTTGATTCGCTGATGCAGACGGGTGATAGCGGGGGAATCGGTCGTAGCGGAGCGGTTGGGAGTTACACCTATGCGGCAAAGTCGGGCCGGGAAGATAGGGCCGTAAACTTCATTTCCTTCTACGATGCGCTGCGCTTCTCGAATTGGCTCCACAATGGACAGGGAATGGGCGATACCGAGACGGGCGCCTATACGCTGGGGGCGGATCCGGCGGGTGTTACGCGCAATGCGGGGGCCAATATCTTCCTTCCCAGCGAAGACGAGTGGTATAAGGCGGCGTATTACGACGGGGCGACTTCGAGCTACCTCGATTATCCAGCCGGTTCGGATACCCAGATGACCTGCGCCAACCCCGGAGCCCTCGCCAATACGGGGAATTGTTTTCCATCGGGTCCGGGTACCGTCGTAGCCGTCGGTAGTTACACAAACTCGGCCAGCCCCTATGGGACCTTCGATCAGGGCGGGAATGTGCGGGAATGGAATGAGGCGATTATAGGCGGCGACGACTTTCGCGGCATGCGAGGCGAGAGTTTTCGGAACCCGGGGCTGCTGCAGGGGGGGCAGCAACTCGGCGCCTTCAGCCGCAGTCGCGATCTTGCCACTGGAAACTATCAGCAGAATGGGTTCCGAGTGGCGAGCATGGTTCCGGAACCGTCCACCGCTATTCTCGAGGCCATCGGCATGGTCGCCATCGCCCTCTGGCGGCGACGGCGAAAAGTGTAGAAAAGAGTCCCCCCTCCCCCCGAGATTGATTCCGTTTGGAGGGGCCTCTCTGTATCCGGGGTAGCGCTATTCTCCGCCCATTTCCCCGCCCATTTCCCCGCCCAGGAGCGCGATCCGCCCAGCTTGCGAAGCGGGAGCGGGGCAAGGGGGCCCGGGAAGCCCTGTCCCCGCGAGAAGTCGCAGCCGGGAAGAGACGACCGGGCTCAACCGCCGTAAAAGGTTTTTTCGCCGAGGTCCCTCAGCGCGAGCGTTACGTCATCGGCCCGCCCCGGAACATCGGAGCGCACTCCGGCATCGATGACCTGCCCCAACACCAGACTGTGATCTCCCATTTCGACCATTTCGACCAGTTGGCAATCCAGGAATGCCGCCGCCTCATTCAGGATGGGTGAGCCCGATTGGCCATTCGTGAAGGGTTGACCGCCGATCGAATCGCCGTCCCGCTCTACACTTTTGAAGAATGCGAATGCGAGATCCTGCTGTCCCTTGCCGAGGACGTTGAGTGCGAAAGAGCGGCAGTCCCGAATGATTTCATGGGCGGCGGAATCCGCTTTTACACCTACGGCGACCAGGGGAGGTTCGAAGGAGGTCTGGGTGACCCAGTTCACGGTGGCGCCCGAGATGCGACCGTCGTCGGCTTCGCATGTGAGGACGTAGAGTCCGTAGGGGATCATTCGCAGTGCAGTCTTCTTGGCCTCGGCATCCATGGGATTCTCCTATGCTCAGCGGGTGCCTGACAGTATACCGCGCCTTTGGATGCTCGCAGGGATCCCCGCTGAATCGGGGCAACCCCTGCTGGCTCGATTCCCAGAACAACCCCAATCGTTTCCCGCCCCCCGCGAAGCGAGGATGCGTCCGGCTACCCTCTTCCAAGACTTCAGGGTTCAGGCAGATTCTCCCGGGGCCGAATCCCGAGGGAAGGTGGGGTGCCATCGCTGATTCTCTGCAACTGGGATAGGAGTTGCTCGCTGGCAAATGGTTTGGCGATGAATTCGCCGAGGGCTCCGATTTCGACCTGGCTGGAATCATTGAAGCCACTCATGAAGAGAACGGGCGTTTCGACTCCGGTCGAGCGGATGCGGCTGACGAAGTCGATTCCCGAGAGATTCGGCATCACGATATCGGTCAGGATGACATCGAAGAAGGTCTCGGATTTCGTCAAGAGTTCCCAGGCTTCCTGGCCATCGTGGCATATCGTTACCCCGTAGCCCGCATCATCCAGAACCCTGCTGATGGTCTTGAGTACGTAATCGTTATCTTCGACCACCAGGACTTCTCTGCCTTCCGCCGAATGAAGGCTTTGGATCGGATCCTCTAGAATCTCTTCGTCCTTTCCTTTCAGCCTGGGAAGATAGATGCTGAAGAGCGCACCCTTCTCCGGGGAGGAGGAGGCTTCGATGTGGCCGTTCAGTTCATCGACTGCCTGCTTGACCGTCGCAAGGCCGAGCCCCGTGCCCGTTTTTCGGGTCGTGAAGAATGGCTCGAATAGATGCTTCAGGACGTGGGGAGAAAATCCCGGTCCGTTGTCGAGGAAATGGAGCCGAAGCGATTCTCCGCAGGTTCTCATCTCGGGGCACTCTCTTCGTGTCTCTTCCTCCGAGAGGGCGGATAGCGAGATCGAGATCTTTCCCCCGTTTTTCAAGGCATCCCTGGAGTTGACGACGAGATTCAGCAGAATCTGTTCGATGCCAGAGGGGTCGGCAAAGATCATGCAGTCTTGTGCCGACGAGTCGAATTGGATGGTGATTGATTCGCCCACCATTCGATCGGCAATGCCGCAGAATCTACGGATGGTCTTGTCGAGGTTGATGGGACTCTCGACAGCGACCTGTCCACGACTCAGCATGAGAAGCTGGCGAGTGAAAAGGGAGGCGTGATCAGCGGCAGTCGAAATATCTGCCAGGAGTTCCAAATCCTGCTCCGATTTTCCGCCCGTTTCGAAAAGCAGATCCGAGCAGGTCGTAACAGTCGTGAGCAGGTTGTTGAAGTCATGGGCAACCGATCCGGCGAGTCGTCCTACGGTTTCCAGGCGCTGGGCGACCCGCATCTTCTGCTCGACATGATTTCTTTCCATGGCGGATCCGAGGATGGATCTCAGGGATGAGAGGCTCTCCTCCATGTCGGTCGTCATGTCCATTCTCTCGGAGAGCAGGATGGCCAGGAATCCGCGATTGTGGCTTCTGCCGGGAATCGAAATGAAATGGACCGAAGAAGAGTGGAGAAGAGGCGATTCGAGATCCAAGCTCAATTCTTCCGCTGCTCTCTCGGCATGAGTTGTCCCGTCAGTGGGGAAGATCTCCACACCGAGCCGCTTTACGGCTTCTTCGACACCGGGATCCGGGCTGCCATGCCAGGTCGAGAGATAGGGATCCGTGCCGGATGGGTTTTCGAAAAGCCCGATTCCGTCCGCAGAAAAGAGTTCTTGAATCATTTTGAGTACCCGTGGTCGCCACTCCGGATTCTCCCCCCGGATCACCTCCTCCCCGATTTCCGCGATCCCCCTGGCGGCATTTGCCTTCTCTTCGGTCCTGTGTTGCAACAACTCGAGTTCGCGCAGGTCGTCTTCCCGCGCCAGGTTCGTCGCGTTGAGTTGGACAACGGTGGCAGCGAAGGCTCTCAGCCCACTCTGAAGAACTGCCACGATCACGGCCAGATTGAATAGGATCGCCGAAAGCAGGGCATTCGGGGCGACGGTCTTTATCGGTTCGGGAATCAGGTTGAATTCGTCTGCCTTGACCAGGGCGCCGACGGCGAGCGCACTCAGGATCGAGAAGACGATCAACCCCCGGGAGGCGATCATCAATGCGGCCATGACGATGACGGTTCCAAATGCGATCGCCGTCTGTTCGCGGATGCCTCCGAAGAGATAGATCCCCGTACAGACCGCAATGAAGACTGCGAAGCATAGAATCCAGGCTGCGAGAACTCCCCGTCCGACCCTCTCGAGTCTTGCGAGGATCAGGGTCAGGACGGCCAGTGGCAGGTAGAAGGAGACCGAGGTGTAGAGGGTTCCGCGATCGAGGAATGGTGTCGTCAGCAGCAGCGCGAGGGCCGAGAACCCCGTCGCCCGGATGATCGAGCGCCGCACTGCGGGAGGGCTCGTCATCTCGAGCGTCCCGGCCGCTTGCGGGGGGGGCGACGGAGTGCCACTCGCCTCGCCTGGCCGAGTCGTGGAACAGAGGTTCACGCGCTGTCCGCCGCCGGAGGCGGCCTGGCCTGCAGGCTCGCTCCACGGGAGCTGGCGAGAAACGTTTTTCAAGTCATAGACCGACATTGGCGAGTGATAATGCATGAATTATGCCAGTATGGAATCGGACTCTCACCGCTGTCAGTGGCTCCTCATCCGAGGATTGGATCGGGAGATGGCTCGAAAGGACCGCCCTCCGTTTCAGATCAGCCACCGCCTCAACCCGTTGCCGGCTCCGCCCGGGAGAGGCTTTCAGACGCCGAGGATCTCCCGCAGGAATCTGATTTCTCGCGGGTCGAAGGGGGTTCCATCGGCCCGGAGGACGTCGTGGAACCAGATTTCGGGCTCATCCGGGGAGAAATCCTCGAACCAACTCCACCAGGGGTAGATGGTCTGTGTCTTGCCGCTGACCAGTCCCCAATGGACCGCCGCGATCTTGCGCTCCCGAAAGATCGGCAGATGCGTTTCGAAGAGGCTCTTCAGGGGCCTGGCGAGGTATTCCGTGCAGAGCAGGGGACGTTCGGTGAGTCCCGCGAGGCGGTCGCAGGTGGCCTCCAATTCGTCGGCCTTGCCGTAGTGGTGAAAACTCAGAACGTCGGAATTTTCGAGTTGAATCCTCTCGATGTTCGCCGCGACCGCCTCCACCGGATTCTGCCAGATGCCGCTGGTCAGCGGCTGGAGGGGACGGGTTGCTCGCGCCCACTCGAATGTATCCAGCAGCAGGGGGGTGGACAGGGCAGCGACGGGCTCGGAGAGGGGTGAGGGAAAGCCCCCGGGTTCATTGTAGACATCCCAGACCAGAATCCTCTCATCCTGCCTGAAATGGGAGAGAATTCCCTGCACGTACTGCTTCAGCCGAAGCCGGATCGCCGGATCGTCGGGATAGGCGCGCAGGGCCTCCAGTCCGGGAGATTGGACCCAGCCCGAATTGTGGCGACCGGGATGGGGCTCGGGTTGTTTGCCGAGCTTGAATTCGCTGCTCCAGACATCGTCGAAGAGTACGAATATGACGGCGATTCGCTGCTCGGCCGCGATCTCCAAGAAGCGTTCGATGCGTGCGAGCAAGCCGCTAGCATCATCCTCCCAGACCAGGTCGTGGAGATAGACACGAATCAGGTTGAAGCCCAGTTCCGCCGCCCACTGCAACTCTCGCGAGATCGTTCTTTCGTCGTAAGTCGAGGCCTGCCACATTTCGATCTGGTTGATCGCCGAACTCGGGATGAAGTTGCAGCCCACGCGCCAGGGCTGTTCCGCCCACCAGAGGCGCGCCTTCTCGGGGGGCCAGGGGCCAGTGGGCATTCCCGCTTCTCGGTCGCTCATTCTCTCATCCTCGTTCTCCACGGGTCGATTCCTCTCATCAAAAGCATATCGGGATGGAGCGGAATCGTCGCCGTCGGGCCGGGCAAGCGGAGAGTCAGCGGGGAGTCGTTCGATGCTGCCGCGGCCCCGCCCAGAGCAATTCGCATCCATCCCGAAGAAACCATCCGGGGATCGGATTTCATGCCCCGCGGGTTCGATGTACCTGAGGCGCATCTGCTTGTGTGCCCGGCGTGAAGGGGTATCGTCCGAGTTCGGTCGTCCTCTGCCCCCGATCCGCTACGAGCCGATTGGGCAGTGGGGATCGGCTTGCACGATGAATTTTGACCAGAATGAGCTCGGAAGTTGAGCCCCTCTCGAATCCGGGGCCGGCAGAGGCGGGAGGAGATTCGAATGCCCCACGACATAATTATTCGCGACGGACTCGTCGTAGACGGTACGGGGACTGCTCCCTATCGGGCCGACGTCGCCATCGATGGCGATCGAATCAGTGCCATCGGTCGCATCGACTCGAGCGCCCGGCGCACCCTCAACGCCGAGGGACGAATCGTCACCCCGGGCTTCATCGACATCCACAGCCATCTCGATGCCCAGGTGATGTGGGATCCTCAACTGGCCTCGCCGTGCTGGCATGGGATTACGACCGTGATCAATGGAAATTGCGGACTGACCCTGGCGCCATGCTCGGCCGACAAACTCGAATTCCTGGTCCATCTGCTGGAGTCGGTCGAGGATATTCCCTCCGCGGCCATTCTGGCGGGCAATCGCTTCGAGGGAGGCTCCTTTGGGGCCTACCTCGAAATGGTCGATCAACTGCCGAAGGGGATCAATGTCGGTGGCCTGGTGGGGCATTGCGCGGTGCGTTTCGATGCGATGGGCGAGCGCAGCATGGAAGAGGGGGCGGCGGGAAGCGACGATCTCGAGCGTATGTGCAAACTCGTCGACGAGGCCATGAGTGCGGGCGCGTTGGGCTTTTCGACCTCGCGTTCGATGTTGCATCATACTCCGGATGAGCGACTCGTCCCCGGCACATTCGCGCCGAAGGAGGAACTCGCGGCTTTCGGTTCCGTTCTGGGTCAATATGGTCGCGGGGTCTATGGCTGGGTGCCGCCCGTAGAGAGTGGAGATCCCGAGGTTCATCAGCGGGAAATCGAGTGGATGGCGGAGATCTCGCGCGCCAATGGCCGCCCCATCACATTCGCCGTACTCCAGAGCCGCGAGAACCCGGGCCTCTACCGTCAACTTCTCGATCAGATTGCCGTGGCGAATGGAAGAGGCGCACACTTGGTGCCCCAGACGGAAGTGCGTTCGGTGGGCGTGGTCGTGGGGCTTCCGAATATTACGCCCTTCGATCAGAGTCTGGCCTGGCTCGGGCTCAAGTCCCTCTCGCTGCCGGAGAAGGTGGCGGCCCTGAGGGATCCGTCGAGGCGAGCGCGCTTGATCGAAGAGGGCAATGCGGCCTCGAATGAGGCGCAACTCTCGATGATCTACCAGCTGGGAAAAGATGAGGCGCGCTACGATTTCAGCCCGGAGCAGAGCCTGTGGGCGATCGCCCAGCGCCGCGATCAATCCCCCGCCGAGGCCTTCATCGAGATGACTCTCGAAGCCGAGGGCGAGGCCTATTTCATCTTCCCCTTCGCCAATTTCGAAATGGATGCGGTCGAAGAAATGCTCGGGCATCGGGATATGGTGCTCGGACTCGCCGATTCGGGCGCACACGTCGGTCAGATCTGCGACTCGAGTTTCTCGAGTTATTTCTTGCGCTATTGGGTGCAGGAGCGGGAGTTGTTTACCCTTGAGGAGGGCATTCGGAAACTGACCTTCGAGCCCGCACAGATGTTCGGCTTGGGGGATCGCGGCCTGCTGCGACCGGGAGCCCGGGCCGACGTGAATCTGATCGATTTCCGGGCGCTGAGGGTGCATCCTCCGGAGTTTCGGACCGACCTTCCCGCGGATGCCGGGCGCTTCGTTCAACGCGCTTCGGGATACGACTATACGCTCGTGAATGGCGAAATCTTCATGGAGAATGGCGAACATACGGGGGCTCTGGCGGGCGAACTCCTGCGCGGCTGAGCCTTCGGCTTTGGGGCGAGCAGCACCCGGCTGCTACCAATAGCGCGGCAATTCGAGATCCAGGGCAATCGGCCCCCTCTACGGCTCGTCGGCAGGCCTGCCGCAGGATTGGCAGCAGGCTCATGAGTGCAGACCAGAGTTCGGGTTCTCGAAGGATGCGAAAGCGACCCGCCTCGATTTGTTCACCCGCATCGATGCTGGCGTCGGCCAGCATGCGAAAGCCGAGTTCGTAACTATCGTATTCCGCGATGGCCTCCCCCTCGCCCCCATGAAGGCGACGCGACCCTCGCGATCGATCGCATAGCTGAAATAACTCTTTTCGTCCGGGGCATCCGGGACTCTCTCGGTGAAACCCCAGCCCGCCCGCCCGCCCGCCCGGCGGCCAGCAGATCGGCCGGGGGCTCATCGCTCAGGATCTCGCACCAGCGTCGATGCCAGAAGCGATAGGCCTCGGCCGGGGTATCGCCGGGATTCTTGATTCGTCGGATCATTGGGGGCGTCGGATCATTGGGGGCTTCGGATCAGAGCAGGGCTTCGATGCGACGATCCGTCTCCTCCAGGAAGGCCGAGAATTCGGCGGGATCCTCGATGAATTGGGAGGGCTTGATGGTGATTCGGTCCACACCGGCTTCCAGGAAGGGGGGCAGGCTTTCTTCGATGCTGCGCGCAAGGTCCGCGGGTGCATCGGGGCCCGGGAAGGAAGGGAAGACGAGGCCCGTAGTGATGAGTTCGGACATCTTCCGGCCGGCCCGGCTCATCTCCTCATCCAGACGCGCCAGCTGGGCAGGGGTCGGCGGGTTGAGAATTGTATGGCCGCTGCCGTAGCGGACGATTCGTCGGATGACTTTCTCCGTGAAACGGTCCCCGCCGATGATGATTTCGGGGCCTCCGGCTTGTACGGGTTTCGGCATCACGTAGATCTCGTCGAATGTGTAGAACTCACCGCGGTAGCTCGCGGGCGTTTCTCGCCAGACCCGCTGCATGATCTCGAGTTGTTCGTCCAGGCGGCGGCCACGTTCCTCGAAGGGGATTCCGAAAGCCGCGTATTCCTCGTCCTGCCAGCCACCGATCGGCAGGATGGTGAGGCGTCCGCCCGAGAGACCATCCAGGGTGGCCCAGTTCTTGGCATTGAGGAGCGGGTGCCGCAGAGGAGCCAGGGTCGCCGTGGCCATCAGGCGGATCCGTGTCGTGACGGCTGCGATCGCGGAGAGCATGACGATCTGACTCGGCATATGTTGGGCCGGTTCCTGGTTCCCGATCCAGCGATAGTCCCGGGGATTGCCCGGGGAGCCGTTGCGATTGGAGTTCGGACCCATGACGAGGTGGTCGATGATCTGGATTCCCTCGCAGCCGGCATCATCGGCCTCCTGGGCCATGCGCAGCAGGAGTCGGTCCTCAGCGGGGCGGATCAGGGTCTCGAGTTCGCTGAGAATGATGCAGAGCCCCGGCTTCTTGATCATCTTCGTGCTTGCCAGCCTTCCCGGGACGATCGTCGCTGAGGGGCCCGGGAATCTATCCAGGGAAGTTCGATCGATTTCCCGAAGTGATTCTCGAAACCCGCTGGTCGCTATTTTGCATCGGCGTCTCGGGCCCCGGATTTCCCAATCGCTCAGCCCGACCCGCTCTTCCGGTCTCTTGCCTTCTCCGCCGCGAAATTTTCCAGGGGTGTCAGTTCGGAAGAGAGTTCGGCGAAGTCCACGACATCGGCCAGGGTGGTGTTGTTCGCCCAGTCGCTCAAGCGATCGTTGAGCCGACTCCAGGCACTATGCAAGGGGCAGGGGCTGTTATCCGAGCAGGTTTTCCAGCCGAAGGCGCATTTTCTCTCGGACGGAAATGCATCGACGGCCAGCAGGATGTCCATGAAGCTGATGTCCTCTTTGGCTCGCGTGAGCAGGAAACCGCCACCCTGTCCCTTTTGGGAGATGAGCAGATTCGCGAGAACCAGCCGCCGCAGGACCTTGGCCAGGTAGTGGGAGGGGATCTCGGTCACCTCGGCGAGATCTGCTGCGCGGACGGGGATCTCCGGCGGGAGCATCGCCAATCCCGCCATCGCGCGAAGCGCGTATTCGCCTGTCTGGGAAACGTGCATGGTGGATCCCATCTGATTGGGTGGATCTCCTCGGGATCCTCAGACTTGACGTCCGGGCGGATTCCGGCCGAAGATTCCCCTATTGATAACGATTGCCGCTTCGAACAACGATCTCCAAGGCCGACTCTCTGGGGCCGCAGATCAGTCTAGCATCTGGAGAAATACGGATCCATGTATCATCCCTGCCGAAAAATCGGCGTTTGAGGGCCGACATCTGCGGTGGAGCGGATCAGCCGGCTTCCGATGCCTCTGCGGCCTTCTGGCTCAGGACGCGGATGAACATCACCCCCATCCAGGCCGCCGTCGCCATCAGGCCAAGTCCCGTCAGGCGCGTCAACGGCTGCCAGCCTGTTGCGAGGGCGAGCAGGCCGGCAATCAGGGATCCCAGATGGAGCGAGTAGCCGATTCGAATCCAGGGATTGGGGAGGATTTTCCTGACGGAGGGTACGGGTATATGGCCGACCAGGGGCGCGAAGCGATGCAACCAGACGAGGAAGGGGGCGATGCGGGTGAGCATGCCGTGCATGATCATTCCCGCCCAGCCCCAGATCGCCAGCCACCCAAATGCGAGATCCCAATTCGGCGAGGCAGCCATGAAGGCGGCCAGGGCGCCAAAGGCCGTCAGGGGGGCCAGCAGGAGACCCGTTTTCCAGAAGAGCAGGCTTCCATCACTGCGTCGGCTCCTTCGCCCCTGCAGGCTCCAGAAACTGGCCACGGGATGGATGCACCAGATGGAGAGAATCGCGGGGCTGAGTGCCCAGGCGGCGTATCGGCTCAACGCGTCGGCAGCGAAGAGTCCCTCCCACAGGCTCGCGAATGCGAGCAGGAGAATCGGTCCGACGGCGCCGAGAACTGCGAGTATCTGGACCCCCCACTTGATCATGGAGGGCAACTGAGGGCGCGCCAGGTAGAACATCGGGATCACCTGCCAGGAAATTGCCGCGATCAGGCTGCCGACCCAGCCGAGCAGTGCCACCCCGAGATGAACCTGGGACCAGATATCCCGGGGTCGTGAGAATTGCAGGGTTGCAAAGTCGTAGGCCATCCAGATTCCCAGACAGGCCGTGAGCAGAAAACAGAGCATCGCCGAGCGGATGCCGAATGAGGTCTGGTTCATATTCTCGACCCGCATCAGGGCGATGCCGATCGGAAAGAGAAAGAGCAGCGTGGCGAGGCCGAGGCAGAAGATTGCCGTGCCAATCCAGGGGAGAGAGAGGGGCCCCGAGGCATGCCCGAGTCGCGCGAACCCCCAGCAGAGAGATGCGACCCCGATCGTAAGCAGAATATGAACGGCGTGGGCGAGGCGCAGTCGAGGTACGGGGCTGCCCACGACCACGGCGAGCATCTGGTAGAGCGCACCGAACATCACCATGGTCAGAAAGCCGAGGGTTCCCAGATGCGTCAGGCTGAGGGTCATGGGAGCCCAGCGCGATGTAAAGGCCGCATCACCGCTGATGAGGAGAATCATCCCGGCCGCGGCGATGGATATCGGGGCCGTGAGGAAGAACGAGAAGGGGATTGAAAGGGGCGGACTATCCTGCAGATGCAATTGCTGGGTCTGCATCATCAAATCGGCCTCCGAACCCATATCAGTCCGCTCTCATCGCATTCCTCCAGGGCTTCCCACTCGAGGTTTCGTTTGTCGAGTTGGGGGAAGAGCATTCTCGGCATCCGCGGTGTTCGCACCAGCAGTACTTCTCCCGGGATGAGCGCTGCCGCTTCCAGGAGAATTCTCTCGAGGGGTTCCGGCGCCTCCAGATCCCGCAGGTCGATGATTTCCGGGGCGCCGAGCTTTTGAATGGCCAGGGTGCATTCGCCGCCCCCCCGTGTTCCGGGTTGAATCCGGAGTTCCGTTTTTTCGAGGAGACGGGTCCAGGCCTCGGGTGTGCGGGCAAGTCGCAGGACGAGAACTCCATCTTTGGATAACGCCTCGAGTGCGGAACGGAGCTCTGAATCGATCTCCTCCTCGGGGATACCCATCAGATGCTTCTCGCTGATTCCCATGATCCGCTTTCCGTGAATCCGATGCCGCCGCATCAGTATGCTGCATTTCCACCCGCTTCAATCCCGAGCGCCGCGGGTTATGATGGCTCCTGGAATCGGAGTCCGAACGTTCCGAGATGAGGTGAGAGTAGTGGGAGAAGGACTGAGCGAACTATTGACCCGCGACCATCGCAGATGTGATTCCTTTTGGGTCGACGTTGATGTCGCCGCCCAGAAAGGGGATCGGGAGGATATCGCAGGCGCCTGGAATCGCTTCGAGACCGGGTTGCGAAGACATCTCCAGATGGAAGAGGAAATTGTTTTTCCGGCCTTCGAATCGCAGACGGGAATTACCGAGGGGCCGACCAGCGTAATGCGCTCGGAACATCAGCAGATGCGTGGCCTGCTCGATCAGATGGGGGCGAGCCTGGGCGCGGGGGATAGCGAGGAACTGCTCGACCTCGGCGATACCCTGCTGCTGCTGATCCAGCAGCACAACCTGAAAGAGGAGCAGATGCTCTACCCGATGGCGGAACGGGCCCTGACTCCCCGCTGGCCAGAACTTCGCGAGGAGTTGGAGCCCTTCCTCGCATAGGCTCCCGAAGCATTCGCGTCCGGCGGGCCGATTCCCGGCGATTCCGGCCTCGGGGGTCGCTTCAGCCCCCTTGGCCCGCGAGAGGAGGGAGATTTCCTCCCAGGGGTGCCGCACGGAATTCGCGGTTAAACTGGATGGTTCCCGGATTGGGAATCGTCCAGAGCCTTTCTGCGGATTGGATGGGCGCGGATGCCGATCCCATGGGAAGGGGTAGATGGAAGACGGTAGTTCAGAGCGAGGGGCCGGGTCAGAGCCGAATTCTGGGGCCGTGGATATCTACGCCCAGTACGCGAAATTGCGTGCAGAGGCGCCGGTCTCGAGGGAGGAAGATGGCCCCTGGCGCGTGGCGCGTTATGAAGATGTGCGTCGCATCCTCAAATCGCATGGGGAATTCTCGTCTTTCGTATCCGAACGCATGGCCGAGAATTCGGAACTTCCCCCGAATATGCTCTTCAGCGATCCACCCGTGCACTCGCGACTTCGAGGCCTCGTCAATCGGGCATTCACGCCGCGGCAGATCGCGGCCCAGTCGTCCCAGGTTCGGAAGCGATGCGAAGCGCTGGTCGAATCTCTCGCGAGTCGGGAGCGTGCAGATCTCGTGAAGGATTTTGCCGCCCCGCTGCCCGTCGGGGTGATCGCGGCCATGCTCGGGGTGGAAGACGGTGACTTCAGCGCCTTCAAGCGCTGGTCGGATGCCATCTTCGGAAATATCGGCGACATCCTGATCGGCACGCCCAGTGAGGAGGCGATGGCCGCAGCGGGCGAGATGGACGCCTACTTTCTGGATCGAATCGCGGCCCTGCGACGGAGTCCTCGGGAGCACCTTCTATCGGATCTGGTTTACGTCGAGACCGACGAGGGGCGTTTGACAGATCCGGAACTCCTGATGTTCTGCCGCCTGCTATTGATCGCCGGCAACGAAACGACGACCAGCCTGATCGTGGGCTGCGCTCGCGTATTTCACGAAATGCCGGGATCATTTGAGCGATTGAAGCGTTCGCCCGAATTGATTCCGCCCTTCATCGAAGAGACGCTTCGATACCATTCGCCCTTCAAACTCACGATTCGCCGGGCCCAAGCTGAGATCGAGCTCTGCGGGCAGAGGATCGCCAGGGGCGACCTCGTACTTCCCTTGATCGCATCGGCCAATCGCGATGAAAGGATCTTTGACAGGGCGGAAGAATTCATCATGGATCGAGATCCCAATCCGCATCTCGCTTTTGGCCTGGGCATTCACAGCTGCCTCGGCTCATCCCTTGCTCGCATGGAGGGGAAGATCGCCGTGACCTCCCTGTTGGAACATCTGGGTGGCCTCACCCTCTGCGCACCGAATTCAGACGAGTTGGATGCTTTCGGGGCGCCGGCCTCGATTCCGGTGGAGCTTCATCCCATCGCTTGAGGGCCGGGGCCTCGAAGGGCTTCCGGCCGGCTTCGTCGCCGCCCGGGGCCGCTCGCTCGGGTCGGGCTGCCTGAATCGGCGGGCCACGATTCCGGATCCTCTCTATCCCGGGATGCGGGGCTTGCGACTCCCTCGGATCGCCAGGCCCACGAAGCTCAAGAGGATCCCGAAGACGAGCCAGCCGAAGAGATCTCCAAGTCGCGTATAGGGCGATCCTTCCGGGGAGATGAAAGTTCGTCCGCTCACCGCCATCCGCTCGTTCACTCGGCTCTCGGCGGTGATGCGTCCGTAGGGGTCGATGACCAGCGAGAGGCCGTTCGTCGTGCCGAGAGCGAAGGCGACGCGATTTTCCACGGCTCGGAAGACGGCATCGGAGGCGTGGAAGGCCGGGAAGGAGCTGGAGTGGTTGAAGTCGTCATCCACGGGCATCAATACGATCTGGGCCCCGGCCCGGGCCAACTCCCGCGTGATCCAGAGGCGATGACGATCCCAGCAGACCCCGATGCCCACGCGGCCATGGGGAGTATCGAAGATCGGGAAATCCCGTGGACCGGCTACGAATCCCTCGTCTGCCTCGCCGGCGGTGATTGCGATCTTGGCCCTGCGCCCGCTTTCCTCTCCGTTGGGGCCGATCATCAGGGCCGTATCGTGCATGCCCGTCGGAGAGCGCCAGACGACATCGACCACCAGGTAGGCGGAGAGCCGCCGCGCCAGGGCGCTGAGCTGGCGCATGAAGCGTGGATCGTCGATATCGGAGAACTCATTTTCGGGCCAGACGACGAAGGCGGTATCGCGATTCGCGGCTTCGCGGGTCAATTTCGCGTTGACGTCAAAAAGGGCCTGGGAGATTTCGGGCGTGAGCGCTTCGAGATCTTCGCCATCGATTTCCCCTTCATTTCCGTTGTCGGAGCGAGGGGGCCGGAAGGCCGGATCCTGATTGGCGAGGTCGGAGGTGGCGACGATCCCGAAGGAATCGGGAGGGACTGCCGGGAGGCTCGCGGCCCCCCACGCGACAATGGCCGCGACGAGCGCCAGGGCGGCCGAGGCCGGTCGATTCATTCCTCGCCCCTGGAGGGCCTGGGCCAGGAGAGCGGCCAGGGCCACGTTGCTGAGCATGAGCAGAAAAGAGAGTCCGGGGAAGCCCGTGACGCTCAGGATCTGCAGGGCTGGCGGAAAGCGCCATTGACTCTTGGCCAGCAATACGAACCACCAATTCTCGACGATCGGTGCGATGTATTTTGCGAATTCCAGCGCCGACCAGAGCACGGGCAGGGCCAGGAGTCGGAGGGTTCCGGGCAGCCTTCTCTGCAGGCCGATTCCGAGTCCGATCAGCAATGCGTACCAGTTCCCGACAGCGAAGATCAGCAGGCAGCCGAGGGCCGGTCCGAACATCTCGGGATACCAGTGATGAACGCCCAGCGACCAGACGAGGCCAAAGGGCATTGCCAGGGTGGTGGGGGATTCCTCCTCGAGCCACTCGATGCTGAGCAGAAGAGGCACGAGCGCGAGCCAGCCCAGCAGGCCCAGATCGAAATTGGGCATCGAGGCCGTGAGCAGCAGCCCCGAGCATGCCGAGGCGCCAAGACCGGAAATTCGACGAGCTTTGCGCGTCATCGGGCCCTCCTCATGCCGGTCCTCTTTGTTTAACTGATTTCGATCGCAAATCGCCAGGGATGCGATCTCGAAATGGAAGACTCGCCGAAGAAGTCCCCGAATGTCGAGGGATCCAAGGCGTGGATCGCGATTTCTTTTTTGCTCCGGATCGGGACGATGGCCTGTTTGGAGCGCGCGGATTCGGTCGCGTTCGCGAGTCCGCAGGCTCGGTGAAAGCCCGGTCGCGACAGCAGGTCTGCGTGTTCTCCGGCCCGCCACAGTGTTTCTTCACGCACGCCTGCGCCTCATGCGGGCCGAGGGGATTTCCGAGATCGGTCCGTGGTTGGCTCCGGGGCGGAGGTTCCCCTGGCTCGGGAAGGGGAGGGGAGAAGGGTTGCGCGGGCTGCAGCTTCTTCCCCCGCCCTGCGACCGAAGAAACTGGCGTCGCCGAGGGAGGTTCCGGTGTTGTAGGCCCGGGCGGGAATTCCCGAGGCCGTTCGTCCGACGGCGTAGAGGCCGGGGATCGTCTCTCCGTCCACGCGACGTACTTCGCCTTTGAGGCCGGTCCAGAGTCCTCCGAGCGTAAATGCGGGCCAGAAGGATTCGCCGACCCGATAGCGATAGGCGCGCAGGGGGGGCGCTTCCAGGGGACTCAGGAATTCCGGCCGCTTTCCGAAGAGGGGGTCCTCGCCGCGTTTTGCATGGGCGTTGTAGTCTGCGAGGGTCCGGGCCAGTGCCGGACGCTCCAGGAGTGCCTGCAACTCCTCGGCGTCTTTGGCAGCGGCCACCCATTCGTTTTCACCCAGCACGGGCGAAGCCGGAATCGACGCGTCCAGGATCAGGATCACGTCTCCATCCCCTCGCCAGCGCGCATACTCTCCGACGCGGCCGAGATAGGCATCCTCGTTGATGAAGCGCTGGCCGCGCGGATCGATGAGGATGCCCCGAATGATCTCCTCGGGAGGATGCAGGGCGAGTCCCACGAATCCCGCATCCATATGGATTGCGGCGGCGCCCAGGCCGATCCCCATGCGGATGCCACTGCCATCGTCGCCGCCGGCACTCAGGGGGGAACAATCCCGGAGCATGGGGGCGTAGAGTTCCAGCATTTCGGGATTCGAGATGAACCCCCCCGTCGCCAGGATTACGCCTCCCCGCGCCCGGATCCGCATTTCTCCATCGGGGCCCCGCGCCACCGCACCGACGACTCGGGCTCCCGACCCTTCGCCCTCGGTCAGGAGAGCATCGCAACGCGTATTCGTGAGGATGTGGGCCCCCAGCTTCCGACAGCGTGCAATCAGCGTGTCCATGAGGGCGCCTCCCGCCATCCCGGGATGCTGCATCTTATGACTGCGCGGTACGGGCCTGGCGATCCCCCTGAAAGGATGTGTCTGCTCACTGGCGGCCCAGCGCAGTCCCTGGTCGCCCGGTGAATCATGGTGCTCGGGATAGAATTCCGATTTGAAGCGAACGCCCTGGGCGATCAGCCAGTCGTAGTGTTCGAGGGAATGATCGCAATAGAGTCGGATCTTCTGCGCGTCGGCCCCATCCCCCGATGCCGCCGCGAGATAGCGGATCATATCCTCGCTCGTATCCTCGAAGCCGAGGCTCTTCTGCAGCGGGGTTCCACCGCCGAGGTAGATCTCGCCCGCGGAAAGGCGACTCGTCCCGCCGCCCCTTGGGGCCGCTTCGAGTATCGTGACCCGGGCCCCGGCATTTCGCGCTGCGATTCCGGCGCTGGCCCCGGCCGCCCCCAGACCGACCACCAGGACGTCCGTTTCGAGATCCGCCGGCCCGGCCGACCCGCTTCCCGCTTGCCCTCGTGCACTCAGGCGCCGCGGCGCAATCGCGGCTGCCCCCGCCAGGCCCAGCCCTCCCCGCAGCAGTTCCCGCCGCGAGAGCGAATGCTTGCGGGGGTTTTTATCATTCATCTCCATGACTCCCGGTCGCTTTTCGGTCCATGAATTCCTTGCCATTTCGGCGCAGAGGCTAGCGAATGTGGCTCCCCGCTTTCGGACGGGCAGCAGGGGGCGGGGATTCTTCTCCGGTTTCAGCATGGGGGCGATGAGAGTGATTGCCGTCAATAAAATGATTGCTTAGGTTCTTTTTCCCGAAAATTGTCAGAGGAATTCTCCATGCCCAAGGCCCTTCGTCAGGAAATCGAACTCGAATATGAAGTCTTCGGCTCCAGGGTGGACGAACCACTGCTCCTGATCATGGGGTTGGGCGCCCAGATGATTCTATGGGATGAGGATTTTTGCGAGAGGCTGGCGCAATGCGGCCATCGGGTCATTCGCTTCGATAATCGCGATGTGGGGCTGTCGACATGGCTCGATGACCTGGGCGTTCCGGATATGCCCGCCCTCATGGGTGCGAGCGTCCGGGGTGAGGAGGTCGAAGCGCCCTATAGCCTCGACGATATGGCCGACGACGCCATCGCCATTCTCGATGCTCTCGGCCACGAGCAGGCGCATATCTGCGGGGCTTCGATGGGGGGAATGATCGCCCAGACCGTTGCCATGCGGCATCCGGCACGGGCCAGGAGCCTGATCTCGATCATGTCGACGACGGGAAATCGAGAACTGCCGCCCGCGAATCCGGAGGCCATGACACTTCTCGCCTCGCCACCCCCGGCAGAGCGGCAGGCATTCATCGATCAATCCCTGGTGACCGATCGCGTGATCGGCTCGCCGGCTTATCCGAGCGAGGAGTCATTCCTGCGGGAGAGGGCGGCCCGCCTATACGACCGCGCCTTTCATCCCTCGGGTGCCACCCGCCAGATGGCGGCGATTCTCGCCCATGGGGATCGTCGTCCCGGTTTGCGCGAACTCGATCTGCCCACCCTCGTCATCCACGGCAAGGACGATCCCCTGGTTCCGGTCGAGGGGGGCATCGACACCCATGAGGCCATCAGCGATTCCGAACTGATGCTGATCGATGGCATGGGCCATAATCTGCCGCGGGAATTGTACGGGCAGGTGATCGAGGGCATTACAGCATTGACCCGGCCCGGGGCCTGCGATCCCTGATTGCTTCCCGGCCGATGCCTTCAAACCCGAGGGCCAGATTCAACGCGGAGTCCGGCCCCATTGCCAGGAGAAGAATGACATGATTGGTTATGTGACGATCGGCACCACGGATATGGAGAAGGCGAAGGCCTTCTGGTCGGAGTTGCTCGCCCCGCTCGGGGCAAAGGTCCTGATGGATATCGGCAGGATCGCCTTCATCGGCGAAGCCATGGACAAGCCGATCCTGGCCGTCTGCACCCCCTTCGACGAAGCTCCCCCGCATCGGGGAAATGGCAATATGGTCGCCTTTCCGGCGGGTTCCCGGGAAGGGGTGGATGAATTGCACGCCCGGGCGGTGAGCCTCGGGGCCTCGGATGAGGGCGCCCCCGGCGAGCGCATGCCGGGTTTCTACGGAGGCTATTTCCGCGATCTGGATGGAAATAAGGCGGTCTTCTTTCAGATGGGATAGTGCTTCATTTCAGATGGGATAGTGCTTC
>CAYTAT010000014.1:23620-95236 GCA_964435795.1 uncultured Spirochaetaceae bacterium
TGGGATAGTGCTTCCTTCCAGATGGGATAGTGCTTCCTTCCAGATGGGATAGTGCTTCACCGCGCGCATCAAGCCAGCCCCAGGCGTTCGAGTTGATCGCCTGGGGCTTCGATTTCCAGCAACGCATTGCGAAGTTCTTCTTCGAGTTGGCGTTCGATCTCCTCCCCGGCCCGGTTTTCCTCTTCCAGGGGATCGTTGCGAAGATCGTGGAGTTGATGGCCGATGAAGGGCCCGTAGCCCCAGAAGGGCAGCATATCGCCCTCCACGAAGGGCTGGCGAATGACCGGAATATCGCTGCCCGGCATGCGGTCGAGGTGGGCGCGACCATCGGGATCGGGCAATCGCAGCGAAGGAGCCTGGCCGACCGGCATCGTCGACCAGCGATTCGACCACATGGAGAGGGGTTCGTTTTCCGACTCGGGCGCCCGGGCGTATTTGTAGCGGTCGTTGACAAGGTGGATCTCTCGCCCCCAGATCCCCATCAGGACGTAGTCCCGAATGCTCTGGCTTCGTCCTTCGATGAGGGGTAGCAACGAGTGGCCGTGAATGCGCTGGGGAACCCGCGCTTGGAAAAGGTCGAGGAGGGTCGAGAAGAGATCCACATTCGTCGAAAGTGCGTCCACTGCACGGGCTTCCACTCCGGGCCAGCAGATGAATAGCGGTGTATGTCCCAGGGGCTCGAAGATCGGGGAGCGGGGTTTGCCGAAGATATCCTTCTCGCCGAGGTAGTGGCCGTGGTCCGTGCAGAGGATGAGGGCCGTATCCTTCCAGAGTTCCCGTCGATCCATGGCGTCGAGGACCCGGCCCAGCCAGGCGTCGATCATGCTCAGCTTGGCGCCATAGCTGGCGCGCAGTTGTCGCGCCTCACGCCGGGAGAGCACGCCATTCTCGATACCTCCCACCACGTAGGGGGGCCAGATCAGATGCGCTCCCTCCCAATCCGGGTCGTAGCGTGCGGCCCAGTCCTCCGGGGTATCGAAGGGCTCATGGGGATCGAATTCATCGACAAAGAGCATGAAGCGCTCGTGCTGGCCCGCATTCTCCTCCAACCAGCGCGCCGCAGAACTCATCGTCCTGGGACCCGGGAAGTCCCCTTCCTCCCGAAAGAATCCCCTTGAGTTGTCGTAGGGGGTCCAGTGGCGGCCGTAGGAGGGGCATCCCAACCAACTCGGATCGGGGCGGGTCTTCCAGGGATCGCTTTCGTGACCCCGCTGGTAGTCCCAGGCCGTGAAATCGCAATGGTAGTTTTCACCGCCCGTTTCGAAGAGATGCGGGTGGTCGGTGATGAGTTGGGTCGTCACCCCGGCCTCGCGCAAGGCCCAGGTGATCGGTCGCTCCCATAACTCGATCGAACCCCAGGGCCGCCATAGGAAGTCGAGGTTGCCCGTGAGAATGTCGTGGCGCGCGGGCATACAGGGGAGGGAGCCGGAATAGTGGCGGTCGAAGCGCAGGGCCCGCTTCGCGAGGCGGTCGAGGTTCGGCGTGTGAAATTCCGTGCCCCCATAGGCGGCCAGCATATGTCGATTCAGGCTGTCGAGGAGCAATACGACGGCATTTTTCGGTCTCGTCGATGCGGGCGACGATTCGGGCATGTCGCGATGCTAGCCCCGCATACGCGAAGTCGCTGGTCGTCGATGTTCGTGCGCTTCGGTTAGCCGATTCGCGTCGTGTTCTCGGGTTCCTCGATCACGCCATTCTCGATTTCGCCGAGTCCGTTGACCGCGATCTTGACGACGTCGCCCGCTTTGAGGGGGGCCGGCGGCTTTCGGGCCATTCCGACGCCGCTCGAAGTGCCCGTCGAGATCACGTCGCCCGGCTCCAGGGTGAAAGCCGTGGAGAGGTGCTCGACCAAAGTGAAACAATCGAAGATCAGATGCTTCGTATTCGTCGACTGTCGAAGCTCTCCGTTCACCCAGGTGCGCAGGTCCAGGCTATGGGGATCCGAAATCTCGTCGGAGGTCACGATGGCGGGGCCGAGGGGGCAGTGGGTGTCGAAGGATTTCCCCATGGTGAAGGTCTGCACCCGGAGCTGCCAGTCGCGTACGGAAACATCGTTGCAGATCGTGTAGCCGACGATCACCTGTCCGGCATCCTGCTTCGAGACGTGGCGACAGCGCTTGCCGATCACCGCGGCCATCTCCCCCTCGTAGTCGAGCGCCGAGGATACCCGCGGTAGATGAAAGGCATCGTAGGGGGGGTGCGCGGATGTCGACTGCTTGTTGAAGATCATCGGATGTACCGGCGTCTCCATTCCGGCCTCCGCCACGTGGTCCGCGTAGTTGAGACCGACGGCGAGGATCTTGGGCGGACGCAGGATCGGCGACTCCAGATGCACTTCCTCCGCCGGGATCCGGGATCCACTGCCCCCGAGTGCTGCGCGGGCCGCTTCGAGGGCGGGGTCGCCAGCCTCGAGAAAGGCCACCATTTCGTCCGGGAGATCGGGGGCGGCGGCTCGAAGATCCAGGATGTTCTCACCGTCGAGAAGGCCGATCCGGGTAGAAGCATCATGGCTGAAAGTGACGAGTTTCATGGGGGAGCCTCCATCTGGCAGTAGCGGTAGGGATGAGGAGTCTTCTTGGAGTTCGGCGCCAACTGTCTAGCACCTCACCATCGGTTGTCTACATCCCCCGAGGATCCCGAACCGGGTGTGTGACATGCCGTCGCCGATGCGGGATCCGGGCGACCGCGGAGGATAGGAATCGATCCTCCGCGATAGGGCGGAAGCGGGCTTCCCGGTCTCGGGAGACCCGCTGGAGCATATTTCCGAAGAGCGATCGGGCCCGAGCCCCCATTCCGCATCCGAGCGCGACGTCTCGCATGATTCGCAGGCATCGAAGTCTTCGCGCCCAGCGTCAGTGGCTCTCCTCCCAGGCGTCCCAATCCTCCCGGAGTTCGGGCAGCAGATCCCGATCCCCGAAGACCCTTCCCGAGAGGACGGGGCCCAGGAGATCCGTTTCGAGAACTTCGCCCGCAGCCGTCACGCCCCCCCGCAGCACTCCCGCGATGCCGGGGCCGGAGGGTGTACTCGCCCCGCAGAGAAAGAGACCCTCGATCTCGGTCCGGGGGCCGACGCGCAGGGGGCCGGCCTGGCTGCAGGACATTTCGATTCCGTAGGAGGTGCCCCCCGTCGAGCGGGTGAAGCGCTCCTGGCTGACGGGTGTCGCCGCCTCCTTCCAGACGATGTGCTCGCGCAGGTCGGGAATCACTTCGAGGGAGGTCTCGATCAGATGTTCCATCAGGGCCTCCTTCTGCTTTCGGTAGGCGGGATCCCTGTGGTAGCGCCCTCCCTCGGCGGGGCCCTTCTGGACATTCCATACCGCGTAGTCCCTGGGGGCGAGGGTCATGATCTGAAGATTCGTATGGCCCGGAGGTGCGAGATGAGAACTCACGGGATCCTTGAGGGTGGCAGTGGTGATATACGCCATGGCATCCGTCGAGAGACGTCCGGCGTCGAGTTCATCGTAGACGGACTCGATGTCGTAGTTGCCCCAGATGAAGTGATTGCTATTGGGCATTCCCCGCTCGGCGAGATCGATGTCGAGCCCGAGATAGACGCAGAAGAGGGGAACGGCCATCTTGAGTTCCTGGATTCGTTCCAGGGTTTCGGCCTTGAGATGATCCTCTCCGATCATTTCGAAGAACGTCCGCTTGAGATCGGCGTTGGAGATGACGATCGGGGCGTCGATCTCCTGGGGCCGCTGATTCTGCTTGCCGGCGATCACGCCGACGGCGCGACCGTTCTCGATGCGGATGCGTTGAACCGGGCTCTGGGTGCGTACTTCGCCTCCGTGGGCGCGGATGGCCTCGATCAGGCGCCCGGCAATGACCTGCCCGCCGCCCTCGGGATAGTAGGCGCCGCGCAGGAAATGATCCGTCAGCCCCGCCGCCATCACGACGGGCGTATCCGAGGGCCTGACCGCGTAGCAGCCCTGTTCGCCCAGCAGAACGC
The DNA here is from genome assembly GCA_964435795.1 of uncultured Spirochaetaceae bacterium. Lineage (GTDB taxonomy): Bacteria > Myxococcota_A > UBA9160 > UBA9160 > UBA4427 > JAZXM01. The sequence continues at coordinate 27,570 of CAYTAT010000014.1, forward strand.
CCGCGGCTCGTTCCGAAAGCCCGAATTCGGAGAAGAGTTCCGTGATCGGTCGCAAACCCCACTCCAGGAAGCGGCCCTGGTTCGCGATTTCCGAAACTTCGATTTCGCCTCGGCCGAGCTTCGCCCCCGCGCTCGTCACTTCCTGCATCACATCGAGAACAGATCCCAGGGCTCCGTGTTCGTCGGGGAAGGTCTCGAGCAGGCGGGCTCGGTAGTGATCCCAGCCCACGGGAACCCTGAACGTGAGATCGGGAAAGTGGAGGGTCGAATAACCGTCCGGATCGAGGGGGCGAAAGACGACGCGTTCCGAGAGGCCCAGGCCGTTCAGTACCCTCGTGATCACCCCATCCCGTCCGCATTCTCCGATATAGTGGATTCCGACGTCGAACTCGTAGGCGTTGCCCTGATGGTCGCGGCGAAAGACCTGACTATTCCCTCCCGCGACGTAATGGGCCTCGAGGACCAGGGTTTTGCGACCCGCCGCACAAAGGTAGGCCGCCGCTGCCAGTCCCCCGAGTCCAGAGCCGATGACGATCGCATCGAAGTTCTCCCGCTCATTCATCCCGGATCTCTCCCTTGCTCAGCTTTCCTGCTCAGCTCTTTTGCTCAGTCTTCTTCTATTCTCGATCCCCATCCTCGAAACGAAATTCCAGTTGGAGCTTCGCATGCGAAGGGATCGGCGTGGTGCTTTCCCTCCTGGATGAGGGAGTCGAATCCCCAGGATAGTCATCCACGCTCGATTCTGCCCATTCATCGCCGCCAGGATGCGCTCGTGGCGGCTCTGCATCGATCCGGCTTCGAGGCTCGTCGCAGCGATGGGCATGCCGTTCGTTGTCCGTGCATCCGAGACTATGGCCATGAGCCTTGCTCGAAATCTGTACTGGTCCTGGTGGATTCTTCATGACCGAGGGCTTCTATTCTTTGCCGCCCGGCTCTCTTCTGCCCCGATTTTCCGGGGGCCGACAGAATCTCCAATGGTGCACCGGCAATAGTCCCGGGCGGGCTATCCTGGGGGAGACTTTCCGGGCTTGGGGTTCCGGGGCCAATCAGGGATCGTCCCCGAAGGCAGGGGCGCATGAAGAGGAGGTTGAGGGTTGAGTGAAATCAGCAATTTTTCTGAGATCGAAGCGGAATTCATGAAGCGGGTCAGCCGTATCGTCTGGTGCACGGTGACGAGTGTCGATCGTCGGGATCGGCCGCGCGCGCGGATTCTTCATCCCGTCTGGGAGGGGAGCACGGGTTGGATTGCCACGGGGCGTCAGAGCTTCAAGGCCAAGCATATTGCGCACAATCCGCATTTATCGCTCTCCTATTGGGATCCGGCCCACGAACAGGTCCATGCCGAGTGTCACGCCGAATGGGAGGATGATCCCGCGGAGAAGGCGCGGCTCTGGGAATTCTACAAGGCCACCCCGCCGCCCCTCGGCTACGATCTCGCGATGTTCTGGCAGGATGCGGAGGATCCCGCCTATGGTCTGCTGCGCCTCTCGCCCTGGAGGATCGAAATTTCGGCCCTGGCGGACATGATGAAGGGGCGGGCGCCAGAGGTCTGGCGTCCCTGAGATTGTTGAGCGACTCTTTTCGAATTCGTTTCTCTTCCGAGTTCGTTCCTGCCAGCGGTTTTTGGGAGCTTGGGTCGAGAATCAAGGGGATCGAAGTATGATGGTCTTTGACTATGGGGCGGCGGGTTGCGAGGTCTCGCCGGAGATCGTCGTGGCGCATCGCGAAGCCTGGCAACGCATCGCCTCCCCGGGATCCTGGTGGACGGGTGCCGAACGCGTCGAGATGGCTCGCCTCTGCCGGGAGGCCCGAGTGCAGCGTAAGGATCCCCCGTGGCTCGCGAGCGGGAAGCCCGCGGAGAGCGATGTTCTGCCCGAATCCGTAGCCGATCTCGTGCGAAGAATTGCCGCCGCTGTCCATAGCATCGACGGTGAGCGGGTTGCGGCAATCGTCTCTCGTTTCGGAGCTGCGGCCTACGCGGAAATTTGTGCGGTGACGGTTTGCACTACCGCGATCGATGCCTTTGCGGAGGCCCTGGGAGTGCCGCCCGAGCCCTTGCCGGAAGCGCTGCCCGGGGAGCCCGATCACTCGCGACCCATCGGTCTGGTGGATGTCGGCGCCCGCGTGCCCCTCGTGGATCCCTTCACGGGCCCAAATGTCGGTCGCGCACTCAGTTCGGCACCGAAAGACAATGCGGCCTTCTTCGGATTGGTGGGATCGATGTACGCCCTGGATGATTTCACGGAATTGGTCTGGGATACGCGTCCTCTCAGCCGTCCCCAGGTGGAGTTGGTGGCGGCCCGGGTTTCCGCCATCAACGAATGCTTTTACTGAACGACCTCCCACGTGGCGCTGCTCCGTGTGAGCAGCCAGGCAAAGGGCGAAGAGGCCGAATTGTCGGGAGCCGTGGGCGAGGGGGATGGCGGAGTGCCCCACGGCGGGGAATTGTTGCGCTTCGCGGAAGCGGCGACCCGGGGCAGCGAAGATCTGGTGGCGGCGCGAGCCGCTCTGATCGAGGCCGTGGGCGGGGCCGCTTTCGTTCTGACCGCCGCGACGGTGGGAATCTTCAATGGGTTGGTGCGTACGGCGGATAGTATTGGCATCCCCCTCGACGAGATGACCGCGGGCTCCTCGGGGGCCTTCCGGGATGAATTGGGTCTGAACGCCTTTCCGGGCCGACGCAATACGCATTTCGATTCCGAATCCGGCGAGAGGGTGGGGGATTAGGGGAGGGGGCGGGCAGGCATCCGCGAAGCCCCGTCCGCGAAGCTCCGTCCGCGAAGCCGGCATGGTCTTTGCTGGGGCCGACCGGAATCGCGAGTCGATGCCGGAGTCCTTCGATATTCGCCCGATCGCTTCCGCTTTTTGGGGCGCGGCCCGCCCTCCGGGAGTGGGGTCTGCGGGGATCGCTCCAGGGGGCCGGCTCGATTCCATCCGCCGCCAGCGGATCGAAAGCCAAGCCTCCCCTCTCTCGCTACGGATCCGGAGAATGCCGTACCCCGGGGCGGAGAGAGCGCGGGAGAGTTTCGAGTTCCCCCTGCCAAATGGCGAAGTTCCCGGGCAGCGAGAGGAGGCCGCGCGGATCTTCTATTCTCATGGGCGGCGCGCTCTTCAGCCATCCCCGATAATCCCCACTGCGGGGCTTTTTCGGGTCTGAAGAAGAGAGAAAAAAAGAGAGCGAAGAAGGAGAGGGAAGCCATGAATCTGACGCGGGTCGATCTTCTCGAGGCCTATCGCAAGATGCGCATGATCCGCGGCTTCGAAGAAAAACTCGGCGACCTTGTCAGCGGCGGGAAGTTGGGGGGGTTCATGCATCTCTACGTCGGCGAGGAGGCCATTGCCGTGGGAGTGTGCGCGCACTTGGATCGGGCCGATATGGTGGCATCGACCCATCGGGGCCACGGCCACTGCATCGCGAAGGGCGTCGACGTTTCGGGCATGATGGCGGAGCTCTTCGGTCGAGCTACGGGGCTCTGCAAGGGCAAGGGGGGATCGATGCATATTGCCGATGTCGATCGCGGAATGCTCGGTGCCAACGGGATCGTCGGAGCCGGCATCCCCCTGGCCACCGGGGCCGCCCTGACGGCGAAGTTGAAGCGCACGGGGGGGGTGGGCGTCGCCTTCTTCGGCGATGGGGCCACGAATCAGGGGGCCTTCCACGAATCCCTCAACATGGCCTCGAATTGGAAGCTTCCCGCACTCTACGTGGTGGAGAATAACGGTTTCGGAGAATTTACCCCGACGGATTTCGTGATTCCCGTGAAGGATATCGCCGTTCGTGCGGACTCCTATGCGATGAAGGCGCTGATCGCCGATGGCATGGATTTCTTCGACGTCTACGAAAAGACCGCAGAGGCCCTCGAATATTGTCGGTCGGGCCGTGGCCCCGTGCTGCTCGAATGCAAGACCTATCGCTTCGGCGGCCATTTTGTTGGCGATCCCCTGGTCTATCGATCCAAGGAGGAGGCCGAGAAGTGGATTCAGAATCACGATCCCCTCGAGAATTTCGAAGCGCATGTGACCGAGGCCGGACTCATCTCCGGCGATGAATTGCGGGAGACCGACCGTGAAGTCGAGGAGGAATTGATCGCCGCGGTGGCGGCCGCCGAGGCGGCTCCCTTTCCCGAGTTGGATGAGATCACCCGCGATATCTACGTGGAGGAGGGTCAATGAGCCGCGAACTGAGTCTCAGCGCTGCGGTCTGCGAGGCCATGCAGATCGCCATGGAAGCGGATCCGGACGTGATCTTGATGGGTGAGGATGTGGCCGGAGGCGGTGATCGCGAAGGGGATGAGATCGATGAAATGGGCGGGGTGCTGGGGACGACCCGGGGGCTCGTCAAGGCTTTTCCGGACCGGGTGCTCGATACGCCGATCAGCGAGATGGGAATTCTCGGAACGGCGGTGGGTGCGGCGGCCACGGGCCTGCGCCCCATCGTGGAACTCATGTTCATGGATTTCCTCGGCACCTGCCTCGATCCCCTCCTCAACCAGGCGGCCAAGCTCCGTTATATGTTCGGAGGCAAGGCGCGGATACCCCTCACTGTGCGAACGGTCACGGGTGCGGGCATGCAGGCGGCCGCGCAGCATAGTCAATCCCTATACTGGATGACCGCGGGGATTCCGGGCTTGAAGACCGTGATTCCCTCGAATCCCGCAGACGCCAAGGGCCTGCTTATCGCGGCCATTCGCGACGACAATCCGGTGGTCTTCTGCGAGGCCAAGGGGGTGCTGGGAGTTCGGGGCGAGGTGCCCGAGGGCGATTACGAGGTCCCCATCGGCAAGGCCCGGCTCGTACGCGAGGGCGGAGATGTTTCGCTGGTCGGATTCGGAGCGACGCTGGCGCCCTGCCTGGAAGCGGCGGCCGAACTGGCGGGGGAGGGGATCGAGGCGGACGTTCTGGATCTGCGCTCGCTCCAACCCCTGGACGAGGAGGCGATCCTCGAGACACTGGCTCGAACGGGGAGACTGGTGGTGGCGGATGAAAGTACGCCACGCTCTTCCGTGGCGAGCGATGTCGCCGCTCTCTGTGTCGATCGGGGTTTCGATTCACTCGAGATGCCGGTGCGGCGCGTGACCGCACCCCATAGCCCCGTGCCCTTCAGTCGCCCCCTGGAACAGGCCTATCTGCCCTCGGCCGCGAAGATCGTGGCTGCCGTTCGGTCCCAGGACTGAATTCGTGGAGCCCCTGGCCATCGCGATGCCCCGGCTGGGCATGACCATGGAAGAAGGAACGATCGTCGCCTGGCCCGTGGCCCCGGGAGCGAGCGTGCGCAAAGGCGAGATCGTTCTCGTGATTGAAAGTGAGAAGGCGGAGACGGAGATCGAGGCCATCGAGGACGGAATACTCCGGCATCTCTTCGCCGAGGTCGGCGAAACCCTTCCCTGCGGTGCACTGCTGGCGGTCCTGACCGGGACGGCGGACGAGTCCTTCGATCCGAGCGAATTCGCCCGCAGCTATCGGCCACCCCCGGGCTGGGAGCAGGAGGGGGTGGGGGATGTTGGGAAGAAGTCCGGCGCAACTCCTGAGCTTCGGGAACCCGTTGTCTCCTCGGAACCTCGGAGCGCGAGAAGGCCCGTGGCCCCTGCCGCCCGTGCCCTTGCCCGCAGGCTCGGTCTCGACCTCGAGGCGATCGCCGGCAGTGGGCCGAAGGGGCGCGTGACGACTCGAGATGTGGAAGCCTTCGCTTCATTGCGCGATCGCCTCGTCCCGGTGGAAGCCGGCGTAGCTCTCGAGGTGCTGAGAGAGGGCCCGATTTCGGGCGCCCTGTCGGCGAGCCCGGAGGGGAGCGGAGAAGGCGAGGCGGTCGACAAGAAGCCCGAGCCGGTCGTTCTCTTGCCCGGCTTCGGAACGGATGTCTCCTCCTTCGCGCTGCAGATCTCGGTTCTGGCGGAAGACTTCGAAGTCCTCGGGATCCATCCGCGGGGAGTGGCGGGCTCGGATGCGCCGCCCGGGGAGATCTACGAGGTGGGGCGCGCTGCCGAGGATGTGGCCGGGATCGTGGCAGGAGGCTTTCACGTCGTGGGGGCCAGCCTCGGGGCGGCCGTGGCGATCGAGTTGGCGCTGCGGCATCCAGATCGCCTGCGTTCGCTTACCCTGATCACGCCCTTTACGGAGGCCAATGCTCGCCTGCGGGCTTTCCTCGGCGCCTGGACGCGAATCGCCGCCCACGCCGATTCCGAGACCGTGGCGAGTTTTCTGCTGCCGTGGCTCTTCGGCGAAGGCCTGCTGGCAGACGAAGTGGCCCGGGGACGCGTGCTGCGCGGCTTGAGTCAGAGCGTGAAGCGAGTCGGTCGGGACGGCCTCGAGCCGACGGCAGCCGGCCTGCTCGCCTGGTCGGGTTCGCGGAGTGGCGAATTGGGAAAGATCCGAGTGCCGACCCTGGTTCTCGGGGGGGGCGCGGATCTCCTGACACCCGCTGCCGAAGCCGTCGCGGCCGCGATTCCCGATGCGAGTTATGAGATCATCGAGGGCTGTGGCCACGGGCTGACCATCGATGCGGCGGATACGGTCAGCCGACTGCTGCTCGCCCACCTCGGGAGAAGGGTTTGAGTCGAGTCGGGTCGTGGCGTCGAATCAAACGATCCTGGAGCCCGTCTTGCCCCAATAGGCATCCTTGATGAGTCGCTTGTAGAGCTTGCCCGTCGGCAGTCGAGGCAATTCCGCCATGAAGTCGACGCTTCGCGGGCATTTGTAGTGGGCGATGTGTTCCCGTGCAAAGGCGAGCAATTCATTCGCGAGTTCGTCGCTCTCCTCGATCTGTGGCAGGAGTTGTACGACGGCTTTTACTTCCTCGCCCATTTCTTCGTGGGGAACCCCGACGACAGCCACATCGGCCACCTTGGGGTGCATGATCAGGGCGTCTTCGATTTCCTGGGGGTAGATGTTGACCCCGCCGCTGATGATCATGAAGGTCGCCCGATCCGTCAGATAGAGGAAGCCCTCTTCATCGAGATATCCCACATCGCCCAGGGCGGTCCAATTGGCATGCTCCGGATGTTGCGCATCCCGGGTCTTTTCGGCGTCCTTATGATAGGTGAAGTTCATCGCCGGAAGCTCGAAGTAGACGATGCCCGGCTCACCGGTGGGCTGGACTCTTCCTTCTTCATCACAGATGTGGATCTGCCCGAGGATCGGGCGGCCGACGCTGCCGGGATGGGCCAGCCACTCCTCCGGTCCCACGTGGGTGAGTCCGTTCAATTCGGTTCCACCGTAATATTCGTAGAGGATCGGGCCCCACCAATCGAACATCTTCTGCTTGACACCGGCGGGACAGGGTGCGGCCGCATGGACGGCGACCTGGTGCGAGGAGAGGTCAAAGGCGGTGATTTCCTCTTCGGGCAGTTTCAGCATGCGGGTGAACATGGTGGGGACCCATTGGCTATGGGTCACGCGAAAGTCCTGGATTGCCCGCAACGCCGCGATCTCATCAAAATGGGGCATCATGATCACCGTTCCGCCCAGGGCCAGGGTTCCCGTCGTGAAGCCGATCGGAGCCGAGTGGTAGAGGGGGGCCGGCGAGAGGTACACGGTATTCTCATCGAATCCCCACAACATCTTCTGAAGAGCCGAGATGGCACCCGAATCTTCCCGGATGCTCCTGCCGGAAAGCGGCCGGCTGACGCCCTTGGGCTTGCCCGTGGTTCCCGAGCTGTAGAGCATGAAGGTGCCAGCGGGCTCTTCGGCGAGATTTTCGGCCGGATGTTCGGCGATGGCTTCCTCGTAGGATTGGTATCCCTCCTCGACCCCATCGGTCATCAACCAGGTATGGCAATTGGGGGCGCAAGCAGGCAACTCCCGGGCGACATCCGCGAGTCGCTTCGAAGTGATCGTGACGGTGGCTTCGCAATTGTCGACGATATAGCCAGCCTCTTCGCCGGTCAGATATCGATTGACCGTGGTGAGATAGAGCCCGGATCGAAAAGCCGCCCAGACGATCTCGAAATAGCGCAGGTTATTCTCCATGAAGATCGAAATATGATCCCCGGGTCTCAGGCCGAGATGCCATAGGAGCTGGGCGAGCCGATTGGAGCGCTCATTCAACTGGCCATAGGTCACGGCCTCCTTCGTGAAGGCGTGAACGACAGCGGGTTTCTCTGGGAATTCCTGGGCCCATTTTCCGGGATACATGGTCATTCCTCCCTAAGCGACCCGCGCGCGGGCCGACGGTCTACGACCTCTTCACGGCGCAGGGGAGAATAATGAAACTACCAGTGATGTGGTAGCCTCAGCTACCCTCTCGAAGGGTTCGCATCGTCTGGATCCCGATCCCCTCCATCCCTGCTCCCGGCGGCTGGAGGTGAGAGGCCGCGTGCTGGGGAGATGCATTGGTTCGAAGACGCAGCAGGAAAGAGTCCGCCGTCGGCGCGGTGGACTTCAATCGGGCTCCTCCCTATTGCCCCCTTCGCGAAGAGGATGTTCCGCGTATTCTCGATGGCAGCTTCGAATTGATGCGAGAATCGGGGATCTACTTCGAAGCCGAAGAACGCTCGTCGGACCTCTTCTCCGCTGCTGGCTGCGAAATTTCCTCGCAGGGGGTCGTGAAATTCCCCACGGATCTCGTTCGGGAATGTCTTGACTCCGTGGCGAGGAGCACTCGCCTATGGAATCGGGAAGCCACTGAATTCATCGAATTGAAGAGTGGGAATACGCATTTCTTCGCAGGGCTCACATGCATTCATGTGATCGATCTGGAAACGGGAGAGAAGAGGCCGAGCACTCGTCGGGATCTGGAGGATATCGTCCGAGTGGCCGATGCCCTGCCGAATATCAGCGGCGTGACCCTCCCCTGCAAGATCGTGGAGCGATCCAATCTCCAGGGTGAAATCGAGGAATTTTCCGTCCTCTGTCGCAATACCACGAAACCCCTGGAATACCTGTGTGAAAACGAAGTCTCCCTGGAGGCCGCCATCGAGATGGCCCGGGCGATTCGCGGCGGGGCCGATGCCCTGGAGGAGAAGCCGTATTTCATCCATGGGGTAACCCCCTTGCCACTGCGTTTTCCCAGGGAGCATATCAACCAGATCTTTCGCGTTGTCGAAAGTGGCGTTCCCCTCGGAATGGGAACCGTCACGATCGGGGGCGCGACGACGCCGATTACGATTGCCGGAAGCCTGGTCCACGCCTTTGCCGGGGATTTTGCTGGCCTCGTGCTTTCCCAGCTGATTCGCAAGGGTTCCTTCTGCATGATCGGTACGAATATCTGCTTCATGGATCCGGTGAGCGGAAATATTGCGGGCTATCCCCACACGGCGCTTGCCGAGATGGCGCAATCCCAGATCACCCGTTCCCTGGGGCTGCCACTGGGCTTTGCCCAGGCCGGATTCGGTGAGGGGCATTTCTTCAACCAGGAGGTCGTGTCCAGGGCGACGGCGACGATGATGCTGGCCTTCTATGGTCGACCTGCGACCTGCGATGCCGTCGGGGCGATCGACGGTGCGCTGACCTATTCCCTCCAATCCCTCGTGCTCGGCAACGACCTGATCGAGATGGTTCGAACGATGCACGAGGGCATTCGGGTGGATGCGGATACGCTGGCTCTCGAGGTGAGCAAGGCGGTGGGTCCCCTGGGCGATTTCCTGGCCCAGGAACACACCGTCGAACACTGCCGCCAGCACCTCTGGAAGACCCGTTACTATCGCGACGAGATGGGGATGACCTCCGAGGAGGAGGCCCGGATCGATCTGGTCCACCGCATCGACGAAGATCTGCAGCGGATCCTGGCCGAACATCGGCCCGTTCCCCTGCCGGCCGCTGCGGCGCAGGGGATCGAGGAAATCCTGGCCCGATTCGACGTGGACTGATGTGGGCGGCGGGCGACGCCTCGCTGCGATTCGGCTGCGCAAAGGAGAGCATGGGGCGCGACGCTGATCGCCGAATCGGAAATCAACGATCGGATGCATTCCCGGCCGTCCTTCGTCGCCCCCCCCCTCCCTCTTCTCCTCCCCGGATCCCCCCTCGGGGTGCTTCGGGGATGCCAATGGGGACGATATTTGCCAGAATCTCGCTCCCCTCCCCGACATTCCGGAGCCGCATGTTTTCGCTCGGTCCCCTCTTCGCTTGAGCCCGAATCCGCGAACTGGAAGAGGACTATGACCGTAGAGATCTCCCGGGAATCCAATCCCCTCCACATTCCAGAGCGCAAGAGCCGACGAATCTGCTGCTTTACGACCGTCTTCTGCGAGCGGGATTATCTGAAGGAAATCCCGTCTCTCTTCGTGGAGGAGGGGATCGATTATTATTGCTTCACAGACGAGCCGGACCTGCGCTCGTCCTCCTACCAGGTCATCTACGTCGGTGATGTCGAGGATGGGCGAGAGGAGAACCGCCGCTACAAAATTCTCTGGGACCATCCGCTGCTCCAGCAGGATTACGATTTCTACGTCTATCTCGATGCGACTCTCTACGTGCGCGCGAAGCTATCGCTTCTGATCGAATCTCTCGAGCTCAGTGGCTCGGATCTGATCAGTTACTACTACGCGAAGAATCGCCGCCCCTGGAATGGCCTGCTTGGCATGCGAAATAATTCCACCTTCGTTGAATTCGCCCGGCACTGGCATGAGACGATGCTGAAGCCGGAGAGGCGCATGCGGAACGGAGTCGTTCGAGACGAATATGTCTACTTCGATTCGATTGCCGCCTGCCCGGATCTGAAGCTGAGCCTCCTGCCCTATCGCGCCCTCCCATTGATGGCCTCCCCGATGCACCACAAACATCTCTCCATCAGCCCGAAATGGGAGCAGAGAGTGCTCGGAGGGCTGCCCCTCCATCGCCTCGGCCTCTTTGCGACCGTGGGCTTCTTCCTGGGAGGACTCGTTTTCCGCAGGCAGAAGATCGCCTTCCTTCGCCGTAGCCTCGAAAAGATGCGGGCATGGCTCTGAAGAAGAAGCCAGCCAGGGAGTGCTCCGCCGCCAGGATTCTTCCGGATCTCGTCGGGGGGGTGCGGGGGATGCAGAGCCGATCCGGCTGAATCGGCCCATTCGCCTGCTGCTCCGGGGCTGCGAGAATCGGGCCCCGTGTCGGGAATGTTCTTCCCCCACGAGCCGACGCGAGTCGGATAGGCCATCCCTGCCAGCATGGGCTCGGCTATCCGGATTCGATGTCGCCGCCGGGCTCCGAGCGGCCCGAGTCGCGGAGCGCATTTTCCCGAGATCGCATACGAGACTTTGGGCGGGAGGAGAGCCGCGAGATTTTCGGGCTGGTGGCGAGCTTTAGGCTGCTCTACACCTGCAAGACGTCTGAGCAGGAGCCTTGAATCCGATGGAGAAACTCGATGGCAAGATCGCCCTGGTGAGCGGGGCGGGGCGGGGGATTGGCCGGGCGGTTGCACTCAAGCTGGCCGGGGAGGGTGCACGGGTCGTGGCGAACGATCTGGATGTCGACGAAGTGGCAGAAACAGTGGCATCGATTCGTGCCGCCGGAGGTGAGGCCCACAGCGTTGCGGGCGATGTGACCGCGGCGGATTTTGGAGATCGTTTCGTTCAGGCGGCCCTCGAGGTATTCGGCGATGTTCATATCGTCATCAACAACGCCGGCTATATCTGGAACGGATCGGCACTGAAACATACGGACGAGCAGTGGCAGGCCATGCTCGATGTGCACGTATCCGCTCCCTTCCGGATCCTGAGGGCCGCCGGTCGGCATTTTCGTGAGGTTGCCGGCGCCGTGCAGATGGAGGGCCCCACCCGCAAGGTGGTGAATATTTCTTCGGTTTCGGCCGTTCACGGCGCGGCAACCCAGGTCAGCTACTCCGCGGGAAAGGCGGCGCTGATCGGCATGACGAAAACCCTCAGCCGGGAATGGGGTCACTACAATGTAACTGTCAATTGTGTCGCATTCGGGCATATTGAGACGAGACTCACACGGCGCTTCGACGCTCGTCCGGATACGATATCGATCAAGGGTCGGGAATTTCCAGTGGGGTTGGATTCGAATACATTCGAGAAGATCCGCACTCGAACCCCCCTGGGTCGTACCGGAAGCGTGGAGGACGCCGCGGGAGCCGTATATCTATTCTGCATCCCCGAATCGGATTTTGTCAGTGGCGAGGTTCTGATCTGCAGCGGTGGCTTGGTAATCTAGTGCCCGCGGGGGGGGGGCGGAAATCGAGTGGGGTAGTGGACCGGAGAGTTGGCGAGGGCGGAGATGTGGGAAGTCGGGACTTTTGGTCTCGCTGAGCACGGATGTCTCGAGGTGTAAGAATCGCCGCCAACTCCGTGGATCGAAGAGAATCTTCGCGGAAGCCGATTCTCCAGACATAAATGCTCGGCCCGGGCACACTCCCCTTGAGGAGGAACTTCAATGCGACAGATGATCCTTCACTGCGCGCTGATGGTGATTGGCGGTGTCTTCCTCTTTTTGGACGTCGCTCACGCCATCAGTCTGGGCGTGATGGGAGACAGCCTCAGCGACGAATACGCTGAAGAAGCGTATGGGGTCTATGCGGAAAATTGGGTCGAGCAGTTGGAGATTCACGGAGGCATCGATCTCGGTCCGACGGCCTCGGAGGCCGGCGAGTCCGGAGGCACCTGGCTGGAGCCCCGTCGAACGCAATATCAATACAATTGGGCGCGGGCCGGGGCGGATTCGAATAGCCTGCTCTCCTCGGGTCAGCATACGGGCCTGGCCGCCGATATCACGGCCCACGGAATCGGCTACGCGGTACTCGCCATTGGGGCCAACGACTTCCATCCCGGCGGTGCGGCGTACCAGAATATCTATCTCGGAAATTGGACGACGGCCCAGATCGATAGTCATGTGGATGGCATTTTCTCCAATCTCTCGATTACCCTGAATACGGTTCTTGCCACGGGAGTCCAATTGCTCCTGGTGAACGCTCCCGACTACGGATTCACTCCCACCGTTCGGAGCATCTTTCCGAGCGTGGTTGATCGGCAACGGGTTTCGGATGTGATCTCCCAGTTGAATGCCCGAATCGACTCGCTCGCCCAGGCCCGCAATCTCCCCTTGTTGGATCTCTCCGGCGCCTCCATGGCGATGTTCGGATCGCATCAGGTGCCCCGGATGACTTTGCCGGTGGGCAATGTTTCGATTGCCCTCGATCAGTCGGATACGGCCACGGGATCAAATCCGACCGCTGGCTTCGTGCACGACGGGATCCATCCCAACAGTGTCCTCCAGGGCATCTTCGCGAATTTGATCACCACGGGGCTGAATGTGGGGTATGGCGCGGGCTTTCCGGTTTTTAGCGAGACCGAACTCCTCGCGCATCGGGGTATCGCCTATGGGGGCTCGGATACTCTGGTGGCCGAATTGGGAGATTATTCGGATTACGTGCTGGACTATACGGGAACGGTGAATCCACTTCCCCTTCTTTCCTGGCACGGGGCGCTACTGCTCGCCTTGCTGCTCAGCGCGGCTTCAGTGCTGAGGTTGCGAGGCTTCTCTTCGGTGGGATCCCTTTCGCGCTAGAGATACTCAGGGCACCAGATCTTTCCAGGGCCCGTCCATCCTGGCGGCCACCGAAAAGACTCCCCAGGCTCCACAGCGATCGCAGTCGACGTCGTTTCCATAGCAGCAGAAGGGCGTGGAGAATTCATCGCCTTCCATGTAGAGGGGAAGCAATGTCTGCTGTAGCGGGCAGTGCGAGGTGACGACCTCACATATGCCGGATCGCATGAGTTCGAGGCTCCGCGTTGAATTCCAGACGAAGTCAGGATATTCGCATTTCAATTGGATGATCGTCTCGATGGTCGCGTCCCTCTCTTTGTTGTTCTTCCAGGCGCGATCCGAAATCTCCTTCTCCCGCGGCACGTAGAAGCTGAAGGTGAGGCCCTGGATGCGGCTGGTCTGCAAGCTGAGGATCAGGTTCTCGAGTTGCTCCTGATTCTCGCGATGGACAACGCATTGCACCATCAGCTTGCTCTCGAAGTCTTCGGGAAGTGCGGCCAGATTGCGCGTCACCCTTTCGAAGACGCCCGTGCCACGAACGCGGTCATTCAGTTCGGGGGGGCCATCGAGGGAGATGACATAGATGACGTCGGATCCGAAATCCTTGAGCGGGATGGTGCCGTTGGTGGTGATGACATTGTGCTCGAAGAGGTGGAGCCCCTTCTCGATGATCCGCCAGCGCAGCATGGGCTCCCCGCCCATCCAGAGCATTGCGCGGATTCCGTGTCGATCGCGTAATCGTTGCAGCTGAGACAGAAGTCGGCTGGCTTTCATCTCATGGGCCGGGCTATTCGGATTGCCGTCCCGGAAGACAAAGCAATGCGAGCAGGATAGATTGCAGTGGTTCGTGACGTTCACCATGGCGCGCACGAAGTGGCGCGGCGGTTCCTCAGTCAAACGTCGATTCCAGTGTGTGGAGGTTTTTTGCCTCATTTCGGGTGATGCGATCTCCTGGGTCGCCGAAGCGTCTTTCTGCCAGCGTGCTTTGTCTCCGGCGACAGAATTCATCGGTGTTCTCATTGGAGCGGTTCGACGCGGAAGATGGGATCTTCCGCGATTCACTCGTGAAGCCTTGCAAGATTGATTCCCCCCACGCGGGCTCGTCGCGGGACGGTCGGGGATGGGCTCGGGGGTGTCGTATGGAATCCTCTCGCCCGCTTGCGGGCGAGGAAGGGCTTCCCGCAGCGAGTTCAGAGCCATCCAAAGTGAGCCGTCACTCGCCTGGATCTGTCTCGCGAGCGGGTCATCCTTGCCCAGGCCGGGAGGCCATCTGTCCCATCGGGGCCGCTCCCCGGGGCGGCTCGGACCCCTGGAAGGAGCCCTCTGTTCGAGATCCCCCGGCAAGTGGCAGGTCGATTTCCAGGTGCTTTGAAACCCGTGGGGAGGCCCGCCGATCCCAAATTTTAATTGAATGTAGATTCCTGGTAGAATCGGGCCCTGATCGCCATGATTCTCCACAACCGTCTGACAAAACAGATTCGCGAGGGCCCGAGGGGCTCGAAGGTTGGAGCCTTCTTCGACCTCGATCACACCCTTCTGGCCGGTTTCTCGGCCCTCGCCTTCTTCCGCGAAAGGCTGTTTTCGGGCCAGATGGCTCCGAAGGAACTCTCGGATTCCCTTCTGGGCGGGCTGAGCTTTGCCGTGGGACGCACCGGATTTTCGGGGTTGATGTCTTCCGCCGTCGCCGCCTACCGGGGTATGGCCGAGTCGAACCTCTGCGAGATCGGTGAGGAGGTTTTCGAAAAACATCTGGCCACGCAGATCTATCCCGAATCCCGCGCCCTGGTCGAGGCCCATCGGGAGATGGGCCATACCGTGGCCATCGTATCCTCCGCCACCAGCTACCAAGCCGCCCCCCTGGCCCGGGAATTGGAGATCCCCCACGTGCTCTGCACCCGTCTGGAGGTGGACGACGGCATCTTTACCGGCCGGATCATTCACCCGACTTGCTGGGGCGAAGGCAAGGCGACCGCGGCCCTGGAGCTGGCGGAATCTCAGGATCTGGATCTGGACGAGAGTTATTTCTACACCGACAGCCACGAGGATCTGCCCCTGCTGGAATTCGTGGGGCGCCCCCGGCCCCTGAATCCGACGCGCGAACTGGCGCAGATCGCCAAGGAGCGGAGTTGGCCCGTACGCCGATTCTCGAGTCGTGGAACGCCCGGGGTGGGGGACCTGGCACGCACGGGACTCGCCTACGCGAGTCTCCTGCCCTCCCTGGGCGCGGGCGTGCTCGCCGGAATCGTGAGTGGCAGCCGCCGCGAGGCGATCAACGTGGCGGGTTCGATCTGGGGAGATCTCGCGACCACCCTGGCCGGAGTGGATCTGCGCGTCGAGGGCGAAGAACATCTCTGGTCCCAGCGTCCGGCGATATTCATCTTCAACCACCAGAGCGGACTCGACGCACTCCTGATGATCAAGATGCTGCGACGGGATGTGACCGGTGTCGGCAAGAAGGAACTCCTGAAAAATCCGATCTTCGGCCTCGTTTTTTCCGCTGCCGGAGCGGTTTTCGTGGACCGATTCGATCGCAGGAAGGCCATCGAGGCCCTGGCGCCCGGCGTTGAAGCGCTGAAGGAAGGGCGCTCCCTGGCGATTGCACCCGAGGGCACGCGATCCCTCACGCCGCGTCTCGGACCGTTCAAGAAAGGGGCTTTCCACATGGCCATGCAGGCCGGGGTGCCCATCGTCCCGGTCGTCTTCCGCAATGTGCTCGACGCATTGCCCAAGACTGCCCTGGTGGTGCGACCGACGGTGATCGAAGCCGTTGTTCTGCCCCCGATCGACACGTCGAATTGGTCGCGAGAGGGGCTCGACGGTGAAATCGAGTCGATTCGGGGACTCTATCTCGACGTGCTCGGACACTGATCGCGGACTCGCGGATGTCTTTCCGGGACTACGCCGATGCGAAGGCTTCCCCCCTTCCCGAGTTCTCCACTTTTCCCGGGGCGGAAGAGGCGGCGCGGCGAGCCTGGTCCCGGGTGGAGCCCGGGGAGCGAGTGGTCTTCCTGCTGGATGCGGCGAGCACTTTCGAAGAGGGAATGCTGCGCGATTGGATTGAATCGGCTCGCCCGCCGGATGTCTCCGCCGAGGCGATCGAGACGCTGGAAATTCCGTGCTCACGTCGATCCCGGGGTCGGCTGGATTCCAGGCTCGAGGCGACCCTGGCCACGGGGGATGATCTCGTATTGGCTCCGCTGCGGGTGGCCTGGTTTCCGAAGGTTCACGAGGGGCGTCGCAGTGCCCGCTTTTCCGATCTCTTGAAATTGGGCGACCCCCGGGATCCCGGCCCCCTGAGGGCGCGTTTCATCCGTGCCTTTACGAGTGATCGATGGCGGATCGTGGTCGGCGAGCCCGCAGCCGCCTCGGAATTGAGGGAGCGCTGGCATCGCATGCTGGAGCTGCAGATGGCTGCGACCGTGGGATTGGCTGACTTCGTGGCGCGCCAGGCATCCCTGGCCCTCGAGCGTGCCGAGCGCGGGTTGCGTGGGGCCCGCTACAAGGTCCCGCGTTTTCTGCATGAGGAAGTGCTTTCGCGACCCGCTCTGCGGGGCGAACTCGCTCGCCTGGCGGTGGAAAGCGGAGGCAACGAAGAGCGGCTGAATCGCGAGGCGAGCGGCTGCCTGAAGGAAATCGCAGCCAGCCATAGTCCCTTCGTGATCGATCTCGTCATTCAGCTCTGGCGCCAGCTCACCCGCCGCAGCTACGACGAATTGCTCCGCTACGACCCGCGCGCCATGGATCGGCTACGAAGTCTCTCGCAGCAGCATCCCGTGGTCTTTCTGCCCAGCCATAAGTCGAATCTCGACCATCCGGCCCTGCAACTGCTGCTCCATGAACACGGTCTTCCCCCGAACCATACGGCGGGGGGGATCAATATGAATTTCTTCCCCGTGGGTCCCCTGATCCGCCGCAGCGGAACCTTCTTCATTCGCCGCAGCTTCAAGGATGCCCCCGTCTACAAGATCGTGTTGCGTCATTACATCGACTACCTGATCGAGAAGCGATTTTCCCTGGAGTGGTATATCGAGGGAGGGCGCTCGCGCTCGGGGAAATTGCGCTCCCCGCGCTTCGGGCTGCTCGCCTATGTGGTCGACGCCTACCTGCGCGGTTGCAGCGAGGATGTCTACCTGATTCCCGTCTCCATTTCCTACGACCAGATCTCCGACGTGGGGGACTACGCGGAGGAGCAACTCGGGGGAGCCAAGCAGAAGGAGAGCCTCGGCTGGTTTCTGCGTATCCTGAAACGACTCGGTCGCAGTTATGGAAAGATCTCGATCGGCTTGGGAGAGCCGATCTCCCTGGCGGCAACCCTGCCGCCCCCCGATCCCCGGGCCGAACCCAATCCCGACGAGCGGGATCTCGCCCTGCAGAAGCTTGCCTTCGAGACCTGCGTTCGAATCAATCGGGCGACGCCGATCACGCCGATTTCCCTGGTCTGCCTCGCGATGCTGGGGCGCGGGGATCGCGCTCTGTCGGCGGATGAAGCCGTCGCCGCCCTGGCGAATCTGGTCGACTACGTCGAGCGCAGCGAGTGGGTCACCAGCGAACCCCTGGATCTGGCGAGCCCGGAAGGGGTGGCCCGCACCCTCGAGGAGTTGACGCATCACGGTCTGCTGGTGCGCTTCGATCAGGGTCCCGAGGTCATCTACCGAATCGCCGAGGGCCAGCATCTGGCCGCCGCATATTATCGCAATAGCGTCATCCATTATTTCGTGAACGGTGCGATCGCGGAACTCGCCCTGGTCCGTGCCGGAGAAGAGAAGGATGGAGACCGGATCGCCGCCTTCTGGCAAGAGGCGATGCATCTGCGCGATCTGCTTAAATTCGAATTCTTCTTCGCCGAGAAGGCCGCTTTTCGCGAAGAGTTGATGAGGGAGTTGTCCCTGCATGGCTCATCGAAAACGGAGTGGGAGGAAAGCCTGGCCCGGGGATCGGATGCAACTTTTGAATTCCTGCAGCAGATCCGTCCCCTGAGTGCACATCGCATCCTCAGACCCTTCCTCGAAGCCTACCGGGTACTCGCCGATGCACTCGTGCGACATCGCTCGGATGCGGTCGATGACGAGGAACTCCTGCTCGGAGAATGTCTTTCCCTGGGAAATCAGTACATCCTGCAACAGCATGTGAAACGGCGGGAATCCGTCTCGCGGGTGCTCTTCTCGACCGCTCTCAAATTGGCTCGCAATCGCGGGCTCGTCTCGCGGGATTCGGATCTTCTCGAGCTGAAACGCCGGGAATTTTCCGACGAGATCCGCGGAGCGATCCGGGCGGTAGATGCCATCGAGGTGCTCGTCCGTGCTCGCCACGCCGGGCTCTTCGATTAGAGATTCAGGCGGGACGGGCCAAGGACTCTCTTCCCGAGGCTCGGCGGATCGAATCAGGCGAGCTTCTTCTCGATCGTTTCCCGGGCCCATTGATAGTCGGCCTTGCCGTTCGGAGCGCGTTGCACGAGGTCTACGATGAAGAGTTCCTTCGGCAACTTGTAGGCGGCCAGTTTCGAGCGCGTGAATTCACGCAATTCATCACTCCCGACTCCGCTGCCCTCGTGCAGGGAGACCACCCCCGTGACCTTCTGGCCGAATTTCTCGTCCTCCACGCCCACCACCAGGCAGTCGATCACGTCCGGATGCCCCTTCACGGCTTCTTCGACTTCCTCGGGGTAGACTTTTTCTCCAGCGGTATTGATGCAATTCGAGCCCCGGCCGAGCAGGGTGAGGCTGCCGTCGGCTTCGACGATCGCCCAGTCGCCCGGGAAGGAATAACGAATGCCATCGATGGTTTTGAAGGTCGCTTCGGATTTCGCCTGATCCTTGAAATAACCCAGGGGCACGGTTCCGCTGGCCGCCACCATGCCGGCTTCCCCGGAGCCCGGAACCACCTCGCGCCCGTCTTCGGTGAAAACCTTGGTGGCCGGGTTCATGGCGAATCTGGCGGTTTCTCCCACGTTGCCCCGGGTCGTGATCTGGGTCCCCATACTGCCCTCGGTTGAGCCCATCGCATCGATCAGCGTGAAGTCATGCCATTCCAGCAATTCCTTCTTGACCTCGGACGTCCACATGACGCCGGATGAAATCAGGAAGCGAATCGAGGAGAGATCGTAGGCTCGACCCTCGGAGCGAGCCTCCTCGAGGGCGCGCAACATCGGCTTCGCAAAAGCGTCGCCGACGATGACGATCTGGCTGGCGCGTTCCTCGGCCGCCACCTGCCAGAGTTCCGGTGCGGCGAAGGAGCGCTGGGGTAGCAGGCAGACACGCCCCCCTGCGAGATGCGCGACCAGGGCACCGAGCCACATCCCGGTTCCATGCATCAGGGGGCAGGCGGGGATGGAAGAGATCGGACGATCCTCCTCCCAGAGTTGTCTCGATATCCCTGCGATTTCCTCAGCAGTGGGCACTCCGAGTCCGTACACCGAATAGCCGAGACCGAGAAATAGCTGGATCATCGAGCCCGTCTCGTACATCACCCCCTTGGGCATACCCGTGGTGCCGCCCGTGTACAGCATGTAGACGTCTTTTTCGGATCGCGCGATGCGATCGGCGGGATCGTGGGCGGCCAGCACATCCTCGTAGTCGACGGCTCCGGGAATGCGTTCTCCTCCGTCATCCACCTGGATCCATAGCTTGAGCTGGGGCGCTCGTTCCATGATGCGGGCAACACGATCTCCGAGGCTGGTATGGAAGACCAGTACCTCGGCATCCGAGTTCTCGAGCAGGTAGAGCAATTCGTCATCGAGGTAGCGGTAGTTGACATTGACGGCCACGCCGCGCGTCTTCATGGCCGCGAATTGAGATTCGAGGTACTCGGGGCTGTTGTAGAGGTAGAGGCCCACCTTGGAGCCTTCGCCCAGGCCCGC
This sequence comes from uncultured Spirochaetaceae bacterium, assembly GCA_964435795.1. Classification (GTDB taxonomy): domain Bacteria; phylum Myxococcota_A; class UBA9160; order UBA9160; family UBA4427; genus JAZXM01. The sequence goes on from CAYTAT010000014.1 coordinate 47,836, forward strand.
CCGGGAAAAGGCTCCCGCCAGGCGCGCGGCGCGATTCTCGTATTCGCCCCAACTCAGGCGGGTCGGCCCGCAGACCACCGCTTCGCGATCCGCAATTTCATCGGCAATCGATTCCCAGATCGTCGCGTAATTCAGTTCCACGTATTTTCCTCCCTGGCGGATCCGATTCCAGGCCCCGGGGGCCCGCTCAGTTGATGAGGACAGCCGCCGTCTCCGACGCGATCAGCCTCTCTTCGTCCGTCGAGATTACCGCCGCAAGGGGCGGGCCGCCGCAACTGATCCGACCCCCGGAATCAGAGCCATGGCGGGCATTCTTCTCGGCATCCAATTCGAAGCCCAGCGGGGCGAGCCACTCCATGACCCGGCCGCGCACGCGGCTCGAATTTTCGCCGATGCCGCCGGTGAGGATCAGGGCATCCAGTCCGCCGAGGGCGACGAGGTGGCGGGCGATCTGGCCGGCGAGGCGGTAGCAGAAGATCTCGATGGCGAGTGCGGCTCCCTCGTGGCCTTCGGTCTCGGCTCTCTCGAGTTCACGCATATCGCCCGAGAGTTCCGAGAGGCCGAGCAGGCCGCTCTTGCGGTTCAGCAGGTCGCTGATCGCATCCGGATCCAATTGCAGGCGCCGACCGAGGAAGTGATGCAGCCCCGGGTCGACGTCCCCCGAGCGGGTCCCCATGACGAGTCCCTCCAGCGGGCTGAAGCCCATGCTGGTGTCGACACAGCGTCCGCCCAATACGGCGGCGGTGCTGCAGCCATTTCCGAGGTGTGCGGTTACGATGCGCCCGTTTTCGGGGCAGAGGTCGAATCGTCCGGTCGCCTCTTCGGCGACGTAGCGATGGGAGGTGCCGTGAAAGCCGTAGCGCCGGATGCCGTGATCCCGATGCAGGGAGCGGGGCAGGGCGTAGAGATAGGCGTGGGGGGGGAGGCTCTGGTGAAAGGCCGTGTCGAAGACGGCCACCTGGGGCAACTCCGGGAATGCTGTGCGCAGCCGCCGGATGGCGAGCAGGTTGGCGGGATTATGTAATGGGGCCAGGTCGCAGAGTGCCTCGATATTCTTAAGGACCCTGGCATCGATGCGGACGGAGGCCCGGAAGGCTTCACCGCCATGTACGACGCGATGGCCGATGGCCGCCAGGCTTCCGCGCTCTGCTTCGACTCGTGCCAGGACGGCGTCGAGGGCCCGGGCGTGATTGCTCCCCCCCAATTCCTCCAGACCGCCGAGCAGGTGTCTTCCTTCGGTGGTGTCCACGATCGCGAACTTCAGCGAGGAGGAACCGCAGTTGATCGCCAGAATCTGCATGGGCGAGGGCGGGCCGCTATTCGACCCGGCGATTGCGATAGGGCCGAAGCCATTCGGGCGGGGCGTGGCATCGGAAGGGGGCGTTATTCCCTTGGTGGAGCCCGGCGAGAAAGCGCATCCCGCCCGCAGGGGAAATATCTCGACCGGATCCTGTGGAGGAAACGACGTCAGCTGCGCCATCGGCAGCGAGCCGCCCGACAGAGAGTTTGGAGGGAGTCATTCGGATCATGGGTTGCCTCCTTGGAGGACGAGGCAATGTAACACGAATCCACCGCTTCGATTCCTCCGCTCCAGGGGGTGTCGGGCGATCCCATAGGGGAGCGCCTGGCCCGGGCCGAGGGCCCCGTTGGGGGTCGGGCCGATGTCTTCCAGGAGGCCGGATTCAGGCGGCTCGGCGGGGGAAGGGGTAGAGTTTCCGATCAACGAATTTCCCCTCGAATCCAGAGGGCGCCCCGGTCTCCGCTCTGGAGGCTGTGGATCAGCAGGAGTATGGAGCAGGCCATGGGTCGTCGCAGGGTTCCCTTCATCGCCCCTTCATGGGTTGCCGTCCTCGCGGCCGCATGTCTCGGCCTGGTATTGGCGGGGAGTGCGGCGATTGGCCGAGCATCGGTTCAGTACAACGACCTGGCCCTCTTTGCCCAGGTGCTGGATCTGGTACGCGACAATTATGTATCCGATGTCGACGAACACGATCTGATGCAGAGCGCCGTTCGCGGCCTGCTGAGGGAGTTGGATCCGCACTCCTCCTTCATGACCCGGCCCATTTACGAGGAGATGCAGATCGATACCCGCGGAGAGTTCACAGGAGTGGGAATCGAGATCACCAAGGTCCAGGGGGGAGTGATCGAGGTCGTCTCTCCCATCGAGGGTACTCCGGCCTTCGAGGCGGGAATCCTCGCGCGTGATGAGATCGCGGCGATCTGCCCGACCGAGATCCCCGAAGCCTGGGATGAGGGTGAGAGCTGTCGCGATACCGCCGACATGACCCTGGCGGATGCCGTCTCCCTGATGCGGGGACCGCGCGGGACGGAGATCACGATCAAGATTTTTCGCGAGGGCTTCGAAGAAGCCCGGTCGTTCACCATCCGTCGCGATCTCGTGCAATTGGCTTCGGTGGAGAGTTCTCGGCTCGCACCGAATTTCGGTCGCCTCAGAATTCGTTCATTCCAGGAGCGGACCGCCCAGGAAGTGTCCGAAGGACTCGAGAAATTGCATACCGAAATCCCCGGTGGCCTGGCGGGCCTGGTCATCGACCTGCGCGACAATCCGGGAGGTCTGCTCAATCAGGCGGTTCAGGTGGCCGATCATTGGATCGCCGCCGGTCTGATCGTCTACACCCGGGGACGGGCGGAATCCCAACAGGAAAAATATCATGCTCAGGTCGAGGCCGAGGAACCCGCCTACCCGATCGTCGTCCTGGTCAATGAGGGTACGGCCAGCGCCTCGGAGATCGTCGCCGGTGCCCTTCAAGACCATGGACGCGCCCTCGTCATGGGCTTGCAGACGTTCGGAAAGGGATCCGTACAGACCGTTTTCCCCCTGGGCGACGGGGCGGGTCTGAGGCTGACGACCTCTCTCTACTACACCCCGGCCGGTCGCTCGATCCAGGAGGTCGGGATCGTTCCCGACGTGGAGGTCAGTCCCACTTCCGATGCCCGGGGTCTCTTCCACGGGCGCACCCGGGAGCGCGATCTGCAGGGCCACTTCAGCCATAGCGATGCGAATCAGAAGGGGGATGTCCCGGATGAGGAGGCTGCGGAAGCGGTCGCCGAGTCGGCCGAGGATTCCGGGGCAGAGGTGGAGGATCAGCCCGAGCGAGTGGATGTGCCCCTGGTCAGGGCGATCGAGGTGCTGAAGAGTTGGAATTACTTCGACCATCTGAGTGAGAGGCGCGCCCGGGGCGGCGGTCTGGCCGCCCGCGACGATGGCGGGGCGGAAACCACGGGCGGCGGCGCTTCGGATTCCGGTTCCGGAGAGGCCCCGCCCGCCGCCCCGTAGTCGGCGGGCCCGAGATCCTTCTCTGCGAGTGGTTGCCCGAGGAGTTTTCGCCGGGTTTGCATACTTCGCCGCCCCCCGCGCAGGTTTCGCAGCGGGCGAAGCTCGCGTTGGGCCGGATCTCCGTTTTGCCAGCGGGTTCCGGCACCCTCCGCACTGCTCCGCCGAGGGCCTCCCCGAGCGATGCGAGCTAGGCTCATGGGCGTGACGGAGAAGGAAGTCGATACGACTCGTTCGCGGCGCGCCTATCGGGTTTCGGAGTTGTTGAGCGGACTCAACGCCCTGCTCGAGGATCGGGTCGGCCGCCTCTGGGTCGTCGGGGAGATCGCGAATTTCCATCGGGCCGCTTCGGGCCACGCCTATTTCAGCCTGAAGGATGCTGGGGGGCAACTGCGCTCGGCGCTTTTTCGCAGCGCGGCCTCTCGCGTTCCCTTCGAAGTTCGCAACGGCCTGGAAGTGATGGCCTACGGGGATGTCTCCGTTTACCAGGCCCGGGGCGAATTGCAACTCGTCGTGCATAAACTCGAGCCGCGGGGCCTGGGTGCCCTGCAACTCGCCTTCGAAGAATTGCGGGAGCGCCTGGCGGCCGAGGGACTCTTTGATCCCGAGCGAAAGCAGAGTCCACCCCCCTTTCCCGCGGCCCTCGGAGTCGTCACGTCTCCGACCAGTGCGGCCATCCAAGACGTGATCGAGGTCTCCGGGCGCCGCTCTCCTGCTACGCCGCTGCTGATCTCGCCCACCCGGGTACAGGGGGAGGGGGCGGAGTTCGAGATTGCCGCGGCCATCGACGCCCTTTCCTCGCGACCGGAGATCGACTCGATCCTGCTCGTGCGCGGCGGTGGTTCCCTCGAAGATCTCTTTTCCTTCAACACGGAGGTGGTCGCCCGGGCGATCGCCCGTTGTCCGCTGCCGGTGATCAGCGGCGTAGGCCACGAGACGGATTTCACGATCGCGGATTTCGTGGCCGATGTTCGGGCTCCGACGCCCTCGGCTGCGGTCGAGCAGGTGCTGCCCGATCGGCGCGCTTTGCTCTCGGGGCTGGGGCGCGACTGGCGGCGGCTGGTCGCCGCCATCCAGGGCGAGTTGAGACGCTTCTCCGAGCGGATTTCCCGGGAGAGGGAAGTCCTGCGGATGCTGGCCCCGTCGGCCCGCCTGGCCGCCCAGGCGCGGCGCTTGGCCGCCTCGGAGCGGGCGCTGCTGCGCGCCATCGCCCGGCGCCGCGAGCGCTGGCGCACCGCTGTCGAGGCGCTGGGGGCCCGACTGGATACGCTTTCCCCCCTGGCGGTCCTGGGTCGGGGCTACGCGCTGGTGACGCGGGAACGAGATTCCGCCATCGTACGCGCAGCCGACGAATTGCAGGCCGGCGAGGGGATCCGGTTGCGCCTGGCCCGGGGCGAGGTCGGGGCCCGTGTCGAAGCGATCGAGCCCGCCGAGGAATGAGGGCTCCGCCACGTCGGGCAGGGATTCGCGGGGAATGAAAAACCCTTTTGGGATCAAAGCCTTCTGGGTAGAAGCGAAATTGTGGTAGAGCCTATGCTGGGGTAGATTGGGGAGGCGATGAGCGCTGGCAGAAGGTCTGAGAATGGGGGCTCTGACCCCCCCCCGGTCGAGGGCGGCGAACGCGGCGCGAGCGGTGACGCCGAGTTGTCCTTTGAAGGGGCCCTCGAGCGCCTCGAAGCGGTGGTGGACAGTCTCGAGGATGGCGAATTGGAACTCGAAGCCGCATTGAAGCGTTTCGAGGAGGGCGTCCGCTTGACCCGGCATTGCGGCGAGCGGCTCCGGGAAGCCGAGAGGCGGATCGACATCCTGGTATCCGACGGCGAAAAGCTCGTTCTTCGGCCCTTCGAAGCCGTCGCCGACGACTCCGAAATTGCGGACGGGGAATTCTCCGGGGAGTCGTCCTGATGGATCTCCAGGCCTGGCTCCTCGAACGAACACCGGGAGTGGAAGCGGAACTCGACCGCTGGCTTCCCGATGCCTGCGAGCCTCCGGCTCGGCTTCACGCCGCCATGCGGCATCTCGTTTTTCCGGGGGGCAAGCGCCTGCGGCCCGCCTTCGCGCTGGCGGCCGCCGAGGCCGCCCAGGCCCCGGCCGAAGCCGCCCTCCCGATGGCGGTCGCGGTCGAATTGGTTCACGTCTACTCGCTGATCCACGATGATCTGCCGTGCATGGACGATGATTCCACGCGCAGGGGACGGCCGACCGTCCACGTCGCCTTCGATGAAGCCCTGGCCGTATTGGCGGGGGACGCGCTCCAGAGTCTCGCCTTCGACGCGCTGCTCGGCGAATCGGATCCCGCCCGGGCCGCCGCTGCAGCCAGGGATCTCGCCGCAGCGATCGGGGCCTCGGGCCTGGTCGGAGGGCAGGCCGACGATCTCGCCTTCAAGGCCGCGAAAACGGATCTGGCGGGGATTCTCTCGATTCATCGCCGCAAGACGGCCGCCCTGATCGGGGTATCCATCGTGGGGGGCGCGCGGCTCGCGGGGAGTTCGCTCGAGTTGCTGGCGGCACTTTCGCGCTTCGGTGAGAAGATCGGGGTGGCCTTCCAGATTGCCGACGATCGCCTCGATGCCGAAAGCGATGAGGGCTGTAGCCTGCTCGCCGTCGAGGGGCCGGATGCCTGCCTGGTCCGCGCGGAGTCCCTGCTCGAATCCGCACTGGTCGATATCGAGGGATTGGGGGAGGAAGCCGCTCCCCTGCGAGCCCTGGCCGAATTCGCCGTTCGGAGGGATCGATGAGCTGCGAGAATCTTCTGCATGGGATCGATTGCCCCGCCGACCTGCGGCGCCTGTCCCGGGATCAAGTCGAACAGGTGGCGGAGGAGATTCGCTCGGAGATTCTCGAGGCCGTATCCCAGACCGGGGGACATCTGGCTTCGAGTCTCGGGGCCGTCGAGTTGATTACGGCCATCCACTATGTATTCGACACGCCCCGCGACCGACTCGTGCTGGACGTGGGGCATCAGGGCTATCCGCATAAGATGTTGACCGGCCGGCGCGAGGATTTCGATCGCATCGGCCAGCGCGATGGAATTTCCAAATTTCTGCGACGCGGAGAATCCGAATACGATCATTTCGGCAGCGGGCACGCGGGGACTTCGATTTCAGCGGCCCTCGGGATGGCGCGTGGGAAGTTGCATCGAGGCGAGGATGATATCGTGATCGCCCTGATCGGCGACGGCGCCATGACGGCGGGGATGGCCTTCGAGGCGTTGAATCACGCCGGGCATCTGCAGGAACGCAATCTGATCGTGATCCTGAATGATAATGAGATGTCGATATCGCCCAATGTGGGAGCGATGTCGTCCTATCTTTCCCGCAAACTCTCGGCCCCCCTGGCTCGCCGCATGAAGGGCTGGGCCAAGGAATTCCTGTCGGGCATGCCGGGAGATATGTTGCGTTGGGCTCGCAAGGCCGAGGAATCCCTGAAGGTCTTCTTTTCCCCCGGACTGCTATTCGAGGCGCTGAACTTTCGCTACGTGGGGCCGATCCAGGGCCATCGGATGGCCGTCGTGCTCGAAACCCTGGAGAATGCCAGGCAGATGGTGGCCAATGGCAGCGGCCCCGTGCTGATCCACGCGCTGACGGAGAAGGGGCACGGCTACGCGCCCGCCGAGGCCAATCCCCTCAAATACCATGGAGTCACGCGCTTCGACGTCGAGTCCGGCGAATTCGCACCACGAGAGCCGGTGCCACCTTCCTATACCAGCGTCTTTGCCGATACCCTGATTCGCCTCGCCGAGGAGGACGAACGGATCATCGGCATTACTGCCGCGATGGCACCGGGAACCGGTTTGGATCGTTTCCAGGGGAAATTCCCCGAGCGTTTCTACGATGTCGGCATCGCGGAACAACACGCTGTGACCTTCGCGGCCGGCCTTGCGACCGAGGGCATGAAGCCCGTGGCGGCCATCTATTCCACCTTCCTCCAGCGGGCATACGATCAGGTGCTCCACGATGTCTGCCTCCAAGGTCTCGATGTCACTTTTGCGCTCGATCGGGCGGGATTGGTGGGAGCGGATGGTGCGACCCACCAGGGCCTGCTCGATATCGCCTACCTGCGCAGCCTGCCCCATATCGTGGTGATGGCCCCCAAGGATGAGAATGAGCTTCAACACCTGCTGGCGACCGCCATCCGGTATCCCGGCCCAGCCGCCGTGCGCTTTCCCCGTGGCAGTGGCTTCGGCATATCCCGGGATCCCGAGATCAAGCCGATTCCCATCGGTGAGTCCGAATTGCTTCGCGATGGCGATGATCTGCTGATCGTCGCCATCGGAACCCTGGCCCATTCCGCCCTGGAGGCGGCCCAGGAACTCTCTTTGCAGGGAATTTCGGCCGCGGTCGTGAATGCGCGCTTCGTCCGCCCCCTGGACCGCCCGAACCTGCTGGCCCTGGCGCGTCGTTGCTCGGCGCTGCTGACGGTCGAGGAACATCGGGATGCCGGGGGCTTCGGGAGTGCGATCCTCGAATTGCTTTCCGAGGCATCCGTGGTGCTGCCGACCCGCTGCCTGGCAATCCGCGAGGAAGTCGTCGAACACGGCGAATCGCTCGAGACCCAGGGCCTGAGTACGGCGGGCATCGTGCGCGAGGCGCTCAGCCTGCTCGCCCGGGACTCCGATTCGGGATCTTCCGACTGAGTGGCCGACCCGACGGCATGAGTATCGACCGGGGGCGGGCGAGGGGATCCCGGGGGCAGCGCCTGGATTTGCGCCTGCTCGAAGAGGGAATCGCGGAATCCCGAAATCGCGCCCAGGCCCTGATCCTCTCAGGCGTGGTCCTGGTGGATGACGTCATGGTCGATAAGGTGGGGACCCGCATTCCCGCCGCGGCGCGGATTCGACTCCGCGCCGGATCCAAGCGTTTCGTTTCGCGGGGCGGCGAAAAACTCGCCGGGGCCCTGGAGGATCTGGGGGTCGACCCCCGAGGCCTGCATTGTCTCGATGTGGGCGCCTCGACCGGGGGGTTCACGGATTGCCTCTTGGCCGCGGGAGCGAGCAAGGTGATTGCCCTGGACGTCGGCAGGGGGCAATTGCATAGCCGTCTGCGCGCGGATCCCCGGGTCGATATTCGCGAGGGTGAGAATGCCCGACAACTCGAAGCGGGGCAGTTGCCGCCGTCCCTCGATCTGGTCGTGGTGGACGTCTCCTTTATTTCGCTGCGCCTGCTCGTGCCTCGTTTCTCCGAACTCCTGCCCGGCACCCCGTTGCTGCTGCTCGTCAAGCCGCAATTCGAAGTCGGCCGCGAGCAGGTGGGGAAGGGCGGGGTGGTTCGCGACGACGCCCTGCGCGAAGCGGCCGTGCAGTCCGTGCTCGAGGTGGCCCGCGCCGAGGGCTATCGCCTTTCCGCCCGGGCCGATAGCCGTCTGGCCGGGCCCAAGGGAAATCGGGAGATCTTCCTGCTTCTCGAATCCGAGGCCCGATCCGGCCCCGGATGAGGAGCGCCCGGGGGGTGGTCCTGCGTCGAAGGGGGATCGGGAGCTTCGATCGCATTTCGTCTCACCTCATATCCCGCGTCGATCTGCCACGGGATTCGATCCCCTACGGCATCGGCATTGCCTCGAAGTTCTTGCGGGCAGTGACGACCGCTTCGAGGATGCCGATCAGGTGCTGGAGAACGGGGCCGATCGGGTATTGGATTGTGACGATCTTCACGATTCGAAAGCCGTCCTCGGCGCAGATCCCGGCCTTTGATCGGGGCCGCCGGGGCCTGTCGGGCGGCGGGGGGGATGCGTTTCTCCCTCCCCTCGATGTCTGCGATATCGGCCGCGAGGATTGCACGCAGGCCCTCGGACGCCCCCACTTTCGCGCAGCGTCGGAATTCGACTGATCCGCATCCGGCCCCGGGCCCGGCGCATCGCCCGTCGGGCTTCGGTACCCTGGGCCCATGGGAAAGGCCGAGGAGAATCGGGAGCGGGGAGGGGCAACTTCCCGAGTCCTCTATCTCGACCACCACGCGACCACGCCCCTCGACGAGCGGGTGCTTGAGGTCATGCTTCCCTTTCTGAGAGAAGACTTCGGCAATCCGGCCAGCCGCTCCCACGTTTTTGGCTGGCGGGCCGAAGCGGCGGTCGAGGATGCCCGGGAGCGCGTGGCGGCGGCGATCGGAGCTCAGCCAAGGGAGATTTTATTTACCAGCGGGGCCACGGAGGCCAATAACCTCGCGCTGCTCGGGGTCGCCGAAGCGAGCCGCCGCCGCCATCTCATCACCGTTGCAACCGAACATCCGTCGGTCCTCGATCCCTGCGAGCATCTCGAGCGACGGGGTTTCGAGATCAGCCGGCTGCCCGTCGCTGGGGATGGCCTGCTCGCCCCGGGAGCCGTCGAGGCGGCCCTGGGCGAGGATACGCTGCTGGTCTCCGTGATGGCGGCCAATAACGAAATCGGTGTGGTGCAGCCGAGCGCGGAAATCGCCGCACTCTGCAGAGAGCGGGGCGTGCTCTTCCATAGCGATGCCGCCCAGGCGGGCGGGCGCCTGGCGCTGGACGTGGAGACGGCCGGCATCGATCTGCTCTCCCTTTCCGGCCATAAATGCTATGGGCCCAAGGGGGTGGGCGCTCTCTTCGTGCGCGCAGGGCGTCCCCGCATTCGCATCGGGGCGAGGCAATACGGGGGCGGGCACGAGCGCGGGTTGCGCTCGGGGACGCTGCCGGTCGCCCTGATCGTGGGCATGGCCCGGGCTCTCGAATTGGCTCTCGAGGGGCGCGAGAATGAAGAACTCCGCCTGAGGGGCCTGCGTGACCGGCTCCACGAACGCATCCTGGCCGAACTCGACGGCGTCCACCTGAACGGGCATCGGGAAGAGCGACTCGCGGGCAACCTGAATCTCGCCTTCGAGGGGGTAGATGGGGAGCGCCTCCTGCTATCGCTGCCCGATCTGGCCGTCTCCTCGGGGTCGGCGTGTGCCTCTGCGAATCCGGCACCCAGTCACGTCCTGATCGCACTCGGCCTGTCCGAAGAACTCGCCCGTGCTTCGCTTCGCTTCGGTCTGGGTCGGGGAACGCGGGAGGCCGACATTGATTTCGCTGCCGACCGGATCATTGAGAGCGTTCGGGCCGAGCGGGAAATTCGCGGCGGGCAGCGCTGACCTCGGCGAGCCGGCTCGGCGAGCCCGATTTCGGGGTCGGGCGCAGAGGCGTCGGGAAGGCTATCCTAAAGCCTTTGGCACGCGTTCCGGAGCCCACCTCGGTGCAGCCGCCGAGTTGCAGGACGGGCACCCTTGCCACGTCCCTCCGGAACCGATACTTCAACGTCTTGCAGTGGGCATGCGGCGAGATTGACATCCGTGATCCGCTAGAGGAAAGGTGAAATTGGCAAATCAAAAATCGAAGAATATTACCTGGCATGAGGGTCAGGTATCCCGGGAGGATCGCGAGGCCAGGTTGGGACAGCGCGGCTGTACAATCTGGTTGACCGGCCTTTCGGGCTCTGGGAAATCCACGGTGGCCGTGGCCGCGGAGAAGGCGCTCTCCGATCAGGCAAGGCATACCTACATCTTGGACGGAGACAACATCCGCCACGGTCTGAACAGCAACCTGGGTTTCTCCCCCGAGGATCGAACGGAGAATATTCGCCGCATCGGCGAGGTCGCCAAACTCTTCACGGACTCGGGCGCGATCGTTTTCAGTTCCTTCATCTCCCCCTATCGAGCGGATCGGGACGCGGTTCGCGAAATCATGGGGGAGGGAGATTTCGTCGAGGTCTACGTGGAAGCGAGTGTCGAGACCTGTGAAGCGCGGGATGTGAAGGGTCTCTACGCCCGCGCCCGCAAGGGTGAAATCCCCGAATTTACGGGCATTTCCGCTCCCTACGAGGAGCCCCTGCAGCCGGAACTGGTCATCGAGACGGGTTCTCAGACCGTGGCAGAGAGTGTTGCCGTGCTGATCGAGTATCTTGAAAAGAACGGCTATCTATCGGTCTGAGCCCCGGCATGCCGCTGGCGGCGGAACGGAGCGAGAGCGGTGGGGAGGCAGATGAGCGGATCCACGGCCTGGGAAAGCCCACTCGGGAGGGTGCGAGGGATGCCGAGGGTCTGGGCATTGCCACTCCTGGGCCTCGTGGCTCTGGGCTGTGCGAATAGCCCTCCCGCCGTCCCCTCCGCGGGCTCCGAGGCATCGGAATCTTCTTCGCGGCTGATCCGTCCAGAACTCGGACCGGAATACGACGTACTGGTCGGCGAGTTTGCCGCACACGACGGGAACTTCGAGCTCGCCCGCGAGGCTTTCGCAAGGGCGGCCGAGAAGGATCCCGACTCGGCGCCACTGCAGATCAGTCTCGCGCGGCTGGCCGCGCAAATGGAGAATATTGCGCTGGCGTTGAGTCATGCCGAGCGCGCGTTCGCGTTGGATCCCGATCATGTCGTGAGTCGACTCTTCCTGGCTCGGCTCTATCGTCTGCAGGGATTTTCCCGGCAGGCGCGGCAGGTGCTGCTGCGGGATGGTCTTCCCATCGAGGATCGGGACGCCAGGCTGTTGCTCTACCAGATCGAGCTCGAGGCGGGGCGACTCGATGAGGCGCTCGCGCTCGCCCTGGACCTGCTGGAAGGCGCCCCAGATTTTCTGTCGGCCTATCTCGCCGCGGCGACGGCCTACGAGAGGCTCGGGTACGCAAGGGAGGCGGAATGGATTCTTCGCGACGCTCTCGATATCCATCCGGATCGCTTCGTCATCTATTCGCGCCTGGCCCAACTGCGCCGCTCAAGTGGGGACCGGGAGGGGGAGATTGCAGTCTATCGGGAGGTGCTGCTCGAATTTCCCCATCACTACGGCACCCTGACGAGCCTCGGGGAGGCATTGATCGCCCGGAATGATTTCGCGGCGGCGATCGAGACCTACGACAGGATTCTCGAGTTCCATCCCGATGATCTGCAGACCCTGCGCCGCGCCGCTTCACTCGAATACGGCTTCGGTCGCTATCAGGCGGCCGTAGATCGTCTGAGTTCTGTGATCGCGCAATTCCCCGAGCAGCAGGAGTTCCGCTATTCCCTCGGCCAGGTGCAGCGCGCCATGGGAGATGCGGAGGCGGCGAGGCTTACCTTCGCTCACGTGGAGGCCTCCCATCCCCTCTACGTCGAAGCGCGCATGCAGATCGCCCTATTGCTTCAGGAGGCCGGGAGACTCGACGAGGCGCTGCACGAGGTCGATGCCATCCGGATCCTGCGGCCGAATCGGAGCCTGGAATTCCTCGCGGCCTCCCTGCGCGTGCACACCGGGGACCTGGAGGGCGGAGATGCGATTCTGCAGCAAATGCTCGAGCAGAACCCCGATGATGTCGAGGTGCTCTATCAACTCGGAGTGCTCTGTGGGATCGCGGATCAGGTCGAGCGGGCCCTCTTCTACATGCAGGAGGTCCTGAAGAGAAATCCGGAGAATGCCCAGGCCCTCAACTACATTGGATACGTATGGGCGGAGCGAGGGGAAAATCTGGATGAAGCCGAGCAGATGATCCGGAAGGCGGTACGGCTCAATCCCAAGGATGGCTATATCATCGACAGCCTCGGCTGGGTCTATTATATGCGCGCTCGAAGCCTGATCGCCCAGCAGGATCGGCTTCAAGGGCTCTCCCTTTTGGATCAGGCCCTGACACAACTGGATCTGGCGATGGAATTGACCGGCGGGGATCCGGTGGTTTCGGAACATCTCGGCGATGTCTATCTGCTCATGGATCAGAAGCAGAGAGCGCTGGAATGCTATCAAGACGCGGTCGATCTGGAACCGCGGACGGCGGAGCAGCCCAATCTGACTGAAAAGCTCGAGCGCCTGAGAATGGATATTGGAGAAGAGGTCTTGCGAGACGGAGGGTCGGAGTCCCGGTGAAGCGGACGCTGGTCCTGCTCTGCGTGCTGGGACTCTTGGCGGGATGTCGGACGCCGGCGCCCACCCGCCCGCTGAGCCCGGAGGATCCCAGGCCGGCTCGACTCCTGGAGCGACTGCGTGAGCGGGGCGCAGCGCGACAGGCACTTCGCGCTCGTACGCGTCTGCAGATTGACGCGCCGGATCTGAAGTTCAACAGGCCCCAGCGCATGGCGGTTTCGCGTCCTTCGCATCTGCGGGTCGAGATTATTGGCCTCTTCGGTCAGGTCGCGGCCGTCCTGGTGACGGATGGGGAGACCTACGAGTTCTACGACGCGCGACAATCGAATTTCGAGCGGGGTCCGGTCACGGAATCCCTGCTCTGGCAGGTGGCCCGCGTGGATCTCGAGCCCGCGGAGGCGACGAGACTCCTATTGGGGACTCCTGAGCCCGGCGGGAAGTATCGACTCGCCGATGCCCGGGTTCTGGCGGGCGGGAAGGTCGGATTCGAGTTGCAGGATTCGCGGGGCAGGGTGCGCGAGCGCTATCTCTTTGACCGGGGGGAGCGGCTCTTGCAGACCGAACGCCTGGACGAGGAGGGGAGATTGTTGTGGCGTGCGGGTTTCGGCGATTATCGCCGGATTCCGGGATCTCAGGGGGAGACCGGCGAATTCGCTCACCTCGTGGAGCTGAAATTTCCACGCGTACGGGGCCGGGTTGAATTGACTTTCAAAGAGGTGGCGTTGGTCCCACGGCTTCCCACTGAACTCTTCGATCTCGAGGAGCCGAATTCACGGACTTCCGCTTCGGGAGGGTTGGGGCCTTGAGGCCTTCTTCGAAACGCTCGCTGCCCGCCCTGATTCGGGGCCTCGCCGTGATCCTTCTGGTGGCCTGCTCCAACAACCCCTATGCGGACTCCGATCTGGAGAAGAAGATTCTCTATACCAGTTATCGCGAGGCCCCTCGCACCCTCGATCCGGCGATCGCCTATACGACGAATGCCCATGCCATCACCGGAGAGGTCTACGATACCCTGCTCGAATACCACTATCTGAAGCGGCCCTATACCTTGATTCCAGGCTTGGCCCGAAGTCTTCCCGCGCAAAGGGAATTGGAGGACGGTTTTACCCTCTACCAATTCGAGTTGCGGCCGGATCTCTTCTACCAGGAGGATCCCTGCTTCGAGTTGGCGGGTGCGGGACTCCGGACGCGCCAGGTGGTGGCCGCAGACGTGGTCTTCGAGTTGATGCGATTGGCGGATCCGACGGTGAACAGCCCGGTGGTCGAGCCCCTTTCGAATATCAGGGGCTTCCGCGGATTTTCCGAGCGCCTGACCGAGGCGAGGGAGGCCGATCCGGAATTTGCGGCGCGTCCCCTGCGTGAACAATACGCCGAGATCGGCGGCATTGTCGGGGCGCGTTCTCGGGGAGATCATGGACTCGACATCGAGGTGTCGAACTCCTATCCCCAGATCCTCTATTGGTTCGCCATGCCCTTCACGGCTCCCGTGCCCTGGGAGGCCGTCGCCTATTATGACGGCGAGCAGGGTCGCCCCCGCTTCGCCGATCATCCGGTGGGAACGGGACCCTATCGGCTGGTCGAGTACGACAAGCACTCTCGCATCGTGCTCGAGGCCAATCCCAACTGGTATGGTGCATTGCATCCGGAATGGGCCGCTCCCGGGGCCGTCTATCCCTCCGAGGGAGAAGAGGCGGACCGGCGGGCGGGACGATTGGATTCGGAACGGATGGGACGACCGCTTCCCTTCATCGAGCGCATCGAATTTCGTCGCGAGAAGGAAGCGATCCCCTATTTCAATAAATTCCTTCAGGGTTATTACGACGCCGCGGGCGTCATCAAGGAGAGTTTCGACAAGGTTATCCACGAGGGCGGGCTCTCCGACGAGATGCGGGCAACGGGCATCTCCCTCGAAAAGAGCGTCGAGCCCTCCGTCTTCTACCTCGGCTTCAATATGGATGACGAGCGAGTCGGCGCTGCCGCGGGGGAGCGGGGTCGGAAGCTCAGACAGGCGATGAGCCTGGTCGTGGATACAGAGGAGTACACCCGTCTCTTCAGCAATGGCCGGGGCGTGCCGGCGCAATCCCCGATCCCCCCCGGTCTTTTCGGCTACGAGTCGGATTACCGCAATCCCTATCGCGAAGTCGATCTCGAGCGGGCGCGGCAACTCCTCGCCGAGGCCGGATATCCCGATGGCCTCGATCCCGAGACGGATCGGCCCCTGCGGCTGACCTTCGATACCCCGGATACCTCGGCCCAGGGTCGTCTTCGTTTCGAATTCTTTACGCGGGCCTGGCGACAACTCGGCCTCGACGTGGTGATCGAAGCCACGAATTACAATCAATTCCAGGAGAAGGTTCGCAACGGTGCCTACCAGGTCTTCACCTGGGGCTGGATCGCGGACTACCCCGATCCGGAGAATTTTCTCTTTCTGCTCTGGTCGGAGATGGGGCGATCGAAAAGCGGCGGACCGAATACGGCGAATTTCATGAATTCGCGCTACGACGAACTCTACCTCTCGATGAAGTCCCGGCCCAACGACGCCACTCGCCTGGCCGAGCTTCAGGAGATGCGGGAAATCCTGGAATTCGAGCGGCCCTGGATTGAACTCATCCACTCGGAGGCCTATTCGCTCTTTCACGGCTGGCTCCTGGATGTCAAACCCTTCGGAATGTCCTTTCCGATGACGAAATATCGCGATCTGGATCCGAAGCTTCGGGCGCAGCGGCGGAGCGCCTGGAATGCGCCGATCCTCTGGCCTCTCTACCTTCTGATCGCCCTGGGAGTCGGCCTCGCCGTTCCCGCTGTCATCACCTTCATGAGGGAACGTCAATAATGCTGGCCTATGTGATCCGCCGCGTCGGCTACGGAATCCTGGTGGTCTTCGGAGTGCTCTTTCTTCTCTTTCTTCTCTTCTTCACCGTGACGAGTCCCGACGATGTGGCGCGCAAGGCCCTGGGCGAGCGAGTCCCCCCGGCCGTGATCGAACAGTGGAAGGCCAACCACGGCTATGACCGGCCCCTTTTCCCCCAACCCGGGGCCTGGACGGAGAATATGCTCTTCGAGCATTACCGCCGCATGCTGACCTTCGATTTTGGTCGCAGCGACGCGGACGATACGCCGATCAGCGAGAGGATTCGAGCCGGCCTGCTGCCGAGTCTTACCCTCACCCTGCCTCTCTTCGTACTTTCTTTATTGGTCTCTCTTCCCCTGGCCCTGCTCGTGGCCTTCTTTCGGGAGACCTATATCGACCGGCTCGGCGTCGTGCTCTCCGTTCTCGCGATGAGTGTTTCGATCCTGCTCTACATCATCGGGGCGCAATTCCTGATCGGCCGCATCCTGCATTGGTTTCCGATCTCCGGTTTCGATCTCGATCCCCAACTGATCCTCCGTTTCATCGCTCTCCCCATTCTCGTCGGGGTGGCGGCGGGGATCGGGGGCGATGTGCGCTTCTATCGGACGGTCTTTCTCGAGGAGAGCAATACCGATTATGTGAGGACCGCCCGGGCCAAGGGTTGTGGCGAGGCCAGGATCATGTCGCGCCATGTTTTCAGGAATTCCCTGATTCCCCTGCTGACCCGGGTGATTCTCGCGATTCCATTTCTCTTCATGGGTTCGCTTCTACTCGAATCCTTTTTCGGCATTCCGGGGCTCGGCGCCATCACGGTGGATGCCATCCAGGGCAATGACTTCTCGGTTCTGCGGACGATGGTCTATATCGGCTCACTTCTTTTCGTGGCCGGACAGATCGTGACCGATCTTTCCTACGGCCTGGTCGATCCACGTGTGCGGCTCGAGTAGGGGACGGGATGGAGAGCTATATAATTTCGAATATTGTCAGCCTGCTCCTGGTGGCCTTCTGCGTGGCTGCGGGATTCGTCATCCGGCGTTCGCGGATGTGGTCGGAGGCCTTTTCGGAAGTCTGGCGAAGGCGGCGCATCGCGCTCTGCGTGGTGGCGGCCTATATCCTCATCGCCCTGCTCGACAGCATCGCCTGGGTGGGTGGGGTCGAGGGTGAGCGGGATACGGTGGCGCGCTATGAAGCCCAGAGTCTCATCGATCGCCTATTTTCCGATTCCCAGGAAAGGAGCTATTCGGCTCCCTTCGCGGATACGGAATTCTACGGCGGGGCACCCCTCGAAAAGAAGGGATCTCATATACTGGGGACGGACCTGATCGGCCGAGACGTCTTCTACCTCTCGCTCAAGGGGGCGCGGGTGGCCCTGTTGATCGGCGGATTGACGAGTTTGTTGGCGATTCCCCTGGCGCTTCTTTTTGGTGTCTCCGCGGGTTATTTCGGCGGCCGTATCGATGACGTGGTCTTCTTCGTCATGTCCACCCTGGCCTCCATGCCGGGCCTCTTGCTGTTGATCGCCCTGATCATGGTGCTCGGCAAGAGCACGCTGGCGGTCTGTTTTGCCCTGGCGGTGACGGGTTGGATCGGTTTCTGTCGCATTTCGCGCGGGGAAACGCTGAAGTTGCGCGAATTGGAATTTGTCTCCGCCGCCCGGGCCCTGGGGGTGTCGGAATTTCGCATCATCGTCCGGCATATCCTGCCGAATCTGATGCATCTGGTCATCATCACCTTTGTGCTGATGTTTTCCGGGCTCGTACTCTCGGAAGCGATTCTCTCCTGGCTCGGGATCGGTGTGCAGGGAAGTTGGGGCCAGATGATCGATCAGGCGCGCAATGAGCTTTCCCGGCATCCCGTGGTCTGGTGGAATGTTTCGGCCGCGGGGGCGGCTCTCTTTGGGTTGATCCTCGCGGTGAATTTCGTGGGTGACGCCCTGCGCGATGTTATGGATCCGCGCACGGTCGGGGGGGGCGAATGATCCCCATCCTCGAGGTAGAGGGATTGCGCACGGAATTTCCGGGATCTGCGGGCCCGCTGCCCGTCGTCGATGGCAGTTCGCTGCATCTCGAGCGCGGCGAAGTATTGGCCCTGGTCGGGGAATCCGGTTGCGGGAAGTCGATGACCGCTCTCTCCCTGATGCGGCTGGTTCCCAAGCCGGGCCGCATCGTGGCGGGCAGCGTACGCCTGGATGGCATGGATCTGTTGGGCCTGCGCGTACCCGAGATGCGCCGGATTCGCGGGGGACGCATCGCGATGATCTTCCAGGAGCCCATGACGAGCCTGAATCCGGTGCTGCGGGTTGGGGAACAGGTGGTCGAGGCCATCCGATTGCACGAGAAACTCAGCGCCAGCGAAGCGAGGGAGCGGGGCAGGTCCCTCTTCGCGGAAGTCGGGATTCCGGATCCCGACGTACGCTTCGACGCTCATCCCCATCAGCTTTCGGGCGGACTCAAACAGCGGGTGATGATCGCGATGGCGCTATCCACGCATCCCGAGGTCCTGATCGCCGACGAGCCCACGACGGCGCTCGACGTGACGATACAGGCCCAGATCCTGCGCCTGCTACGCGATCTCCAGCGCCAGCATGGGACGGCCATTCTCCTGATCACCCATGACCTGGGCATCGTGAACGAACTCGCGGATCGCGTGGCCGTGATGTACGCCGGGCGCATCGTCGAAGTGGCTGCACGCCGCACTCTCTTCAACGCCCCCGCTCATCCCTACACGCGCGGCCTGTTGCGCTCCAATCCCCTGCTGGCCCAGCCTGGCGAACGTCTTCCCGAGATCCCGGGAGTGGTTCCCTCGCCCCTCGACTGGCCGTCGGGCTGCCGTTTCGTGACGCGCTGCCGCTATCGATTCGAGCCTTGCAGCGGTGCGGCACCGGCTTTGGCGACGCTGGAGGAGGGCCATTTCAGCGCCTGCCATGCGGTCGCAGAAGGTCGACTGGCCGGGGGGGATGCTCCTTGAGTCCCGCGCGCCAGTCGGCATTGCTGAGGGTTGAGGGATTGCGGACCTGGTTTCCCATTCGGGCGGGCCTCTTCCAGCGGACGACGGGCCACGTCCAGGCCGTGACCGACCTGGATCTGGAGATCATGCCGGGCTCGACCCTCGCGTTGGTGGGGGAATCCGGCTGTGGCAAGACGACGGCGGGCCATTCGATTCTGCGACTCACCCCCGCCCAGGCGGGGCGAATACTTTTCGACGGCGTGGATCTGATGGCTCTCGACGAAGCCGCCATGCGCCCCTTTCGGCGTCGAATCCAGATCGTCTTCCAGGATCCGATGGCTTCCCTCGATCCGCGCATGCGCGTATGCGATGCGGTGGCCGAGGGGATGAAGAGTTTCGGCATCGGGAAGGATGAAGATGAGCGCGTCGAGAGGGTGAAGAGTCTTTTTGAACGCGTTCAACTCGATCCGAACCAGATCTGGCGCTACCCCCACGAATTCTCCGGTGGCCAGCGGCAACGCATCTGCATCGCCCGGGCCCTGGCCGTCGGGCCGGAATTGATCGTCTGCGATGAGGCCGTCTCGGCATTGGATGTCTCCATCCAGGCGCAGATCCTGAACCTGCTCGCGGATCTTCAGCAGGAGTTGGGAATCGCCTACCTATTCATTACCCACGACCTGGGGGTGGTGCGTTATCTCGCCGACGAGGTGGCTGTGATGTATCTCGGTCGCATTGTCGAGCACGGGGAGACCCGACGAATTTTCAGGGATCCAGGACATCCCTATACACGGGCATTGCTCGCGGCGGCCCCCTCGATCGACCCCGATCGCCGGGGCGATCCGCCACCCCTATTGGGAGATGTGCCCTCGCCCGCGGATCCGCCCGCCGGCTGCGCCTTTCATACCCGCTGTCCGGTCGCCCTTGAGCGTTGTGCTCGCGAACTGCCGCCCGAAGTTTCGATCGAGGGGGGTCGGATCCGCTGTTTCCTGGCCGGGCAGGCCGAGGGGGGTGGGAAGAGAGGGGGGGAGTCAGGCCATTTCTCTTGACAACGATCTCGGGCCGGGCGACTCTGCGGCGCAATTCGCCTCTGTGCCCACGACACATCACCCTGTCATCACCTCGAGCAGTTGGAGTCCCGATGAGAATCGAATACGAGATCGCCCTCAGTGATATCGAAATCCCCCGTTTTTCGGTGGAGGCTACGGAGGGGATAGGGAAACTTTTTACCCTCGCAACCCTGGTCATGAACGTACTCGAAAATCGCAAGGGGGTGGAGGTCGTCTTCCACGGCCTGAATGAGGAGGATCCCAAGCGGCGCATCGAGAGCTTCAAGCAGATCGTCGAGACCTCTTCGAGTACTCCCGGCGTTCACTATGAAGAGGGGCAATCGGGGCAGATCGCCGGCTCATCGAGTTTCTTTCGCTGGCTGCGGCTATCTCGGGCATGAGAGGGCGAGTACCGTTCGGGCTCTCCTCGAACTGCCTATACCCCGCCATTCTGCTCCTGGGCCTGGCCTGCGCGGGATCTCCCGCGGCTCCGCCTCGCATCACCGATCTCGACAGTTTGCGGCAGCCGAGCCAGGGAGAGTTGCTCGGCCATCGTGCCGAAAACGGCGGTCACGTCTGGAGGGGAATTCCCTTTGCGGAACCCCCGCTGGGCGAATTGCGCTGGCGCGCCCCGCGCCCTCCCGTCCCCTGGTCGGGAAGGCGAGTCGCCCTGGAGGATGGTTCCACTTGCGTGCAACTTCCGATGCCCTTTGTCGAGTCGCAAGAAGGGCCGCAAGAAGGGCGGGAAGAGGGCATCTCGGGTCGCGAGGACTGCCTCTATCTCAATGTATTTGCGCCCGCGATGAGTCCCGAGGAGGTCGCTGAACTCGCCGAGGGATTGCCCGTGATGGTCTGGATTCACGGGGGTGGGAATTCCATGGGCAGTGGGCATGTCTACGATGGCAGCGTTCTGGCCAAGGACGGTGGAGTCATCGTGGTTTCCGTCAATTATCGCCTCGGAATCCTCGGCTGGTTGTCGCATCCGGCGCTGCGACTGGAGGGTGTGGGCCCCCTGGATGCGTCGGGCAATTTCGGGACCCTGGATCTGATCCGCGCGCTCGAGTGGGTACGCGACGAAATCGCGAGTTTCGGCGGCGATCCCGAGAGGGTGACCGTCTTCGGTGAATCGGCCGGGGGAGGCAATATATTCAGCCTCCTGCTCTCGCCCCGGGCCCGGGGACTCTTCCAGGGCGCGATCATTCAGAGCGGCTTTCTCGCCACGACGCCCCGCTCCGAGGCGGAGAATTTTTCTCATGACGAGATTCCCGGCGCCGAGCATAGTTCGCGGGAATTCATCGTGAAATTGCTGGTCGAGGAGGGTCGGGCTCCGGAGCCGGCCGCCGCGAGGCGAATTCTCTCGGAAATGTCTTCTCTCGAAGTCGCAAGATTTCTATGGGCCAGGAGCCCGGCCGAATTATTGGCCCCTTTCGAGGGTGGCGGGTTCGGGGGCATGTATCCGAGTCCCGATCTGTTTCGGGATGGGGTCGTCCTGCCGAAAGCCGATCCCCTGCTGCTGCTGCGGGAGGGCCGATACAACGAGGTTCCGGTTCTGCTCGGAACGAATCGCGACGAAGTAAAGCTCTTCATGCTGATGGCCTCGAAGAATGTGAGACGTTTCTTCAAGATCCCGCTCTGGTTTCGGGATCAACGCGCCTATGCGTTGGAGACCGACTATCCCAACCAGATGTGGAAGGCCGATGGCGTCGATGAACCGGCCAGGGCTCTTTCCACGGCGAATCCCGGTCGTAATTTCGCCTACCGCTTCGACTGGGATGAGGAGCGGCGCTTTCTCTTTGCCGACCTCGGCCAGATGCTGGGTGCTTGTCATGCGATCGAAGTGCCCTTCGTCTTCGGGCAATTGGATTTCGCTGGATTGGACCGCTACCTCTTCGACTCGAGTCGTCTTCCGGCCGCCGAAGAATTATCCCGCTCGATGGTTTCCTATTGGACGGAGTTCGCCCATTCGGGAGATCCGGGCCGGGGTCGCGACGGTCGACTGCCGCGCTGGTATGCCTGGGATGACTCGACGCTTGAGTCTCCGCGAACGTTCCTTCTCGATACCGAGGAGGGGGGCGGATTGCGGATGACCGCCGAGAATTTGACCCGCGCGAGCGTCCTGGAGAAACTCGCCTCGGATCCGCGCTTCAAGAACCAGGAGGAGCGCTGCCAGGTCTATCGGGGGTTCGCAGAATTCGGTCGCTCCATCAGCCGTGAGACCTACGGGCAATTATGCCCGGACTTTCCCCTCTCGGGCCCCTGAGGAGCGTCTTCTTCCCAGCCAGCCCGCCCCCAGAATGGCGGCGCCGAAGCCCGCGCGGGTCCAGGGGGAATCCCCGGGTCGGGGGCCGCAGCTTTCGATGCTGCAGAAGGGGCGCGCGGCATTCGGAATCTCCGCCCGGATATCGGCGCGCGGACCGTAGGCGGAAGTGGCAGTGGTATGTGCGGAAGTGGTATGGGCGGAAGTGGTAGTGGTATGGGCGGAAGTGGTGTAGATGGAAGTGGCATCCGCCCCGGGCGGGGTCGCCCGCGCGTCGCCGCAGAGAAGGAGCCCCAGCACGCCCGGGATGAGGGCCCGTCTCCAGGCGCGGCGGCGGGGATTCCCCTGCGGTTGCTGCGGCAGATTCATCGCACCAGATTACTCCTCTTCCCCGCCGAAGTCAGCATGGCCCGATGGCGCTCGCCGTCCCCCTCGGCCTGCGTCATGGGCTGCCATGGCGCCGCAGGATTTCGGCGGCCTCGGCTTGATCCGAGGCCTCGGCGGCTTCCAGGGGAGTCCGCCCACCCACCGATCGGACACGGGTATTGGCGCCTCGTTCCAGCAGGAATTCGAGCACCGGGAGGTTGCCGCGTTGGGCCGCCAGGAGCAGGGGACTCGCCAGGTGCTCGTTGCGGGCCTCGATCTCGGCGCCCCGGGCCAGCAGCAACTCGGCCATCTCCTGGCTGCCCGTGTAGGCCACGTAGTGGAGCGGTGTCTGCTTGACCTTGTCGAGGGCTCCGACATCGGCCCCCCTTTCGATCAGCAGGCTTGCGATCTCGAATTGCCGGGTCATTGCGAGGGCGTGCAGGGCCGTGAGTCCCGAGTCATTGGCCTGGTCGACGGGAATTCCGGCGGCCAGCAATGCTTCAACGATCTTCCGATTGCCCTTTTCGGCCGCCAGTCGCAGGGCCGTTTGGCCGCTCGCATTGCTGGCTCCCGGGTCGGCCGCGGCTTCCAGCAGCCGATCGATCATACCGGGCCGATCACCGAGGGCGGCCAGCAGCAGGGGGGTCCAGCCCTCCGCATCGACGGCATTGGCGTCGGCGCCGGCCTCGAGCAGGCGTTTCGCGAGTTCCATCCGTTCGCTGTGGAGCGCCAGGTGGAGGGGAGTCGATCCGTCGTCACGGGCGAGGTCCGGGTTCGCTCCGGCTTCGAGCAGCGCATCGATGGCCCCATCGCGCTCCCGCAATACGGCGTCGAAGAGAGCGCTGCGGCCATCCTGGCGTTGGAGATCGGTGTTTGCGCCCCGAGCGATCAACCGGGCGACCATCTCCGTTTCCCCGTCGCTCGCGGCCACGTGGAGCGGGGTCGCGCCCGTCGCTGAAGTGGCGTCGATCTCGGCCCCCCCCGCGAGCAGGCTTTCCGCAAATTGAAGTGTCCCACCCCGTGCGGCCAGGTGCAGGGGTTGCCAGCCGTCCAGGGCCAGGGCTGCCGTGGAGGCGCCCAGGTCCAGAAGTGTCAGCGCGGCCTCGTCGCCACCGAATTGGGCGGCGATGTAGAGGGGCGTCGCCCCGCCGAGCGTCCGGGCATCGACGGCGGCGCCGTGGGCGACGAGCAGGCGGATGCTGCCCGGATGGTTGCCCTCGGCGGCGGAATGCAGGGGCCGCCAGCCCTCGGCCGTCGCGATATTCGGCGAGATCTCCCGGGCCAGCAGCAACTCGATGGTGTCTCCTCGCCCGCGTCGCGCGGCGCGATGCAAGGCATTCGATCCGTCGGGGCCCGGGACTCCGGGATCGGCCCCGCTCGCGAGAAGCATCTGGAGGATTTCGCCGCGGCCGAGTTCGGCGGCCAGGTCGAGGGGCGTGCGCCCCTTGAGGTCGCGCTCCGCGAGGTGGCCTCCCGCCTCCAGCCAGGAACGCAGTCCGGCCACATCCCCGTGTCGGACTGCGCTATGGGGGAGGGCGGCGTCGGGGAGGGAGGCGAAGTCTTCGTTCTCCGCCCCGCAGCCCAGCAATCCGAGCAGTGCCAGCAGGGCGAGCCCCCCGCGACGCGGGCTCGAAGTCATGCGGAAAGCGTTCCGGGGATGCTGCAAGAGGGGTCTCCCTCAGAGCTTCAATTGGGCGAGAATCGCGGGGTGGAGTTTTCCATTGCTGGAGACGACCTCCTCTCCCGAGGGCGGCATGGCCCCCCCGGCACTATTCGTGACCAGGCCACCCGCCTCTTCGACGATCAGGCTGCCCGCCGCGACGTCCCAGGCATGCAGCTTGAATTCCCAATAGGCATCCAGGCGACCGGCGGCGACATAGCAGAGATCGAGTGCCGCACTGCCGTCGCGCCGTATGCCCCGGGCCGCTTTCAGGACCCGGGCGAAACGCGCCAGGTTGTCGTCCTGACTGCGGTGGACGTCGTAGGCGAAACCCGTGGCGACAAGGGCCTGGCCGAAGTCGGCAGTGGGCGATACGGCGAGGGCGCGAGCGCCCAGCCACGCCCCCGCACCCCGAAGGGCGTAGAAGAGTTCGTCGAGCAGGGGGTCGTAGACGACGCCGATCCTTCTCTCCCCCTCGAATTCGACGCCGATCGAAACGCAGAAGCGCGGAAAGCCATGGGCGTAGTTGGTGGTGCCATCGAGGGGGTCGATGATCCAGCGCCAGGCGCTGCGGCCGTGGTCGCTACCCCCGCCTTCCTCGGCGAGAATCGAGTCGCCACTTCTTTGATCCTGCAGGGCCTCGACGATCAGCGCTTCACATTCCCGATCCACCTCGGTGACGAGATCGATCGTGGCACTCTTGGTGCGTACGTCGAGCCGGGTTTCGTAGCGATCTCGCTGGATGGCACCGGCCCGCTTCGCGAGTTCTACGGCCAGGTCGAGGACCTCCAGGTCCGAGGCTGCGATGGTATCCCTGTTCATGATCTTGACCGCCGAACCCCGGGTCGGGTTTTCAATCGGTGATGCGGAAGAAGCGCCGGGCATTCTCCGTGGTGATTCTCGCCACTTCCGGGCTGGAAAGTCCGTGCAGGTTGCCGAGCGTTTCACCCACGGCAACCACCCAGGCGGGTTCGTTGCGCCGGCCGCGTCGGCCTTGGGGGGCGAGAAAGGGGGCGTCCGTTTCGACCAGAAGTCGATCCAGGGGAGTGGCCCGGGCCACCTCCCGCAACGCCTCACTGCGTTTGAAGGTCACGATCCCCGAAAAGGAGATCAGGAATCCGAGATCCAGGGCCCGGCGCGCAAAGTCGAGGTCGCCCGTATAGCAGTGGAGAAGACCCTCGAGTTCCCCCCGGCCTTCGCCCTGCCAGATCTCCAGCATCTCCTCGTAGGCATTCGGATCGTCACCCCGGACGTGGAGGACCACTGGAACTCCGCGCTCCCGGGCCAGGGCGATCTGGCGCGCCAGGGCCGAGCGCTGGGCTTCGCGATCCGAATTCATGTAGTGGTAATCGAGTCCGCATTCGCCGAGGGCCACCACTTCCGGATCCCCCAGCCAACTGCCGAGTTGCTGCATCAGGGCATCGCTGAGTTCCGATGCCTCATGGGGATGGACACCGACCGTGGCATGGATATCCGTTTCGCGATGGGCCAGGGCGACGGCCTCGCTATTGGCCTCGAATCCATAGCCGGATCCGATCGCGATCATCTTTCGAACTCCGGCTTCGCGGGCGCGCTCGATGACTTCCCGACGATCCTCGTTGAAACGATCCGCCGTTAGGTGGCAGTGGCTATCGCACCAGGTGGCTTCATCGACGGCCGAGGCCATTTCCTTCATCCCCCGCTCTCGACTTCCGCCTCGGTCTCCGCTTCGATTTCGATCCGGGGAAAGAGATTCGCTCCCTTCCGGGTGGGGGCGCCGACCTCGATCCCCCCCCAGGCCGCGCTGGCCGGCAGTTGGGCGGAGGCCAGGGCGCCCTCCTGGCCGATTCGGCTCAGGATCTCCGCCGCCGTTTCCGGCAGGAAGGGGGAGATGATGATGGCCACGATTCGCAGGGCTTCACAGCAGGTATAGAGAGTCGTTCGAACGCTCTCTTCCCCATCGGGCTGCTTGGCGGCCTGCCAGGGCTCGCGCAATTCGAGGTAGCGATTGCTGGTATCGACGAGGCCGAAGATCGCCTCGAGGGCGCGCTGGGGGCGCATCGAGCGCATGGCGGCATCGACCTCTGCGGGGATCCTTTCCGCACAGGCGATGACTTCCCTCTCCGCCTCCCCGGCTTCCCCGGGCTCCGGAACGATCCCCCCCGCAAAGCGTTTCGTCATATTGAGGCTGCGGCTGACGAGATTTCCGAGATTATTGGCGAGATCCGCGTTGACGCGTGAAATGAGGAGCGCCTCGCTGAAATTCGAATCGAGGCCGAAACTCATCTCGCGCAGGAGGAAGTAGCGAAAGCTTTCGAAACCGTATTTTTCCTTCATGGTCAGGGGGGAGATCATATTTCCCAGGCTCTTGGAGATCTTGCGGCTGTTCACAGCCCAATAACCGTGGACGTTGAGATGATGGGGTGGTTCGAGCCCGATCGCCCGCAGCATGCAGGGCCAGAAGATGGCGTGGGGTTTGAGGATATCCTTGGCCATCAGGTGTTCGGCCCCGGCCCATCGCTCTTCGAAGTCGGGGGCGTCGGGATAGCCAATTCCCGTGAGGTAGTTGATCAGGGCGTCGAACCAGACGTAGCAGACGTAATCGTCGTCGAAGGGCAATCCGATGCCCCAGTCCAGGCGCGTTCGGGGTCGCGAGATGCAGAGATCGCCACCGAGCCCGCTTTCCTCCCCGAGCATGGCGAGAACTTCGTTGCGGTAGCGTTCGGGGCGGATGAAGTCCGGATGGCTTTCGATGTACTCGTGCAGCCATTGGAAGTGTTTTCCCATCTTGAAGAAATAATTGGCCTCGGTGCGATTCTCCGGCGCTCGCTCATGATCGCGACAGAGCCCGTCCTCGAGATCCCGATCGGTGAGGAAGCGCTCACAGCCCACGCAATAGAGTCCCTCGTACTCCTGGAATTCGATTTCGCCAGCGTCGTAGACCCGCTGCAGGATTTCCCGCACAGTTCGGCCATGGTCTTCATCCGTCGTTCGGATGAATCGGTCGTAGCCGATTCCGACTTCATCCCAGGTGGCGAGAAAGGTCGTCGAATAATATTCGGCGACCTGCGCGGGACTCTCGCCCCTCTCCCTGGCGACTTCGAGCACCTTCTCGCCGTGTTCATCGCTGCCCGTCAGGAAGAAAGAGTCCTCGCCGCGCAGGCGGTGGTAGCGGGCGAGGGTATCCGCCACGACGGTCGTGTAGGTATGGCCGATATGGGGCTCGGCGTTGACATAATAGATCGGAGTCGTGATGTAGAACGAATCGCTCATGCGTGTACGGCTCCTCGCAGGGCAAAAAGACCCCTCTCGGCGCTCATCTGCGGGTTGATGTTGCGCCGGGTCAATTCGCGACGACACTCGTTCAGGACTCGGTAGGCGTCCAATTCGGCACGTACGGATCCGGATCCTTCCGCGACGCCCCGGGTCGTGCGATCGTGGAGCCAACTGGTCGCAATCTGCAGGAATTCGTCCAGCGCGGCGGCGGCGATGGCTCGGGTGCCCCGAAATTCCTCCGCCCACTTGAGGAGTTCCGCCATGCCCAGGGTCCCGATCCCGTCCAGGCGCGCAACGATCGAAGCGATTTCTTCGGGGATATCGTCCCCGCGCAGGATGGGGCGCAACTCGGTTGGAAAGACCACGCGCACGCAGCGAGAGCGGACGGTGGGGAGCAGGCTGGTTGCGTTTTGCGCGACCAGGATCAGGGAGGTGAGGGGAGGGGGCTCTTCAAGGAGCCGAAGCAGCGCGTTCTGGGCTGCGGAGTTGAGTTCTTCGGCTTCGGCGATCACCGCCGCCCGTCGCCCCCCCTCGCTGGTATGCAGGTGCAACTCCTTTTGGAGTTGACGGACCTGCTCAACCCTGATCCGGGTGTCTTCGTCGCCGCGTTCCATCCAGTAGAGATCCGCATGATCCCCGATGTGCCGGTAGAAGGATCCCTTCTTGCCCTTTCCATCGATCTTGATCTTCGTCTCGGAGGCCGAGGAGCAGAGACAGGAGCGGCAGGCTTCGCAGGGCCGGGCGCCATCGCCCGCGGCCGTGCAGACGAGTCCCCGCGCGAACTCCAGGGCTGCATCTCGGGGTGCCTCGCCTTCGCCCGAAAATAGATAGGCGGAGTGGATCCGTCCGCTCGCGAGGGAATTGCGCAGGAGGTCGCTCGGCTTTTTGGTTGGCGAGGGCATGGGCCGCGCGATGGTAGCCCGCATTTTCCGGGCAGTCGCGCCGCTGCATCCGATCGCCCCGCGCCCCATCGAGAAATGCGGGCTAGCCTTGGTCTGGGATCTGTAGGAAAGAAAGGATCGGGAGCCATGCAGGTGAGCGTGCGCGTATTTGGAAATCTTCGCGAGGAAGCGGGCGAATCCGTCTTCGAGTTGGAACTCCCGGATGGGGAATCCGTCTCGCAGTTGACGGCTCGACTCGCTGCGCGCCTGCCTTCCCTCGCCCAACTGGGTCCACGCTTGCGCGTTTCGATCAATCTGGAATTCGTGGCCGCGGAAGCGATTCTTCACGACGGCGATGAAGTGGCCCTGCTTCCGCCTGTGGCCGGTGGCTCGGGGCGAGGCGGCTGCTGCCGCATCTTGGACGAGGCCCTCGACGAGGCGGCGGTCGTGGAGCGGGTCGCGGGCCCGGATATCGGCGGAGTGGTGACCTTTGTGGGCACGGTACGGGATCACGCTCGGGGGCAGTCGATTCAATACCTCGAATACGAGGCCTATCCCGAGATGGCCGAGCGCGAGATGGAGAAGATCGTCGCGGAGGCGGCGGAGCGTTGGCCGGGGACCCGCGTTGCCATCAGCCATCGGGTGGGCCGATTGGAGATCGGGCAGGCCGCGGTCGTGATCGCGGCCTGCGCTCCGCATCGCGGGGAGGCCTTCGCGGCCTGCCAGTTCTGCATCGACACGCTGAAGACTCGGGTGCCGATTTGGAAGAAGGAAGTGGCCGCCGACGGGGCCTATTGGGTGGACGATCACGCATGAGCGAACTCAAACCGGGACATCACGGACACCATCATAGGCGCCAGGCCCCGCGCGAAGTTTCGACCGCGCTGATCACCGTCAGCGATACCCGAACCCTGGAGACGGATACGGGCGGGGCATCGGTGCTGGAATTCCTCGAGGCCGCGGGCCATCCGATCGCCTTGCGGGAAATCGTGGCCGATGAGGCGGAAGCGATTCGCGGGGCTCTCGTTCGGGCGGCCGAAGTGCCGGATGTGCGTGCTGTGATCTTTACGGGTGGCACTGGCATCGCGCCCCGGGACGTAACCCCGGATTGCGTCGAGCCCATGCTAGAGCGCATCGTGCCCGGCTTCGGCGAGATCTTCCGCCTGCTCTCGTACCAGGACATCGGATCGGCGGCGATTCTCTCCCGGGCCCTGGCGGGTCTCTATCGCGGGAAGATCGTCTTCGTGATCCCCGGCTCCCGGGGAGCCGTGCGTCTGGCGATGGAGAAGCTGATCCTGCCCGAGATCGGTCACCTCGCGGGCGAGGCCGTCAAGCAGAGTTGAGGGCCCGCTGGGGGCCCGCTCCTATTCCTGCAGGACTTCGAGTTCCACGCGCATTCCACGCCGCCAGCCGTTGGCCTGGGCGTATCCCGCCGGCACCTCCAGCACCAGATCCGTCAATTCCCGGGAGGTGACGGTCGGGCCGTTTTCTCCGGGGACATGGGGAACGCGATGGCTGATATCGACGATGCGATCCCCGCGGATCCAGACGATATCGATGTCGAAGCGCATCCCCTTCATCCAGAAGCGGGGAAAGGCGGGTTTCGGGTAGCGGAAGATCATGCCCCGGCCCCAGGCCAGGGAATCCCGCTCAGCGAGGCCGAGTTGTTGTTCCGCGGGGCTGAGGGCCAACTCGACCGCCAACTTCTGGCGCCCGATGCCGATCCAGGCGTCGGGGAGCGCTTCCGTCTCCTGGCCACTGCGGGCGCCGTCGCAGCCCCCGGAAAGGAGAGCGATCACGAGCCCGACCCGGAGGATCTGATGCCGGATTCCCACTTCGCTCAATCGTCCGAGGGGGAGGTGTAGTAGTCGAAGTCGACCGTATTCTCCCGCACGAATTCGCGCAGCCGGTTCACCAGGCGGGCTTCCAACTGCCGGACTCGTTCCCGGGAGACTCCGAACTCCTCGCCCATATCCGCCAGGGTGCGGGGATCCTCGGCCAGGATTCGCTCGCGCAGGATGCGCAGGTCTCGCTCTCCCAGATCCGTCGCGAAACTCTCGATCTTTTCCAGGAATTGGCGCCGCATCTCCGCGTCACCCACCTGGGCCTCCGCGCTGGCCCCAGCGGTCGCGAAGCCCTCGCCGACCGTCGCGCTGCGGCTGTCCTCTCGGCGCGCCGGTGCATCGAGGTAGGTATCCGGTCGGGAGAGGCGATTTTCCATCTCCAGGACATCCTGTTCGCTGACGTCCAGACGCTCTGCCAGCAATTTGGGTTCTACCTCGAAGCCCTCTCTCTCGAGTCGGGCCTTCTCCTTGTTGAGTTGGAAGAAGAGCTTTCGCGACGCGCGGGTCGTGCCGAGGCGCACGCTGCGCATATTATCGAGGATGTATTTGAGGATGTAGGCGCGAATCCAGTAGACCGCGTAGGATGAGAGCTTGACGCCCTGGTAGGGGTCGTAGCGCTGGACGGCTTCCATCAGCCCCACGTTGCCTTCCTGGATCAGGTCGAGGCTATTCGTCCAGGCCCGCCGGTATTCCATGGCGATTTTTACGACCAGGCGTAGATTGGAAAGGACCAGCTTCCGAGCCGCCGAGATATCCTGATCCTCGACCCAGCGCACGGCCAGAGCGTGTTCTTCCTCGCGGCTGATCGGGGCGTGACTGCCGAGTTGGGACATATAGTAGGAGAGGCTCGAGGCCGGTCCCGAGACGGCCGGAAGGGATGCCGAGTCGTCGGGGTCGGAAAGGGATTCGAAGGGTACGGGGACCGGGGCGACTTCCGGATCGAGGATCGGGGAGCCATCGGCGAGAATCTGGACTTCGATCGGCTCGTCGGAGTCGACCAGGGGGAGATCCGATTCGATCTCCGAGGCCTTTTCTTCGTCCGTCTCAAGGGGCGGAAGGACTTCGGGCTCTTTGCCGCTCACGCTCGGTCCTCGGAATCCACGGGAAGGTCTAGCTGGCAACGTTGCCAGGACGCTGCGACGGGGTACCACTGAAGTTCGCGACCGCAGGCCCCCAGTTTAGCTCGAATCTTCCGGGAATGTCTCGGTCCGTCGCTGCGGCGCAGGGAACTCAAGACAGCGGCTCGCCCCGGGGTGTTCGGGATCCGTGGCGGCTCGGGGGGCGCGGATCCCAAAGGGGAGAGGCGATCCCGGCCCCGGGCCGAGATCGCCTCTCCTGATTCCTTCGGAAGGGCCCTCGCGAAGGGCCCTCGAAATGAGCGCTCTCCCTCTGCGATCGCAGTTAGTCGGTCTTGAGGCTTCGGATATAGGCGATCACATCCGCCACCTGGGCGTCGCTCAGGGTCGGCCACGGTGCCATCAGAGGTGACCCGCCGTATTTCATCGCGCCGTTCTTGATCACGGAGTCGAGGTCGGCGTCTTCTCCCTTCTTGCCATCGCCATCGGTGTCGTAGGCGAAGTCCGCGACCGTGAAGTCTCGGGGGGGCGGATTCAGGGCGCCTCCCACAGGCCCATCGCCCTTGCCCGACAGGCCGTGGCAGGAGGAGCAATTGGCGTTGAAGATTACCTGACCAGCGGCGGAGTCTGCGGCCAGGGTCGTCCCCGGGGCTGTGAGCCCCGCCAGGGAGAGGGTGGCCAGAAAAGCGGTAAGTTGTCGAAACATTTAATTTTTCTCCTTGAGAGGGGAGCGTGCGCCAAGACGCCCAATCCCATGCGGCGGCGAGGTTAGGCCCCCCGGTGGTGGCAGTCAATCACCTTTTTTGTTGCACCCGGGAGGCCATCCAGGCCAGCAATGTTCGCACCCCGACCCCCGTGGCTCCCTGCCGGTGATAGGCGGAGCGCTGGGCAGTCCAAGCGGTGCCCGCGATGTCGAGGTGCACCCAGGGTGTCTCGCCCACGAACTCCTTCAGGAAGGCCCCCGCGGTCGAGACGCCCGCCTGGGGTCCGCCGATATTCCGGATATCCGCCACCGAACTCTTGATGGCCTCGGAATGTTCGCGTAGCAGCGGCATGGGCCAGATGCGTTCCCCGGCTTCATCGCCCGCATCGCGCAGTGCCCGGAGCAGATCGTCGTCATTTCCGAGCGCCGCGGTGGCCCAGGGCCCGAAGGCCATCATGGCGGCCCCGGTCAGTGTCGCGAGGTCGACCATTGCCGCCGGTGCGAAGCGTTTGACCGCGTAGTCGATGGCATCCGCGAGCACGACGCGCCCTTCGGCGTCCGTATTGCCGATCTCGATCGTCTTGCCCGCACGACTCTTCACCACGTCTCCGGGTCGATACGCGGTCGCGCTCGGCAGGTTCTCGGCGGCGGCGATCACGCCCACGACGTGAAGCGGCAGTTTCAGCAGGGCGGCGGCCCTCATCGTGCCCAGGACCGTGGCGGCTCCCGACATATCGTGTTTCATATCCGCCATATTGGCCGAGGGCTTGATCGAGATTCCTCCCGAGTCGAAGGTGATCCCCTTGCCCACCAGACAAAGAGGAGCCGCCTTGCTGGCCTTCGCCCGGGCTCCCCGATGTTCCAGGACGATCAACTGCGGCGCGTTGACGCTGCCGCCGCCGACGGCCAGCAGCGCGGAAAAGCCGCCGCGTTCGAGTTCGGCTCCGCGGATCACGTGGCAGGTCATTCCCGTCTCGCGAGCGATCTTTCGGGCTTCCCGGCTCAGGCCCGCCGGCGGCAGCGCATTGCCGGGCGTATTCGAGAGATCCCGGGCCAGATTCTGACAATCGGCGGCCAGGCTCGCCGCCCGGCTTCGGCTGCGCAGATCGGTGACGAGCACCCTCTCGACGCTCTCCTGGGGATCGAAGAATAGGGTGCACGTGCGCGGTGTGCTGACGCTGGCCTTGCCCCGGCCCGTATGCCCGCTGCTCTTGAAGCGCTCGAAGCGATAGGCGCCGAGGAGCGCTCCCTCGCTGAGGGCGGCCGCGCAATCCGTTTCGAGAATCCGACGCCCCCGCGGCGCCAGCAGACCGACGCGCAAGAGCTTGCGGGCGCGGGACTCGCTCGCGGCCGCTCCCGCGTAGCGGCGAATCCCCTCGAGATCGAGATCTTCTCGGGCGCCGACGCCCAGCAGAAGAATCCGCGGCGGGCGAGCGCCCCGTTTCGGAGAGTCCGGGTAGAGGAGGACTCGTTCGGAGGATTGGCCGCGAAGATCGCCGCTGTCGAGAGCCCGCTTGATGATGCCACCGAGCGCCCGATCCAGGGTGGCCGCGGCGCCGGTCAGGCGCGGCTTCCGCTTTCCGGATTTCTGCTTCTTGCCGGAGCCGGGGCTGAATATGGGGATCGCCAGCAGATCACTGGAGACCTCGAGAGGGGATGCCACCCGAATATTGATTTTCATGATCTTTTTTCTCCTGGGAAGTTCGCGGGATTTCCTCGAAAGATCTCCGGGGCTCCCGATGCTCTTTTTTGACCTTCCATGGTTCGTCTCGGCCCGGCGGATTCACGCGATCCCGGGGCGATCCGGAAGATTTTGCTACGGCTCAGGACGCGTGGCGGCCCCCTGAATTCTCACTCGATTCCTCTCGTTGCCCACCCGTTCGAGGCGCAGGAGCGAAGGCGTAGCCGAAGCCGCCTCTCGGAGCCAGAGGCGCCCCGATCCATCCCCCTCCCGGGGCCCGAGGACTTCGCCGAAGCGCTGCGAAATCGCTCCCCGCGCGGATCCCCCTTCACACGGTTCGGATTCAGGCAGTGCGGGGGAATACGGGCTAGACTGATGGCATCGTCCCCCCGACAGGTCAGCCTGGCTTTCGGGGGGCGTTTTTTTTTCTGCCATGATTTCCGCATTCGCGGTAGCCCAGATTGTTTTGAACCTTGTTTTGAACCTCGGCATTCGATCGTGGGTTTGTGAATGGGAGCGAGTACGTGAGTGGTGATGTTCTGGGCCTGGTGGCCGAATCCGGCCTGACGGTCAAATCGGTGCTGATCCTCCTCGTCGCCTTCTCGGTGATTTCCTGGACGATCATTTTTGCGAGGGGGCTGGAACTGCGTCGCGCCTCCCGGGAAGCTCAGGCTTTTCTCTCCGCCTATCATACCGAGTCCCTGGAATCCTCTTTCGAGGTTGCCAGCCGACACAATCGCTGTCCCCAGGCGGCTGTTTTCCTGGCGACTTGCGAGGAGATGACCCGCCTGGCCCGGGAGGGGGGGCATGCGACGCCCCACGACCTCAATGCCGCGGAACATCGCGCATTGGCGCGCTTGATTCGTTGGACCCGCCAGGAGCAAGTGCAACGCCTGGAAAGGGGCCTTCCCTTCCTGGCGACCGTCGCCAGTTCTTCGCCCTTTATCGGTCTCTTCGGCACCGTGGTGGGCATCATCAATACCTTTCGAGGGATCGGCCTCGCGGGAAATGCCAGCCTTTCGGTGGTGGGCCCGGGAATGGCCGAGGCCCTGATCGCGACGGCGGTGGGATTGCTGGCCGCGATTCCGGCCAGCATCGCGTACAACGCCTTCGTGACTCGCGTCGAGGATATTGGGGCCTCGACGGATCTCTTCGCGGCCGATCTCGCCGAGGATTTTGCGCAATGGGCCGGGGCCGAAGGCGCTTCCGGAGTGATCGGGGATGGATAGGGAGAAGCCGGGAATCCCCGGGCGCCGGCCCCGGCATCGGGCGCGGGCGGAAATCAACGTCACGCCTTTCGTGGACGTGATGCTGGTGCTGCTGGTGATCTTCATTGCCACGGCGCCCCTCCTGCAGCAGGGGATGGATGTGAATCTCCCGGAGACCACCACCCAAGCGCTTCGGGTTGGCGACGCCCCCCTGATCCTGTCCGTGGATCGCAGCGGGCAGTATTTCTTGGGGCGCGATCAGGTGCCCGAGGACGCCTTGCAGAAGAAGCTCGAGACGATCTTCGAGGCCCGGGATTCAAAGGAACTCTTCTTGCGTGCGGATCGGGAAGCCCCCTACGGAGTGGTGGCTCGGGCCATGGCCGCCGCGCGGCGCGCAGGTTCGAGAAAGCTCGGGATCGTGACGGAGAGCGAACGCTGAGCGGCGTGTCTTCGCGAGAGGGCGAGAGGAAGAGAAAGCATCTTGGCGATCCTGGTAGGCGTGCACGGCTGGCAAGATCGGCGCGGCGAAGACACGAGACGTCTGCGACGAATCTTCCTGCTCTCCTTGTCGGGACACCTATGCCTCCTCGTGGTCCTGAGCCTGGCTCCCCCCATGCAGCCGATCCGATTGCCCCCGGCGATTCAAGTCGATCTCTTCGAGGTGATGCCGGCGCCCGCCGCTCGCCGGAATCCGCCCCCCGCGGTCCCGGCACTCCCCAGTGAGAGCCCCGAGGCGCCCCCGGCCCCGCCCCCCCCGATTCCGAAGCCGAGGGTACTCCCCAAGCGTGCCCCCCGCGTGACCCCGAAAGCGCGCGTGGAGCCAGAACCGATCATTCAGCGCCGACCGCGGCCCCGGGAACTTTCCTATGAAGAAGCCCTGAAACGCCTGGAGGGTGAGGTCGGCAGTGAACTCCCGCCGCTTCCGCCCGTTCCGGCGCCGCGACCCGCTGGCCGCACCGATGCCCCGGCGGATACTTCCCGCCCCAGCCGGATCCAGGGGGGGGTCGAGCCGGAGTTGGCGGCCTGGCGCCTGGCCGTGAAGCGCCACGTCGCATCGGCGTGGATCACGCCACCGGAGTTTCGCAAGAGCGGCCTGGTGGTCGAAATGCGCGTGAACGTCGCGGCCGATGGAAGCCTGGTCGGCCGCCCCGAACTGCTGGTCTCTTCGGGCAATCCCTATTACGACGACAACGCGCTGCGTGCGCTGCGTCG
Source organism: uncultured Spirochaetaceae bacterium (assembly GCA_964435795.1). Lineage (GTDB taxonomy): Bacteria > Myxococcota_A > UBA9160 > UBA9160 > UBA4427 > JAZXM01. The sequence continues at coordinate 83,924 of CAYTAT010000014.1, forward strand.
GGCCAGCCCCCTGCCGCCGCCGCCGTCGGCGGGCCGTCGGATCCTGATCTTTTCACCCGAGGACAATTGAAGACGATGGAGTTGCCGAGTTTGAAGTCATCGCGTTTGTACGGCTGGTCGGGGGGTTGGATCGGCCTGGTGTATCTGATGGGCCTGACGTGCCTGGTGGATGCATCGCCGGTATTTGCCGAGCCCGCCCCCGCACCGATCGTCATTACCCCGGGAGAAGGGCGCGCTTTTCGGGCTGCGGTACAGACTTTTCACGACCGCATCGAACCCGTCGACCCCGAGCGTGCGAAGGCCCTGCGCAGTGAAATCGAGGAGGGGATGCGCTTCTCGAGCATTCTGCTGCCCCTGGCCCCGGAGGCCTTTACGGGAGAGGAGGTCAGTTCGAAGCCGTCCGCATCGCGACGCGGGGATTGCGCGGATTGGGCCGTGGGAGGAGCCGATGCTCTGGTGGAGGGCAGTCTCCAAAATGCGGGCCAGGAACTCGAACTCCGCTACCAGGTCTGGGATATCGCCCGCTGCAAGAGACTCGCTCGGGGTCACCTGCGCGGACCCCATGGCGAGCGGCGTCGACTGGCGAGGCAACTCGCCGATGAAGTGGTCGGGGCATTCACCGGCACTCCGGGTGTGGCCGCTACGGAGATCGCATTCATTTCGAATCGCAGCGGTGCGCGGGAGGTCTACGTGATGGATGCCGATGGCGCCCGGCAGCGCGCCGCCACCCGGGGTGCGAGCATCAAGGCCTTCCCCGACTGGACCCCCGACGGGCTCGCCATCCTCTATACCTCCTACGCGAACGGCGTGAAACCCAGCCTCTACTTGACCTCCCGGGGTGAATACGCTCCGGGCATGATCCTATCCGATGTTCTCGACGATCTGCCCAAATACCGCGGGGTCTTCGATCCCCGCGGCGAGGAATTGGCGCTGGTCGCCAGTCTCGACGGGGCCTCGGAGATTTATCGCGTGAGTCGCAAGGGGCGTCGATTGCGCCGACTGACCCATAGCCCGGCGATCGAGATCTCCCCCGCGTGGTCGCCCGACGGAAAACGAATCGCCTTCGTATCCGATCGCTCGGGATCTCCCCAGATCTACCTGATGAATCGGCGGGGAGGTGATGTGCGGCGCCTGACCTTCAACGGGAGTTATAATACGTCTCCCACCTGGTCGCCGGATGGCCGCTGGATCGCCTACGAGACCCGGGTCGAGGGCCAATTCGATATCTGGTTGATCGATCCGAGTGGCGAGACGAACTTCCCGGTCATCGTTCATCCGAGGAGCGATGAATCCCCCGCCTGGTCCCCGGATAGTCGCAAATTGATCTTCAGTTCCAGGCGCAGGGGGCGATCGGATCTCTATGTGATCGATGTCAACGGGGATAATCTGCGGCGCCTGACCCGGGGGCAGGGCGAGAATATTCAACCCGCCTGGGGGCCCCATGCCCCTTGAATTCATTCGTCATGCGGCGAGCATTCCCACGCGATGCGATGTGAGGGAGGGGCACGGGATGGCTTTTGCCAGGGTCATCTCCCGGCCGGGGAAGCCGACGTGAGCAGGGTGGGCGGGAAAGGCTCGACTCTTGCGCGAAGATCGACCACAGCAATAGCGACCTGAAGGAAAATGCGGGCTAGAATGCCCCGCGCTGGGGGAACGACCGACGATGTCAAGGCGATTGGAAGCTTCGGAGAGTTTGCAGGGTCGGGCTCTGATGGGGTCGGTGGCCGTCCCCGAGCGAGTCCCGCATTCCTCCCCATATGTCCATGCGGGCCGACTCCTCTCCTGGGGGAGTGCTTTCCCGACGGCGCTACTGCTCTGCTGCGTGATTCTTCTGGGATGCACGACGACGGGAGATTTTCGCAAGCTCGAGGAGCGGGTGCTCGATGCCGCCCGCCAGTCCTCGAAGGGACCGGATCCCTTTCCCCGCATTGCGCGGCTCTCGGCACAGGTCGATCAGTTGCGCGACGAACAGCAGCGCCTCGAAGGGCAACTCGAAGTGGCCCAGAAGACGGCCAGCGACGCGCTCGAGGAGGCCCGAAAGGCCCGGGAATTATTGGCCTCCCTGCCCGCGCAGGGAGGGGATGACGAGGAATCCTTCGGGCAGGAGGGCGAGGGGGAAGCGCTGGAATTTGGCGAGGGCGTCACCTCGGAGGAAGTCGATGCCTACCAGAAGGCGTTGACGGCCTGGCGGGGCGAGGATCACAAGCTCTGTATTGACCGCTTTCGCAAGTTCTTGCAAACTTATCCGGCTTCGGCCTACGCGGACGACGGTGCCTATTGGATGGCGGATTGCCACTTCAAGCAGGGGGACTATCGGGTCGCGGTGCTGCGTTTCAACGATGTGGTTCGGGTATACCCCGGAGGAAATAAGGCGCCCGACGCGCTCTTCAGGCAGGGCGAATCTTTGCTCAAGCTTGGGCCGGGTTTTTACGATGCAGCCCGAACGGTTTTCGAGCAGGTGGTGGAGGATTATCCGGATTCCAAGCGGGCCGAGGAGGCGGAGCGTCGGCTGAGTGCACTCAATAGCGGATGAAATCGGGCCCGGGCGGGGATCGGAGCGGGACCGGCAGGTCCTGCAGGGAAAGCCTGCCGAGAAAAGCCCTCGAGGAATCCGAGGGGATCCGAAGAAGATTGGAATTCAGGGGTTGGAAGGACGGGGCCCCGCAGGCAAACCCGTCCCATCGAAGGGATGACGAGGAGTGTAGGCGTTGAAGAAGCGCGACATGGAAAGATTCAAGAAGATTCTCGAGGAACAGCGTGACGAACTTCTGCAGAATGCGCGCAGGACTCTGGCAGGGGATATTCACCTCGATCCGGACGACTTTCCCGACGAGATCGACACCGCATCCTCGGAGATGAACCTCGCCTTCCAGGGCCGCCTGCGCGAGCGCGAGCGCGGCCTGATCAGCAAGATCAACCAGGCGCTGGACAAGATCGCCGAGGGGATCTACGGCGAGTGCGAGTCCTGTGGTGAGCAGATTTCCCCCAAGCGCATCGCGGCGCGGCCGGTGGCCAAGCTCTGCATCGACTGCAAATCCGAGCAGGAACAATTCGAGCGACGCAACGCGTAGCCGGGATGCACGCGCGCATCACGAGTAGGGGTCTCATGAGCGGCGAGATCCGTCGCCCTCGGATCGGGGCGGGAAGACCTGATGCCCGGATCGCCGAATGGGGCGCAGTGACTCCGCGCCCGGGGCTCTAGTCTTGCCGGCGCGAGGCGACAGCGCCGAATGGGTGCTCGGCATCGAGAGTTCCTGCGACGAAATGGCGGCGGCCGTGGTGCGTTGGGGGCGTGAGGTTCGCTCGAACGTCGTGGCGAGCCAGGTGGAAGTGCACTCCCCCTACGGCGGCGTGGTACCGGAATTGGCCTCGAGGGATCATGCGAGGGTGGTTTCCCGGGTGACCGAGGCCGCCCTGGCCGACGCCGAGATCGAACTCGAATCCCTTGATGGTATCGCGGTGACCGCCGGTCCCGGCCTGATGGGTTCGCTGCTGGTGGGACTCTCCTTCGCAAAGGCCCTGGCCTACCGGGCGGAACTTCCCCTGGTCGCCGTCCACCATCTGGCGGGCCACCTGGCCGCCGCCGAACTCGCCGAGGAGAGATTGCGACCCCCCTATCTCGGCCTGGTGGTCTCGGGCGGGCATACGGCTCTCTATCGCGTCGAGGAGGGGGCCGAGCCATCGCTGCTCGGACAGACCCTCGACGATGCGGTGGGAGAGGCCTTCGATAAGGTGGCCCGCCTGCTGGGCTTGGGTTTTCCGGGTGGCCCCGCCGTTTCGGCGGCCGCGCGAGAAGGAAATCCAGCCGCCGTCGTCTTTCCCCGGCCGATGGCGAAGAAAGCGGGCCTGGACTTTTCCTATAGCGGACTCAAGACCGCGGTGGCCCTGGAAATCGAGCGCCGCGGAGGTCGGGAAGCCCTCGCCGACGCCGAGGTCGCCGACGTCGCGGCATCCTTTGAAGCTGCGGCCGTCGAGTCCTTGGGGCTGCGGGTGCGTCGGGCTCTTCGCAGTGAGGCCCTGGGTCGCGTTGCGGTCGTGGGTGGGGTGGCGGCCAATCGTCGGCTGCGCGAGGAATTGGCGGCGGCGGGGCGTCGGCATGGTTTCGAGGCCTATTTCCCTCCCCCGCAATTATGCACCGACAACGCCGTGATGATCGCCGCAGCGGGCTCGCGCCTGCTGGCCCGGGGCGAGTCCGAGGGCCTGGATCTCAGCGCCTTTTCCCGGGTGCCGATGGGGCAGGCCCCCTGGCGATCCGGGTCGGGGATCAAGAGATGACGGGAAGAGATAGAAGAGCTAGAGGGAAGAGGCGAGGGGAAGAGATGAAGCGATGAGGGCGAGGATGCGCGAGATCCTGGCTCGTCGAGGGCTCCATCTGCGTCGGGAATTGGGTCAGAATTTCCTGGACGATCCGCGCCTGGCGGATCGCCTGGCGGTGCTCTCCGGGGTCGGGGCAGGGCAGGGTGTGATCGAGGTTGGGACGGGGCTCGGCGTCCTGACCCGGGCCCTGGCGGAGCGGGCCGCGAAGGTGGTCAGCATCGAGATCGATTCGGGCCTGGTCGCCGCTCTGAACGAGGAGGCCCTGCTGCCCGACAACGTCGAATTGATACACGCCGACGCCCTGGAGATCGATCTGTCGCGGATCGCCGCTCGCCTGCCCCCGCCCGTGCGGCTGGTCGCCAATCTCCCCTATTCCGCGGCGACCCCCCTGCTGCGTCGCCTGCTCGATCTGCGCGGGGAGTTGGCGGATTGGTCCGTCATGTTGCAGCGCGAAGTGGCCGAGCGTATTTCGGCCTCGCTGGGCAGCCGGGATTACGGTTCTCTTTCGGTGCTCCACCAGTTGACGGTCGATGTCCAGGTGCAGCAGCAACTGGGCCCCGGCAGTTTCTTCCCCGCGCCGGAGGTCGATTCGAGTTTCGTGCGGATCTGGCCTCGACGGGGTTCGCCCCTTGAGCCCGGGGAACTCGCCTGGGTCGAAAGGGTGGTGCGGGCCGCTTTCGCAAAGCGTCGCAAGACCATCTTCAACTCGCTTCGCGCCGAGGGCGCCATCGCGGGGGGTGAGCGCGCTCGAATCGAGAGTGCCCTGGTCGAGGCGGGTATCGATCCCAGGGCCCGGGCCGAGACGATCGAAGCCGAGCGGCTGCTGGCCCTCGCGCGAATCCTATCCTGAGTGCTTGCGCGGAGCGGGGGGGCGCTGCACCGTGTGGGCATGGATGAGAGCCAGATCCTGGAGAGTCTGATCGAGTTGGCGGCGGAAGCGGGCATGCGGATTCGCATCGGTGGCCGGCGGGGGCTCGCAGAGGATCTGCCGCCCGTGGCCAGCGGCGTCTGCCGCTTGCGGGGCGAACTCTGGGTGGTTCTTTCCTCTTCCGAGAGCCCGGCCATCCAGATCGAAACCCTGGCCGATGCCCTGCGCGAACATGCCGCCCCGCTGCTGGAATCGCGGCATCTTCCCCCCGCAGTACGAGCCTATCTGGAGCCCCAGGGGGCGTAAGGCTGCTTTTTTCTTGACGCCCCCCCGCCCCCGGGCGAAACTCTGCTTGTCGAGGGGTACCGCAGAGTGCGGGCCCTATCTTGAATCCCATACGCCCGGGCACGATGGGCCCGGAAGATCAGAGAGAGGCCTCTCCACTCGCTCCGAAAACGCTCGGATCTTCGGGTGCCAGTTGGCGCCTTCGCCCCCATCCCAAGCAGGGAAACGCGATCGCGGGGGGGTGAGTCGAGACCGAGACGGGGGTGATCCAGGGGAGATTGGTGGCTGGGAGTTCGCGGGCCCCCCGTGGCCGGATTCGATGCGACTCCGATGATCGACCGCAAATAGTTTTCGCTTCAGTGGTCGGCCCCCGATCTTGCCCATGCGCCCCCGGAACGAATCCGGGAGGCGCTTTTTTATTTTCCGGTAGCTGATCGGCTGAGAGAATGTTGGTTCCGGGCCCAATCGGAGACCTTCCCCCATGTCCACAGTCACGGCATCTGCCAGTCGAGAGCATCGGGTGACCGTTCGTTCATTGGCCCAACGCAAGCAGCGGGCTGAGCCCTTCAGCATGCTCACCGCTTATGATTTTACCTTTGCGCGTATTTTCGATGAGGCGGGGATCGACCTGCTGCTGGTGGGGGACTCCCTGGGCAACGTCGTCCAGGGCCACGAGACCACGCTGCCGGTGACCCTGGACGAGGTGATCTATCACACCCGCCTGGTGGCCCGGGGAATTCGTCGCTCGATGTTGATCGCCGACATGCCCTTTGGCAGCTACCAGGTCGGAAGCGAGGATGCGGTTCGCAGCGCGATTCGTTTCGTCAAGGAGGCCGGTGCCCACGGGGTGAAACTCGAGGGGGGCGTGAGTGTTGCCGAATCGATCGAGCGCATTGTCGCCGCCCAGGTGCCCGTGATGGGCCATGTCGGGCTGACTCCCCAATCCGTCAACCAGATGGGCGGTTTTCGCGTGCAGGGGCGTGACGAGTCCGGACGCAGCCAGGTGATCGAGGATGCGCGGGCCGTCCAGGAGGCCGGTGCCTTCGCGGTGGTGCTCGAGGGAATTCCCGCGGATCTGGGGCAGGAGATCACCGGCCTGCTCGAGATACCGACGATTGGGATCGGGGCCGGACCGGGTTGTGACGGCCAGGTGCTGGTGATGCACGACCTCTTGGGTTTGAGCGATTGGACGCCGAGTTTCGTGAAGCAGTACGCGAACCTGGGAGGCCTCGCCGCCCAGGCGGCGCGCTCCTTCGCCGAAGATGTGGCGAATCGGAAGTTCCCCGACGACGCCCATTCCTATCGTTGATGCGGGCGTAGGGCTGCGCGATGTCGAGTCCCCCCGTCCTCAGGACGATTGCTGAGCTCCAGGCCCGGGCGGATCGGGAACGCGGGGCGGGCCATCGGATCGCCCTGGTGCCCACCATGGGGGCGCTTCACGCGGGCCATCTCTCCCTCGTGGAGGCGGCCCGGGAGCGCGCGGATCTCGTTTGGATGTCGATCTTCGTGAATCCGACGCAATTCAACGATGCCCGGGATTTCGAGGGCTACCCCATCGATCTCGCCCGGGATCTCGAGCTGGCCGCCGAGCATGGGGTGGATCTCATCTTCGCCCCGAGTGCGGATGAACTCTATCCGGAGGGTGCCCAGACCTGGGTGGAGGTGACGGGTCTGAGCGGATCCCTTTGCGGCGCCTCGCGGCCCGGTCATTTTCGTGGTGTGACGACGGTGGTGAGCAAGCTCTTCCTGGCGGCGCGCCCCCACGTGGCCGTCTTTGGCCAGAAGGATTTCCAGCAATGTGCGGTCATCCGGCGCATGGAGCGGGATCTCGGCTTCGGGATCGAGATCGTCTGCGCGGCGACGGTGCGCGAGCCCGACGGCCTGGCTCTCTCGAGCCGCAACGTGCACCTGGGCCCCGAGGCGCGGCGGCAGGCGTTGGCATTGGTGCAATCCCTGGATCAGGCGCAGAAGGCGGTCGAGCAGGGGGAGCGGGGGGCGGATGTTTTGCGGGGGCTCGTCGAGGCCCGGCTCGCCGAGGCCTCCCTGGCGCGCATCGACTACGTGGAATTGCGCGATCCGGAGACCTTCGAGCCCGCGCCCGCAGCGCTGCGGGGGCCGACCCTGCTGGCCCTGGCGGTGAATTTTCGGCCCGACGATCGGGGCCGGGGATCCGAGGTTCGGCTGATTGACAACCGGATCCTGCTGGCCGCGCCGGGAGGCGATTGCGGGCCGGCCGACTAGCTCCGCGACGCGGGATCGGTCTCGGGGCCGGGCGCCCCGCGAAGCGCGCACGCGGCTGGGCGGGAAATGCGGGCTAGGATTGCGGCCATGGCCGGCGAGGGAACCAAGAATATTGCGCGCAATCGGCGCGCGAGGCATGAGTACGAGGTGCTCGATACCGTGGAGGCCGGGATTTCCCTGATCGGTCCCGAGGTCAAGAGCCTACGGGCCGGGCGCGTCAATCTGGGGGATGCCTATGGGGTCATCCGGGGCGGCGAGTGCTGGCTCGAAAAGCTTCACATCAGCCCCTACGAGCCCGCCACCCGGGAGAATGCCGAGCCCCAGCGCCCGCGTCGCCTGCTCTTGCATCGTCGCGAGATCGGGAAGCTTTATAGTCGCGTGGCGGAACGCGGCCTCACGCTGATTCCCCTCAGCCTCTATTTCAGGGATGGTCGCGTAAAGGTGGAGCTGGCCCTGGTGCGGGGCAAGCGCGTGCGGGACAAGCGCGAGGACATCAAGCGCCGGGATGCGGATCGCGAAGCCGATCGCGCCATGCGCGGCCGGGGCGGTCGCTACAGCGGCTGAGGCGAGCCCGCTTCTCTGGCGTGAAGGCCCGAATGGCCCGGGCCCGTCTTCTCTCTCGGCGCCCTTCTCCCGCGGGCGGCCCCGGGGCGGGGCGGGGGGGGGTATAGAGGGTGGGGAGTCGTGTTGGGGGCCGAAAAGCGGCTGGACGCGGCGGCGGTGCGGGATGGAGTTGCCGGGGCGCTGCCGTTTTTCCGTGCTTGGCTTATTGCGCACCCGTGAGTATGCTTGTGGCTGTGGGGGCGATCTGGCTTCGACGGGTGGTCGAAGGTGGGCGCTGCGTGCCGAGATGGTCGTGCTCTCGTTAATCAGACGGCACTGTTGGTAGCTTTATAGATGCCGACGATAACTATGCACTCGCTGCCTAGCTGAAACTAGGTTAGCGACTCCCGTCCGTGACGCCTTCTAGCGGGGAGCGGGAGTCATCAGAGGGCTGGTCTCCGAGCGCTTCTCGGCCGTATCCGGAGACGAGACCCATGTCGAGATAGGGTGGTGCTTCTCCAGGATCCCGCGACTGCTTCACCCGAATTTGAGCGGGGACTACGCACGTAGACGCGCCGATTGGACACCATGCGGACGCGGGTTCGATTCCCGCCGCCTCCACCAAAAACACACTTATAAAACAGTAACTTACAGAGGTCGAAAAGGACTCGGGGCAAACTCGGGGCAAGCCTAACGGGGCTCTAAGATCTTCACCATGGCGTCAAAATTAGCCTCCACGCCCTTGGTGTAGCGGTCCAGCGAACTCCCTCTGGCGTGCCTTGAGTGCAATCTGAGCGCACGCTCCGAGAGCGGCCCCGCCAATGCCGACAAGACTGAGTGTCGAAGGGCTTCGCCCTGGGAAATCCGCTCGCCGCATTGCCGGGTGGCCTTGTCCCAGACCCGGCGAGTGGCGGTCTGGCTCCACGACTTTTCCCGGTTGTCGGCTCCTGGGTTCCAGAACAGGGCGGTGGCTTCGCCGGCCAACCGCTGCTCCTTGGAGGTCTGCTCCGCTCGCCAGTTCAGCCACCTCTTCAGTTCAGGATTCCAAGGCGCACGGCGCACATTGCTGCGCGTCTTGCCATGGCTGACTCTGCCCTCCACCGTCTTGCCCTGCCTGCCCCGGTGCCAGTGGATCTCGCTGCCATCCCAATCGTCCAGCGTGTGAGCCACGGCTTCGCTGAAGCGGACGCTCTCGAAAGCGATCGCCAGCCACAAGCCCCTCTTCTCCCACGGGATGGCTTCAAGCAAGGCCAGAACTCTGTCCATGGGGATCGTCTTCGGGGCGTGCTCGCGAGTGGCAATGGTTGGGAATTCGGGGACGGTGCCGCCCTCGTCCTTTGCCCAGGCGAGCAGGAACGTGCGGAAGCCGTCGCTGACGTTCTTCCGTGTTTTTGACCCGAGCCCCCGGTCAGCGAGCCAAGCGTGCCACCGTTTGATTTCTTTTCGGCTGACGCGGTCGATGCGTTTGCCCCGCCAGAACTGCCAATGCCCACCCGGCTGCGCCCAACGCTCAAGGTCTGCGAAAGCGCCGTTGGCTGACAATTCACCAATTTCCATACGCCTGCGCTGCTCTTCGATGTACTCGCTCGCCTTGTTCTCGATCAAATCGACAGAGAGGAACTGAGGCAGGTATGGCTTGACCGCATTGCCGGGACTAACGCCCGCGATGATCTCGCTGCGGATGCGTCGGAGTTCAAGCCCGGCGTCTTCAGCGGTGGCGAACGGGATGAGTTTTGCCGCGTCATGCGGAGCCGGGTAGCCGTACAGCTTGACCATTTGAACGTCCCGGCCATCCACCTCCACGGTGCCCAGATAGATGTAGTGGCGAGCACTCTTGGACTCCGCCCGCTTCACCTGCCGGTGCTCGGTTTTCACCCTGCCGAATTGCTCTGCCATGCGGACACGCTGCCCCAAGCCGTCGTGGCGAGCAAACTCGTATGTCGGGAGAGCCTCCAAGTCGGTTCAGTCCCCCTGGTTCCTAGCAAGACTGTGTGCCCGATTTCGCTGCAAAGTGTCCCTCTTGAAGGCCGCTGGATGACGTGCCGGCTGCCATGCCTCTGGCTGATGGGCGAGGATTAGAGACTTCAGCGTGTTCCTGGCCTGATCTTGTGGCGATGGTTTGTATCTGCGGGAAAGGGAAATCCGCTCCGCGAAGTCCTCGCTCGCGACGACTCGGAGTGTGCCTGTCTCGATCAGGCACTCCTCCGTAGGAGGGGGAGGCAGGAGAGGCAGAGAGGCAGAAGAACCGCTGCGAAAACAGGTACTTGTGCCTCGTTCGATTTTCCGCAGACGAGGCAGGCCGCGGGCGAGGCACAACCCTTTGTGATTTCGCCGACTTGTGCCTCTCCTGGCCCTCAATGAGAGAGGCAGGGCGAGGCAGACAGGGCACGCGGTCCCGAGTCGTCTTTGATGCCCGTCAGTCATGACTTGAACCACTCTTCGGCAGTAGGCTGGGCGGGCCAACGTGTGGGCCTGGCTGCCTCGCTCGGGCCGAACACCGTCGCCCTCTTGCGTTGCCCTGACTTCAGTGGAACAGACTGGATGCTGCCCCTGTCGCGCAGTTCCCTCTTCGCCTTGTCGAAGCGCCCCTTGCTCATGCCGTGCGCTTCCTTGCAAACCTCCAGCCAGTCCTTGCCCTCGATCCACTCGCCCAGCTTCAGCAATTCGGTCAGTGCGTGATCCGCGTCAACCTCCCCCTTACCTCTCGCCTCTACGTAAACGAGGGCCCCTCCCGTTTCTCGACGAAAGATCATCGGGGCATCTAGCCGAGGCGTATAGTTCGACTTCGGCAGGGCAGCCTCGATGTAGTGCCTCCCCTCTTCCAGTCCATAGTCCGCGGACTCTTTCGCGTTGAGGCTCTTGACGAGCAGCGCCCACCGGCTCAGGTCGGTCAACTGAAAAGAGCCCGTGGCTGCGGTCACCTTGAGTTCGCCTCCGCTGCGGACCGACTCTTTGTTGGAATGGTGGGCCGCGATCACTGTGCACCCTGTCTCGTTGCGTATTGCGTCAAGCTCATTCAGGATGGTCCCCGCTGCGGCGTTATCGTTGAGGACGAGGCC
>CAYTAT010000015.1:0-859 GCA_964435795.1 uncultured Spirochaetaceae bacterium
CCGCCTGGGATCGCGTATTGGGTCTGAATGTGAAGGCGGTATTCGAGTTGACTCGACGCCTGGTTCCGACCCTCGAAGCGGGTGCGAAGGAGGGTGATCCCGCCCGAGTGGTCAACATCGGATCGATTGACGGGCTGAAGCCTCCCGTTTTGGAGACCTATTCTTATTCCGCGAGTAAAGCTGCGGTTCATCATATGAGTCGGGTATTGGCTCGAAAGCTGGCTCCCAGGAACATCACGGTGAATGCGGTGGCACCGGGCCCCTTTCAGAGCAAGATGATGAAGGCGACGCTCGAGTCCTTTGGGGAAGAGATCGCAAGAACGAATCCCCTTGGAAGAATTGGTGAACCCGAGGATATGGCGGGTATCGCAATCTATCTCTGCTCGCGGGCCGGCGCCTATGTCACCGGGGTAGTCATCCCCGTCGATGGCGGTGTCTCAACCACAACCTGAGGTCTGAATGTCAGATGAACCCCTGATCGCCGTTTTCGTGGATTTCGAGAATCTCGCCCTTGGCGTGCGGGATATGAAGAGGGATCGCTTCAAGGTAGATCTGGTTCTCAAACGTCTGCTCGAAAAGGGAAGGATTGTCTTCAAGCGCGCTTATTGCGACTGGAGCAATTATCGCGATGACGTTCGTGATTTTCATTCACACGGCATAGAGATGGTCGATATTCCGCGTAGCAAGATGAGCGGCAAGAATAGTGCGGACATTCATATGGTCGTCGATGCCCTGGATCTCTGTTACTCCAAGACGCATATTGATTTCTTCGCTTTGTTGACGGGAGATAGCGATTTCTCTCCCCTCGTTTCCAAGCTGAAGGAAAATGACAAGCGGGTGCTGGGCTGTGGGGTCAAGC
>CAYTAT010000015.1:869-72883 GCA_964435795.1 uncultured Spirochaetaceae bacterium
CAAGCAATCGACGTCGAACCTCCTGATCTCCAATTGCGATGAGTTCATCTACTACGATGATCTGGTGCGAGTCCAGGAAAAATCGGGCCCCAAGCGTGTCAGGAGTCGAACGCAGTCGACGAAATCCGCCACGGCCAAGCCGGCGGCCAAATCGGGGAAGGGCGGCAGGCCCGCCAAGGCGGCGGCTTCCGCGAAAAAAGCTCCTGTAAAGGGGGCGAAGACGGGATCCCCGTCTCCAGATCGGAAACCCGAGGCCATCGAGCAGTTGCTGGAGATCGTGGAATCCCTTTCTCAGGATTATGATCAGATCTGGGGATCGATGATCAAGCAGACGATTCGACGGGTCTACCCCAGCTTCAACGAGAGCTATCTGGGCTATCGAAATTTCGCTGAGCTGCTGGAGCATGCCGAAGACGAAGGCTTTCTGGAATTGGATTACGACGAGCGCCGCGGAAATTACCAGGTCCACCTGCTCGATTGAAAGGCGCCTCGACGTTTCGGATCTTCGCTATTCACGTCGGGTCGGGTGCGTGGAGAAGGCCGATTCCCAGGAGCAGTGTCGCCGCGAGCAGGATCGAGAGCGGTGACGATAGGGGAAGTACCGCCGCTTCCGAAGGTGTCAATGGCGAGAGGCATTCCGGATCCGCCGGATGGTCGATCAAGCCATCCTCATCGTTGTCGAGTCCATCGTCGCAGGCCAGGGAAGACGATCGTTCCGATGGATCCGAGGCATCGCTACAGCCGGGATCGGCGGCCGAATCAATCAGGCCGTCGAGGTCATCGTCCAGACCGTTATCGCAGGCGGGGACCGCTACGATCGAGAGGATTTCGTCGCGATAGACGGAAAGATCCGCGGCACCGCTCATGTTGCCGTAGAGAGACGTCTGACTCGGCTGATTTTCGTAGCCGTAGGCGAGATAGAGTGTTCCGGCGAGCCACCAGATTCCGCCGGACTTCCAGTAGACCGCACCTCCGGAATCGCCGATGGCCACCTGGCTCTCATGAGAGGTAGAGGGCGCTGAGCCCAGGGTGTCGAAGTCCATGGTAAAACCATGCGTGTCCAGGGAGACGACGCCCGTATCGCTCACCTTGTTGGTTCCCCAGCGAATGGTAAAGGGAAAGTCCCAATTCCAGCCGCTATGAGTCGACCAGGTGACGGGGCTTCCACGGCCTTTCCCCCGGCCGATCAGTACGACCTCACTGCCTATCGGGGGCGTGGTCGTAGCGATCGCCGTGACGGGAAGTCCGGGATCCCCGACGATGCGCAACAACTGGAGGTCGGGAGGGTTGGGGTCGCTGCCCACGAGTCGAGTTCTGGAAAGGGGGACCACTTCGTAGGAGCTACCATCGAGTTCGACCGTTCCGACGCCGACGTGATAGGCGCTGAGTATCCAGCCATTGCCGATGTAGACTCCGGAAAGTCCATTCACTATGGCGACGTTGGCAAAGCCGGGATCGTCGGCGGGGGGCGAGGTATTTCCGCTGCCATCCCCCGATGCGATCAGAACTGCTCCGGCCGGAGAAGCCTGGAGCATCAGGGCGATCAGGATGGGTAGCCATGCGATCCAGGCGGGAATTCCCGTTCGCGGGATTCCGTTCGGTGGCCCTTCTCGGGGGGGAGGCGTCGTCATCAGTCTCTTCAACTTCGCGAATCTCCTGCGGACAACTGCGGCTTAATGAGCATAGGGGAAAATTCCGCAGCCTCCTGCAGCATTCTGAAGATCCCCGGGAGGGTCCAGATCCCAGGCCCGGAGGGGCCGGGTCCATACCACTCAGGAACTATCGGCCGAATCCGATCAGCGCCCGAGGACGATCCGGGCGATTGCGGCGAGATCGGCTGCGGCCGCGAGAGTTTCCGGCGGGAAATCGGCAGCGGATGTGCAGCGCCCGGAGTTCTCCCCCGGGTCGAGACCGAATTCAATCAAAATTTGCAACGCCCTCTCGGCCCATTCGTTCAGGGAGTCCTCGGCAGTCGTGTCGATGGCTGCCAGCCGACCCGACAACTCGGCCTGGTCGCCTGCTCGGGCGATTCTCTCCCTGAAAGCCGCAAGGTAGCGCTGGAATTCTCCCGAGACGGACAGCTTCCCGAACCCCCGCTCTTCTGTGACAGCTTCTGTGACAGTCCCCGAAGTCGCGATCGCGCAGCTTCGCTTCGGCCATCCCGGGGCGCCCGGGGCCGACCCGGGGATTTTCGAGGATTGGCTACGGGCCTGTCAAGGGCCTGAAGCTTCTGCCTTGATCCCCGGGCGAGGCGCTGCGGCCTGAGTTAAGTGTCTCGCGATGAAATTCGGAATTTCGATCGCCTTCTCCGACCCCGCTCACCTCCTTCCGATGGCCGCTGCTGCGGAAGCGGCTGGATTTGCGCGGATCACCCTATCGGATCACGTGATCCAGCCCGAAAAACTCCAGACCCCCTACCCCTATACTCCGGACGGTGCGCCGCGCTGGCCTCCTTTCACGGCCTGGCCCGATCCCTGGGTGACGGTCGGGGCGATGGCCGCAGTGACCCGGAGCATTCGATTCTTTACGAGTGTTTTCGTGCTCGGAATGCGCAACCCCTTCCTGGTGGCCAAGACCGTGGGGACCGCGGCCGTACTCTCGGAGAATCGGGTTGAACTCGGGATCGGAGCCGGCTGGATGCGCGAAGAATTCGAGTTGATGCAGCAGGACTTCGAGAATCGGGGCAGGCGCATCGATGAAATGATGGACATCCTGCGCTTGATCTGGTCCGGTGGCTGGGTCGAATACCATGGGGATTTCTATGACTTCGACAGGCTCGAGATGAGTCCGGTGCCGGATCGGGCGGTTCCGATCTACGTCGGGGGATTCTCGCCTCCTGCGATGCGAAGGGCAGCGACTCTGGCGGATGGATGGATTTCGGATCTCCACAGCAGCGCCGAGCTCGAGGAGTTGATCTCCCAGGTGCTCGGGCTTAGAGCCGAAAGCGATCGAGCCGAAGATCCCTTCGAAATTCTCGTGACCTGCAACGACGCCTACGATCTGGACGGCTATCGCAGGCTGTCCGATTTCGGGGCATCACATCTGAGCACCATGCCATGGCTCTTCTACGGCGCAAATCCGGAAGTATTGCAGGAAAAGCTGGACGGAATCGCGCGTTTCGGAGACGAGATCATCGCGCGTTTCTAGGCGCATCGGCTCCGCGGGAAGTCCGGGGTGGCGCTTGCTTCTTCTGCGGCGGAGCCGGCGGGGATCGCTGGTCCCGCCTCGACTCCGCCCTCAGGCCGCATGTGCGCCGAAGTCCATCGGCAATGCCACGCCGCTGATGGAGCGCGCGGCCGGCGAGGCCAGATAGGCGATGGCATCGGCAACCTCGGCCGCCGTCGTCATTTCCGGAATCAGGCTGAGTCGACCCATAAGTTCCGGATCGGCACCATCGGGCAACTCGAAATCCGCGATAAGAGGTGTCTGAACGGCGCCTGGACAGACGCAGTTCACGCGCAGCCCCCGCTTTGCATATTCCACGGCCATGCCCCGGGTCAGGTTCACGACCCCCGCTTTGGAGGCCGCGTATGCGGCGCTATAGGGTTGGCCCAGCAGGCCCGCCAAAGAGGCCACGTTCACGATGCTGCTTCCCTCTCGGGTCAGGAGGTGGGGAATCGCCGCCCGGCTCGAAAAGAAGGTGCCGCTCAGGTTGACTGCGAGGACACGATTCCAATCCTCATCCGTGATTCGATCGGCATGCTCGATCCTGAGAATCCCCGCCACATTGGCGAGGACGTCCAATGCCCCCAATTCATCCACACAACGCTGGATGCAAGCGTTGACGGCGCTTGAATTCGTGACATCGAGGGGCATCGCAATCGCCTCTCCGCCCGCCGCCTCGATCCCGGCTACGGATTTCTCGAGAGCTTCTTCGCTGATATCCGCACAGGCGACCCGGGCCCCTTCGCGGCTGAAAATTTCAGCGCTTTCCCTCCCGATACCCGACGCCGCGCCCGTCACGAAGACCACCCGATTTTCGAATCTCCTGCTCACATCCAACCTCTCTCTGGTCCGACTCTCGGGGAATCAGACGGATTTCAGTAATTCGGGATCGCGGGCTTCGAGCATGCGCCGGATCCCATCCTCCCAATCCACTTTCGTTCGCCCCACTCTTTCATGCATACGAGAGGGGTCGAGTCGCACGCTGCGCAGCGTTTCCTCGCTGGGCCGGAATCGAGTCTCCAGGCCCGTCAACTCCCCCAGATAGGAGCACCATTCCTCGATACTGGTGCTCTCGCTCCCTCCCCAGTTGATGATCGAAGCCGGCACGTCTGCGTTGGCCAGCATCCCGGGGAGCATCTCGATGTAGTCGTCCTCGTGAATCAGGTTGTAGACGCTCGGCGCATCCCTATGGACGGGGATTTCGGCCCCCGCCTTCATCATCAGCAGGTGGAAATAAGGCCAGCCGCCGTTATTGCCATAGGGCACACTGAAACGCGCGATCGTCGTCGGCAGATTCCAGAGTCGGGCCGACGTGCGGGCCACGGCTTCCGCCGCGATCTTGCAGAGACTATAGGTGGGCATCATGACCCGATGGTTGTCGCCGAGGGGATCGTCTTCGCTCAGAGCCTTTCGGCCCGAGTCCTGATAGACCCCCGCCGTCGAGCAATGCAGAAAGGCCCTGGCCTTCTTGCAGTGGGCCATCAGCAGTCCCACGCCCTCGGCGTTGCTGCGCATGTCGTATTCGAAGTCTCCGCTCTTGACCACGGCGAAATGAAGCACGTAGTCGAAGTCGTCGGGGACCTCAGCCAGCTTCCCATCCGCCAGGTCGATGGCGAGGGTTTCGGCCCCGAGAGCCTCGATTTCCTTGCGGGAATCAGGATTGCCGAATCGGGCGATCCCCAGTACGCGGTTGTCCGGGGCCAGCCTGGCCACGATCGGTTTCGCGACCTGGCTCGTCGGACCGGTGATGAGGATTTTCATTCCCTCGAGCGTTGGCCAATTGCGATTCATGGTATGCCTTCTACTGATTCCGAAATTTCATCTTGGTGAGTTCCGGGGATGCGAAACTTCCGCCGGCCTTGATCCAGGCCCGGATGACGGGAGTGGCGTCTTTCGCGGGATTGTAGACATCTTCTTCCGAGGCAAAAAGGCCGTCTCCACCGTAGACAAGGCGCGTCCAACTCGGAAAGGAAAATGGGTCTCCGTCCGGAATCGTGGGGTGGGGAAGTCGATTCTGACATTGAAATACGATGGCATCGTTCTCCTCGTCCAGAGCCACCCAATCCTGGGGGAAGGTCATCTCGGGGAAGGGAGCCATCACCTGGCAGATCCACTCTTCGATGGCCGCCCGCCCATGGAATTCCCCATAGGCGTGCTCAATGTAGTGGGCATCCTCTCGAAAGGATCCGGCCCAGATGCTCCAATCCCCCGTCGACTGGGAGTTGATGCGGGCTTGATCGTAGTTTTCAAAGGCCCGCAAGATTTCATCGCGAGAATATTTCCCCATCTCGAATCCTTTCATCGAATCTATTGAATTGTGGTAGACGCTTCGTTCAGGCGATAGCCCGAGTCAGAGAAAGCCTCCGATTAAAGTGCCCAACCAGTAGGTGATGCCCGCCGAGGCCCCACCGAAAACCCACTGGCGCAGGGCCCCCCACCAGGCGCTGCGATGCGTAACGGTCGTGACTGCGGCGCCGACCGCCAGCAGTGCGATCGAGGAGATGATCATCGACTCGAAGAGCGGGGATGGCAGGATCAGCCAGGGCAGAAGGGGGATTGCCGCCCCCGCCGTAAAGGCCAGGAATGAAGACGCGGCAGCGGCTATGGGCGAGCCCATCTGGTCCGGCACGATTCCCAGTTCGTGGAGGGCGTGAAACCAGACGGCGGACTCGACCTCTTCGTGGGCCTTGGCCGCCACATCACTTGCTACCGATTCGGGTAGACCATTTTTGATCAGAAGGGATTCCAGGTGGGCCTTCTCCTCCTCGGGATATTCGAGGATGTGTTCGCGCTCGAGGCGCAGCTGCTTTTCCATGGTCTCGCGTTGGATCAGCATCGAGATGTATTCCCCGGCCGCCATGGAAAAGGCTCCGGCCAGCAGTCCGGCCGTGCCCGCGATGATGATGGCTTCGGCACTGCCCCGACTTCCACCGGCAACCCCCATCACGAGGGCCAGATTGGAAACCAATCCATCCGAAACACCGAAAATGGTGGCGCGCAGAATTCCGCTTCCGGTGTTTTCGAGGTGTTGGTTCTCGGCACTGGAGTAGTCTTCCTGTGTCTTGTCCGGACTCATTCCTCAACTATAGCCGCGACCCCGTTTGCTCGAAAACTCTTTCGCGATAATTCCCGGGGCCCCCGCTCGGCGTCAGGACGGTCGAAGGATCCGCTAAGGGGATGCTCGTTTTTTCGGGGGCAGGCGTAGGAGCAGGGCCGGCAGCAGGGTGATATCCGCCAGCAGGCAGAGAAGCATGGTTTCGGCGGTCAGAAGCCCCAGATTGCGGGTGATGGTGAATTCCGAGAACGCGATGACGGCGAATGCCGCGGAGATCATCAACGTGGTGCTCGTGATGGCGGGAAGAACCTGGCTGAATGTGCTCGTGAGCGCTTCTGTCCCGCTCCTTTCGATTCCGCGGCGGAAATGAAAAGCGGTGGCGACGTGAATCGTATCGTCGACCGCGACGCCGAGTGCCAGGCATCCGATTAGAACCGTTCCGGCATCCAGGGGGAGCCCCGACAGTCCCAGGATCCCGAAGATGATCAGCAGGGGGAGCCCGTTGGGGATGAGGGTGAGCAGAGCGAGTCGCGGCCGACGGAAGATCCAGAAGAGTACGACCGCAATCACGGCCAGGGCCACCGACAATCCCCGAAGCTGTCCGTAGGCGATTTCGTTCTCGGCTCGTGCGAATTCGTACATGATGCCCGTGGTCACGATTTCGGAGTCGTCCGGACCGAATTTCCGCCACCAGTTCTGGGCCTCTTCGCCGATCTCCAGCAGGCGCGTCGAGCCGTTATCATCCGCCCGGATCAGGATATTGGCAGAACTTCGATCCATGGCGATCAGATCTTCGATCTGCTCCAGAGATTCGAGGAGCAGGAGGTATTGCTCGGAGAGTTCCAGCGAGGAGGGCAGGGGCTGGTCGCCCGCTCCCATGAATCCCCCGTGGAGTTGGCGCAGGGGATCGGCAATGGAGAGCGCTTTGCCGACTCCCGAAAGAGAATCGAGATGGGCCGTCAGGCCGTCGAGAGCCCGAAGAGTTCCCGGCGCCAGGATATTTCCCCCGGATGGGGTCTCGACGATGACGTTCAGTGGGCTGATGCCGGAAAGAGCCGCGCGAATCCGCTCGTAGTCGTCGCGGACGGGGTTGCCGACCGGAAGCCATTTTGTGGCGTCCGTTTCGATCTCGATTCGCGTCAGTCCCAGCCCGATTACTCCGGCGACCAGCAGCCAGGTGGCGAGGATGATTCGGCCGTGCCGATCCACCGTCTTCACGAGGGCGGGCGCGACTCGATCCCGCAGGCTTTCGCGGCCGCGGGGCAGGGGGGCGGCGGAAGTCCCGAGGGCCAGGCCTGCGGGAAGCAGGGTCAGGCTGGCCAGGGTCACGGCGACGACGCCCAGGGCACCGAAGCCTCCGGTGGCCCGGACGGCTTCGATTCGAACGAGGGTGATGGCCGCGAAGCCGACGGCGGTGGTCAGGCCGGAAAGCGCCACGGGCAGCGAGACTCTTTCAAGCGCTTCGGCCAGCCCGGAGGCGAATTGCGTCGGACTCTCGACCGGCGGAGCATCCGCGGCTGCGACCAGCACATGCATCGAATAGGCGCATCCCAGGGCCAGGACGATCGACGGCAGGACCATCGTCGTGATGCTGAGGGGGGAGTCCAGATAGCCCATGGCCGAGAGCAGGAACCAGGAACCGAGCAGGCCGGGGGCAAGGCCAAGGACGACGGCTCGCAGCGAGCGGAATACGAGGAATAGGAAGAGGACGATCAGGCCGCCGGTGATCGGCGCAAAGTAGAGGATCTCCGCACTCGTCCGCTGGTTGGCGGCGACGCGAAAAACGGGAACCCCCGAGAGAATTCCACCGATCGGATCGATCAGGGTATGAAATTCCCGGAGCAATTCCGCGTGTCTCTCTTCCTGATCCCTTTCGAGCAGGAGGTTGATTGCGAAGACTCTTCCGTCGCCCGAGACGAGGCTTCGGGGAGCGATGCGATCCCCTGCGAGGCGCGCGGCGACGTAATCGGCCCGCTCCGCCGGATCCGCGGGGGCTCCATCGAGAGCGCTTCGAAGTTCGAGTTCGCCGCTCGAATTGACACGGACGATCGGCACGGTCGCGATACTGTCGACTCGCCGCACCCCGTCGACGCTTTCGAGGAGATCGCTGAGGCGCTCGATTTCCAGCAGGATTCCGGGGTCGTAGGGCGATTCGCCGGCCAGGGAGACGACCACGATCTCATCGCCGCCGAATCGATCCTGGCTATCCTGATAGACCTGCCAGGCGGGGTCGCTGCGATCCAGCACGCTACTGGTCGACGTATCGATTTCGAGGCGTTGAATGCCGGGGATCGCCGCCAGACAGGCGAGGATCCAGCAGGAGAAGACCACTCCCGGACGTTTCACCCCAATGCGCATCAGGGCATTCGGGCCGCCCACCTGAAGTCCCAGCCGGTCGGGCACGAAATTTCCTCTGAACGCCGCCGTAGCGGAGTTCCCCCCCATATCCGCGATTCGAGCGGACGATTTCCAGTCCCCGGGCGCTCTCCCCGCCCGCCCCCGGTGTCCGGGATCTCGCCCTGCCCCGGGTAGCCGCAATCATAGAACAGCGGGGGCTGGGAAGGTGGGGCCGCGAGCCATCGGTCCGGGGTCGATAAATCTCCTCTCCACGGCTCCTTGGGCTTTCAAGGGTGGAAATGCCCGCACGATTCGTGCATATTCCCTATCTCTCGAATTGCCCCCCAAGCAAGAACTCATCGGGCGACCTCGTGTCGCCGGCTTGGAAGGGGCCATGGCAGGCAGGTCGACGCCCATCTTCGACGGGTCCCTTCGGCGCATGCTGCCGAAGGAGATCGACGATGCCGGGGAGATCCGAACTCTCCTGTCGCGGGTCCGCGTCGCCGGACTGCGTCTCCATCGGGGTCTGAACGCCCAGACGGAGTTGGAGACCGCCTGGATCGAGGACGTGGGTCCCAGCGAATTGCTGCTGCGAACCCGCAATTTCGAATTTTCCCAGGGCGGTGGGCAGCTCTTCCTGAACTTCACTTTTCAAGATCAGCCCTACTTCTTCGTGACCCGGCGCACCGCTTCCTTGGGGGGCGACGAATTTCGCGTGGAGATTCCCGGCACGATTTTCCACGGCGAACGCCGCGATCGCTCCCGCAGGGTTCCGGATCGAGGGGCCGGAGATCCGCAGCGGGTCGAGGTGGAGGATGGGCAGGGGCGGGCCCTGCTGGCCTCGGTGCAGGATATTTCGGCCTCCGGCATGTCCGTGCTTCTCGAGGCGGATTCCGTGCCCGAACCTCCCTTTCGCATTCGTTTCCTGGACGGCGAAGAATCGGGTCGCGAGTTGGACTTTGAATTGCAGAATCACCGGCCCGCCGACGGGCATAGGGGTTGGACACGCCTCGGGTTGACGCACGCGGGTTCGGGTCGACTCGATCGGATCCAGGTCGATGATTTTTCGGAGATCCTGGGAGCTCCGGAGGGGGCCGCATCCGCTCCCGCCACTTCGCAAGAAGAGTCGCGGCCCACGCTGGTCCGGATTGCTGACGATCGCGGCGAAGAGATCGTGGCCCTGGCCGATTCTTGGGGGAAGGCCGGGCCCGCAACAGCCGTCGTCATCACGAATGGCTGGGGGCAGACCAAGGAAGCTCTGCTCCCCCTGGCCCGCAGCGTGGTTGCCAGCTTCCGCGAAGCCGGAGAAAGTATCGTCGTCCTCCGCTATGACGGGATTCGCCGACGCGGGGAGTCCCATAACGATCCGGAGTGCCGGGTGCCCGGGCGAGAGAGCCGACACTTCGTCCTATCCCAGGCCGTTCGCGATCTGGAAGCCGTGATCGCGTATCTGCGCGACAGGTCCAAGCAGCGGGTCTCGAAGCTTGTCGTCGTCAGCTTCAGCGCGTCCGCCATCGAGGCCCGGAAGGCGGTGGCCCGGGATCGTGGTCGCAGGATCGATGGCTGGGTGAGCGTTGTTGGCTCGCCGGATCTCCAGAGCATGTCGCGTTCGATTTCGGGCGGAGTCGATTTCGTTGCGGGTCACGAACTCGGTGTCGAGTTCGGTTTCCAGGAGTTGCTGGGGATCACTTTGGATATCGATCGTGTCGCGGTAGATGCCAAGGAATATCAGATGTCCTTTCTCGAGGATTCCATGCGGGATTTCGAAGAGATCGACATTCCCATCACCTGGTACCACGGGCGCCACGACGGATGGGTCGACCTGTCCAGGGTGGAAAAGGTGCTCTCCCGCGGAAGAACCGATCAGCGACGCCTCGTCGTGCTCCCGACGGGGCATCAGTTGAAGAATAGCCGGCAGGCCCAGGATACCTTCAGATGCATCGCATCCGAGGTCGGACGAATGGCTCTCGGTCGTCAAGTGAAGCCCGTGAATGCAGCAGTGGCGGAAGTGCGCCGCCGCCGCATCGCCGAGGGCCGCCGCGTTCCGCCCCTCGAGACGGATCTTCGGGCCTTCTGGTCCGACTATCTGCTGGGGCGGGATCGCTCCCTGGGAATCGAGTTGCTGACGAGTAGCGGCGCCTATCGCTCGCTGATGGCCGCACAACTGGCGGGCCTCGAATTGGCCGGGGGAGAGCGAATTGTCGATCTCGGCTCAGGCACCGGCGCCTTTGCCCTGGCTCTCGCGAATTGGCCAGAACGCCCCCGCTCCCTCCGCGTGATCGAATTCGATTTCGTTCACGAAGCCTTGTTGCGGGCGCGCTCGAGGTTGACCAGCGGTCGGTGTACGAAGTCTCTCGATATCGTCTATAGCGAGGCGAATCTGGATCTGCAGCGGCCGGGGGATGGGATTCCCATCGCGGATCGGAGTGTCGATGCGATGCTCGCCTCCCTGCTGCTCTCCTATCTGGAGTTTCCGACCCTCGTACTGGATGACTGTCATCGTATTTTGCGACCCGGGGGTCGCTTGGTGGTCTCTTCGCTCTGCCGGGATGCCGACATCAGCAAACTCTACGTCGAGGCCTACTCGGAGTTGCATGAAGGCGTGCGGGATTTCGATCTGCCGGAACTCCGGGACACCGATTTTGCGACCGTGGCCCGGAGTTTTCTCAATGATGCGGCCAAGATTCTCGAACTCGAGGATGCGGGAGGCTTCCATTTCTGGGATCCGGAAGAATTGGCGGAACTGGTTTCGGCACGCGGATTCGAGGTTGTCGATACGATCCGCAGCCTCGGCAATCCCCCCCAGGCCGTCGTCGTCTCCGCCAGGAGGCTCTGAAGGCTGCCTCGAACGGCAATACCCCGGGGATTGGCACCGGCTTCAATTGCGATAAACCCCTGGCATTATAAAGTTTTTCCCCGATCAGCCGATCAGGTGGAGGTGAGAGAGGACGCGTCCAGCCACTACGGCGACTATCGGCGGAACGTCGAGGAGAAGATCCTCGCCCCGGCTCTGCGAAATGCCGTTCTGATCTTCTTCCTGCTCCAGACCCTCGTCTTCATTCCCGCGGATTGGATTCTCCACCCCCAGCATTTCGAGACCTTCCTGGGGGCGCGTCTGTTGATCAACGCCGCCCTATGCTGGGTCTATTTCGGCACCGCCCTTCGCTGGCCGGTAGCTTCCTCCTACGCGGTTTGTGCGCTCGGATCGCTGCTCTTTCTCAGCATGATCCTTCAGACCGGAGGGGTCGCGAGCGGATATTACGTCGGCATGATCCTGCTCGTTATCGGGATGGGCGTTCTCACCCCCCTCGATGCTCGTCAGTCCGGAGCGATCGCGGCGATGATGTTCGCCAGTTACGCGACATTGCCCTTCTACAGCGCCGACCCCGTATCCTGGCTCAGCTTTTCCGAAAAACTCTTCTTCCTGGGAGCCGCCTGCGTCGAGGCCTGGTGGGCATGCTTGCATATGGATCGGATGCGCTTTGCCGACTACAAGCAGAAACGTCAACTGGAGCAAGCGCGTGACAACCTGGCCCAATTGGATCGGGCCAAGTCGCGCTTCAGCGCCAATGTTCATCATGAACTCCGGACGCCCCTGACCCTGATCCTGGCACCCCTGGAAGCTCTGCGAAGTGGAGAGTTCGGCGAATTGCCCCGCAGCGTGCAGGATACTTTCGCCACGATGCAGGCCAATGGAAGGCGTCTGCACAAGATGATCAACAATCTCCTCGACCTTTCGAAAATCGAGGACAATCAGTTCAAGATCTCACGACGTCCCATGCACCTCGAAAGCCTGGTCGCCGATCTGGTAACCTCGGCGGCGGGGGTTTGTGAGCGCAAGCAGATCACCCTGGAAATGAAGGGTTTCGAGGATCTACCCACGGTCAACGTGGATCCAGAGGCGATCGACAAGGTTCTGGTCAATCTCCTTGGCAACGCCCTGAAGTTCACGGAGGCGGGCGATCGAATCGTTCTATCCGGTCGAGAGCATGTGGAAGGTATCGAGATTTCGGTCGAGGATAGCGGCCTGGGGATTTCCTCGGATAAGCTGGAAACGATTTTCGACCGTTTCGCCCAGATCGATGATTCCGCGACCCGTCGGCACGAGGGCACGGGAATCGGGCTTTCCCTTGCCAGGGAGATGGTGGATCTGCACGGCGGGCGCATCTGGGCCGAGAGTCAGGGTGAGGGTTGCGGCACGACCCTACGCTTGACTCTGCCCATTGGAAGCCCCGATCGCGTTCCCGGGGAAGAGGTGATTCGAGACGATCGGGGGGAGGTCTACGAACTGGGTCATTCCATGCATGGGCTCGAATCCGATCGGACCTCCGGAAATATTCGTTCGGATATTTCAGAGATGGAGCGGACGGCGGGTCGCTGGTCCGATCGGCAAGCGTCGCCCGCTGGGCAGCGGGGATGTCAGCATCCGGATTCCAACGCGCCGGAGATCCTGATCGCAGAGGACAATCCGGATATGCGGGCCCTGCTGGAATTCCTGATCGGCAGGGAGTTTCGGGTTCGCAGCAGCAGGAATGGTCGCGAGGCCCTCGAGGCCCTGCGAGAGTCCCCTCCGGATCTCGTACTTTCGGATGTGATGATGCCGGAAATGTCCGGTATCGAACTCTGCTCGGCGATCAAGGGCGATCCCACGAGCCAGGCGATTCCGGTCGTTCTCATCACATCCAAGGCGGAGCGGGAGATGAAGATCGAGGGGCTCGAACTCGGTGCGGACGACTACGTGACCAAGCCCTTCCATCCCCGAGAACTGCTGGCCCGGGTTCGTTCCCTGGTGAGGGTGAGAAACCTGCAGAAGCAGTTGGCAGCCCGAAATTCTGAACTCGAGACGGCCCTCACGGATCTCCAGCAGGCAGAGGTCCAGTTGGTGCAGACCGAGAGACTTGCGGCCGTGGGTGAACTGGCCGCGGGACTGGCCCACGAGGTCAACAATCCCGTGAACTTCGCCCTGAACGCCATCCGGGCCATGGCGAAAACGGTCGAGGATCTGCGCCACTTCGCAGACGAGTTGATGGCCCTGGAGACCTCGGATCCCGAGGGTCTCGCTCGTCGAGTGGCCGCCCTCAAGGACAATCGGCAGGGCCAGAATCCGGGGGATCTCTCCGAAACCCTGCTTGAACTCTCCAAGATCGTCGTCGAAGGTCTGCAGCGGACTTCTTCCCTGGTGGGCGATCTGCACGCTTTCGCCCGACCGGGCCGGGCCGGAGAAATGCGTGCCGACGTGGATCTGGAAGCCGGTTTGCGATCCACTTCGACCCTGGTCTCCCACGCGCTGAGCGCCGCGGGCGCGAAGCTGGAAATCGACGTCGAGGAGGGGCTGCCCCGAGTCTTCGGAGATCCGGGCGGGCTCAATCAGGTCTTCCTCAACCTGATCAAGAACTCCGTGGAGGCGTTTCAGGGCCGGGGAGGGACGATTCGGGTCGAAATGTCGAATGCGGGGGATGAGATCGCGATTCGGATCGAAGACGATGGTCCCGGAATTCCAGAGCGGGAAATGCCGGATCTCTTCGAGCCCTTCTATACCACCAAGGAGTCGGAAGGGGGCACGGGGCTGGGTCTCTCGATCAGCCAGAGAATCGTCCTGAACCACGGGGGCAGCATCGAGGTTGTCCGCCCGGAGGATCGGGGCGCCTGCTTCATCATTCGCCTGCCCGTATCGGGCTCGGATGTGGCGGCGGCCTGAGGAGATCCGGTTTCGCCGAAATTTCCAGGCCGCGATCGGCCGACATTCGGATGCGGCGTTGGGGGGGGCGGGAGTGATTGCTCGCTTTCTGACGAGGGGGGAGTCAATACGGGCTAGACTCATCCGGCATCGACTTTTCGAGGATCGGCGATTCGGTGAAGAAGGCTGCGAAAAAAAAGAGCGGGTCGCCCAGAACCGGCGGCAAGAAGAGCGCCGGAAGGAAAAACGCCCGCAAGAAGAATGCTCGCAAGAAGACCGCTCGCCAGAAGACCGGCGCCCGCAAGCGGCTGTCGGTGAGCCGACGGAAGCGTGGTCTGGTCGCGGATGAGATGCCGATCGACCTCGACTCACCCGAATTGCGGGAGCTGGCGCTTCTAGTACGCGAGCGGGGCGGGGCACTTCTCGGCGCCTATCGCGATCCTCTGGCGGGACTGCCTCTGCTCGTGGCTGCTCTGCCCATCGAGGCCGTAGAGCCGACGCCCTTTCAGAGGGATCTCTCGCCGACCCATACCAGACGATTGGCAGAGAAGATCGAGGAGAGTACTTCCTTTCTCGATCCGATCATCGTCGTGAAGAGTATTGACGGTCAATTCTGGACACCCAATGGTCGGCATCGACTGGCGGCTGCAAAAGTCCTGGGCCTGAAACAGATCACGACGCTGATTTCGGGCGATGAGGGACTCGCGTTCCGGATTCTCGCTCTGAATACCGAGAAGGCACATAATCTCAAGGATCGCAGCCTGGAGGTGATCCGGATGGCGCGTGAACTCGCCTCGAGAAAAGCCCGGGTGCGGGAATCCGAGTTGTCTTCGATCTTCGAAGCCCCGGAACTGCTGACCCTGGGGCTGGCCTACGAAGACGTCGGCCGCTTTGCGGGAGGCGCCTACAGCCCATTTCTCAAGAAGGTGGACCGATTCAGTGAACGGACCCTCGCGGCGAGCCTGAAGGAGCGCCAGGGCTATGCCTCTCGCCTGCTCAGGATCGAAGTCGAGGTCAAGAAGATCATCGCCGAATTGCAGGATCGGGGCTTCAAGAGTCCCTATTTGCGAAGCTATGTAGTTGCCCGGATCAATCCGTGCCGATTTCATCGTTTCAAGAAAGGAGACGATACTCCTCCGATGGCGATCGGGGCTGCCCTGACCCGGATGGCGGCGGCGGCGAGGAAATTTGATACGACTTCCGTGCGCGAAAATGAACTGGCCCTGGTTTCGGCAATTTCTCTCGCCGAAGATTCCTAGCTGGAACGGAATTTTCCCCATGACGCCTCGGTCCGCTTCACGGAGATCCGAATAGATGCCAGGATCCCTGTCCATCCGGAAGATTTCATTGCTTCGGCACGGAGATGCCGGGCGCTCGGAGCGGAGTGATCGCGATCGACCCCTCAGTCCGACCGGCCAGGCGGATGTGATCTCACTGGCGGCAGAACTTCGGAGACTCGATTTCGTCCCCGACCTGCTGCGGACGAGCGATGCTTCGCGTGCGCACCAGACGGCTCGAATTCTGGCCGGATTGATCGATTACCCCCTTAGCCGGATCGCGGTGGAAGCCTCTCTCTATCTGGCCGATCGGGAATTCCTCTTTCGGTCGATCCGTGAGACGCCGGCCGATGCCCATCATCTCCTGCTGGTGGGGCATAATCCAGGGCTGAGTGAGCTTTGGGATCTGCTCTCCGATCATCCGGGAGCCGGATTGCCGACCTGTGGCCTCGCGGAATTCGAGATCGAGTCGAATGATTGGGGCAGCATCATGCCGGGCACTGCTCGCTTGCTCTGCTTCCGCGGGGCGGCCCCGGGGTCGCGATGATTGAGGGGGGCGACTTTCCCCGCCGTCTTCTCTTGTTAAAGTTCTGGCGGCCCTTCCGATCCCATTCCGGGCTTGGGCATTCGAGTCGGGCCCGGGACCCTTTCTTTCAGCTTCCGGGGGAAGATCAGCGTGGCAGGAGTTCTCGAGTTCTTTTTCGATTATGGCAGCCCTTATAGCTATATCGCGGACACCCAATTGGCGGATCTGGGGAGACGAGTGGGTTGCAGAATCGAGTACGTGCCGATGCTACTCGGCGGAGTCTTCAAGGCGACGGGGAATTCATCTCCCGCTCAGGAAAGTGTCGAATCCAAGCGCCGCTATGGTGCGGTCGAGATGCAGCGCCGCGTAGCCGAATACGGAATCCGATTCGAAGCCAATCCACACTTTCCGATCAATACGCTGAATCTCATGCGCCATGCCCACGCCGCCCTGGACCTCGGCGTCTTTCCAGGCTTTCATGCCGCGGTCTTCCCCGCATTCTGGCAGCGGGAGAAGAATCTGGGAGATCCCGATGTTCTGGCCTCGGAATTATCCGCAGCGGGGCTCGACGCGGATGCATTGGCGAATCGGGCCGGCGAGAGGAAGATCAAGGACGCCCTTCGAGAAAGAACCGACGAGGCTGTGGCCAGGGGGGCATTTGGAGCGCCGACCTTTTTCGTGGCGGATGAGATGTTTTTCGGCAGTGATCGCCTGGGAGCCGTGGAAAAGGCGCTGCACTCCATTCAGGAGAAATCAGATTGAGATCGGCGTGAGAGATCCAGGAGAATCTGAAGTCGCGATCCCATGGCGAGTCGGAGTCCGAGGGCATTCGGGCGCTCCGATTGCTACGGATCGTTTTTGAGATCGCGGCTTTCCCATCTTTGCCAAGGCTCTTCATTCCACTCAGGAGGCTGAAATTGTCCGAAGAAGGCGTATATGAATTCGATCCTGAAAAGCTTCTCGCGGCGGCTCGAGAGGCTTCGGGTCTCTCGGATTTTGGCGACTCGAGATTCGAGGAAGGGCTTGGGTCACTATGTCGAACACTCGATACCAGTGCCGGTCTTTCCGAGCGGGGCAGGCGTTCGAATTGGAAGCGACTGCTGCGCCTGCTGACCACGCGCCTGCGGGTGCAGGCCGCTTTCGACAAGCATCCGGAAATTCGTGAGCGCGAGATCCGGCGTCCTTTCTTCCTGACGGGCCTGCCCCGAACGGGTACGTCGGCGACCTTCAACCTGCTGGGAGTCGATCCGGCGGCTCGGCCGCTGCTCCTATGGGAAGGCACCTTTCCCGAGCCCCTGGAGGGTCTCGAAGCGGGCGCCGAGGATCCGCGTCATCTCGCGATGAAGAAGACCTTCGCCGAAATGCGCGAGCGCAATCCGGAATTCACGAAAATTCACTTCGCCGATGCGGATACACCCGAGGAATGCGTCATTCCCATGGCGATCACCTTCGAAAATGTCCATCAGGGGATCGAAGTCCTGCTGGAGCCCTACGCATCGTTCTTTCGCAATCGCGATCTGCGGCCGCAATATGCCTACTACAGGGATCTGCTGAAGATGATCGACTGGCAGCGGCCGGGAGAGCGCTGGCTCCTGAAATCCCCGGCTCATCTCTGGGCCATGGATGCCCTGGTGGAGATCTTCCCCGATTGCTGCATCGTTCTCACCCATCGAGATCCCCTGGAGGCCATCGCCTCCTATTGCAGCATGATGGAGACACTCCTGAAGACCCAGGGCTGTTCGGCCCAGAACGGGTTGGGGGAGACGGTGCTCGATTTCTGTGCGACTTCCCTCGAAAGGGGTTATGAAGTACGAGATCGGTCGGATCCCAGGCGCTTCATAGACATTCGCTACGCGGATTTCCTCAGCGATCCGATAGGGGTCGCGGAAGGAATCTACGACCATTTTGAATTGCCCTTCGAAAGCGAGCTTCGGTCTGCAATGGAAGCTTATGGGCTCGCCAATCCTCGTGGAAAGCACGGGGATCACGACTATGATCTCGAGCGCTATGGATTGAGTGAGGGCGCGGTGCGGGAACGCTTCGCCTGGTACATTGATCGCTTCGATCTGGGGAGTCGCTGACCGGCTGGCGGTAGAATTGACGAGCGTATCCGTTGCAGATTCTGCATCGTATAGGTGGAATGATTTGAGGAGAATCCGATGAATGCCGAGGACTGTGTTCTATATAGTGGTGCGGCCAACGGAGCTGAATCCGTCTTTGGAGAGATGGCGGAGAAATACGGCATCGAAGAAGTCAACTTCAGCTTCGAAGAGCATGCGGACGCCCGTCTCCGGGGGATTCGAGTCCTGACCCATCGGGAACTCGAACAGGGTGATGTCAGCCTGACTTATGTGAGCCGTCTCATGAACCGGCGCTACAAGGACACACCTCTTTTCAAGAAGGTTCTTCAGGGCATCTGGCATCAGGTCAATAACTCACGCCAGATCTTCGTGGTCGGCAAAATTCTCGAAGATGGCACCGTGAAGGGGGGAACGGGTTGGGGGGCCGAATTTGCCAAGCTCTGCAACAAACCTCTCTTCGTCTTCGATCAGGATCGCGACGGCTGGTTCTACTGGGTCGGTGAAGACTGGCAGAGCGAATCCAGCCCCGCGGTGACCCATGCCGCCTTTGCGGGTACGGGTACCCGATTCATCCAGGACAATGGGCGAGCCGCGATCGGGGACCTCTTTGCCCGCTCATTCAAATAGCTTGCGGACCTTCGGTCTCGCATCGGTGGCCTGATCCCGCGGAGGATCTTCCTGCGGGCGACCGCGGGGGGAGGCGAAGCTCTTCGTTTAGCTGAGGACCGGATATCGTGGGCATATTCTTCTTCGTCATGGTCATCCTTCTGGCCGCCTGGTTCTTTGTACGGATCGAGCCCCTGCTGGGCCATCCCCATATTGAGCGTCTGACGCACTTCCACTCTTCCCTTGCGGCGGATCGCCGAAAGGTGGTGATCTGTCTCGGGGATAGCCTCACGCATGGAAATGCGAGTTTTGACTACGTGCATTCGTTGGCCAGTCGCCTCGAACCTTCGGGCTATACGGTCCTGAATGCCGGCATCAATAGCGAACTGGCCTGGAACGTTCTACAGCGAATTGATGACGTGATTCGGAGCGAGCCCGCGATCATCGTATTGCTGATCGGGACGAACGATGCCCGAGCATGCGAGAATCCGGACGAAGCCAGAACCTACGTCAAGCGAATGAAGCTACCCGAAAAGCCCGACGAGGCATTCTTCTACGACAATTACCGGGCGCTTCTGGATCGGCTCGCAGAGGGCGAGAATCTCCGGCCGATCCTGCTGACGCTTCCACCCCTGGGCGAGCGGCGAAATGAAGGCATCGATGACTACGTCGATCGATTCAATCGCTTCATCGAGGAAGAAGCCGCATCTCGGGGGTTTGCCTGCCTTCCCCTCGAAGCAAAGCTGAGGGAATACCTGATCGCCGATTCTTCCGAGGAAGCCCCCGCTTACGGATCCGATGCTTCGAATCGTTTGATCTACAAGGCCCTCTTCTTCCATTATCTGCTCGGCTGGAATTGGGATCGCATCGCCGAGCAGTCGGGAATGAGGCTGCTGACGGATATGATTCACCTGAACGAAAGGGCGGGCGAGATCCTGGTCGATCTCGTGGTGGGGGAGATCAGGGGGCTGGGGGTGGGGGTGGAGGGCTGAGACTCGCCCTCTGGAAGCCTGCCGACGAAGATCGACCGAAGCATGAGCGAAAGTCCCGCTGGCCCCTCCCGCCTCGAGTGCCGGGCGACCTCGGGGGCAACTCGCGCGATCGAAGGGTCTGCGGGCCGGAAGAGCCGCGTCGAGGGAAGCCCCCGGTGGCCTGCGGGGCCCCGGCTTTACACCCGCCGATTCCCCCAATATAATGCAACTAGAACACGTTTCACTCTCCGGGAAGATAGGGAACTCAAGCCATGGAACTCGACTTTACGCCCGAGCAGCGGGAATTTCGTGACGAATTGCGGGTCTACTTCAAGAAGATGATGAGCGAAGAGTTGGTCGCCGAACTGCGTTCCGATGGAGAAGGCGGCGGCCCGGAGTTTCGCAAGGCGATGAAGGCCATGGGGAAGGACGGTCTCCTGGGAGTCGGTTGGCCCACCGAGTATGGCGGACAGGGTCGGACGCCCATCGAACAATTCATATTTGCCGACGAGGTACAGAGCGCGGGTTTCCCATTGCCCTTCCTGACCCTGAATACGGTCGGCCCAACCCTCATGCGCTATGGGAGCGACCAACAGAAGGCTGAGCTTCTGCCCAAGATTCTGGCCGGGGAACTCTTCATTGCAATCGGTTATTCGGAGAGCAGTGCGGGAACGGATCTTGCCTCCCTGCAGACTTCGGCTCAGAGGGATGGCGAGGGTTGGGTGATCAAGGGTCAGAAGATGTGGACGAGCCTGGCCGGCTACTCGGATTATATCTGGTTGGCCGTGCGGACGGATCCCGAGGCGCCGAAACATCGGGGGCTCTCGATCTTTCTCGTGCCGACCACCTCCGAGGGCTATTCGCGACAGAAGATCATGACCGTGGGGGGCGTCACGACGAATGCGACCTTCTACGACGATGTTCGCGTTCCCGGGGAGGCCCTGATCGGCGGAGAGGGCAACGGTTGGTCCTTGATTACGGGACAACTCAATCACGAACGAATCTCATTAACGAGTGTCGGTCCCATGCGCCGCATCCTGCGCGACGTGGTGGACTGGGCGAGGGAGACGAAGATCGACGGCATGAGCGTGATCGAGAAACCTTGGGTGCGCCACAACCTGGCTCGAATCTACGCGAAGCTCCAGATTGTGAGACTCATGAACTGGAAGCAGGCCTGGGCGGCCCAGGAGGGCCAGCCGCATCCCGCTGCGGCTTCTTCCGTGAAGGTCTTCGGAAGTGAACTGAATATCGAGGCCTATCGGGCGATGATGGAGATTACGAATAGCCGAGCCAATCTCGCCCCCGAAAGTCCCGGTGCGGTGCTCCAGGGCCGAATCGAGTCGGGCTATAGGAATTGCCTGATTCTTACTTTTGGTGGTGGCACCAACGAGGTGCAGCGCGACATCATCGCCATGGCGGGTATGGGCCTGCCTCATTACAAGAGTTGATTGCGGGGATAAAGGCATGGACTTTCGTTTTTCGGAGGAGGAACGGGCCGTTTCGGAACTGGCCCGCAAGATTCTCGAGGATCAATTGGGCAATGAGAGGCTCAAGGAGATCGAGTCCCAGGAGCCGGTTTTTGATGCGGATGTCTGGCGCTCTCTCGCCGAGAGCAACCTGCTCGGCGTCGCGATTCCCGAAGAAGAGGGCGGCATGGATCTGGGTTTCGTCGCGCTCTGCCTGCTCTGCCATGAGGTGGGGAGGGCCGTGGCTCCCGTGCCCGTCTATGCCTCCCTGGTTCTGGGGGCATTGCCCCTGGCTCGATTCGGAAGTCCCGAGCAGCGGGAGGCGTGGCTGCCGGGGATTCTCTCAGGCGAAAGGCTTTTCACCGCTGCCCTGGTGGAACTCGACTCGAGCGACCCCATGGCGCCAACGACCCGAGCCGAGTCTACGAGCGGGGGGGGGTATCGTCTCAGCGGCGAAAAATCCCTGGTGCCCGCCGCCCTCCAGGCCGAGCGCATTCTGGTGTCCGCTTCCCTCGCCGATGGCAGGGTGATCCTGGCCTGGCTGGACCGGGCAGCCGAGGGGTTGAGCATCGAGAATCAGGGTTCTTCGGATCGCCAGCCCCACGGCCACCTCGCTTTGGATGGAGTCGAAGTTTCGCGGGCGGATCTCCTGGTGGGTGCGGATGCTCGCGAGGCTCTTCGTTGGTTGCTCGATAGGGCGACGACGGCTCGCTGTGCAATGCAATTGGGGGTCGTGGAGAAGGCGCTGGAAATGACGTCCGAATACGGTCGTGAGCGCATTCAATTCGATCGCCCCATCGGCAGTTTCCAGGCCTTTCACCAGCGGGCGGCCGACGCCTATATCAGTGTCGAGGCCGTGCGGCTCTCCACCTGGGAAGCCGCCTGGCTGATCGCGAATGATCGTCCGGCCTCGGAAGCCGTGGCCGTGGCCAAATATTGGGCCGCGGAAGGGGCTCAATTCGTCGCCTATGCGTGTCAACATCTTCACGGAGGAATCGGCATCGACGTCGATTACCCACTTCACCGCCATTTCATCTGGGCGACTCGGATCGAACACGATCTGGGCAGCGCGCCCGAGCAACTCGAAAAACTGGGCACTCGGATCGCCCGAGACGGCATTCCGGACTTCTGAATTCGCTCGGCTCTCAATGGCCGCGTTGAAAAAAACGTATCCGGTTCCGCGGGATTTCTTTCAGAAAAACAGTTGAAAAAACGCGCAGATGGCCTCCTGGCGGCCCGTTTTCGGCAGCGCGCCGAGCGGCCGAACGCTGTTTTCCTTGATTTGGGCGGCATTTTGATGAAAATGATCGATTGAGTTCTTTTGCCGATTTGATTGCCCCTCGCTCGTTTCGCACGGCAAAGAGCCTTGGCCCTCGGGGTGATTTCTCCACTCGATGCCAAAACTCGCCCACAGAGCTTGTTGGGGACGCGCTGGGGCAAACTGCTACGAGAGGCACCAATTGATGAAATCTCTGCTCGGACTCCGAATTTTTCTGGGAGCGATGCTCCTGGCATTGGTTTGCGGCTCCCCGATCAAGGCCCAGACGGACATCCTGACTTTCGAGAGTGGACCGGTGAGGCCCATCGCTCTCTCCCCCGATGAGACCCGTCTCTTCGTGGCCAATATTCCCGATAGTCACCTCGAGGTATTCGATGTGACGGGCACGGGGGCGCCAATCCTCGTGGCTTCGATTCCCGTCGGCATGGAACCGGTCGCCGTCGCGGCCATCAGTGACGATGAGGTCTGGGTCGTCAATCATCTCTCGGATAGTGTGAGCATCGTCAGCGTGAGCCTGGGCCGAGTCACTCGAACGATCCTGCTTGGAGATGAGCCTCGCGACATCGTGGTCGCCGATCCTCCGGGCGAGACCGGGCCCAGGGTTTTTATTGCAACCGCCCATCGGGGGCAGCACCGGGTGGATGCCTCGATTGCCTCCCGTCCGGGAGCCGGGGATCCGCAACTCACGACACCGGGTGTTCCCCGCAGCGATGTCTGGGTTTTTGATGCGGCGAATCCGGGCGCGGACTTCGGGGGAACCCCCCTGAAGATCCTGGAATTCTTCTCGGATACGCCCCGGGCGCTGGCGGTGAGCCCGACGGGGAGTCATGTCTACGTGGCGGCATTCAATTCGGGGAACCAGACGGCAGTGGCTGGGGAACCCATCGTCTGTGACGGCTTTTCCTCTGCGGCGGCTTGTGCGGGGGATGGCATCACGAGTCCGGGAGGCATGGCCGCTGGACAATTGCCCGGAGGCAATCCCGGTCCGAGCACGGATGTCGGGGGAATCACGGCGCCGGAGGTCGGGCTGATCGTGAAGTGGGATCCCGCTTCGTCCCAATTCCGAGATGAGTTGAACCGAAACTGGAATAACGCCATTCGATTCACACTTCCCGACAAAGACGTCTTCACCGTGGATGCCGATAGCCTGAATGAAGTCGCCCACCATAGCCATGTGGGTACGACTCTCTTTAATATGGTAGTGCATCCCCTGACGGGGACGCTCTATGTGAGCAATACCGAATCGGTGAATCAGGTGCGTTTTGAGGGGCCCGGTATCCACGGCGGCAGTACGGTTCAGGGGCATCTTGCCGAGTCCAGGATCACAGTGATCAGCGCTGCGGAGACCACGGGGGATGCCTCGGCGGGCGCGCGGCATCTGAATAAACATATCGATTATACGGCTTTGGCGGGTTCTCCCGGATTCGACGATACGGCGGCGGCACGCAGCCTGGCCACCCCCCTCGATATGGTGCTCCACCATGATACGGGTTCGGGAAATACCACTCTCTACGTAGCGGCTTTCGGCTCGAGCAAGATCGGAATTTTCGATACCTCGGCCCTGGAGAATGATACCTTCGTTCCCAGCGAGGAGCAGCAGATTGGTGTCGGTGGTGCGGGGCCCGCCGGGCTGGCAATCAGCGCGGATGGAAGCAGGCTCTACGTCTATACCCGCGCGGATAATGGCATTTCGGTCGTGGATACGACGACGCGGAGCGAGATCCATCATATTGCCCTCCCCAATCCGGAACCGGCCAGCGTCATCCTGGGCCGCCCCTTTCTCTACGACGCCGTTGCGACTTCGGCAAATGGGGAGGCCTCCTGCGCGAGCTGCCACATCTTTGGCGATATGGACCACCTCGCTTGGGATCTCGGAAATCCCGATGACTCGGTGACGAGCAATCCCATGCCCATCAACTTCTCGGATCTCTTCCCGGTTTTTTCCGCGGGAGGGGTTGATATCGACGCCCTGAACGGGGGAGCGGACCCCGATGATTTCCATCCCATGAAGGGTCCGATGACGACCCAGACCCTCAGGGGCCTGCGTCATGCTGGAGCCATGCATTGGAGGGGGGATCGCTCGAATGGATTTTTCGGGGTCGATGCGACGGATGCCGAACTCTCATTCAATAATTTCGTCGTGGCTTTTTCGGGGCTCGTGGGTCGTCCGACTGATCTGAACTCTACGGAAATGCAGGCGTTCACCGATTTTGCCCTGCAGTTGACCCTGCCCCCGAATCCGATCAGGAATCTGGATAACTCGCTCACCGCTGATCAGCAGGCGGGTGCGGATTTCTTCTCGGGGCCCCAGCGTTCGGATGGACTCGTGGACACCCCGCAACTCGACATCCTGCTCGGGATTCCGAATGTCGAAGAGGGTTTTACATGCGAGGGTTGTCATGAACTCAACCCCGCATTGGGACGCTTCGGAACCAGTACCAATAGTACTTTCGAGAATGAGACCCAGACCTTCAAGATTTCGCATTTGCGCAATATGTATCAGAAGGTGGGAATGTTCGGAGCACCCGAAACTTCTTTCGAGGTTGCCGGGGGAGACCATAGCCACCAGGGAGATCAGGTCCGTGGTTTCGGCTTCCTTCACGACGGTTCGATCGACACGCTGGCCAGATTTTTTGATGCCACCGTCTTCAATGACCTGTTTGGAAACGGGACCGGATTTACGAATGCGGCGGTTCAGATTCCCCAGATGCAGGAGTTCATGCTGGCCTTCGATAGCGATCTGGCACCGATTACGGGGCAGCAGATGACCCTGTCGCCGACGAGCAATGCGGATGCCGATGCGCGAGTGGATCTGCTCTTTCAGAGAGCCGCCACACCCTTTACTTCGGCCATTTTGGGTGGGACCGTGACCGAATGTGATCTGATCGCCAAGACCACGACCGGAGGCGTTCCCATGGGCTATCTGAGTAGCGGCGACGGAAATTTCAATGCCTCGGATGGTACGACGATCAGTGAAGCCGCCCTGCGCGCCATGGCGGCAACTACGGATGTGACCTTTACCTGTGTGCCTCCGGGTTCCGGAATCCGCATGGCGCTGAATCGGGATCGCGATATCGCTCTCGATGCGAACGATAATTGTCCGGCCGTGGTGAATGATGACCAGACCGATACCGATTCCGACGGCCTGGGAGATCCATGCGATCCCACGCCCCTGCCCGAGCCCACCGCGACATCGCTCCTGGTGGCGGGCCTGCTGGGACTGGGAGCGCTGAATCGTCGCCGAAGATGTCATGGGCGGGTCTAGGACGGGAACCCTGCATCGCCGGCCGAAGAATTGAAGCATCCCGGATGGGGGAGGCGGAAATTCCGCTTGGCATCTGGTGCGCTCCGTTTCAGCCTGGCTTCGCCTGTCCCCAATAGTTGAAGCCCGCAATCGTCGGCGTATTCGGGAGGTACATGCTCTCGATCTCCTCGATCTCGAAACCCGCTTCTTCGAGTAGCAGCGGAATCTGTCGATTCAGGTTGCAGCCCCCGGCGAGTCTCTTCCAGATCGGATTGATGCGTTTCTGCCACTTTTGGACGCTCGGATCGGGCGCCTCGCCGTGTTCGCAGAAGAGCATCCGGCCTTCGGGCTTCAGCACTCTGCGCATCTGGCCAAGTGCTCGCTGGAAATCCGGAATCGTGCAGAGAGTGAAGGTGAGCACCACTGTATCCGCACTCGAATCTTCGAGCGGTATCTCCTCACCGGGGAGATCGAGAAGTCTGACTTCGACGGCTGCGCGCGCCAGCCGGGATTGGGCCCGGCGTCGCATGCCCTCGGAAGGTTCCAGGCCCCAGATGAATTCGACCTGATCGGGATCGTAGTAGGGAAGGTTGAGTCCGGAGCCCATGCCGACCTCCAGCACCCGGCCCGATGCCCTGGGGATGATCTTCTCCCGTTGTTTGAGGACCGCTGGACTGCCGCAGCCTTGATCGATCAGCTTCGGAAGGATGTAGTTTTCGTAGAGGCCCATGGGATCGGATGCTTTCCTTTTGTCCGCAGGTCGTTTCCGCCTGGATCCATCACTTTTGATGCCCGCTCTCCAGAGCTGGCAGTATCGCTCAAATCGTGAGTGGAAGAGAGGCCCGATCCTTCGTCGGCGTGCCCGGAGTCGGATTCGGGGGGGGATGGGAGCCGCAGCGACCGAATCATCGATCCGGGCTAGTCTCGGGCAGCCGTGTCGAATCTTCCCGACGATCTCAGACTGGTTCTGCGAAAGAGTTTTGTTCTGCGAACCACCTTTGCGCGCCTGGACGGAAGTCCACGGACCCTCGAGACCACCTATGGCTGGACGGGGGGCGATGAGATCGTGCTTTCGGGCTTTCCCGGCAAGCGGGATTGGGTTGCGAGCCTGGCGAGAAATCCGGAGGTCAGGGTCCACACCGTAGAATACGCGCCGATCTACGAGATTCCGGGCCACGCACGGGTTCTGCGGGATCGCGAAGAGCGCCTCCCCCATCTCTTCGCCTTCGTGGATCGCTGGTCCGAGCGTCCGGGCTTTCCCCGGCGCCGCTTCGCTTTTCTACTCGGCGCGGTGCGATTGAATCGGCGGCTCGGATTGCCCTGGTGGGGCCCCTTCTACATCGCGCGCCGGATATTCGATGCGATGCCCTGCGTGCTGGTGAAATTCTCCGGAGCCGCACATCCGCATCGGGGGGCTCCACCCCCCGTGACGCCGCCTCGCCTGGAGAAGAATCGGATCTACGAGGCCGAGCCCGGGAGTTGATCGATTCCCATCCCCGACGGATCTCTTGACAGCGCATGGGAGTTGGAAGCCTGTTAGCATTCCGGGCCCCGGGGCAAGGCCGCATGCCCGGGAAGCCTGGTCCGGGAAGAGGTCTTCCTCGCACCCGCATCCGCAGCGTTCCCATGAGAGGAGAAGAGGATTGCTTTCCCGCTTCGACGACTACCCCATTCATCAGACCTCTGATCCCATCCGAATTCCAGCGACGACTGACCGCCACGTCTACGATCGTTATTGGTTCAACGGATACACCGACGACGGAGAACTCTATTTCGGGATCGGTGCGGCCCTCTACCCGAACCTGGGCATCATGGATTGCGCCTTCAGCATCGTGTACGACGGCGTGCAGCACGCTTTCCACGCCTCCCGGCGGGCGCCCGAGGAGCCCTCGCTCATCGAGGTCGGCCCCTTTCGCATCGAGATCATCGAAGCGATGAAATCCCTGCGTGTCACTCTGGATGACAATGAAACGGGGATTGCCTGCCAACTGGATTGGATCGCGAGAACAGCCAGTTTCGTCGAGGGACATCAACGCAGCGTACGCGACAGTCCCGTCCATATGGAGGCCACTCGCTTCAATCAATTCGGTTTCTGGAGTGGAGAGATCCGCTGTGGGGGACAGAGCCTCTTCATGGATTCCACCCGGGTTTATGGCACGAAAGATCGCTCCTGGGGGGTGAGGCCGGTGGGGGATCCGGCCCCGCCCGGTGCCCCCGCGACGCGGATTCCCCAGGTCTTCTTCCTCTGGGCCCCATTGCATTGGCGCGATCGTTGTACTCACGCCGGACTCTTCGAGAATGGCTACGGAAAAGCGTGGCATTGGGATGGAATGGTAATGCCTGTCTATGAGAGCCCCGATGATCTGCCCGGGGTGGAAGATCCGGACGCCCAACCCCTGGCCGATGTGGATCATCGCGTGGAGTTCGTCCCGGGAACGCGTCGCATCAGCAAGGCCGTCTTCACGCTACGACATATCGATGGAAGCGCGGAGGAGATCGAATTGAATCCGCTCCTCTGTTTCCGCATGAAGGGGATCGGCTATTCACATCCCGAGTGGGGTCACGGACGCTGGAAGGGGGAATTGGCGCTGGGCGGCGAGGCCTGGGCCTGTGCCGATGTGGACGATAACGCTTTGGAGAATCAGCATATTCAACACGTGGTGAGCGCCCGTAGCGGCAGCGAGGAGGGGATCGGTGTGCTTGAGCAGATCCTGCTCGGCCCAAATCGGCGTCGCGGATTGACGGGCTTCCTGGATCCCTTCTGAGTTTCGTTTTCCTTCGAGTTCCCTTTGCGAAAGGAAGACCGAGGGAATTCCCGTCATCACCGCGACCTCAGTCGGGCAGGGGGGAGACCCTGACCGCGGAGAACTTGAATTCCGGAATCTTTCCATCGGGATCGAGTTCGTCGAGGGTGAGGAGATTGGCCGCGGCCTCCCGAAAGTGGAAGGGAATGAAGACGGAGCCCAGGGCCTCTCCTTCATGAAAGCGAGCCTTGAGCTTGATCGTCCCGCGTCGGCTCGAGACCTCCACGAATTGCCCGTCTTCGATCGCCAGTTCCGAAGCGTCTATGGGATGGATGAAGACGATCGCCTCGGGTTCGAGTTGGTCGAGAATCCGGGCCCGGCGGGTCATGGATCCCGTATGCCAGTGTTCGAGCAGCCGCCCGGTGTTCAGAATCAGGGGGAATTCGGCGTCGGGGAGTTCCAGTGGCCTGCTGAATTCGGCCGGGACGAATCTGGCCCTGCCATTGGCCGTGGGAAATCCATCGCCGAAGAGCACGACGGGACCGTCCTCATGGGCGGGATCCGGATTCGGCCATAATTTTCCCGTTGCGCCGAGGTGCTCGTAATTCAGGGTCGCATAGCCCCGCGTCAGGCTCGAGAATTCGTCGAAGATTTCCCGGGGGCCCTCGTAGTGCATCGGATAGCCCATACGCGTCGAGAGATCGCAGAGGATCTGCCAGTCCAGGCGCGCCTGGTCGGGCAGTTCCAGGGCCGGTCGGCCGATCTGTACCCGGCGATCCGTATTCGTATAGCTGCCGAGCTTTTCCAGGTAGGAACTCGCGGGCAGGATGACGTCGGCGAATTCCGCCGTCTCGGTCAGGAAGATGTCCTGGACGGCGAGGAAGTCGAGGCGGGCGAGAGCCTTGCGGACCTTATTCGTATTCGGATCCGAGAGGAAGGGATTCTCGCCCATGATGTACATGCCCTTGACTTCACCTTCCAGGGCGGCCCCCATGATTTCGACCACGGTGAGGCCCCGCCTGGGAGAGAGCGCTTTCCCCCAGGCACTTTCAAATTTCTCTCGGATCTTCGGATCTTCGACGGATTGGTAGTCGGGGTAGAACATGGGGATCAGCCCGGCATCGCTCGCCCCCTGCACGTTGTTCTGGCCGCGCAGGGGATGCAGGCCACTGCCGGGTCTGCCGACATTTCCCGTCATCAGGGCCAGGGCGATCAGGCAGCGGGCGTTGTTGGTGCCGTAGACGTGTTGGGAGATTCCCATTCCCCAATAGAGGATCGCCCCCTTCGCCTGGGCGAAGGTGCGTGCCACTTCACGGATCCTATCGGCCTCGATGCCGCAGAGTCCGGCGCTTCTTTCCGGGGAATAGGGAGTTACGGCCTCCTTCAGGGCTTCGAAATTCTCCGTATGGCGGGCCACGTAGTCGTGGTCGATCCAATCCTCTTCGATGATGGTATGCATCATCGCGTTGTAGAAGGCCACATCGCTTCCCGGCTTGATACGGCAATAGTAGTCGGCACGGGTCGCCAACTCTCCCCGGCGTGGGTCGACGACGATCAGCTTCGTGCCCTGCTGCTGCGCCTGCTTGAAGAAGGTCGCCGCCACGGGATGATTGGCGGTGGTATTGGAGCCCGCCACCAGCAGCGCTCCGGCATTGAGGGCGTCGCCGAAGGTGGTCGTGACCGCGCCGCTCCCAATCCCCTGCATCAGGGCCACCACGCTCGAGGCATGACAGAGACGGGTGCAATGGTCGACGTTATGGGTCCCCCAGCCGGCGCGGATCCACTTCTGGAAGAGGTAGGCCTCTTCGTTGGAACATTTGGCGCTGCCGAATCCCGCCAGGGCGTCGGGGCCCGATTCGTCGCGAATCCGCGTCAGCCCCTTCGCGACACGGTCGAGGGCCTCTTCCCAGGATGCCTCGCGAAAGGCCGGCATCACCTCGTCGTAATCCACCAATCCGCCGGCCTTGCGGCGACCCTCGGATTCTCCCCGAACTTCCCGGGAGAGGGCCGATTTCGGGTAGGCGTCCTCCCGGCGGATCAGGGGCCGCCCGAGCCTCTGGGCATGTTGGGCGTAATCCCAGCCATAGCGCCCCTTGACGCAGAGTCGGCCCCGATTGCCCGGACTCTCGCGTCCCTCGGCCTGCACGATGGCATTCGCCTTGCGATCCACGTGGTAGGTGATCGCGCAGCCGACGCCGCAATAGGGGCAGACGCTCGCCACCGGCTCGGTTTCGGATCGGGGTCGCAGGGGCTCGGAAACGGCCCGGTCGACCAGGGCCCCGGTGGGACAGGTGGCCGCGCACTCTCCGCATGAGACACAACTGCTTTCGCCCATCGGGCGATCGAGGTCGAAGGCGATCCTGCTCGTGAGCCCCTTGCCCGTACGGCCGATGACTTCGTTGCCCTGGATCTCGTTGCAGGCGCGAATGCAGCGGTCGCAGAGAATGCAGGCTCCGTGATCGACTGCAATCACGGGAGAACTCTGATCCCTGGGGCGCGAATCCCCCCGCGGCCAGCCTCCGCCTTCGGCTCCGCATTCGGAGGCCAGGGAGAAGAGGGTATTTTCACCGACGGTCGACTCTTTCGCATCGTCCATTCGCGTGGGCTGATCGACCATCAGGAGGTCGAGCAGGGCGCGGCGGTGTCTTTCGATTTCCGGGGTTCGGGTGCGAACCTCCATGCCCTGCTCGCAGAGGCGCACGCAGGCGGCGGCCAGGGTGCGCTCGCCGACGTCGACACTGCACATCCGGCAGACGCCGACGGGTTTCAGTGCGGGCTCGTGGCAGAGCGTGGGAATCTCGATGCCGTGGTCGCGAGCCGCATCGAGAAGCGTCTTGCCCGGCTCCACTTGAATCCTGCGGCCGTCGATCTCGAGTTCGATCACGTCGGGTCTCCATATTCTTCGCCGAGTTCGAGTTCCCGCAACAGATCTCCGGGAAGGTAACCCGCATCCGTCCAACCCCGGAAGCGGTTGTAGAGGCGAATCATCTCGTTCAGGCGTTCTCGGGGGAGTCGCGCACCCCGGGAGGGGCCGAGTTCCAGGGGAGCTTCGTGGAAACGAGGGGGCAGGGCATCTTCCTCGGATTTCCAGCCTTCGCGAATGTTGTAGGCCTTGCGCAGTGCAATATTGCGGCGAGCGATCTCTCGCAATTCGTCGCCCCCGATCTGCCAGCCGGTGACCGCGGCCAGCAGGGCGGCGGTATCCCGGTAGAGGTCGTCGAAGGCGCCCCTCAGGAATTTGCAGAGGATCAGGGAATCCAATAATGCGGCGCGGTCCTCGCTCTCGATGGCCAATCGGACGGAGGTTGCATTCCCGCGCCGTCGGTCCACGAATTCGGAAAAATCGGCCTCGTAGGCGCCGCTCTTGTTGTGATCTGCTCCCCGAGTGGATACCGCCAGCCCCAGGGCCATGGCCTGCATGGCCCTGGGTTCATAACCCGGCAACTCCAGGCCCTTGACGTGGGGGGCTATGCGCGGGGCGTCATGACCGATACGCTGGGCGGCCCTGCGCGAGCCCTCGGCCAGCAGGTCGCCCAGGCCGCGGCGCTCGGCGATCTCTTCGATCAGCCCGAGCAGGGCCTCCGCGTCGCCGAAGTCGGGGCCCTCTGCGAGCCAGCCCCGTTCGCCGCATTCCATCGCGAAGGCGATCGTGGCCCCGCAGGAGATCGTATCGAGTCCGAGTTCGTCACAGCGCTGCGCCGCCGCCAGTACGCGCTCGGGATCGTCGATGCCACAGAGGGGACCGAGGGCGAAGAGGCTCTCGTACTCGATTCGGATTCCGCTCCCGGTCGTCGCCGCCCCCGGGATGTCATTTTGGCGCGGGTTCTTCTCGGACGATCGATAGCGGTGTTCACAGCCGATCGTGCAACTCGCGCAGGCGCGGCGCTCGGTGCGCAGAAGGGAACTCCCGGCTTCCCCCCCCAGGCGTTCGGCCCCCTCGAATCGACTCTGCTGGAAATTTCGCGTGGGCAAAATGGCCAGGCGATTGAAGGTATTCAGATTGGCCGTGGTGCCCAATTCGCGGTATTTGGCGGTTGCGTCGCCCCGGGATCGCTGGGCCAGGTCCCGGGCGAGTCGTGCCACTTCTTCGGGATCGGCCACGGGGGTGGTGCTTTCTCCGTCCAGGACGATCGCCTTCAGGAGCTTGGAACCCATCACGGCTCCCAGCCCCCCCCTGCCGGCGTGTCGGCCATCATTCGAGATCGATGCGAAGCGCACGCCGTTCTCGCCCGCGGGCCCGATACAGGCGACACGTCCCCGGGATTCCAGGGCGCGCCGGGTCTCCGTCGTGCTGGCTCCCCAGAGATCCGTGGCGAGGAGTCGGCCCGAATGCCAGATCGAGGGCCGGGCG
This sequence comes from uncultured Spirochaetaceae bacterium, assembly GCA_964435795.1. Classification (GTDB taxonomy): domain Bacteria; phylum Myxococcota_A; class UBA9160; order UBA9160; family UBA4427; genus JAZXM01. Next base: position 33,649 of record CAYTAT010000015.1, read on the forward strand.
GCCCGGCCGATGAAGACCAGGGCGTCGAATCCCAGCGCCTTGCCCGCGATGGCGAAATGCGAGCTCGAAAGGCCGTCGCTGATATATCCGGTCAGGGGTGAGCGCCCGACGATCGCGAATTTGGCCGAGGTCGTGAGCGCTGTGCCCGCGAGGGGAGAGAAGGCGAAGATCAGGGGCGCGCCGGGGGAGAGGGGCTCCACGCCGGGGGGCGCCTCCCGGTAGAGAAGCCAGGCGCCCAATCCGATGCCTCCGAGATGTCTTCGCAGCACGGATTCGGGCAGGGGAAGGGCCCGCTGTCGCCCGCTCTCGAGATCGACGCGCAGGTAGCGGCCATGGAATCCTCCCACGGCCTTTTGGGGAGGGGGAGTTTTCCTGCCCGGATCTTTGATGAGAGAGTCCACGTCTAGCCCCCCGCCGAGGCGTCGAGGAGGATGACCTGCTCCCCCATTCCGATCGGGATTCGGGCATCCCGGACGAAGCTGCGGCCCTCGAGGGAAGCGATGAAGGGGCGCGCGATGCGATCGCCTTCGAGCAGGGGTTTTTCGCTCGGAATCTCTGAGAGGAGTTCGGCCAGCGTGCCGACCGGAACTTCGAAGTCTCGCCGACCCACGGCCAGGCGGGCGGCACCCATGAACTCCAGCTTTGCCGTGGCTCCGGGTTCCTCGCCGCGTACGGCCGCCAGGTATTCGTCGGGGGTATTGAAACCCCGGATGGCCTGGGGGTCGGGCAAGCTATCCGGGGCCAGGCTCTCGAAAGTGATGGATTCGAGCAGGTCTCGCGGGCGCCTGCGCCCCGCGGCGAGCAGGGCCTCGGCCCGTTCCGCGGCGGAAGTGGGATAGACGGCGGCCAGGGTCTGCAGGTAGCCGTCGACCGAGATCGCCGCGCTGCGGCGTCGGGCCAGCATGGCCGAGACGAAGGCGGGGGTGAGCAGGGGGGCATCGACGGCGGTTACGAAGGCAAGGGTGGTACTCGCAGCGGCCAGGCCCTCGCGAATTCCCGCCAGGGGCCCGAGTCCCGGCTCGCGGTCTTCGACTACGCGGACCCCCACCTCGGGAATTTCCTGATCCGGGGCCGCCACCACCAGGACCTCATCGAGTACCTCGCAGAGGATCTCGACGACGTGACTCAGCAGCGGATTTCCACGCCAGGGCAGCCAGGCCTTGGCGCGCCCCATACGGGAGGAATGGCCGCCGCAGAGTACGATGCCGGTTGCGTCCACGCCTCAATCCCCGCGCATGCGCTCGGGAAAGAGCTTCGCCAGGGAGAGCAGGCTCTCGAGGGCGACCTGCCCCAGCCCGCATAGACTCGTGCGCGCGAGCAGCGCATGCAATTCCTCCAGGCGTTCCCGGGTCTCCGGGCTCACTTCCCCCTCGGCTTCGAGCCATTCGACGGCCTTCTCGGTGCCGATCCGGCAGGGCACGCATTTGCCACAGGATTCGTTGCGGAAGAAGCGCGTCAGGTTGAGGCCCACCTCCAGCAGGTTTCTCTGCTCGGAGATGAAGACGACCGCCCCGGAACCGAGCATCGAACCCGCATCGGAGAGGCTCTGGAAATCGATGGGCAGGTCCAGGGCGCTCGCGGGAAGAAAGCGGCTCGAGGCTCCGCCGGGTGCCAGGGCGATCGGCTCACCACCATCCCGCATGCCCCCGCAGAGTTCGAGAAGTTCGCGCAGCGGGGTCCCGAAGGGAAGCAGGTGGACGCCGGCTGCGGCGACATCGCCACTGACACTGAGGAATTTATGGCCGCTGAAACCCGGCAGGCCGCGCTCATGCCACCAATCAGCTCCGTGGTGGAGGATGGCGGTCGCGTGGGTGAGGGTCTCGACGTTGTTGATCAGGGTGGGGCGCCCGAGGAGTCCCGAGGTGCTGGGAAAGGGGGGTTTGCTGCGGGGTTCGCCGCGACGGTCCTCGAGGCATTCGAGCAGCGCCGTTTCCTCTCCCAGGATGTAGCCGCCGGGAGAGACAAAGACTTCAATTTCGAAGTCGAAGGAACTGCCGAAAATTCCCCTGCCCAGGGCCCCGGCGCTGCGGGCCTCGGAGAGGGCCGCCTCCACGGCGCGGCACTCGGCCGCGTATTCGCGGCGGATGAAGAGCGTGCCCCGTCGAGCCCCCACCGCGTAGCCCGCCAGGGCCATTCCCTCGATCAGGAGATGGGGGAGATGCAGCAGGATTTCGCGATCCTTGAAACTTCCGGGTTCGCTCTCATCCGCATTCGCGATTACGTGGCGTTCCTCGGCGGGGGTCGCGGCCACCCCCGACCATTTGCGCCCGGTGGGAAAGGCGGCGCCCCCCATGCCCCGCAGCCCAGAGGCGTCGAGGATTTCGGGCAGGCGTTCGGGCCGATCCGCGAGAGCAGCCTTCAGGGTCGAGTAGTGGTCGGCGGTCCGCGCGTAGACGGTCGCCTCGGCCCAGGTCTTCCCGGACGTCTTCGGGATTTCATCGCGGGCCTCCCCCGGGTCGCCGTCGCTCGCGCTCAATACTTTTTCGGGATCGGAAATACAGAAGTTCCTTTCGCCCCGGACGGCCGCCGGAGCGCGGTCACAGCGCCCCAGGCAGGAGACCTCGCGGATCTCGACACCCGGCTGTTGGCCGAGCCTCTGGCGAAGCGCTTGTCCGGCCTGGTTCGCCCCCGCGAGCGCACAGGCGAGGTCGCGGCAGACGTCGATCCGCACGGGCTCGGGGGGTTCGCGGCGAAAGTGGGTGTAGAAACTCGTCAAGCTCTCGAGTCGATGAAGAGGGATCCGCTTCTCGAGGGCCAGCGCGTGGAGCCGATCTTCGCTGATCCAGCCGTCCTCGGTCTGGATCTGCAACAGGTCGCCGATCAATGAACTCAGTGGGAGCCTCCTGGAGGGGATCTAGGGTACAGGGTGGGTTCGGCTGCTGCTATATGCGACGATTCGGCGATGCGCTGGTTCACGGGGCGATTGCGATGAAAGCGAGGGGAGTCGTAGCAGCGGACGCTTCCGCCTTTGAAACGGATCTCCTGCTCGTCGGCGGGGGCCATGCCCACGTTCAGGTTCTGCGGCGTTGGATGATGGAGCCGATGCCGGGGGTTCGCCTCAGCGTCGTGGTCGATCGTCACGAGGCGGTCTACTCGGGCATGGTGCCGGGGTTGGTGGCCGGGAACTACGCTTGCCATGAACCCATCATCGACGTGCTGCCCCTGGCGCGTCGCGCGGGTGCCCGCTGCATCCATGCGCGGGTCCGGGCCATCGATGCCCAGGCCCGAAGCGTGATCCTGGAGGGTCGGCCGCCGATTCCCTACGACGTGGCGAGTGTGAATGTGGGTTCGACGGTGCGCGATCTCGAGGTGCCCGGACTCTCGGAGCACGGCCTGGCGACCCGTCCCATCGGGCGCTTCGTCGAGGAGTTGGAGGCCCGTTTGCAGGCGGTGGCTTCGGAATCCAGCCCCGCCCTGCGTGTCGTCGTGGTCGGCGCGGGAGCCGCGGGTGTCGAACTTGCCTTCTGTATCGAAGCCCGCTTGCGGACCCTGGGCCGGCCGAGCGAGGTCGCCGTCATCACAGCGGAGGATTCGATCCTCAAGGGCGGGCATCGGGCCCTGGCTCCGAGGGTCGAGGCCGCCATGGCGCGCCGGGGCATCGCCCTGCATCGCGGCCTGCGCGTCGTCGCGGCCGAGAAGGACGCGCTTCGGCTGGAGGGGGGCCGCGGCGAATCTTCTTCCCTCGCCTGCGATCTGGCCCTCTGGGCCACGGGTCCGGCCGCGCATGACTTTCTCGCCGCGAGTTCTCTTCCCTGCGACGATCGGGGCTTCCTACGCGTGCGTTCGACCCTGCAGGTGGAGGGATATGACGATCTCTTCGCCGCGGGTGATTGCGCGCGCCTGATCGATCATCCCTGGGTGCCCCGGGCGGGCGTCTACGCGGTTCGGGCGGGTCCTGCCCTGGACGCGAATCTGCGCGCGCGCATTCGGGGGCGGGCAGTCGGCGTCTACCGGCCGCAGCGGGATTTTCTCGCGCTCCTCAACCTCGGCGATCATCGGGCCATCGGGGGCAAGTGGGGACGGGCCATCGAGGGCCGCTGGGTCTGGCGACTCAAGGATTATATCGATCGGCGCTTCATGCGCGGCTTCCAGGTATTGGATGCCGGCGGTCGCCCCGCCAGGGATTTTCCCTCCCCCGCTGCGATGGACGAAGAGGAGATGGAGTGCGGGGGCTGTGCGGCGAAGGTGGGTCCCTCGCCCCTGCGAGCGGCGCTGGCACGGCTGGATCCCGCACCAGAGGACTCCAGTGTGCAGTTGGGTCTCGCCGAAGCGGATGACGCGGCGGCCTTTGCGCTCCCGAAAGGGGAAGTCGTACTCGCGACCCTGGATGCTTTTCGGGCCTTCGCGGACGATCCCTGGCTGGTCGGGCGAGTGGCGGCCGTCAATGCGGCCAGCGACGTCTACGCCAAGGGAGGCCGTCCGCGGCATGCCCTGGCCCTGGTGACTGTTCCCGAACGGGATCCGAGGCGGGAAGCCGAAACCCTTTACCAGGTTCTGGCGGGCGTACGCGCGGCCCTCGATCCCCTGGGCATTTCGCTGGTGGGCGGGCATAGTACGATGGGAAGTGAGTTATTCGTAGGCCTTTCCCTGACCGGGACTCCCGGGGCAGGGGGGCGGTTGCTGGGGCTCGATGGCCTCGTCGAGGGCGACCGCTTGATCCTCACGAAGCCCCTGGGAACGGGCCTGCTGCTGGCCGCCGACGCGCGGGGATTGGCGCCGGCGCGCTGGATCGAGGCGTTGACTCGGAGCCTGATCCGGCCCAATGCCGAGGCCGCGCGCCTGGCCGTGGAATTCGAAGCCAGTGCCTGCACGGATGTGAGTGGTTTCGGGCTGGCGGGACATCTGCACGAGATGCTGGAAGCCAGCGATGTGGGGGCGCAGATCAACGGCGCATCCCTGGGATTTTTGCCGGGCGCTCTGGACCTGGCGGCGCGGGGCCTGCGGAGCACTTACCACGATCAGAACGCCTCTCTGTCTCGGGAGATCGCAGCCCGCTCGGGTCCAGCCGAGTCGGATGCGGAGTGGGCCCTGCTCTTCGATCCCCAGACCTCCGGGGGGTTGCTGATGGGCGTCCCCGGCCCCCGGGCCGAGTCCCTGCTGGGCTCTCTCCACGAGGCCGGCGACGACGAGGCCGCCATCATCGGCGAGATCACGGCCGCCCCCTCATCACCCGGGCCGCGCATTCGCTATCGGGCGAGCGGATTCAGCGCTTGAGGGCCGGAGCGCGGATCGGGTCTGCCAGCCGGCTTCTTCCTCAAGGCGGCGGAACCGAATCCGATCGTCGGCCCCGTGGCCGCATAGCCTGCTGCCGCGCCACTCGAAATTCCCGTTCCCCACCTCGCATCGTCTCGCCTGATCCGAACCGGCTCCGGCTCACCTCGCTTTGGCTTCGGGTTCGGGACGACGTCGGGTCGCCGCCGCGACGAGGATGACCTCTCCCCGTCGGCCGTCTCGCATTCGAAAAGAGGCGCGTGCCCCTTCGGGTCACGCGCCTCTTTTCGAGCGGGTCTCTTTTCGATCGGGTCTCTTTTCGATCGGGTCTATGCGGATTAGCGCGCGATGCCCGAGCGCTGGCTTTGGCGCTTCAACTCGAGGCGCGCGACCGTGCGCCGATGCACTTCGTCGGGGCCATCGGCCAGGCGCAGCGTGCGCATATTCGCGTAGGTGCTGGCCAGCCCGAAGTCAGAGGTGACACCGCCACCGCCGTGGGCCTGGATGGCGTCGTCGATGATCTGCAGGGCAATCACGGGGGCCTTGACCTTGATCATGGCGATCTCGGCCCGGGCCACCTTATTGCCCACGGTGTCCATCATATGCGCGGCCTTCAGGGTGAGCAGTCTCGCGCATTCGATCTCGATTCTGGCATTGGCGATGCGTTCCTCCCAGACCGAGTGCTCGTAGATCTTCTTTCCGAAAGCGACTCGACTCATCAGTCGATCGCACATCTTTTCGAGGGTTCGCTCCGCCACGCCGATGACCCGCATGCAGTGGTGGATGCGCCCCGGGCCCAGCCGCCCCTGGGCGATCTCGAAACCGCGGCCCTCGCCGAGCAGGATGTTGCTGGCCGGCACTCGCACGTCCTCGAAGAGGACCTCACCATGGCCGTGGGGGGCGCCGTCGAAACCGAAGACGGGCAGGGGTCGCACGACGGTCACGCCCGGGGCGTAACGCGGAACCAGGATCTGGCTCTGCTGTTCGTGGATGGGTCCGTCGAAGCGAGTCTTGCCCATCAGGACCAGGATCTCGCAACGGGGATCACAGATCCCGGAGGTCCACCACTTGCGGCCGTTGATCACGTACTCATCCCCATCCCGGCGGATCTCGGTCGAAATATTGGTGGCATCCGAGGAGGCTACGGCGGGCTCCGTCATGGCGAAGGCCGAGCGGATGCGTCCATCGAGCAGGGGCTCCAGCCATTCCTTGCGATGCTCATCGGTGCCGTAGCGCTCGATCACCTCCATATTGCCGGTGTCGGGTGCGGAGCAATTGAAGACTTCCGCCGCGAAGCCCACGCGACCCATGACTTCGCAGAGGGGTGCGTATTCGAGATTGGTGAGACCACCACCGCGTTCGCTATCGGGGAGGAAGAGGTTCCAGAGGCCGGCTTCCCTGGCCTTCGCCTTCAGTTCCTCCATGATCTTCGGAGTCTGCCAGCGATCCTCCTGCGCGGCGTGTTCTTCGTAATAGGCCGCCTCGATGGGATAGACGTGCTCGTCCATGAAATCCTGCAGCTTCTTCTGCAGAAATTGCGTCTTCTCATTCAGTTCGAAGTCCACTTCGCTTTCCTCCGGGATCAGATGTCGCATCGAGGGTGTCGGACCCCTCAGCTTAGCGCGATTGGCATATTGGCACATGGTATGCCAATGTATTTTATTCCGGATCGCGGGAAAGCGGAATTTTCCGATCGGATCCTCTTGAGGCTCGCTTCCGGATTCGCGCAGGGGCTCGAGCGTCCGAATGCCGGCAGCCATTCCCGAGCGGCTTCGGGCGAAATTTCCCATGAGAAGATGTGCCTGAAAGTATTCCAAGGAGGAGAGCGATATGTCCGATCTCGAGACTTTTCGAGAAGAAACCCGCAGCTGGCTCGAGGCCAACTGCCCGGCCTCCATGCGCGAGCCCGTGGAATCCCCCGATGAGATCGAATGGGGGGGGCGCTCGGCGGAAGGAAGGACGGATGATAAGAAGATCTGGCTGGATCGGATGGGGGAAAAGGGTTGGACCTGTCCCAGCTGGCCGGCGGAATACGGTGGTGGTGGCCTGAGCAAGGCCGAGGTCAAGGTTCTCCAGGAGGAGATGCACCGGATTCGGGCCAGGCCGCCGCTGACGAGTTTCGGAATTTCGATGCTGGGGCCCGTGGTACTCGAGTTCGCCACCGATGAACAGAAGCGACGGATCATTCCGGACATCGTTCGCGGCCGGATCTGGTGGTGCCAGGGCTATAGCGAGCCCGGTTCCGGATCCGATCTCGCGAGTCTCCAGACCCGCGCCGAGGATCAGGGGGATCACTACCTCGTCAACGGCCAGAAGATCTGGACCAGCTATGCGGATAAGGCGGATTGGATCTTCTGCCTGGTGCGCACGGATACGCAGGTCCCCAAGCATGACGGCATCAGCTTCCTGCTCTTCGATATGGCGAGCCCCGGGGTTTCGGTATCGCTGATCAAGCTGATCAGTGGCTCTTCGCCCTTTTGCCAGACCTTCTTCCAGGACGTGAAGGTTCCGAAGGATCAACTCGTAGGACCCCTGAATGGTGGCTGGACGATCGCCAAACGCCTGCTCCAACACGAACGCTCGATGATCGGGGGCATGGGATTGGGGCTCGGGGCCGGCAGCCAACGCGGAATGCCCGAGATCATCCGAGAGTATTGCGGTGAGGTCGATGGGTGCATCGCGGATCCGATTGTCCGGGATCGCCTGGCCCAACTGCAGATGGATCAGCGCTCTTTCGGCGCCACCACTCGGCGCGCCGCCGAGGAAGCGCGGGTGGGGGTTCCTCCCGGTCCGACTTCATCGATCTTCAAGCTCTACGGCACGGAAATGAATAAGCGCCGCCACGAATTGCTGGTCTCCGCAATGGGGGGACAGGCCTTGGGCTGGGAGGGTGAGGGCTTCAGCGAAGAGGAGTTGTCCGAAACCCGGGATTGGCTGCGGGCATTCGGCAATTCGATCGAGGGAGGTACCTCGGAGGTGCAACTGAATATCATCGCGAAGCGCGTGCTCGGGCTTCCCGACTGAGAAGAGGATCATCATGGCATTGATATTGAACGAGGAGCAGGAGCTCCTCAAGCAGACGGCCCGGGAATTCATTCAGGAAAAGAGCCCCGTCGCGGAGCTTCGGCGATTGCGCGATGAAGTCGACGCCACGGGTTTCGATTCCGCGCTCTGGAAGGAGATGGCGGAGTTGGGCTGGGCGGGAGTCGTCTATCCCGAGGAATTCGGGGGCATGGATCTCGGTTATCTCGAACTCGGCCAGCTATTCGAGGAATGCGGTCGCACGCTGGCCCCCCATCCGTTGCTCTCAACCGTGGCATTGGCCGGGGGTTGCGTTCTCGAGGGAGGCAACGAGACCCAGCGCAAGGAGATCCTGACGGCCGTGGCTTCGGGGGATCGCCTGCTGGCGCTGGCCCATCAGGAGGGCCCACATCACGATCCCCTCGCCGTGCAGACCCGCGCCGAAAGGCTGGAGGGTGGCGGCTATCGGATCGAGGGCAAGAAGGGCTTTGTTCTCGACGGACATGTGGCCGATCAACTGGTCGTGGTGACTCGAACCGCCGGTGCCGCCGGCGACAGAGAGGGACTCACGCTGCTGATCGTCGACGCCGATAGTCCGGGTCTCGAAGTGACCCGGACGTTGATGGTGGATGGCCGCAATGCGGCCAGCGTCGAATTCAAATCCGTCGAAGTGGAGGGCTCGGCGCTACTCGGCCAGGTCGATGCCGGTGCGGACGTCCTGGAGCCCGTTCTCGATCGCGCCACTGCCCTGCTGAGCGCCGAGATGCTGGGCGTGCTCAGTGAAGCCTTCGATCGAACGCTGGAATATCTGAAGACCCGAGAGCAGTTCGGGGTATTGATCGGATCCTTCCAGGCCCTGAAGCATCGGGCGGCTGAAATGTTTGTCGAGATAGAATTGTCGCGTTCCATCGTGCTGGATGCGCTCACGACGATCGACGCGGACTCCCCCCAGGCTTCCGCCGTCGTCAGCTGCGCGAAGGCGCGCTGCAACGACACGATCTTCCAGGTGGGCAACGAGGCGGTTCAGATGTTCGGAGGCATCGGGGTGACGGATGAGGAGGATATCGGCCTCTTCTTGAAGCGCGCCCGGGTCACCCAGGCCATGCTCGGAAACTCCGGCTGGCATCGGGATCGCTTCGCCCGACTCGGAGGCTATTAGAAGCGGGACGGCGCCATGGCCTCCACTCTTTCGGCCCGGGGTTGAGATCCCGAGCCCGAAAAAGTGGAGGCCATGGCATTCCTTTTTCGCCGGTTTCACCGGCCCTCCCGCTCGGGAGTGTGCTAGAGCAATTCCTCGGCCAGCAGTTCGAGGGCTTCGGGCTGCATGGCCCCAACGTTCATCGTGTGGATCCAATTCTTGATTCCCGCATCCTTCCAGGCCTGTAGCCTTTCGCGGATGCGGTCCGCGGGTCCCACCAGGTGGCAGGCATCGACGAGTTCGTCGGGTACCGCCAGGGCGGCCTCGCTCTTCTTGCCGTCGAGGAAGAGATCCTGGATCTTGACGGCGGCTTCCTCATAGCCGAGTCGCTTGGCCAGGTCGTTGTAGAAATTCTTGCCCCGCGCTCCCATTCCGCCGATGTAGAGCGCGAGATGACCCTTGACGGGCATCCGGACCTCTTCGAGATTGTCGCTGATGATCACCGTGACACCCGGCACCACGGCAAAATTCTCGAGGCCCTTGCCGCCCCCCGCACGCGCGAAACCCTCTTCGAGATAGGGGAGGTAGGCGCTGTCGAAGTTCTCGGGGTTCAGCATCATGGGAAAGACGCCGTCGGCGACTTCCGCGGAGCAGCGCAGGCCGTTGGGGCTGATGGACGCCGTGTAGATCGGAATCTCTGGGTTGCCGTGGAGAATGCTCTTGAGGGGCTTGCCCAATCCCGTCGTTCCGGCGCCCGAAACCGGGATCGAGTAGTGCTCGCCCTGGAATTCCAGGGGCTTCTCCCGGGCCCAGATATCGCGGATGATCTGGATGTATTCCCGGGTTCGCGTCAGGGGCTTGCCATAGGGAACGCCGTACCATCCCTCGGAGACCTGGGGGCCCGATGGGCCCAGGCCCAGGATGAAGCGACCCCCCGAAAGGTGGTCGAGGGTCATGGCCGTCATGGCCGTCATCGCGGGCTGTCGGGCGGGCATCTGCATGATGGAGGTGCCGACCTTCAGGGTGGTCGTATTCGCGAGAACCCAGGTCGCCGTAGTGACGGCATCGTTCCCGTAGGCTTCGGCGGTCCAGGCGGAATCAAAGCCGAGTTCCTCGGCTCGCTGGATCATATCGAGATTGATTTTTGCTTGCGGGCCGAAACCAACGGCGCCGATTCCAAGTTTCATGATGGTTCTCCTCCGCTCAGGTTTGCAATGATTTTTGCGCGTTCTTGGCAAACTCGGCCGCGGCCTTTTCATCCTCGGCCATATTGGGCAATCGAATCGGTACTTCGATTCCCTTCCGGCAGCCCGGCCTTTCCTTCATGGCATCCAGCCAGCGTCGCAGATGGGGCAGGCCCTCCACCGGAACCCCCGACCATTTATAGGTTCGCACCCAACACCAATTCGCGATGTCGGCGATCGAATAATCGTCCGCCAGCCATTCGCTCTCCCCCAGGCGACGGTCGAGAACTTCGAAGAGTCGGCGGGATTCATTCTGGTAGCGATCGATGGCCGCCTGAATCTTCTCCGGGAAGTAACGGAAGAAGACATTGGCCTGGCCCATCATCGGCCCGATGCCTCCCATCTGGAACATCAGCCATTGCATGACGAGGGAGCGTCCCCTCGCGTCGCCGGGTAGCAGGCGACCACTCTTTTCCGCCAGGTAGACCATGATGGCACCGGTCTCGAAGACCGCGAAATCATCCTCTTCGCGATCGACGATGACGGGGATGCGCCCATTCGGATTGAGGGCGAGGAACCACTCCTCCTTCTGGACATTCTTCGAGAGGTCGATGGGGTGGACCTCATAGGGTATTTCGAGTTCTTCCAGGGTGACCGAGGCCTTCCAGCCATTGGGGGTCGGCGAGGTGTAGAGGTCGATCAAGGGCGTCTCCTCTTCTGATGCATTCTTTTGGCGGTTGTTTCGGGGCTCCTTTTCCGGCTTTCTGCCAGAATCCGGTTCGCCCCGCGAAAATTCTCTTTCAGGCGCTCATGCCCGCCAGGCAGCCGGCCTCCTGGAGTACGCGATCGAGCGCCTCCCCGCCCTGGCTGGCCGCGTATTTTTCGCGCAGGGCCGCCAGGGACTTTGCATGGTATTTCTGGGGTTTCTGGGTCCAACTTCCCGTGGAGAGTTCGACGCTGAATTCCTCGCTTCCCTCGGCGACCGCCCGGGCATTCGCGAGAGTCCAGGGCATGAAGAGCCCGCCGACCTGGCTCGCCAGGAAAGGCATCAGGCTCGGGGCGAGGCTCGCCCAGTTTTCGAAATCCCCTTCGATTCGGGGCCAGGTCATGCGCTCTACCCAGGCCAGGAGGTTCGGGGCATTTCCCTCGATCAGGGCGCCGGCCGTGGGATCCGTCCAGGCGTTGAAGAGTTGGCCCCAGAGCCCAAAATCGCCAAAGGCGGGGCGTCCCCCAAAGAGATAGGGGCGCTCCGAGAGATGGACTTCGAGTTGGGCCACGCCGTCGCGAAAGGATTGCTCGATCTGGGGGCCGGTCCGCGCATTCGATCCGACGAACCAGACGCGGTCCAGCATGCGTTCACGAACGGTCTTGGCCATCTCGTCGAGTTGCTGCTCGTCGCCCCCTGCCAGGGAGGTGGCCGCGATACGCCCGGCGCTGGCGATCTGGTCGACCTCCCGGGCCCAGCGCAGATGGAACATCCACTTATTCCCCCACTCATCGCCGAATTCCTCCAGCAGGCAGGAGACGAAGGCGGTGACGGGATCCTCGGGATGGATGCTGGGCTCGGGGTTCTCCGCCTCGAGGGTTTCCAGGATGGGGGTGGAATCCTGGATCGCCCGGGAATCCGAGGTCACCACCAGCGGAATGATCGGGATCTTCGCGTATTTCTGATAGTCGGCCATATTCGCCGAATTGCGCAGGAGCCAGCGATGGGGAATTCCCTTGTAGCGGTAGTAGGAGCGCACCTTGACCGAGTAGGGCGAGAGTTCGGCGCCGTAGATCTGGTCGATCGCGTTCATCGCGGGGCTCCTCGCTGGTTGGGGTTTTCCGGCTGACTTCGTCGCGACGTGCATCTCCAGTGTCGACGTTTCGGGCCGAGTTCTGGAAGCGCAGCACCCAGTATCACAAATTGGCAGACCCAGTGTCAATAGGATCGGGGGTCGGCTCTGGGGCCGCTTGCGTTGCCTGGTATCCTCTGGATGACAGGCGTCCGGAAGCGACGGGACGGGTGATGGGAAGGGATGGGCCATGAGATTGCGCCAAGTCTGCCTGGTGGCGGAGAAACTCGAAGCCACGGTCGAAGTGCTCGCAGAACTGCTCGCGACCGAAGTCTGCTTCCGGGATCCGGGAATCGTATTCTTCGGGCTGGAGAATGCGTTGCTTCCCCTCGGCTCGGACTTTCTCGAGGTCGTGGCGCCCGTTCGCGAGGATGCGGCCGCCTCGCGACATCTCGCCAGGCGGGGGGCGGGTGGCTATATGCTGCTCTTTCAATGTGCGGATGGTCTGGCCGCGCGGGAGCACGCCCTGGCCCAGGGGGCTCAGACGGTCTGGCAGACGGATGAGAAGGGCATTTGCGCCACCCATTTCCATCCGCGAAGTCTGCCCGGTGCCATCGTTTCCGTGGACTCCATGGAGGATGGGGATGACTTTCTGCGCCCGGATAGCCGCTGGGATTGGGCGGGGCCGGATTGGAAGTCCTGCCGTCGAGACAATGGCATCGTGGCCCTCGCGGGGGCCGTCATCGAGTCTCCCGAGCCCCGGATTCTATCCGAGCGTTGGTCCGCGGTTCTGGATCGGCCCCCGGCATCCGAGGATCCGCAGCGGATTCCCATGGACGGATCGGAAATGTATTTTCGGCAGGCTTCGGACGGGGATCCGATCTTCTCCGAATTTCTCCTGACCCACTCCGAGCCCCAAGGCGTATTCGAACGCGCGATGAGCCTGGGGCTGGAGGTATCCGAGGCCGGCGTGGACGTCGCCGGCATTCGAATCGGATTTCGGAAGCCCTGAATCCGGCGCTCGAGAGAAGGCAAGAGATCCGGATTCTTGCGACCGATATGGGAGTCGGGATGCGGGTCCTTCAGCCGCTCGTCCCGCCGCGCCATGGAATCGAGCCCCCGGCCCCCCCCTGGTGTTGCAAGCCCCGGCATCCCCGCTCCCGAAACCCCGCCGCACCTCCGCCTGCGAATCTGCGCCCGAAAGGCCCCAGGGGCTCGGTCTCGGCCCGCGGAAATCCAATCCCTCGAATGTCAGCAGGGTCTATGCCAAAATACTGCCATGAGCGACGTTTCTGATTCCGCGTCGGAACTTGCATCCGACGGCCGCCTGCGACGATCCGAGCGCAGTCGCGAGGCCATCGTCACCGCCATCTTGGAGTTGGTCGGCCAGGGTGATCTGCGGCCCACCGCCGAGCGGGTGGCCGAGCGCGCCGGCGTGGGGATTCGGACTGTTTTCCGTCATTTCTCGGATATGGAGAGCCTCTATTCCGCGATGGCCGAGCGGCTCCGGGCGGAGGCGCTTCCGCCTCTGCTCGTCGAGTCGGAGCCGGGCGGATTGGCCGAGCGCGCAGCCCGATTCGTCAAAACGCGCACGGATTTCTACGAAAAGATCGCGCCCTACAAACGCTCGGCGAATCTACTTCGCTGGCGTTCCGACTATTTGCAGAAGGACCATGAGACGATCGCGCGGGAATCCCGCAGTCATCTGCTTCGCTTCTTCCCGGAGTTGAAAGAGGCCTCGCCGGATCTGCTGGAGGTCGCGGATCTGATCTCTTCCTTCGAAGCCTGGGATCGCTTGAGGGGGGAGCAGAAATTGAGCCGAACTCGCGCGGCATCGGCACAGGAGCGGGTGCTTCGCATTCTACTCGCCAAAGCCTTGACTTGAGCGGCATGGTCGGGGAAGCGCCGCCCCGGAAAAGGGGTGGAGTCTCAACTCGTTGCCCGGAGATTCATGAGCTCGGGACTTCCCGGCACGGCGGTGCTCGTTCTATTCGCCCGATGGAAGAGCGGGGCGGAGAGTTGCAATCGAAATCCGGGTCCGGGCTTCGGGCATGGGGGAAGATCCGATGAGTCGAAACGAAGCAATCGAAATCACGCCCGTCAGTCCGGCATTCGGGGCTGAAATTCGCGGAGTCGATCTTGCGTCCGAATCCTCCCAGGAGTTGCTCGATCGACTGCGGGACGCCCTGGCATGCCACGGTGTTCTCTTCTTCCGCGATCAGACCCTGAGGCCCGAAGACCAGATTCGGTTCGCCGAGAGGCTCGGAAAGATCGTGGTCAACCGTTTTTTCGCCCCCGTGAAGGAGTTTCCCCAGATCGCCGAAGTGCGAAAGGAGCCCGATCAGAAGATCAACGTGGGTGGAAGTTGGCATACGGATCATTCCTACGATGAAATCCCCGCATTGGGGTCGATCTTATGCGCGAGGGAAGTGCCGGATCAAGGAGGCGATACTCTCTTCGCCAGCACCGCCGCCGCCCACGACGCGCTTTCCGAGGGACTCCGGGAAACCCTCTCGGGAATGCGGGCCCTGCATTCGAGTCGGCACGTCTTTGGGAAGCAGGCGGGCCTGCCCCGGGATCTGGCGGGTCGAATCGGGAATGCCGATCGGGCCCATCAGGATGCGCTCCATCCCGTGGTCATTACCCATCCCAGATCCGGTCGAAAATGTCTTTACGTCAATCCCGGTTTCACCCTGCGCTTCGAGGGTTGGTCGTCGGCGGAGTCGCGTCCCCTGCTCGAGTATCTCTATCAGCAGGTCATACGCCCGGAGTTTACGACGCGCTTCCGATGGCAGCCGGGTTCTGTGGCGATCTGGGACAATCGCTCCACCTGGCATTATGCGGCGAACGACTATCACGGTCGGCAGCGCCTGATGCATCGGATTACCCTTGAGGGCGAGCCCTTGTCGACATGATCGAGTGGGGCGAATCCCCTTGATTCCGTCCTTGGAGGACCGACCGTCGGTTCTCTCATCAAACCAGTCCTGATTTCCGGGGATTGCCCCGGGGACCATCTTGCCCATAAGGGGAAATGATTTGCAGAATAAGATCGTGGTGGGGCCGAGTGGCAGTGTGAGCGAGGCGATCGAAACCCGTCGATCGGTGCGGGAATTCGAAAGCGATGCGATTTCGGAAGCCGACGTGCGCGAAATCGTCGCCACGGCAAGTCGCGCGGCCTCCGGAGGCAATTTGCAGCCCTGGAATCTCTACGTGCTCGCGGGTGAGGCGTTGCGGGAACTGGTCGAATGCGTTGCCAAAAAATCGAGTGAGACGCCTTTTGGCGACGGTCCCGAATACGATATCTACCCCCCCGACTTGACCGAGCCCTATCGCGGCCGCCGGGCCCGGGTCGGCAGCGAGATGTACGATCTGCTCGGAATCGCCCGGGACGATATGGCGGCCCGGGCGGCCCAGATGGGCAGGAATTTCACCTTTTTTGGGGCACCGGTCGGGATGATCCTGACCGTCGACAAGCAGATGGGGCGACCGCAATTCTGCGACCTCGGTCTCTTTCTCGGAAATATCATGTTGCTGGCCCGGGAAAAGGGATTGCATAGCTGTCCCCAGGAAGCCTGGTCGCTCTGGGGAGCCACGATTCGTGAAGTCGTCCGGGTGCCGGAAAACGAGCTCGTCTTCTGTGGTATCGCGTTGGGGCGTGCAAGGGCCGACGCTCGCATCAACGAACTCTATACGGAACGAGTCTCCCCGGATGATTTCGCGGATTTTCGGGGTTTCCAGTCTTAGCACTGCCAGTCGGGAAGTTGCTGTCGTCGGAAATTCCGATGATGCCGAATCATCTCCTTCCATCCGTGCATCCATCCACCCGATGGAGTTTTTTTGCCTCCCGGAGTCCGGAAGCATCGCTCGAAGAAGCCCGCGCGGGAATGCGGGCTAGACTGGTCTCCATGTGTGGAATCGCGGGGATCCTGACGCTTGATGGGGGGGAGCGCGTTCGAGAGTCGACTCTGTTGCGGCTTCGGGACGAGCAGATTCACCGGGGCCCGGATGATGCGGGCCTCTGGATCGCGGAAGGGGGCCGGGTTGGACTCGGCCACCGCCGCCTGAGCATCATCGACCTCTCCTCGAGCGGGCATCAGCCGATGCATAGCGAGGATCAGGCCGTACACGTTGTTTTCAACGGTGAGATCTACAATTTCGAGGCCCTGCGTGCGGAACTCGAAGAGGCGGGATACGTCTTTCGATCCTCGAGTGATACCGAGGTTCTGCTGCACGGTTATCGGGAGTGGGGTCTCGACCTGCTCGGGCGGCTGCGGGGTATGTTCGCCTTCGCGCTGCATGACTCCGAGAGGCAGAGGACGCTCCTCGCAAGGGATCCCCTGGGCATCAAACCCCTCTACTATGCGAGCGTGGACGGGCAATTCTTCTTCGCTTCCGAGGTCCAGGCCATTCGAACGGTCGCCGACTGCGGCGGAGTGGATCCCGAGGCGGTTGCTTCCTACCTCCATTGGGGCTGCGTTGGAGCCCCGAGAACGCTCTACCGCTCGATTCGAGCTCTTCCGGCGGGATTCGCGATGTGGGTCCGGGAGGGGAGAGTCTCAGAACCCCGGGCCTATTTCGATATGGCGGAGTTCTTCCAGGCTCAGGAGAAGATGGACGTAGAAGAGGCCCAGGTTCGCATTCGACGGGCGCTCCTCGATTCGGTTCGCAGCCATATGATCTCCGATGTCGAGGTGGGTTCCTTCCTATCCGGCGGGGTGGATTCGGCGAGCCTCGTGGGCCTGATGTCCGAGGTTCACGACGCGGCCATCTCGACCGTCAACCTTTCATTCGAGTTGGCCGAACTCGACGAGGGGCCCCTGGCGGAATCGGCTGCCGCCTTCTATGGAAGTCATCATCATCGCGTGGATATCCGAATCGACGAGATTCGCGATCAGCTCGTCGAGGCCGTGCACAGCTTGGATCAGCCCTCGGCGGACGGAATCAACACCTATTTTGCCTCCCAGGCGGCCGTCCAGGCGGGATTGAAGGTGGCCGTCAGCGGCGTCGGGGGAGACGAGTTATTCGGCGGCTATGCGAATTTTCGCAAGATTCCGGAATTGCGGCGGATCTACCGAAGGCTGGCGCGCATCCCGGGCTTCGGAAGTCTGCGTCCGATCGTCGTTCGGGGTCTGGCGGAACTCCCCCGTCATCCCCGGCTCAGCGTTGCGGCACGGGCATTGGCCTCGGGGGATTCCGCGAGTGGAGCCTATTATGCAAAGCGCTCCCTCTTTACAGGAGCCGAGGTGCGCAAATTGATCACGCCGGAATATCGGGATTCGGTAGAAGCCGCGGATCCCGCCCGGGATCTGGATCGACAGTTGGCACCCGAACGCCTGCCGGAAGACGAGCAGACGGCTTTTCTGGAATTCCAGCAATATATGCAGAAGCAGCTTCTGCGCGATACCGACGTGATGAGCATGCGGCACTCTCTGGAAGTTCGGACCCCGCTGGTCGATCATCATCTGGCCCGGGAACTCTTCAAGGTGCCCCCAGAACTCAGAATGTCCGGTCCCGCAAAGCTGAGACTGAGGGAATCCGTGCGGCCGGAGTTGCCCGAATCCTTTTGGAATCGCCGCAAGCGCGGCTTTTCCCTGCCCTTTGAATACTGGCTGAAGAATGGTTCCATCTCCCTGGAACTCCCCGAACATCCCATTCTGGATAGAGCTGAGGTTGTGCGCGTCGCCCGGGACTTTCAGAATTCCAGGCTGAACTACGCCCGGCTATGGGGGCTCATGACATTGACCCCCTTTCTCGAATGAAGCCCGAAGGGGAGTGAAGGAAGCAGGACGGATGCGGGGAACTCAGTCTGAGGCGAAGAGGACGAGCCTGGTGGGCGTCGTCGGGACGGTCGATCGGGTGGCCGGAGCCGAGAAGGCTTTCTGGGCCATTTCCAACGGACTCCGTGAGCGGCTCGATCTCGACCTGGTCCAGATCAGCCAGCTCGAGCCCCGGGAGCCGCTTGGGGATGATCGGCAGTTGCATTATCTGCGCTCGGAGGGGGATCATTTCGGCGTCGGACAGATATTGCGATTGCGCGGCATATTGAAGCACGTGCGTCGTCCCGCCATTCTCTTTTCCTTTCAGATGAATTCAAATATCTTGAGCATCGTGGCGAATCTGCTGCTTCCCCCTCGTCTCCGCCTGCCGATGATCATCAACGATCGGGCCAACATCCGCACGGTGACGACCCCGACCCTGGAATTCGGCTGGACTTGGGCCCTTCGAATCTCCGCGGTTCGGGTGCTTGCGCGATTCTGCTATCCCAGGGCGCAGGAAATCGTCTGCAACTCGGAAGCCAATGGACTCCAGGTGCGCGAGTTCATCGCTTCCGAGAGCCCTCCGATTTCGGTGATCTACAACCCCGTGGCGGTAGCGGAAATTCAGGCCCGATTTCCCGGCCGGGATCGTTCCGATTTCATCCAAGCCGGGAGCCCGCGGATCGTGGGGCATGGCAGGCTGCATCGGGGAAAGGGTTGGAAGGTGCTGATCCGCAGCTTCGCAAGGGTTTGTGCTGTCTTCCCCGGCGCCATCCTCAGGCTGGTGGGGGAGGGGCAGCAACGAAGCGAGTTGGAGGCTCTGGCCCGGGAGATCGGTGTCGCCGACCAATGCGAATTTCTGGGGCATTCAGGGGATCCCCTGCAGGAAGTCGAATCCGGGGATGTCTACGTGCTGGCCTCGCGCTCCGAGGGCATGCCCAATTCCCTGCTGGAGGCGATCGCCCTGGGTCTGCCCTGCGTGTCGACCGATTGTCCCACGGGTCCGTCGGAAATCCTTGGCCGGGACGGAAGTATCGGTCGCCTCGTTCCCGTGGGCGATTGCGAGATTCTCGCACGGGAAATCCTGGAATTGTTGTCGGATGGAAATCTCAGGAATGAATTGGGTCGGGCGGCTCGGCGACGTGCGCTGGATTTCAGGCCCTCGAATTGTATCGACGGCTACGAAAAAGTGATTCGGAAATACTTGCCCTGAGCCCGGAATCGCAAACCCCCGCCTTCGATGGCGAAGATCGCGGCAGTGCCGGGCAGGGAAATGGATGAAAGGCTTCCGGTCGTTCATTCGGAAGCCTCGAGCGAGGAGATCATCGATGGCAGATGACGTGGACTCGAAGTCTCGCGCCGCCCGGGAGACCCGTGAGGAATTTCCGATCATCATCATCGGGGCCGGTTTCGCCGGTATTGGCACCGCCATCCAGCTGAAGAAATCGGGAATCCATTCCTTCAGGATTCTGGAACGTGCGAATGAAATCGGTGGAACCTGGCGGGATAATCGCTACCCCGGAGCGGCCTGTGATGTGCCGTCCCACGTCTATTCCTTCTCTTTCGAGTTGAATCCCGACTGGAGCCGGATCTATGCCTCCTCCGACGAGATTCAGGCCTATCTGCTGGGACTGGTCGAGAAGTGGGATCTGCGCTCGCATCTTCAATTGGGTCTTGAGGTCACGGCGGCTCGCTTCAGCGAGGAAGAGGGCGTCTGGGAACTCCAGACGAGCGACGAAGAAATTCATCGGGCACGAGTAGTCGTCTCCGGGGTGGGCGGCCTGGTGGATCCGGCCCTCCCCGATATCCCGGGTCTCGACTCCTTCGCGGGCTCTGTTTTTCATACGGCGCGTTGGAATCAGGATCTGGATCTGGCCGGCAAGCGAGTCGGAGTCATCGGCACCGGGGCGAGCGCGGTGCAGGTCGTGCCGGGGATCGCTTCAGAGGTCGCGAAGCTCAGTGTATTTCAGCGAACTCCGGGCTGGGTCGTGCCCAAGCGCGACCGCCGCTATTCCCAACGAATGAAACGACTCTATGCCCGATTCCCGATCCTTCTCAAACTGAGTCGATACTTCAAATATTGGATGAGCGAGATCTTCGGCCCGATGATCTTCCTGGATTCTCCAAGACTTTCATCCGTCGCAGAGAAGGCCTCCCTCAAGCACTTGAATAATCAGGTTTCGGATCCCGATCTGCGCGCGAAGCTCAGGCCCGATTTTCAATTCGGCTGCAAACGCATCCTGATCTCGGACGATTATTGGGCATCCTTCGAGCGCGACAATGTGGATCTGGTGATCGAGGGTATCGAGCGTATCGAATCGGGGGGAATCCGAACCCGGGACGGTGCTCTGCACGAACTCGATGTGCTTGTTCTGGCTACTGGATTTGAATTGGGGCTCGCTGCGGCGCCCTTTCCGATTGCGGGACGACAGGGCCTGCAACTCGATCGGGTCTGGGCGCGCGGGGCTTCCGCCTACAAGGGGCATTCGGTTTCGGGTTTTCCGAATTGGTTCATCATCATGGGGCCGAATACGGGTCCGGGACATACCTCGGTGATCGTCTATACGGAGGCGCAGATCGCATTCATCCTCGAGGTCATCAAGAAGATCAGGAAGGAGGGAATCCGTTATGTAGATGTGCGCCGGGAAGTGCAGGAAAGCTATAACGCGGGCCTTCAGCGCCGGATGCCCTATATGGTCTGGCAGTCCGGTTGCAATAGCTGGTATATCTCGCAGGACGGTGGAAATCGTTCGCTCTATCCGGGTTTCGCCGCCGAATACGTTCTAAGGGCCCGGAGATTCAAAGCCTCGGAATACGAAATCGCATACGATTAGAGTTCTGAGTCGGAGGCCATGATGCCATCACTTTCGCGGCGGCGGGAGCCAGCTGGATCGGCTAGCGTGATTCGATGTTCGAAGGCGGTTGCCTATGTGATGAGGTGCGCTACGAGGTTCTGGGAGAACCCCGCTCGATGACGCATTGCCATTGCTCGATGTGTCGTAAGGCGCACGGCGCCGCATTCGTGACCTTTATCGAAATCCTTCGTAGTGATTTCCGGTACAAGCGGGGCGAGAGTCTGGTCGAGCGTTACGAATCGTCCCCGGGTTGCCAGCGTCTCTTCTGTCGCTGCTGTGGTTCGTCACTGCGATTCGAATCTGTGGATGCCGATGAGGTCTGGCTTGCCGCGGGTTCGGTCGATGGGGATCCGGGCTGTCGGCCAGATTCGCATATCTTCGTTGCGTCGAGGGCCCCCTGGATTCTCGTGGAAGACGGTCTCCAGAAGTTCGATGTGGACCATGAGTGAATCGAGACGTTTCTAGTTTCTGAGAACTGACATCCTTGAGGGACGTTCGATGGCGGCAGGGAGAGTCCATGCCGATACGGTACAAACCTTTGCTTCGCTTCATGGGGGCAGTCTGGCAGCCGTTGGGGCCGTGGCCTATGCTGATTTTTCTCGGATGCATGGCCCCATTCGTCCGCCCTATCGCGTCTCTGGTAGAGCGATACCGACGGGGGAGAGAGGCCCGGGCTGGCTTCTTCCGTGAAGAGGAGTGTGCGTGCCGCGCGTCCGGTGAGGTTGCATGATTTTCGAGCGGTCCTCCAGGGGCGGGAATCAGCGGAAAGAGCCGAGCGTTAGCACGTGAGGGGAGTCGCAAAGGACTCGAAAGGGAGGAGGGCATTGTGAATTTGATCACGCATTGGATCGACGGAAAACCCCATGACAGTCAGTCCAATCGCAGCGGCAGCGTTTTCAACCCGGCCACGGGTGAGGAAAGCGCCAGGGTCGCCTTCGCGAGCATTCAGGAAGTCGATCTGGCAGTGGCCGCAGCCAAGGCCGCCTTTCCGAGCTGGCGCGGAAGCTCACTGAGCAGCCGCATGCAGATCATGTTCCAATTCCGGAATCTCCTCGATCAGGCCCGAGATGAACTGGCCGAGATCGTTTCTGCCGAGCACGGCAAGACCAAGCCCGACGCGCGGGGTGAGGTGGCTCGCGGTCTGGAAACTGTTGAGTTCGCCTGCGGCATCGCGCAACTCCTGAAGGGCGATAATTCCCAGCAGGTTTCGAGTGGTGTCGATCTGAGTTCGATTCGCGAGCCTCTTGGTGTCGTTGGTTGTATCACGCCCTTCAATTTTCCGGTGATGGTTCCACTCTGGATGATCCCCATTGCGATTGCATGCGGGAATACCGTGGTTCTGAAGCCCTCAGAGAAGGATCCCTCGGCTGCCCTCGAGTTGGCAGCGATATTCGCCAGGGCGGGACTGCCCGACGGCGTATTGAATGTCCTGCATGGAGATCGCATTGCCGTCGAGCGGCTCATCGAGCATCCGGATGTTGCAGCTCTTAGCTTCGTTGGTTCGACTCCGGTGGCTCGGGCGATCTATGAGGGGGGTACGAAGGCGGGCAAGCGCGTGCAGGCATTGGGTGGCGCAAAGAATCATATGCTGGTACTTCCCGACGCCGACCTCGATCTGGCAGCCGATGCCGCTGTTTCGGCTGCCTATGGATCCGCGGGCGAGCGCTGCATGGCGATCTCCGTGGTTGTCGCAGTCGGAGATGCTGCGGATCGGCTACTGCCAAAGATCGAAGCGCGTATCGACCAGCTCCGCGTGGGTTCTGCCGAGAATCCGGAAGCGGAGATGGGCCCGCTGATCACGAAGGAGCATCAGGCCAAGGTCGTGGAATGCATCGAATCCGGCTTGGAAGAGGGTGCGACATTGCTACGGGATGGTCGCTCCATCTGTATCGAAGGGTATGAAGCCGGTTTCTTCGTGGGGCCAACACTCTTTGATCACGTAGAAAAGGATATGCGAATCTACCAGGAGGAGATTTTTGGCCCGGTACTCTCGGTGATTCGAAAAGAGCATTTCAGCGAGGCGATTGAAACGGTGAACGCCAATCCCTACGCGAACGGCACGGCAATTTTTACCAACGATGGCGGTGCCGCACGCAGATTCCAAAGGGAGATCGAGGTTGGAATGGTCGGGATCAATGTTCCCATTCCCGTGCCGCTCGGATTCTACTCCTTCGGCGGATGGAAGGCCTCGCTCTTTGGAAGCAACTCGATCTACGGCCCTGAAGGTGTGAACTTCTACACGCGTTCCAAGGTCGTCACGACGCGATGGCCCGACCCCGAGCATCGTGGAGTCGATCTGGGATTTCCACGCTCGCGTTGACGCAATAGCGCCTCGTATTTCGGTCCGGATAGGAGCGGCTAGCCGATGGAGTACGCCATCATTCTCGGTTATTTCGCGATCCTGCTCGGGATCGGTATGGCGGCGAGTCGGCGAGTCCGGGACCTCGGCGATTATTATGTGGGTGGCAAGAAGCTGGGCTATTGGGTGGTGGCCTTCTCCGCCCGTGCGAGCGGAGAATCGGCCTGGCTCTATATCGGACTGACGGGGATGGGGGCGTTGGTTGGTGCGCGGGCCTTCTGGATTGTCGTCGGAGAGCTCGTCGGGGTTTCAATCGCATGGTTCTTCATGGCACGCCCCTTCAAGGCGGCCACCGATCGCTACGAGTCGATCACGATTCCGGATTATCTGGTCAGCCGTTTCGGCAGCGGTGAAAGTGAGCGTGCGGTATATGCGCTGCGCCTGGTCGCCGCAGTCGCACTCTCACTCTTTGTCACGATCTACGTCAGTGCCCAGATCGATGCGACGGGCAAAGCCTTCGATAGTTTTCTGGGCTGGGACTACTACGTCGGCGCCATCGTGGGTTTCGGTATCGTAGTCGTCTACACCCTCTCGGGCGGATTCGTTGCGGTTGCCTGGTCCGACCTCTTTCAGGGCCTGCTGATGCTCGTCGGCCTGGTCGCACTTCCCATCGGGGCGGCCTGGATGCTCTCGGGGGAGGCGGGCGTATGGGCGAGTCTGGCCGCACAGGGAAGTGATTTCCTCAGCCTCTGGGGTGAGGGCGGCGCTTCGTTGGCCAATGTTCTGATCATCATCGGTTATCTCGCCATTGGCTTGGGCTTCCTCGGTTCGCCCCAGGTATTCGTGCGCTTCATCGCGATTCGCGGCGAGGATGAGCTGCGAAAAGGACGCTGGGTCGCCATCGTCTTCACCCTTCTCACCGATGGGGGCGCCGTATTGGGGGGCATGCTGGGGCGCAGCCTTCTGGTCGGAGCGGATGGGGATTTCGCCACCACCCTTGGAGCGAGTGGAGAACTGGTTCTCCCCATGATGGTGGATGCCATCTTCCCCGCTCTGATCGTGGGAATCTACATCGCGGCTGTCCTGGCCGCGACGATGTCCACCATCGATTCGCTGTTGCTGGTCGCCTCGAGTGCCCTGACTCGCGATGTCTACCAGCAGATGTGGCATCCGGAGGTCCGACAGGAAACGCTGACGGGGATGTCGCGCTACCTGACCCTCCTGCTCGGGGGGATCGCGTTATGCACGGCGATTATCGTATCCCTTGTGAGCCCGGATCGTACGGTATTCTGGTATGTGATTTTCGGCTGGTCGGGGATCGCCGCGACATTCTGCCCCGTCATCATCCTATCGCTATTCTGGCCTCCCTATAATGCGCGTGGCGCGCTCTCCTCGATGATTACGGGGGCACTCTGCGTTCCCCTTTTCAAATTCGCCATTCCCCATATCCCCGTCTGGGGGGCGATGATCTCGCGGGTCGAGGAGTTGGCACCATCGATGCTTCTAGCGATAATCGTCGGTGTCATCGTTACGAAAATGACTGCTGGGAAAAGAGGCGATCCCGAAGTACTTTGAATTGCAGGGAATTCGATTCACTCCCATGGCATCCAGTCAATCCGCATCCATCAACGACTCTCCGTCAAGGCAGAGCATGCATCGGAAGATGAAAATATGGAAACCAAAGAACTCTACGATGAATATATGATCACCAGCATGGTTGCCGGATTCGATCCAGTCGAGGTCGAGTTCGCGGAGGGCACGCGCATTCACTGCAAGAGTGGCAAGAGCTATCTGGACTGCTTTAGCGGTATCTCGGTCGTGAATGCGGGCCATCGGCATCCGAAGGTAATTGCGGCGGCCAAGGAGCAGTTGGATAAGCTCGTTCACTGCTGCACCTACGTCTACTACAGCCCGCCCGCGGGGCGCGTTGCCAAGGCGCTTGCAGAGATCACACCTGGCAGCTTGCAGAAGAGCTTTCTCGCGAACTCCGGTGCCGAGGCCATCGAGGGCGCCATGCGACTGGCGAAACACTATACGGGCCGGAATGAATTCGTGGCGCTCACGCATAGCTTTCACGGGCGCACCTACGCCACCCTCTCCATTACGGGGAATAGCGGTCGCAAGAAGCAGGGGGGGCCCTTCATGCCCGGCGTGACCTTTGCCCCGGCGCCCTATAAGTATCGCTGTCCCTTCGGCTCCGAGACGGATGAGGAATGCGCTGAGCGTTCGGCCGACCAGTTGGCCCATGCCATCAAGTATATGAGTTCGGATAACGTGGCCGCATTCATCGCGGAGCCGGTGCTCGGAGAGGGTGGTATTCTCGTCCCCCATGACAACTACTTCAAATATGTGAAGGAAATCCTGGATGCTTCGGAGATCCTCTTCATCTGTGACGAGGTGCAGAGTGGTTTCGGTCGCACCGGGAAGATGTTCGCGATCGAATATTCCGGTGTCGAACCCCAGATCATGACGATGGCCAAGGGCATCGCGGATGGGTTTCCTCTCGGGGCCTTCATCGCGAGAGCGGATGTGGGTGATGCATTCACTCCTGGTTCGCACCTCTCAACCTTCGGTGGAAGTCCCGTAAGTTGTGCGGCTGCGGTTGCCAATATCGAGGTACTCCAGGAGGAGAAGCTGTCGGAGAATGCGATGGCACGTGGGCGAGAGATCATGGACGAACTGCTGCCTCTCGAGAATGAATTGACGCTGGTCGGAGAAGTTCGTGGCAGGGGATTGATGATCGGCATCGAATTGGTGAAGGATGGCGAGAAGACGCCCGCGGCCGCAGAAGCGGCAGAAGTCAAGAAGCGCGCTCGCGAAGCCGGCCTGCTGATCGGCGTGGGGGGATCTCTGGCCAATGTCGTTCGCCTCCAGCCCCCTCTGGTGATGACGGAAGCGGAAGCCGCCGAGGTGACGGATAAGCTCAAGGGGATCTTGAAGGACGTCAGCCAATCGCTCTAATGGCTTCTTGGGGGGATGCGCCCCATGCCGGGTAGGGGGAAGAAATCGCCGGGCTTCGATCCGCGAGTTGTGCGGATCGAGTGCTGTACCCGCCCCCCTGGCATTGAAGGGGCATGAAGAATAGGGATAGACAGCTCATGACCCTGAAGCATGCATCGCGTCTGGCCGTGCTGCTATTGGTTCTGCTGGGGATGTTCATCATGTGGAATCGGCTCGTAGACCGAATCATCTTTCAGCCCAGCCCCGGAATCGATTTGAGTCCGCAAGCGGTCGGCCTGTTGGGTGAGAGTGTCTTCTTGCAAACCGAAGACCAGATGCGGATCCACGCCTTCTGGCTCCCCTCCCGGGGGGCGACGCGGGCCCTCCTATTTCTGCACGGCAATGCGGGAAATGCATCCCATCGCCTCCCCAATGCGGCGGAGTTCGTGGCGATGGGAATCAGCGTGCTGCTCCTCGACTACCGTGGTTATGGTCTCAGCGATGGGAGTCCGAATGAGGCGGGAGTCTACGCGGATGCCCGGGCGGGTCTCGAGTACCTGATGGAGGTGCGCGGCTTCCGGGAGGATCGGATCGTCGTATTCGGCCGATCCCTGGGTGGCTCCGTGGCGGTCGATCTCGTGCAGCAGAGGCCGATTGCCGGGTTGATCCTGGAGAGCACTTTTACCTCGCTGGCGGATATGGCGTACTCACTCCTGCCCCCCGTCGGATTCTTCATGGGCGGACGCTTTGACTCGAAGAGCAAGATCTCCGGATTGCTCGCGCCGTTGCTGATCTTTCATGGCGATCAGGATGAAATCGTTCCTTATCGGCTCGGTCGGCAACTCTTCGATGCGGCCCCCGAGCCGAAGGCATTCGAGACTCTTCGCGGTGCGGGGCATAACGATACGACCCAGGTGGGCGGTCGGCCCTATTTCGAGCGCATCCATCGCTTTCTGGAAGAGGTCGCGCCGGGCTGACTTCTGCGGCATGGGGCGGAGGATGTTCGGCGCTTTCGCCCCGGCGCTTTCCCCGTCATCGAGTCCCCACCGGGGTCGCTCTGCCCCCGCTTGTGGTGCGTCCTGCCGGGGTAACGCGCCGTCGCGGACGAAGACGGCGAGTTGTGAGCCCCATACCTCGCGGGGAGAATCGGGGCTGCGCGGTGCTCAGAATATTCTTGGCGAGCGATCGCCATGCCGGGATCGAGTGATCCGCCAGATGGGCCTCCGGACGAATTCCATCGACCGAATCGGGAAGAGGGAAGGCGGGAGGCGCGTGTGCTGCCGCAGCCGGGGAATCCTCAGCCCGCCGAATTTGCTGCGTCGCCAGGCGGGGCTCGGCCTATCCGGAAGAAAGGGATTCCAGCCCGGCATTCACCGCCTCGACGATCTCGTCGATCTCCGTCCGAGTGATGATGAGGGGCGGGCTGATCAGCAGAACGTTATTGCGGCCGGGAATCGTATTGCCGTTGCGTCCCAACATCACTCCATTTTCGAGGGCATGGGCGATGATGCCAGTGACACTCTTCTCTCTGAGAGGAGTTTTCGTTTCACGATCCTCGACCAATTCCACGGCGTTGAGAAGTCCCATTCCCCTGATCTCCCCCACATAGGGGTGATTTCCGATCGCATCTCGCAGCTGGGCCCGCAGGTATTCGCCCATCTCCCGCGCATTCCCCGTCAGATCTTCTTCCAGGGTGATTTCCAGTACCTTGCGTCCGACCGCTGCGGCGACGGGGTGTCCACCGAAGGTGTTGACCTGCCGGAAATGATTGAGTTCTTCGGCCTCGCCCAGAAAGGAATCGAAGATTCCTTCCCTCGCCACAGTGGCCCCGATGGGCATGTAGCCGCTGGCCAGTCCCTTGGCGAAGGTGATGATATCCGGCTGAACATCCCAGTGCTGGTGGCCGAAGAGGCTGCCCGTTCGACCGAATCCCGATACGACTTCGTCGAAGATCAGGACGATCCCATATCGATCGCAGATTTCCCGAACGCGGGGCAGATAATTATCCGGAGGAATCAGTACCCCGCCACCCGAGATGATGGGCTCCATGATGACGGCGGCGATCGTTTCGAAGCCCTCGTGGATGATGGCCTCTTCCAGGTTATGCGCGCAGTCCTCGCCGTGTTCTTCAAGGCTGAGCTTGGCATGGGCCCTATAGGGATAGGGGGGCATTACGTGAAGAAATCCCGGGGGCCCCGGTTCGTATCCGGTCTTTCTTTCCCCCTGCCCAGTGGCGGCGAGGGCCCCCATCGTATTCCCATGATAGGCGCGATAGCGGGAGATGATCTTGAAGCGTCGCTGTCCTGAAGCTCCGGATTGCAGATGATGCTGGCGGGCAATCTTGATCGCCGTTTCATTGGCCTCGGATCCGCTGACCGAAAAATAGACGTGTCCGCGGATTCCGAGAGTCTCCTGCAGGGAATCTGCAAAAGCGGATACCGGCTCCGCGGTCAGGGTCGGATTCAGGTAGGGGAGCTTCGACATCTGGGCATGGGCCGCATCGGCCAGTTCGCGACGTCCGTAGCCCACGTTGACGCACCAGAGTCCCGACAGGGCATCGAGGTACCTCTTGCCGTTCTGATCCGTGATATAGCAGCCCTTTGCTTCGACCATGAAGTGATTGGGCCTGCCCTGGAGGCCCTGATGTTGCGTCAAGGGGCGCCATAGATGATCGGGCAGGGCTTGCTCGCTGGACTTGGGCATTGCGTGGATTCCTCTGGCCGGTCGGGAAGATTACTTCCGCTGGCTTTATGCCGGCAGCAAGTTGAGAGCGGCACTGCTCATTTCCCGATCAAAGTGCCGCCCCGATCGGATTCTCCCGCTCAGGGTAAGGCGGAATTTGGCGGCCTTTCGCTTCGTTTTCCCGTCTCTTTCCGGGATCGGACGACCTTCCAGTCTACACGATTTCTTTTGTGTCCAGCAAATCCCATTCCTCTCCGATCTGGAAGGGAAAGCGGAAGCAGGCTTCCCGGGGCAGGCGGCGCATCGATTCAGGGCAGGCATTTCCCCAGCCAGGCATCGAGGGCGTCCAGGAACTCTCCCCCCGCTTCCACCTGCAGCCAATGGCCCCGATCCGGAATGGATATGAAGTCGGCTCGTCCCCTGGGCAGCGCCTCGTAGATGATTCTCGAGGCCTTCGGGCCCATCGGATCCTGCTCGCCCACCAGAACCAGTACCGGACAAGTGATCTCCGCGAGCATTGGGGTGAGCGGATCGTCGTGGAGGCTCTTCAGCATTCGCGTCATATGGGCGATGCCTTGGCCATCGCCCCGAATGATTTTTTTTGATTTTCCGCCATAGATGGCCCGGCGGAGCCCCTCAAGACCATCGCTTTCAGCGGCCCGTGCAATACGCTCGTACCAGTCTGAGACCTTTGCGGCGCATTGGCTCGTGGATCCGATGAGGATCAGGCCCCGGACGCGTTGCGGATATCTCAGGGCCGTGGTCATCGCCACCACTCCCCCCATGGAATGTCCGATGAGAAGCGCCGTGTCGGTGCCCTCCGCATCGAGAACGGCGACGACATCGTCCGCGAGATCATTTCGGCTATAGGGGCCGCCGGGGGCTGTGGATTCGCCGTGGCCTCGTTGGTCGATCCGGCATACGCGCCCGTATGGCTCCAGATGCGGCGCGATGCCATCCCAGATTTCCAGGCTATCCGCGAGCCCATGGAGGCAAAAAATATTTGTCGAGCCCTCGCCGCTATTGCGAGCCCGAAGAGTATGGGTCCCGAGTTGGATCCGAGATGTATCGTTCATCGCATTCCCTCTTCCCCTTGGCTTCTGATTCGATTCGGATTCTATGCTTTTCTCCAACCGCGCGACGCCCGGCTCATAGGATGTTCGAGCTGGGGCCGAGCTTTCTGATGGGAGATTTCCGAGGTTGAATTTGGAACGCTCCAGCGGAATGATTGCGGGCGGAGGGTTCTGATGAAAGGATCCGGTCGTTGAAGGCGGTGGCCCGGCGCTCCCGGATCCTCCCTGGGGGCCGAGGCGCGGGATCGGGTCGGGGGACTCTTTCCAGGATCCGCACGCGATTCCACGGCGCTCATATAGCTCTATCGGGGCGTCTCGAGGGCCCTCGTCTTCTTCCTTTTCGCGTTTCGGGGTGGGGGGGCTCTTCCCTTCCGGCTATCCGATCCAGAGGGGGGCTGGCGGCGCGGCTCGGAGTTTCGAGCATTCGAGTGCTCGACCATAGCCGTGGCAGTTCCTGAATCCAATACGTATGCTTTTTGCCATAGGAAAGCTATTTGGCGTTTTGCTCAGCGACGATGGCTCGGCATCATTGACTTCGAGATATTCCGAGAGTCGAATTCCGCAGGCCACGACTTCTTGCTCAAAATTCAGGAAGGCACGACCTTCCTCCCAGTCAGTCCATCATCGATTCTTCCCGGACTCCGGTAGACTTCGCATGAATTCGCGATATTTCGGCAGGCAATTGCCCGGGAAGAATTCGCAGCCCCTGGAGAAGGAGTAGAGGATGACGCTTCCGAAGCAGAGTTTCGCCATGGTCCAGACCGCTGCGCGAAAACTCCAGCCGATGGACATCCCAATGCCCGCAATTGACGAAGATTCGGGACTCCTGCGAATCGAGGCCTGCGGAATCTGCGGCAGCGACTACGAGCAATTCGAAGGAGTATTGAGAACTCCCATGCCCGTAGTTCCAGGCCACGAACCCCTGGGCATCGTGGCCGATATCGGAGACAGGGCGGCGAGACGCTGGGGGGTTGAAGTGGGGGATCGCGTCGCAGTTGAAACGATGCTCGCCTGTCATCATTGCGATCCCTGCCTGGGAGGGGCCTATCACTTATGCGATTCTCGCCGCATCTATTCCTATATTCCCCTTTCCGAAAAGCCCGGGCTATGGGGATCCTATTCGCAATATATGTACCTGGATCCAAATGCAGTGGTGCATAAGGTCGATCAACGCCTGGCCCCGGAGATCGCGGTCATGTTCAATCCCCTCGGTGCGGGTTTTCGTTGGGCCGTTGAGATGCCCAACACCGGGCCTGGGGATACGGTATTGATTCTGGGACCCGGGCAGCGCGGATTGGCGAGTGTGCTGGCCTGTCGTGAGGCCGGTGCGGGCAGAATCATCGTGACGGGTCTAGAGGCGGATGCGCGCAAGCTGGCACTTGCGCGGGAATTCGGAGCCGATGCCACGATCGATGTGCAGAATGAGAATGTCGTCGAGCGCGTAAAGGAACTCACTGGTGGGCGCGGCGCGGATATCGTGGTAGACGTATCCTCCTATGCGGTTGAGCCGGTGGTTCAGGCGGTGGATTGTATTCGGATGGGTGGCAAGATCATTCTGGCGGGTGTGAAGGGTTTCAAGGCGATTCCCGGCTTCATTTCCGACAAGCTCGTGATGAAGGAGGCTTCACTCCAGGGAGCGATCGGAGTCACGCGAAGCGGATACGCGAATGCGATCCGATTGCTGGAAGCGGGGCATCATCCCGTGGAGAAGATGCATACCCATGATTTCAGGCTTGAAGAAGCCGAATTGGCCATTCGAACGCTGGCCCGTGAGATCCCGGATGAAGAATCCATACATTCCTGCCTGATTCCGGAGCATTGATGGACTGAGGCCGAGGAGGAGTTGGGGATTTCAGCCGCGTAGACTCCAGGGCCACTGAAGTGGATCGAAAGGAAGAGAAATATGGAAGAAATCCGAAAATGGGTGGAGGAATCCTCCTACTCGAAGGCACTCGGTGTGAACCTGGAGCATCTGGACGAGACCAGCGCTCTTCTCGTGCTGCCCTATCGGGATGAAAACTCGAATCCCGGCCAGGCTCTCCACGGAGGTTGCGCTGCCTCCCTCGGTGCGATTGGTGCGCAGGCGGTGGCCCGCTCCGCGCTGGGGCCGGATTCCGGGCCGTGGCATATTCCGCAGATGCAGGTGAGTTATCTTGCCGCGGCAATCGGAGAGGAAGTCAGAGCTGAAGCCCGCTTGCTTCGCCGGGGGAAGGAACTCTGCTTCGTGGCGATCGACGTAAAAAAGAGCGACGGCAAGCCCGTTGCCAGCATTGCAACGACAGTTCGCGGACGTTCCGGCGCCGAGTTCAGCCAGACGGCTCTTTCCCGCGGCGATGAGGGGGAAGCCGATCCGGGAGCCATGGGCAGTCAGATTGGTCGCGTCCCTTTCATCGGAAATCGAGGAATCCGCGTCGAACATATGAGCGGGGGAACTTCGCGTCTGGTCATGCCCCATCGTGAAGGAAATTCGGATCTCGAAGGAGGCGTACACCCGGGAGCCGTATTGGCCCTGCTGGATACTGCAGGTGCGATGGCTTCATGGGCGGAAAGCGGACTGGGTCCCTACAAAGCCTCCACGGCTTCGATGCAGTTGCAGAATCTGGGGGCATTGCCCAAATCGGATCTGGTCGCCTATGGCAGGTGTTTCCACCGCGATGCCGAAATCTTCTATTCTGATGTAGAGGTTGCGGATTCCAGCAACGGCCGGATCGCAGCCCGGGGAACCGTGCTCTATCGCATCATCACTTGAACTGACGGCTGAGTCGGGCCTCCATAGGAGGGTCGGCAGAGTCGCCGCGGATCTGCAATGAGAGAAGGAGACGAGAAATGCCGATCAATCTCGACGCCGTAGGCAAGACGGGAGCGCCCCAACGTCGTTCATGGACCTCCGACGATGCACTGCTCTACGCAGTGGGCGTGGGGGCCGGGACGGATGAACTCGCCTTCACGACCGAAAATACTGGCGATATTCCCCAGCGCGTGCTGCCCACGATGGCGGTCATACTCGGGGGAGGGGGGGTACCCTTTGGCGAGATCGGGGAATTCAACGCCGCATTGATGTTGCATGGGGCTCAGTCCATCGAACTCTTCGATGAACTTCCCACGGATGGGGAAGTTGAGAGCACGGGGGCCATCGGAGCGATCTGGGATAAGGGCTCTGGGGCTTCGGTGGAATTGGTTTCGGAATCCGTGGATGTCAGCACCGGAAAGCCCCTCTTTCGCACCACCATGACGGCTTTTTTGAGGGGAGAGGGCGGATTCGGCGGAGAGCGCGGACCCGCATCGACCTTTGAATTGCCGGATCGGAAGCCGGAGCATGAGGTTCGCTATGCGACCAGGATTGATCAGCCCCTGATCTACAGGCTCTCGGGCGACCGTAACCCCCTCCATTCGGATCCCGGCTTCGCCAAGATGGGCGGATTCGATCGGCCGATCATGCACGGTTTGTGCACCTACGGATTCACCGGGCGGGCGCTTCTGCATTCGCTCTGCGATGGAGATCCGTCTCGCTTTAAATCCATGGACGGCCGCTTCTCGAAGCCAGTCATGCCCGGGGATGAACTGACCATCTCCCTATGGATCGATGGCAAGCGCTGCCGATTCCAGACGAAGAATCAGGATGGTGATATCGTCATAGATCAGGGAGTGGCAACCTTCGAATGAGATAGCCGAGATCGGCTATGCCTTCGGGGGGGACGGACTCCGCTCCGCACGGGACATACGTCGACGATATTCGGCGGGCCCATACCCCATGATGTTCTTGAAGACCCGGTGGAATTGGGCATAGCTTCCGAAGCCAGCAAGAAGTGCGGCGTGCATCATCGTGGTCTCACCGTCCGGACTATAGATTTCGAGAAATCGATCGATACGATGCCGATTTCGCATTTCAACTGGGCTGATTCCGAGCTGGCTTCTGAAGAGGTCTCCCAGATGCGAGGGGCTGATTCCGCATAGCCGGGCCACTTCACCGATCGTACGGTTCATCTCGGGCTCTGCGAGAAGCTGGGTGGCGCGCTGGATGGCGGGATGCAGGTTATGGGCCGGTGGCAGTGATTCCGATTCTTGGAAGAGGGTCCACGCCCGATGGCAGACGTAGCCCATGCCCGCGTTGTAGGCCGAACGATCCCGCTGCCTGATCGATTCAGTGAGGAGTTCAGTCAATCCATGGCTGATATCCGGGCGCAGACAACGGGAGACTACCTCGCCGGGATCGCTCGTGAGAAGGGATTGCGATTCAGCGCTGAGACAGGATCCCTGCAAGTATTCTGGTGACCAACAGGCGATCCACATTGAAAAATCCGAACCCTGCTCGACCAGAACATGATCCTGGGCGGGAAAGAGCCAGAGCTGCGTGTGGGGCTTGAGTTCGACCCGCTGGTCGCGCACGAGGTAGGTCGCTTGCCCACTCACCACGTGGTTGAGTTCCAACTCGCCGTGCCGATGACGTCCAATGCGCCGCCCCTGGTTTTCGTATTTCCAGGCGATTCCGCAAAGATCCTCGGGGATGATGCCCAGCAATCTTTCCATTTGAGAAAATGATAACAATTTTCATGAATCTGTAAAGAAAATGAGGAAATATGCGTCAAAATGATCACTGTATGCTTGAAAGAGATATTGTAGGAGGGCTAAGAGGTATGCTGAGGCATCCGATGAATCAGGCCTTTGACTGGCAGGATCGGAAGGAACCGTTTCGCTTGCTCAGTTCCGAGCAGGCGGCGCAGTACAACGAGTCGGGTTTTCTGCTCTTCGAGGACGTATTCGACGCCCGCACGGTCGGGGAATTGCTCGAAGAACTCGATCCGATCGAAGCCCTTGGCGAGCAGCTGCTCCGAGAGCATTTCAATGGGAAGGCCTTCATCGCTCGCGCAGATGAGATCACTTTCACACCTCATCTCGTCACCCGCTCTCCCCGCGCTCGGAGATTGACCCAGGCGCAGTTCTTTCGGGATCTTGCGCACGATCTCCTGGGGCAGGATGTCAGGCTATATTGGGATCAGACTGTCTATAAGAAGCCGCGCACTCCCGATGACTTTCCCTGGCATCAGGACAATGGATATACCTTCGTCGATCCCCAGCAATACCTCACGTGCTGGGTGGCACTTACCGATGCGGACCAGGAGAGCGGCTGCCCCGTGGTGATTCCCGGTGCCCATAAGAACGGGACGTATTCGCATGATCTGACTGATCTGGGCTATGCATGTATCCGAGAAGAACCGGAGAATGCTGTCGCTGTTCCGGTGCGCGCGGGTGGAGTCGTCGTCTTCTCTTCCCTCACCCCCCATAAAACGGGACCGAATGTCACTATGGATCACACGCGAAAGGCATACGTGGTGCAGTTCGCTCCGGATGGGGCATCTCTGCTCCAGGAATCCAGAAGTGGGCAATGGAGCCGAACTTCCTGTGATGCCGCGGACCGCCAGTACCCCATCCTGATCAAGGGTGAGGCACCTGCTTGATCCATAGAAGTCGATGCTGAGCTTCGTAGCGTATCAATTCGGATAGCTTCAGATTGGAATCAGATGACGGGCGTGTCGGCATCTTCGAGAATGCTCTCACAGGAACTCGATAAGGCATATCCCCTGGAGGCGGTTCAGATCACCGAATTTCGGGAGAATGGATTCATCAAACTCCCGGGTGTTTTTTCGGCAGAAGAACTGGAGTCCTTTGCCCCCCTGATTTCGGCTGTTGTCGAGGGAGAGGATCTGAACGAGGTCCCATTGGCGGAGCGAAGTTCCTACTTCCAGGCATTTATCCAGATTCAGAACCTGTGGACGCGGCATCCGGCATTGAGAGCTTTCATCTTGAATCGGCGCTGCGCTCGTATCGCCGCTGAACTCCTGGGAGTTGACGGGATTCGGCTCTGGCACGATCAGGCTCTATTCAAAGAGGTTGGCGGAGGAATTACCCCTTGGCACGCAGATCAATTCTTCTGGCCCATGTCCAGCATGCTGAGTATCACGGCGTGGATTCCGCTTCAGTCGACATCGGTCGAGGCGGGGGCGCTTCAATTCGCCGCGGGCAGTCATCGGGATGACCACGGTCGAAAATACGGAATCAGCGACGAAGGTGAAACTGCGATTGCGAAGAGCCTGGGCCATGCCGGAATGGAGGTGATCTCCGAATCCTATGATCTCGGTGATGTCAGCTTCCACTACGGCTGGACCTTCCATCGGGCGGAAGGCAATCGGACCTCGGCCCCGCGAGAGGCCATGACGATGATCTATATGGATGAGGCGATGCGAGTGGCGGAGCCCATAAACGTATTCCAGGCCCATGACCAGAAGACCTGGGCTCCGGGCTGCGAAGTCGGGGAAAAGATCGACAGCGAGATCAACCCGATTCTCTACTCGAGGGATGGGTAGTCCCGTCGAAGGAATGCGAAAGCGCCTGCCCCCTGGATGGGCGACGGAATCGGGTGCTATGGCGACGGTGGGGCCCGTTTTCTATTCGCCTCTGCTCGAGATTTTCCTCTCCTCTGCAGACTTCCTCGGCGGCCCCATCGCAATCAGTCGGATGTCTCGATTCTTCGGCGGGTGAAGAGCATGAAGGTGACATTGTCTTCGACGTCGCAATCTTCCCAATTCTCTTCCACCGGGACGAATTCGTGAAGCTCCGAGTGGAAATATAGGGCTTGGAGACCCAGCAATCGCGCGAAGGTGACCAGGATGGCCTGGGACCATACCGTCCAATCTCGATATTCGAATAAGCACCTCTCCCCCGTATAGTCGGAGGCGCTCAGATAGAAGTGCATGATATTCGTGAAGGGATTCGGTTCGCCGTCGTGATGTTCGATCAATTCGACCTCGAAGCCGGCATCCTTCATCTCCTGCCTTGTCATATCATTGGTGCCGCCCATCTCAGTGACCGAGGCAAGTTGTGGGGTTTCGAGCATGAGGTAGTCGACGTGGCTGGTCGCCATGTTCATGAGTCGGAGCATTTGCCTCGCATCGAATAGGTGGTGACTCTGCTTTCCGATATAGGCGAGGCTTTCTCCCCGGGTCATGCTCTTGATCTGCTGCCAGATCCGAGGCTCAAGGATGTCGGAAACGAGATACTCCTTTTCAGTATCCGGGAGCCAGTTTCGTGCCATGACTCTTTGGCGTGCTTTTTTGTCCAGATCGATCATCAAGTAGAGAAAATCGGGAAAGAAGAAGTGTCCGTGGTACGCAAACTCGGCTGTACCAGCCATCGGTTCGACGATCGTTTCTACATTTGCGCAGAGTTCAGTTCCGACGAAATCCTCGACGGAAAAATCGAAGGTTCCCAAAACGGAAGTATAGAGCGCGTAGGGGTCGAGCCGGTCGAGGCCCTTATTGAGGTAGGGCTGGATATAATCGTAATCTTCCCTGAAAGGTGAGTCATAGGCCTTCATCCAGCCCAGATCTGAAAAGTTGTGGAAGCCTGAGCGGGTGACCATCTGCCAGAATTCCAGTCGGCGAGTACGGTCTTTAATCCTGACATTATTGGCCAGGAAGCCTCGCAAAACGCATGCGTGCAGACGCGAAAGCAGGGCAGGGCCTTGATTCTCGTCCAACTGATCCAGCCTGCACGAACCCTGGAGCTTGATCCAATCCGGTTTGGGTATTCTTTGACTTTCGATTTCTCGCAGCAGGGCATCCAGTCTTTCGAAGGAATTGGCAATCCGGTTCTTCGTTTCGACGAGCATGAGGTACTTCTCTCCGTAGAGTGATCAACGGGCAATCGGGTTGGAGCCTCGATTCCCGATGCGGCAAGGCTTCTCTCCGGTCGAATGCCCCGCGGGCGGCCGATCGGAATCCGCGCTCACCATATCGCAGACAGACGAAAGATGCGCCCTTTGTCGGCTTTTGCCTTTGGCGTCGATTCGAAGTCGAGGAGTTCGTTGATCCCGACCCTTCTCCAGGATCGTAGGGCTTCGCCTCAAGCTTTCTTTTCTCGAACCTCCAGGCCTGGGATCACTACGACCTTTCCCACCGTTCCACGACCGACCAGTTGGGACATTGCCGACGGAACATCTTCGAGTCCCACCCGCTCCCGGATCAGGGGAGAAATGCGGCCCTCGGCATGAAGCCGCATCAACTCGGCGTGGGATTGCTCGAGATAGCCGGGGTTCATCTGGCTATAGCGAGCGAAATATACGCCCAGAATTGAATAATTCTTCACCAGGGCGTGGTTTGCAGGAGCTTCGGGAATCCGGCCACTCGCAAATCCGATGATCAGCAGCCGACCTTCCCAGGCAATGCATTTGCGAGAGCGATCGAAAATGTCTCCGCCGACCGGATCGTAGATGACATCGGCTCCGCGACCTTCTGTCTCCCGGTTGACTTCCTCGACGAAATCCTCGGCGCGGTAGTCGATCGAGAGATCCGCGCCCAATTCCCGGCAGATCTCGGCTTTTTCGGCACCCCCAGCGGTGGCGATGACATACGCGCCCGCCGCCTTGCCGAGTTGAATCGCCGCCGAGCCGACTCCCCCCGCGCCGGCATGTACGAGCAGCACTTCGCCGCTCCGGATTTCCGCCCGCCGATGCAGGGCCACATATGCCGTCTGGTAGGCCACCAGCATGGCTGCCGCCTCGATATCGGGAAGCGACTCCGGAATCGGGTAGCACATGACGTCGTGGGCGAGGGCTTCCTCAGCAAGAGCGCCATGGGGCAGGGCCCCCAGAGCCATCACACGTTCGCCCATTGCCGTGCGAGCCTTCTTTCCGACCGCGACGACCTCCCCGGCGAGTTCCATTCCCGGCGTGAAGGGAAGCTCCGGCTTTTCCTGGTACTGGCCCCGACAGAGCAGGTCATCGGCAAAATTCAGGGCTGCCGCAGCGACTCGAATTCGAACCTGATGGGATCCCGGATCTGGGAGGGGAAGTTCCTCGAGTCGAAGGACGTCCGAGGGCTCTCCCAATTCGTGAACGCGGAGCGCGCGCATCCATATCTCCTTTCTACAGGGGTGAATGCCGAAGCGATTGGCCCTGGCTCTCTTGAAGTCCCCCGAAATAGAGTGCGGAGAAGAGCGAAATCTTGGCATCGACACCCACTTCGGTCTCCGTGGCCACCGCATTCTTTCGGGTCGCCTCTACATATACGATTTCCCTTCTCTTTGCTCCATTGGAATGGCCCAATTGTGGGTCGCCTGCAAATCAGGGATTCGGATTGTCTCTCGGATCATGCGACTGGCCGGGAATCTAGCAGCGACTTTTCGGATTGGAGCCTGGCCCAGGGGGAGTTCAGAGAGGCCGATGGAGACCATCCAAAAATCGAGGGCTGCCGCGATATCGCATCCTTCTCTCGGCATCAGGCCCCCGGCATCAGGCCCCCGG
>CAYTAT010000015.1:72983-95147 GCA_964435795.1 uncultured Spirochaetaceae bacterium
CGGCATCAGGCCCCCGGCATCAGGCCCCCGGTATCAGGGGCTGCTCACGGATATCCGGATCTCTCGACCGAGATGAAGGGTCGCCCGTCGGCTGCTCGTCAGAACTCAGCCCTGAACTTCAACGACTTCGATGATTTCATGGGATAGAAGTTCAACGCCGTCGGGTGCAAAGTCGAATCGGCCCTGCAGCCTTTTGCCCGCGAGAAGAAGGGGGTACCAGAGTGCATCGTCGGCCGGCATGCGCTGGTAGGGAAGCCGATCGATGGGATACCACTCGGGGCGCATTTTTCGGGTCTCCCTGGGTTGTCCATAGAAGGCCTCGACGAGAAATTCGTATTCATCGGTCCTTCCCCAGAGAGCGGATGTGAAAGTGAAGAGCGCCCTGAACTCGCTTCTTCCAAGCCGAATTTCAGCCTGCTCCCACGCGATTCGAGCGGCCGCCACCGCCGGCATTTCGTTGTCCAGGATTTCGTCGAGGAGCCCCGTGTAGAAACCCTCGTAGCGTCCCTCTTTATGCAGTGCCAGCAGGACGCGTTCGAGGTCGCGATCCACGACGACCGCCTGCGCGAGCTTTCGATCTGCTGCTGCATCCATCGGGACTTTCCTCTGCGTACGCTCGATTTTTCCAGCGGAGACCGACTTTGTCCCTGGACTCGGCCTCCCGATTCGCTCAGGGTAGCCAAATTCGGGAAGGAGGAGGGTTGCAATAGAGCGGATCTGGTTTGGGAAGCCCTGTCGATTTTCTCGGCTTTGGATTGGTTCTGGCATCTTCGACTTATGCGAGTGTGCTAAGCATGATCTGAGTCAATCGTATTCCATGGCCTTCAGGTCGAAATTCTGCCCAGCGACGAGTGGATGAAGAATATGACGGGATTCGAGGCTCGGATCAGCCTGATTGCCCAACGACTGGATGAGCAAGAGCAGGGAATCTGGGCGTCGCATGATCGGGCCCTGGCGATGATCGAAGCCGGCGAAGACGTCCTGCTGCTATCGGTGGGCGATCCCGATCTGCCGACCCTCGATAGCATCATCGACCACGCAGCAAAGAGTCTGAGGGATGGGCGCACCCATTACTCCCCCGGAATGGGGGAGTTGGAGCTCAGGCGTGTGATTGCTCGCATCGAGGAAAGAGCCAGTGATCGACCCTGCAGCGTAGATGAAATACTGATCTTTCCGGGAGCGACCAATGCAATTTTCACCGTGCTCTCCTGCCTGATCGATCCGGGCGACGAGGTTGTCGTATCGGAGCCGATGTACATCGGCTATTCGGATATCTTCCGCATATTGGAAGCGAGAGTTCAGCACATTTCTCCGGGGGCTGATCGAAATTTCAAACTCGACCCCGCTCTTCTGGAAGCTGCAATTTCGGATCGCACGCGCGTGGTTCTGCTCAACACGCCGGGAAATCCCTCGGGCAGCGTTATCGCGGGCGAGGAACTTCGCGATATTGCCTCCCTCTGCCTCGAGAAGAATATCTGGCTGGTTAGCGACGAAGTCTACTCGATGATTACTTTCGAAGAGAAACACGTGTCGGCACGAACCGCTGCCGAAAGCCTCGATAACGTGATCGTGGTCGACGGTCTTTCCAAGTCACACGCCATGACGGGCTGGAGAATGGGTTGGGTTGTTGCCGCCGAATCCCTGGTGCAGAGCTTTCTGGCCTTTACTTCTGCCACGGTCTTCGGATGCTCTCAATTCGTTCAGGACGCCGCGGCCTTCGCGATGGAAAATGACGAGGCCTATATGGCCAGAGTTCGAGATGTCTACCGGAGACGTCGCGATTTCGTCTGTGGAAAGCTGGCGACCATTCCGCGCATATCCTTCTGTCGACCCGGTGCAGGCATGTTCGTCATGATCGACGTCAGTGCGGTCGCCCCAGATGGGGAATCCTTTGCCCAGGGCCTGCTCGAAACGGAGCGGGTTTCCCTCCTGCCCGGCTCCGGATTCGGTGCCTCTACGAAAGGATTTGTTCGGCTTTCTCTCACCCAGGACATTCCACTGCTCGAAGAGGCCCTGGCTCGTATCGATCGCTACATTTCTCGCCTGCCCTGACCGTCCCGGGTCCAGGCTTCTATCTTGGGAATGGAAGGGGGGGGGCGGAGTTCATTTTCCAGTCGCACCTTCTTCGCTAGCATGGGCTTGAGGAATCGGAAAAGCGCGGCCCCCTCGAGGATCGACTGCACGACCTGGAAAGCTGGCAGGGGCAGAAGAAGGAAATTCGGGTCTTCACCGCCCGGGCTTACTCTGGCGCCGACTGCCCGCAACTCAGTTCTCCAGTTTTTTTGACCTTCGGTCGCTGGCGGGAGTATTGAAAGCGAGGGCTATGGCGACTTTCGGAGAGATGATTCCCGGCCTTCTGGCTGCCCACGGAATCGACACGGTCTTCGGGATTCCGGGTCTCCATACCCTGGAACTCTATCGCGGTCTCCCGGGAAGCGGCCTGCGGCATATCACTCCTCGACACGAAGAGGGCGCTGGTTTCATGGCGGATGGCTACGCGCGGGTGACGGGCCGTCCCGCCGCCTGCTTTGTGATCAGCGGGCCGGGAATCACAAATCTGTTGACACCGATGGCTCAGGCCCTGGCCGATTCCGTCCCGATGTTGGTGATATCTTCGGTCATCGCAAGGAGTTCGATGGGCCGAGGTGAAGGCCGCCTGCACGAATTGCAGAACCAGCGGGATCTGGTCGCGGGATGTGCGCGTTGGAGCCATACCGTGATGGATCCTGAAGAGATCGGCTCACTTCTGAAGCGGGCTTTTTCGGACTTCAAGAATTCGCGCCCCGGCCCGATCCACATCGAAATTCCCACCGATGTACTCAAGTTGCCGGGGCCGAACCTTCTCGACGTCTCGGTTGGACCGGGTTCCGACGCGAGCCAGGGGGAGCCGACATCTGCCGCAGTGGACGAAGCAGCCCAACTGCTCGCCAACTCCAGGCGACCGTTGATCGCGATTGGTGGTGGAGTCCTCGGTGCCGCTGAAGAGTTGCTCGACGTCGCGAATCGGCTGGCGGCGCCGATTGTCCAGACGGTGAACGCCAAGGGGATCGTAGCGGGAGCCCATCCGCTTTTCGTGGGAGGATCTCCTTCTTTGGAGCCGATTCGAGAAGCCTTTCGTGAAGCGGATGTGGTTCTGGCCGTGGGTACGGAATTGGGAGAGACGGATTACGATTTCTTTTTCGTCGGCGATATCGAAATTCCGGGGAGTCTGATTCGAGTCGATATCGATCCCCGGCAATTGATGCGGAGCCCGCGGCCGAAAGTGGCCCTTGAAGGAGACGCTCGGCAAATCCTGGAGAGTTTGCGAACCAGGCTCTCCGATGCATCGCCCCGGGAATCTGCTGCGGGGAGGGCGCGGGCACGGGAACTTCGCTCTCGTCTCGAAGCGCTGCGCGACAGGGATTATGAGAAATTCTTTTCGACACTTCATGACGGCTTGTCGAATCCGCGTATCGTCGGTGATTCTACCCAGCCCGTCTATTATGCATGGCTGCATTATGAGACGGATCAACCCAGATCCTACTTCCATTCAGCGTCTGGTTTTGGAACCCTGGGCTATGCGATTCCGGCTGCTCTCGGCGCACAGTTGGGGGATCCGGAGCGTCCGGTCGTGGCCCTGATCGGCGATGGGGGTGCCCAATATACGTGGATGGAGTTGGCGAGTGGCGTGGACGAGGGTCTTCCGATCATGGTCATCGTGTGGAATAACCACGGCTACGAGGAGATTCGTCGCCTGATGGATCAGGAGCAGGTCGAAAGGGTGGCCGTCGATTTGAAAGCTCCAGATTTTTCGAAGTTGGCAGAGGGGCTCGGATGCCATTATGTCCGTCCCACGGGCCATGCCGAACTCGAGGCCGCCCTGAGTGCCGGGCTGCGGGCCAGCGTGCCTACGGTCATCGAGGTTTCGGAGGAGGATTTCCGCGGGTCGATCGACGGGTGATCGGCGGGAAAGAGGTCGGAGCCAGGACGTTTGAGCGCCATGAATTGGATCGGATCTCCCGGAGCTCTCTTCCTTCCTGACGGCTTCTCCGAACGATTGCGAATTCTTCCATGCCAGGATCGGAAGCTGAGGAGAATTGTCGTATTCTCTGATCGTTCAGAA
Organism: uncultured Spirochaetaceae bacterium; assembly: GCA_964435795.1. Taxonomy (GTDB): domain Bacteria; phylum Myxococcota_A; class UBA9160; order UBA9160; family UBA4427; genus JAZXM01. The sequence continues at coordinate 77,086 of CAYTAT010000015.1, forward strand.
GGATTCCTATACGAGGCAATCCGTCGCAGGAAAGGTGTCCAAGATGAGTACTGGTTCCACGAATACCCAGAGCCTGCGGCAGCGGGATCTGGAGCATGTACTCCATGCCTATTCGCATCTACCTACACTCGAGAAGGAAGGTTGCCTGGTCATTTCTCGCGGCGAAGGCGCCTATGTATACGATACGGAGGATCGCCAATATCTGGACGGTGTAGCGGCACTCTGGTGTGTCAATGTCGGGTACGGAAGAGATGAAATTGTCGAAGTGATGGCCGAGCAGGCCAGGAAACTCGCCTTCTATTCCAGCTTCAGCGACATTACCAATCCCCCGATGGTTGAGTTGGCAGCTCGAATCGCCGAACTCGCGCCTGAACACATGAACCATGTGCACTTCGGATCGGGGGGGACGGACGCCAATGAAATGATCGCCCGTACGATGCACCACTATTTCCACCGCCTGGGCAAGCCCTCGAAGCGTCTTTTTCTTTCGCGCCACCACGCGTATCACGGAACCAGTCTCCTGGCCATGTCCCTGGGGCGAAAGCCAGAGGATCGGCTTGGATTCAGTTTCCTGGACGACTGGGTTCATCACCTGGATTTTCCCGGCCTCTATCGGGTCGCCGAAGGGGTGACGCCCGAGGAACATCTCGAAGAACTCGTGCGCCAATTCGAGCGGAAGGTCCAGGAATTGGGCAGTGAGAATATCGCAGGTTTTTTTGCCGAGCCGATCATGGGATCAGGGGGCGTTCTCACGGCACCGCCTGGTTATCACCGGCGTATGCAGGAACTCTGCAATGAATACGAGATCCTCTATTGTTCAGATGAGGTCGTAACGGGCTTCGGACGCCTCGGACATTATTTCTCCTCGGGTCCCGTATTCGATATCGAGCCGGATTTTATCGCCTGCGCGAAGGGGATTACGTCGGGATATTTCCCGTTGGGGGCGAGCCTGGTCTCCGACAAGGTTTGGGAAGTGATTCGAAGACCCGCCGAGGAAGGTGGCTACTTCGCGCATGGATATACCTACAGCGGACATCCCGTTGGATGCGCGGTCGCGTTGAAGAATATCGAGATCATGCAGGATGAGAAGATTCACGAGAACGTCAGAGCCCTGGGCCCCTACTTCGAGGAAAGGCTCGCAAGCCTCAGGGATCTCCGTATCGTGGGCGATACGCGGGGCAGCCACTTCATGAACTGCGTGGAGTATGTGGCCGACAAGGAGACTAAAGAGCTGCTTCCGGCGGAGGCCGATATCGCGAAGCGTATCGCGGATCATGCGCAGGCTCGGGGGCTCATCGTTCGCCCGATCGCGCAGCTCAATGTGATTTCTCCTCCCCTCATCTTCACGCGCGAACAGATCGACTTCCTGGTGGATGCATTGCGCGAGAGCGCAGAAGCCGCGACCGAGGAATTGGTGCGGGACGGATTTCTCAGCTGATTGCTGATTCTTCGCTTGGGAGGATGGGGGAAGGCGAGTTCGAACTTTCCCGACATCCCCCCGAGCTCTTGGGCTGCGAATTTCTGCTCGTTCGGAATGCAGGCCGAGAAGAGGTCAGCGCGGAATAATTCGTTTCAGAAGCCACTGCCTTCGATCAGCGGCGTATTCGTCCACGTTCCGTCTCCGGTCCGATACCATCCGGCTGCGGCCAGTGAACCTCCATCGCAATGAATCGTTGTGCCTGTGACCCACTCCGAAAGCGGGGTCGCCAGGAAAGTCGCACAGCCGGCCACGTCACTCGGTTTTCCGAACCGACCCAGCGGAATCCATTGAGGAATACGGGCCTTTTTCTCCTCCGAAAGCCATTTGGAGGGTTTGATTGATTCGGATTCGGTTGTTTCGGGGGCGATCGCGTTGACACGAATGCCGGCGGGGCCCAACTCGAGGGCGAGACTCTTGGTGAAGCCTTCGATGGCCAATTTGAATGCCCCGTAGGGGACGATGTTGGGAAGTCCTCGATAGCCTTCAATCGAGGAAATGCTGATAATGCTCCCCCCCTCGCCCGAGCGCTTGAGGAGGGGAATGGCCTCCCGCGAGCAGACCATCACATGCTTGAGGAGGATCTGGAATAGCCCGTCCAGATCCTCATCTGTCATCTCCTCGAGCGGCTTCAGAAGGCGTAGCGTATGCCCGACGTTGTTGACCAGGATGTCCAGACGACCGTGGCCGGATTCGGCTCCGGCCATCAGGGCTCTTACGTTTTCCGTAATGCGGACGTCGCATTCAATGGCTTCCAGGCTCCAACCATGGCTCGAAAAATTCTCTTCCAGATCCAGCAGCGATTTTGTATTCGTATCGGCCACGATGACATGAGCACCCAAGCTGGCAAATGCTTCTGCTACGCCGCGCCCGATTCCTCCCGCTCCGCCGGTGATGATCGAAACCTTCCCCTCCAAGGAAATAGAGCTCATCCTGATCCTCCTGAAATCTTCTGCCCCATACGAACTCTTTTCAAGCTGAGCGAGATCAGCTGTGGAGAGAAAGGATGGGCGACACTATGCCAAGGACACTATGCCAAGGACACTATGCCAAGGACATTATGCCAAGGACATTATGCCAAGGACATTATGCCAAGGACATTATGCCAAGAAGGGTAGGGGGCATAGGGTTTTCGTGCATCGCTACAGTGGATGAAGGCGAGCGGGTCTGGAGCGTGGGGATTGATCGATCGAGAACTTCACTCGCCCGCGAATTCAATGAGGCTATGTACGGGTACGCCCATGGATTCCAATCTTTCACGCCCCCCCAATTCCGGCAGATCGATCACAAAGCTGGCCCCGGCGACTTCTCCTCCCGCTCGGCGAATCAGTTCGACCGCTGCGGCCGCCGTACCCCCGGTGGCGATCAGATCATCCACAATCACGATCTGTTCGCCTTCCTGGACGGAATCCAGGTGGATTTCCACTTCGTCTCGTCCATACTCGAGTTCGTATTCGACGGAGAGCGTCTTCCATGGCAGCTTGCCCTTCTTTCGAATCGTGACGAAGCCGAGGGCGAGTTCATAAGCTACGGCCCCGCCCAATATGAAACCACGAGCCTCGATGCCCGCGATTTGGTTGATCTTCTGGTGAGAAAGCGGCCGTGCCAATTCCTTCACGGCCTTGGCAAACCCAATGGGGTGTTCGAGAAGGGTCGTAATATCCCGGAAGATGATTCCCTTTTTCGGGTAGTCGGGTATCGCACGAATCAGATCCTCAAGTCGCATCCCTTTTTCCTTCTCGTTGCAGGGCCGGCCCCGCGATGGCTTCGAGTTGCTGCATTTTCTGGGGATCCAGGCAGCCCCTTTCGGTGATGATGTTTCCGTCCAGGGCACGATCATCCCCGGATGGGCATAGGGCCGGTCGCTCTCGCATTCGAGGCGCTACTTCCTTGATGAGTGCGTGCGCATTTTCTGCATTCTGCGTCAATGTCTGAATGATCGAAGCTACGTCTACATTGTCGTGGTCTGGATGCCAGCAGTCGTAATCCGTGACCATGGCGATGGTGCAGTATGGAATTTCCGCTTCACGGGCCAATTTGGCTTCCGGCATATTGGTCATCCCGATGACATCACAACCCCATTGCCGATAAAGAGTGGACTCGGCCAGGGTGGAGAATTGCGGGCCCTCCATTGTCAGGTAGGTACCTCCTCGATGCACGGGAATTCCCTGCTCGCGGCAGGCGGATTCGCACCAGTCTCCAAGGCGTGGGTTGACGGGATGAGCCATCGATACATGGGCGACAACACCCTTCTCGAAAAACGTCTTTTCGCGTGCGAAAGTGCGATCGATGAATTGTTCCACGATGACGAACGTGCCCGGCGGCAAATCTTCACGAAAGGAGCCTACGGCCGAGAGGGAGATGACGTCGGTCACCCCGGCGCGCTTCAATATATCGATATTGGCCCGGTAGTTGATCGCAGAGGGGCTGAGAACGTGACCTCGTCCATGCCGTGGCAGGAATGCCATCTCAATACCCTGGAGTCTCCCGAAAAGCAGGGAATCCGAAGGTGAACCCCAGGGACTCTCGAGTCGGCGCCACTGGAGATCCTCCAATCCGTCGATCGCGTAGAGGCCACTGCCTCCGATGATGCCCAGGAGGGGGGCGGGATGAGTATCCTTCATGGTCATTCCTTCGTTCGTTCGCGATTCCACAAACCTCGTCTGATCGAGGGGCAGGTGGGCAGAGTTTCGAACGGCCCGTCGATCCGCAGAGCGGGAAATGATGCCCGGCTTCCAATCCCCAGGCAAGGTCCGCCTGGGAATAGTCGAAAGATCCAATCTCGTCCCCTCGGCTGCTTGGAGAAGACGAAGAATGCGGCTTGCGTGGCGCTTTCCCGCGGATTTAATCGCTCGATTCGAAATGGTCTTGCGATCTGAAGCCGCAGCCCGGGAGCAAGTGAAAATTCCAAGTCGGCTTGGCAATGAAATTGATTTCTGCCTCCGGCTGAGAATGGATATGAAAGTGAATTTCTGCCAGCTGGGGGTGAGTAGATACTCCTCTTATCCCCTCAGGCAGGTGTGAATCATTCCGAGGAATCTTCCCAGCAGAGGCTGCCCTCCTATGAGCGAGAAGGAGAGAGGAAGGGGAAGCCAGGCGAGCGTCGAGTTCACCTTTACGATCCAGATCTTCTGCTGGGTCCGTCTTCGGCATTCTTTCTTCGGCTGCTATCATGGCCGGAGAGTTGAAGAGACTCTTCGGGTTCCTGGACAATAGAGGTCGGAGGTTGGGTTGGCGTGGGGAGATATCATTCATTCGTCGTATTTCTACCAATGAGGATGAGAAAGCCGGATCTGATTTGCTGCCTGGACAGAGCCAACGCGGCTATATCGACGAGGTATCGATCACGAAACGTTCTCGGCAATCGATTTTCGGAGAGATAACATGAATTGGTTATATTTTTCCCTACCAATCTTTGCCCAACATATCGTATGTACCCTGGGCGGATATCAGAGGAGCCGGGCGCGTTATAGCGCCCACTTCTACGAGACGCTCTCGAAGTGGTCTCGGAGCCAGGACTCTTCTCTGGATCGCCTTCGCGCGATACAGTCTCAACGTCTCTTTGAATTGGTGGAACTCGCTCGCGGCTCTGTGCCCTTCTACTCGGAGTTGGCGCCTCCATCTCAGGCCCCGGATCCGGAAGAGGCCATCCAAGAGACGCTGGAGTCGATTCCGATTCTTGAAAAAAGCACCTATCGGGACAATTTTGAGCGGATGATCAACTCCCGTTTGCGGGTCGATCAGATCCGCTACAGCAATACGAGTGGCACGACGGGATCCGCCCTTCGCCTGGCGCATACATCGCGGGCGATCGCGGAGGAGTATGCGACGGTATGGAGGATGCGGCGGGCGTGCGGAGTCGGAATCAAGGACCCGAGCCTCACCTTCGCTGGCCAGTTGGTGGTTGCATACGATCAGTCACAGCCACCGTTCTGGCGATACAGCCTCTACAATCGCCAGACTCTATTTTCCGTTCACCATATGACACCGGCGAATCTCGACCATTATGCGGATGCAATTCATAAGAGCAATGCGACCTATGTGGGGGGGTATCCCTCTTCGCTCCATCTGGTAGCTCGCGCATTATTGGAGGCGGGCCGCCCCGTGGAGAAAGGGAAATTCCAGGCCGTCTTCACTTCCTCGGAATCCCTGCTGGCCTTTCAGCGTAAAACCATTGAAGAGGCGTTCGGCTGCCGGGTTTTGGATCGCTACGGAAGTGCCGAATTCGCGGTCTCGATGACAGAATGCCCCAGCGGAAATCTCCATGTGGACATGGAATATTGCCTGGTGGAAGTCGAAAAAGCGGAGGAGACCAGCGAATATATTCGCGGGCCGCTCTTGGTGACTGGTTTTGGAAATGATGCCACCCCATTCTTGAGATATCGCATCGGTGACGTTGGAACACGGCTGAAGCAACCCTGCCCATGTGGCAGAGCAGGACACGTCTTCAAGGATGTCGACGGCCGAAACGAGGATTATATCGTGACGCCGGATGGGAGAGAGGTGGGTCGACTGGACCACATCTTCAAGTCCCAGGGAAGGATTCTCGAAGCACAGATCGTTCAGGATACCGTGCGTGCATTAGATGTATTCATCGTGCCCGCTTCCGATTATGGGGACGCGGACGATGCGAGTCTGCGTCACGAAATTCAACTTCGCCTCGGATCGGAAATTCATATTGATGTGCATAGAGTGGAGACTATACCGAGAGAGCGAAACGGAAAATTCAGGGCTGTCAAGTCGAGAGTAGGATCCCTTCTTGATTCAGAGCGGAGGAGGAACCCGGCTATGAGTGAAGGCAGGAACTGACATCATGTGCGGAATTGCCGGCTTCGCGGGGGATTTTCAGCGGGAACTGCTGGACCAGATGAACTCATCGATGTCTCATCGTGGACCGGATGATTCGGGCACCCTTCTTCTACAGGATGATCGGGTCGGCTTGACACACCGTCGCCTCTCGATCATCGACCTCTCTTCCCGCGGGCATCAGCCCATGTGGGATTCTACCAGACAGGTCGTCATCTCATATAACGGCGAGATCTACAATTATCAGGAGTTGCGGGCACAACTGGAGAGTGATGGCTTTGAGTTCCGAAGCGACTCGGATACAGAAGTCATTCTGAATATGTACCTGAAATATGGTGAAGGCGTATTGAGTCGCTTGAATGGGATTTTTGCCTTCGCCCTATGGGATGAGAAAGAGCATGCCCTCCTCGTTGCGCGAGATGGCTTTGGGGTCAAGCCCTTATACTATGCCGAAACCGAAGCCGGATTCGTATTCTCCAGCGAGATCAAGGCCCTGCTCCAATGCGAGCAGGTTGATCGAGAACTCGATCTGAACGCCGTGCACCACTACATGACATATCTATGGTGTCCGGCTCCACGGACGATGCTCAGGCGCGTAAAGAAACTCGAACCCGGACACGTGATGTGGATTCACGATGGACGGGTGGAAAAGAAGTGGAGTTTCTTCGATCTGCCACTTGATCGGGCGATCATCCCGATTCCCCGTGATGAGGCCGCAGCCCAGGTTCGAGATGCGGTCCAGACTGCGGTGGATCGCCAGATGGTCTCGGACGTCCCCATCGGGGCCCTGCTATCGGGCGGACTCGACTCGAGCAGTGTAGTGGCCTGTGCACGCAAAAGTTATCCCGATCAGGATTTCTCCTGCTTTACCATCGGATTCAAGGATGCGGCCTTCGCGGAGGAAGGTACGGGGGAGGATCTGCCCTTTGCCCAGCGCGTTGCGAAGCATCTGAATGTGGATCTGAAGACGATCTACGTAGGCCCGGAGATGGCAGATGAGTTGGCCCACATGATCTATTACCTCGATGAGCCACAGGCCGATTTTGCGGCGATCAATACCTTCTTCATTTGCAGACTGGCCCGGGAAAACGGAATTAAGGTATTGCTTTCCGGAGCGGGTGGTGACGATATCTTTTCAGGTTATCGACGTCACCAGGCTTTGCTATGGGAAAGGCGATGGAGTTGGATGCCCAAAGTGGCAAGGCGAGGGCTGAAGGCAGCGACCAGCCTTCTGCCCGCGAAGTCTGCATCGGGGCGAAGGGTTGTCAAGGCCTTCGCCTATGCTGATCGGGACGGGGATGAACGTCTAGCCAGTTATTTTCACTGGGCAGAGCCCGATATTCTTCTCGGTCTGTACTCGGACGCGATGCGGGAAAAAGTTGAGTCCAAGAATTTCTCCGTTCCATTGATGGATTCGTTGAGTCGAATTTCCTCGGATGTCGATAGCTTGAATAGAATGCTCTATCTCGAAGGGAAGCATTTTCTGGCCGACCATAATCTCAACTACTTTGACAAGATGAGCATGGCTACTGGAGTTGAGGTGAGGGTTCCACTACTCGATCCGGACCTTGTGGCATTGGCCGGTAAGCTGCCCGCGGGATACAAGCATTTCAAGGGAGAGGGGAAGTGGATCCTGAAGGCCGCGATGAAAGATCTCCTGCCCAAGGATGTAATCTATCGAACCAAGTCCGGGTTCGGGGTTCCGCTAAGGCATTGGCTGCGCAGCGAATTGAGGGAAATGGTTGAGGATACGCTTTCCCGGGAATCGTTGGAGAGCCGAGGCCTTTTCGATCATGGAGCTGTACAACGGCTTCTGGAAGCGGATCGGTCGGGAGCTATCGATGCCGCGTACACCATTCTTTCGCTGATCTGCATCGAACTCTGGTGTCGAATGTTTCTGGACTCGGCGCAGCCCACGCCACCCTGATCCTTTCCTCTTCGTTTCGTACTGAAGCCCGATCTCGAATTGATTGGGAATCAGAATTGGAAGTAGATGAACTCCAGGTTTCCGAATACGCCAAAAGAGACGATTCCGTAGAAGGCCGCCAGGTAAGTGCTCCAGCGAAGTGCGCGAATCTGCCAGAGTCCAAGGATGCTCTGAGGTTGGTATTCCTGCACCCACTCGAAGGCGAAGAGAAGAACGATTCCGCCGAAAGCTGTGGCGAGTTGGAAGCGAGTAAGGCCCAGGGCCCAGAGAGTTTGGAGGTTGCTGCCCTCGAAATCCCAGAAGCCCTGAAGGATCAGCAGGGCCTCTGCCAGGGATTGTGCCCGAAAGAAGACCCAGGCCGTCACGGCGATGACGATCACGCACATGATCCGCAGAAATTTATGCAGCCTCGGAAGCCTGGTCAGGCCGATGCCGATGGTGATTCGGCTGCGTAGGGGAGCTGTCAGTCGGCCGGCGATCATCGTGATACCGTGGATTCCTCCCCAGGCGATGAATGTCCAGTTCGCTCCATGCCAGACGCCGCTCAGAAGAAAAACCACGAGGATATTCCTGATCCAGGTTCCGACGGGGACGCGGTTGCCGCCCAAGGGCCTGTAGACGTAGTCACGAAACCAGGTTGATAGAGAGATATGCCATCGGCGCCAGAAGTCTGCGACGGAATCCGCAAAATAGGGGCGAGAAAAATTCGTCATCAGGTCGTAGCCCATGATGCGAGCAGTGCCGACTGCCATATCGGAATAACCGGAAAAGTCACAGTAGATCTGAACCGCGAAGAAAAGAGTCGCCAATATCAGGAATGGTCCCGAATAGGCTCCCGGCGCTGCGTAGACCGTGTCGACCACGGCGGAAAGGGTATCGGCGATGATCACCTTCTTGATCAAGCCCCAGAGGATCAATTGCAGTCCGCTGGAAAGGCGCCAGCCCTCAAAATGCGTCTCATGCTTGAATTGGGGCAGCAGGTGATAACTTCGCTCAATGGGTCCTGCGACCAGTTGTGGGAAGAAAGAAACGTAGAGAGCAAAAATGCCCAGATGTCTCTCGGCTTTCGTATCGCCCCGGTAGACATCGATCGCGTAGCCAATAGCCTGGAAGGTATAAAAGGAAATGCCGAGTGGAAGGATCAGCTCGAAGAAGGGCATGTCTCGGAAGATGTTCATTGATTCGAGCATGTCTTCTACGCTCTGCGAGAAGAAGTCCAGATATTTGAACGTAAAGAGAATCGAGAGGCTGGATAGTACGCCTGTGATCAGGAGGCTTCGCCTGATAGTGGTGTTCTGACTTCGTTCCATGCCCAGGCCCGCGCCATAATTGATCAGGGTGGCGGCCAGGATCAGAACGAGATACTCGGCCTTCCAGCTCATATAGAAGTAATAACTGGAGGCCAGGAGCAGAATCCAGCGATGGCGTTGGGGCAGGGCGAAGAAGGTCGCGACTACGATCAGGTAGAAGAGCAGGAATTCGAAGGAATTGAAGAGCATGATCTATTCCTCGATCCGCCCAATTGATGGATTCTTCTCCGGTGTCGAGAGGCGCGCGCGCGGGTCCGCCAGCAGGTGTGGGCCGACCAATTCCCAGAGATGTCGGGTGTAAACCTTGGCCCCGTCACGATTCACGTGGGTCGGATCCGAAAAAAGCCTATTCGGATATCGCCAATAGTCTGGTCCGAGAAGGGTGATTCCATGCTCGGCCAGGGCCTCGCTTTCTGCTTTTAGCAATTCCGGCTCAGCGAATGAATATTCCCGATAATACGAAGGCACCACGAGGATGCCGATTTCCTCCTCTTCTGCGATTTCCAGGAGATGTTGGAAGGCCTCGCCACGACGGCCCCAATTGCGTTTCCAGGAAACATCTGGGCGTTCGGAATCAACGTGGAAGTCATCAGGCAGACGATGTCCCGGAAAGTGGCTCTGGTTTTCAATGAAGAAGTAGCCGCGATCCCTCCTAGCCTGATCGACCAGCTTCGCCATGTGGTCATAGTAGCTCAGGAGACCGCCATTCTGATATGAGCGAACAGAGAATTGGATGAGGTCTCGCAATAAGTGGCGAAAGGGGAAAAGGCCGTTGATGATGCGATTGTCCTGCCTTAAGTACTGGCCGAGCGGTTCGTGATCCTGGTCTGGCCACGGCAGGGTCAGCAAGATGTGGGTGGGCTTATGTTCCCGGGAAACGAGTGTCCGAAGAGTATCCAGAAATGCAGATGTGGCGGGCAGGCCCAGGTTGTAGGAATAGACGAGGCCCCCTGAGTGCTGGTCGAAGAGTTCGGGTATGAAGCCAGCCTGTACGCGACTATTGCCAAAAATAACTATACGGATGGGGGCAGCATCGGTGGGCAGAATATCCTCCTCTTCGATCGCCGCCAGCTTGTATTCATAGATCTGTTGGTGGCCCGCTCGCACATGAGGCAATGCATCCCAGAGAAGGTAGAGACCAAGCCACGAAAGACCCAGGACGAGGCCGAAAGCGAGCAGATGCTTTCCGAATTCCGACGAGTCTTTATCCCCGCTTGGAAGGGTTTTGCTCTCGACGCCAGTCAGGCCGTTTCCGTTTTTCATCGAGCGAGGAGGATCCTCTCTCGCAGCCATAGCGCCAGGACCGAATTGGTCAGGAGCAGTGCGGCAAAGACTCCAAGGCATAGGCGGCGGCGCGAGCGAAATGCTTTCGGGAGGTGACTATTTTCATCTACCAGCATCATATATTCTGGGAGTGAATTGGAGAAAAGGCCGAGAAGTTGTCTTGCGGATATCGGAATCATCTCGAATCTTTGCCTGAATTCCTCCTGCTCAAATACGTTATTTCCCCAGGTGACGCTGTAATCGGCGAAGTCAAGCGCCTGATCGTAGTATGGGTGTGTCCGAGGGGCGCGCCCATCAAGTACATGGTGATGGTTTCCGAAGAAAACCAGATCGATCTCCTCCCCATTCTGGTAGAGGTCTCGCACTTCCACCAGCGAGAGGTAGTCGCCCCCCGGAGTTCGAGCCATCAAGGCGAATTGGGGATCCACCCAGATCCACTGTCCGAGTTCGGGAGAGTAGAATTCACTGAAGACATGTTGCGAGTGGGCCAACTCCCGGGCATGGATTCCGGCGATCGATGAGAGGGCGAGGAAGGCCTGGCTATGATCCGAGCAGCAGCCGTAGCCCTGGTCCGTGCCGATTCGCTGCAGCACATCGATCAGGTCGCGGAACTCGAATTCTCCACAGCGATGTGTGCCGTCGACAATCGCTCCATTTCGCGAAAAAAGCAGCACTAGGGCCTGTGCGCGATCGATGGTGGATCCCCGGGTGGCGAGCCAGGTACCCGCATATTCGACTTCGCCCAGCAGGAGTTGTCGCCACTCATCGATCGCCTGAGGAGAGTCGGCGGAAAATCCCGCCGCGAGCATTTGCTCTGGGCTGGCCGTAAAGAATGAGCGGTCCGAAACGAAGTCTGAAAACAATGCGTTTCGTGTTTGAGTTAGCCAGTTGCGATCATAAAGAGCCGAGTGTAAAAGAAATGCTGCGACCCCGAAATCGAGGATTACGGCGAGTAGGGAAAGCCCCGAAGCTATCGTTCTGAGCGGAAATCTATTCATTGAACGGAGGAGATCTTCGCGAATCAACGGGAGGTCACCGTAGCACACGCGAGCCGAAGTGCATGATTCGCAAGAGCAGACTGCCTGATGGGATGGATCTGAAATCTGAAGAGCTGGACAGTTTCTCCTTGGAGCCCCGCCGAGTTTCAGGGCGACGTATCAGAATGGGCGATCGTGATTCTGCCCTCATTGCCGGCGATCCGATCAAGGCATCGTGATTTCATCATTGCTCGGAAGCCTCCAGATCGAGTTCAATGGGCTCTTCGAGCATGCGCAGTGTGGTCTCGATGGATGCAAAGGCGGAGCTTCCGAATCCGCGCTCGGCCAGAAGTACGAGGTCCGAGTATTCGAGGGTCGGAAGACCCGGGCGGCCAGCCAGAATTTCGACTTGCGGTCCGACCTTCTGCACCACGAAATCCCCACCCTCCTTGTTTCGCACCAGGCCCTTGGCCCGCAGAATGCGGCCATCGGCTGCCCGTAGTGCTGCTACGAGGGCGTCGATGTCCAGTTTTCCCTCGAAGCGAATGGCATGGCTTTCTATTCTGAGTGGTTCATTCATCTCTGCCTGCTGCGATAGGGTTGCGCCTTCGCATAAGATTTCGGGTAGCGCATGGATGTCCTTCAGGATCGGCGTGTTCTGCGCAATCTTCTTGAGCCAGCTCCGGGCAGCCCTGGCACCGGCTTCGTCCATCCGATCAAGCTTGGATAGAACCAGCACATTCGCGTGTGCGATCTGTTCTGCCACATGCCGACCGACGAATTTGTCCACGATCTGGGTAGGGCCCTGTTCCCCGTCGACCACTACGAAGCTCCCGCTCCAGCGATAGCCGGGCCAGTTGCGTGCCGTGGCAGCCACGCGCTCCGGATCCGCGGTGCCGCTTGCCTCTACAATCACCTGATCAAGCTGCCATCTGCCGTTTGTGAGCCTTTCAAGGGCCTCCCCGAGATCGCTCCGGATCGAGCAGCAGATGCAGCCGTTGCGCAGGCTCAGGGTTTCCCCTTCACGGTTCTCGATCAGGGCCTCATCAATGCTGATCGCCCCGAAGTCATTGACGACCACGCCGTAGCGCTGACCACGAGCTTGGCCGAGCAGTCGGTTGAGCAAGGTAGTCTTGCCCGCTCCGAGGTAGCCTCCGAGAACGGTGAGGGGAATGTCAGAACTTCCCCCCTCAATCAGCGCCATGGTATTGGATTTCATGCACTGTACCCTCGAAGACGGTCGCGACCACGGAAATATCCTTCAACCCGTTGGCTCCGACCTCGAATGGATCTGCGTCGAGTACCGAAAAGTCGGCGTACTTGCCTGCTCTGATGCTACCGATCTCATCCTGCATGCCCAGGATTCCTGCCGCATTGATCGTGATCGCCTCGAGTGCTTCTCTTACGCTCAATCTCTCGGCGGGTGCCATGATATTCCCAGCCGCATTGACGCGGTTGGCCGCCACCCAGGCGCTATTGAGTGGAAGCGCAGGCGCCATGGTGAAGTCCGAGTGCAATGCCGTGCGGATGCCGGCACGAAAGCAACTGGCGAGGCGTGCCATCTGTGATGCACGCTCGGTTCCGATACCCTCTCGTGTGAACACGTCGCTGAGTTCGTGAAGGTAGTAGATGTTGGCCGACACACTGCCACCCAGAAGCGCGAGTCGGTCGACTTGTTCGGGAGTGGAGAATCCGAAGTGCTCAATCGTGAATCCGTGATTGAAGCGTGGGCGTTCCCATTGCAACTTCTCCAGTGTATCGAGCGCAAGTTCCAGTCCGAGATCTCCAGTACAGTGGACGTGGATCGCGTAGCCGGCGTTCCAATACTCGCGGGCCTGATTCTCGAATTGCTCGGGAATCGTGATCCACTCGCCGTGATGACCATCGATGTATCCGGGTTCCGCCATCATCGCGAGTTGTGAGAAGAAGGCGCCATCGGTGAGGAGCTTGATGCGCTTTCCGAAACGCAATCGATGGCTGCTCTCTTCCACGAGGCCATCGACGTACTCCCGCGCATCTCGCTCCTCCCCCTGTGTTCGCAATCGCATCACGGTGGCCGTAGGCACGAGGATGGTCCGAAAAGGGGTGTCGTTTCCGTCGAGGAGCCTGCGCATGGTTTCGAGTTCGGTGTCGAAGTCAAAGATGCCGAGCGCCATATCACCGAGGGTTGTGTGCCCTCCGTAGTGGGCCACTTCGCGTAGCCGGCGCATTCCCTCGGCAAAACGCTCTGGGCTGAGCAACATTCCGGCCATGCGACCCACGGCGAAGAAGGCACCGTTCTCGTAGAAGTGCCCGCCTTTGTAGTCGATCTGTGGGCTCCCGGAGAGTGCGTCTGCATCGAGGGCAAGGTGCTGCAGCATGCCATCGTTCATGATCAACTCATGGAAGGAGCGTTGCCAGACTACAATGGGTCGCGTCGCTGAGACGGAATTGATCTGCTCACGCCTGATCTCGCCATGCCAGAGGTGGTGATAGCCCCAGGTGAAGAGCGGCTCATCCGGATCGTCCATCGACTCGTGAATCTCGAGCAGTCGCTCCATGAATGCATCATGAGTTGTGACCGGTTCGATATGCTCCCAGGGAAGTTTCCATTCCATCGCGGTGATGAAGCGCATGGGCAGGAGGACGGCTGCCATTGCGGGATGGAGATGAGGATCGATCAAGCCTGGCAGAACAACCCGATCGGAAAAGCGATCATCAATTCGATATGGGTTCTGCGCGAGCCAGGGACTCAGGCTTTCGAGGCTTCCGACTTCGATGATGCGGCCATCCCGCACGGCGACCGCCGTCGCCTCCGGCCAGGAGGGGCACATGGTAATGATCTTCCGCGCTGTGTAGACCGTGATCTCCGACATCTTGAAATGATAGACAATCGGATCGAGCCGGGAGGAGCGTAGGATGGGAGAATTCTGCGGGCCCCATAAGCGTCGGCAGATCCGACCGAGGAAAAGTGTCGAATGGGCTCGAGCCCCGGCCTCCCGTGGAGGGGATTCCCATGCGATTCATTCGGAGCGGGGGACATCGGGCTCCTCGGACTGGGCTCAGAAACCGCCATTCGGACTGGTCCATACGTCGGATGCCGCCCCGATCCGTTTCGAGGATTTTCTGGCACGCTCATGAGCCCGCAGAAGACCTTGGTGGAGATTTACGGGCACCCCAAACCGACGGAACTCGCGGGTTCTCGGACGCGATACCGGCAGCAAGGGGCAAGCCGCGGCGCTGGCGGCCCGCGCCGACCCCTTGGCGCCGAGAGACGCCGGTCGCCAGGGCCACCTGGCCTGCGAGCGGATTGGATGTAGGCGATCGCGACATGGTTGGGCCCTCTTTGGATTTGACTTCCTTGAATCGCTGCACTGCCCTGGATCGTGAGCCTACGGGCGTGCTCCGGCACCGGAATGATGGTGTGGTCGAACTGATTCATGGGCTCAGCTGGGTTGCGACTGAGCTTGGCTACCAGACGTGCCACGGCCGAGGGTTTCAAGCTTGCCCACATCGTCGTGGATTGTGATCTGTTTGAATGTCCCCAAGAGAAGGGGCATTCTGGTGATTTTGTAGCCGGGGCGAAGAGATTTCCGAGCAGGTCGACGGATCCAATTGGTCGCAGCAGGCATTTCCGATGCTCACCCGCTGGTTTCGCCTGTTGTTTTCGAGTGCGGATTGACGGACTGCCAAGAGGGGGCAGGGCAAGGAGGGCTCCTCGCGGAAGTGGGCCCCAATGCTCGGATGGGGTACGGGTACCATTGCGGGCTCCCCGTAGGGATTTACCATGACTCCCATACCCGGATGCTATGCCAGAAGTCGGCCTATTTGTCCTATCCTCGCGCCGTGAGCGATCCCGAAAAGAACATGCGGAACCAGGAGGCAGTGGTAGACACGAGCGCGGCGGCTCCGCAGCGCGGACGTTGGCTCACCCAGCCTCTCAGGGAAATCCTCGACGAGTCGGCGCAGCGACGCGTCCTCGACGTCGTGTCCTTCGTGGCAGCGTTCGCGCTGGCTAGCGAACTTCTCTACCTCCTCTACGCCGACAAGCCCATCGGCGGCGTGATACAGGCTGTCGTCTCGGTTGGTCTAATGGCTTTTCTCGCGGTTCCCGTCGTTGTGCGAGCGACCGACTCCGCCGCCCACGGTGCCCTGATCGTGCTGGTCGCCATCGCCGGGCTCATCGTGGTGCCCGCCTACTACCAGGGGGGTGCGTCGGCGTTATTCACGGTGTGGTTTCTCCTCGTCCCGCTGCTCGGGGGGCTTCTGCTCGGACACCGCATCGCCATTGCCATGGGCATCTTCGGCCTCGCCGTCATGACCGGTCTTTTCGGCCTCGAAAGCATGGGGCAGCTTCCCGTTTCTACCGGGGCGATGGACCCCCTGCCGGCGTGGCTCAACCTGGTCGGGGCCATTGCGTTCTCAGCACTGGTCGGCATGGTTGCCGCAAAAGTCCTCGTCGCCTCTGCAGACCGCTTACAGGCGGCCACGCTTGCCGACGCCGCCAAGGCTCGTGCTCTCGAGGAGGCCATCGAGGGAATCGCGTGCGTCGGAAGCGACGGGAGGTTCCAGACGGTGAACACAGCCTTCACCTCCATGCACGCATGCAAGACCCACGACCTCATCGGTACTCTCGCCAGCGACTGGATCGTCAAAGAGAACCAGAACGAGGTCGCGCACTCGGTGGCTGCGCTGGAGGAGAACGGAAGGCAGGAACTTACGGTGCGGGGGAAAAGAAGCGATGGAAGCCTCTTCTTCGCGCACATATTTCTGATCGCCATTCCCCATGCGGAGCCGGGAGCGCACTATCGCCTTGCGAGAGACGTGACGCGGCAACGAGAGCTCACCGACCAACTTACCCAGTCCGTGAAGATGGACGCCATCGGGCGGCTGGCCGGCGGAATCGCCCACGACTTCAACAATCTACTGATGACCATCCTGTCGGCCAGCCATCGCTTGAAGGATCCGATTGAAAGCCTTCCGGATCCCAATCCCGCGGCACAATACCTGACCTGGATCGACACGTCGGCAAAACACGGAGCGACGCTCACGCGACAGCTCCTGGATTTCAGCTATGTGCCGACGTCGGATTCCGGACCCATCGACGTGAACCAGAGCCTGCGCCGACTGATCGGAATGCTGGACTCGGTGCTCGGCAGCTCGATCCGCGTGGAAACTGAGTTGCATTCGAATTCGCTCGTCACGGTTGGTGACGTCGCTCGCCTCGAAAGCGGACTGATGAACCTCGCGGTGAATGCGCGCGACGCAATGCCCGACGGCGGAACCCTTCGTTTCCGAACGACTCCGCGCAGCATCGAACCTGCGGATCCCCGCTATGCGGCCTTTCAGCTCGAGACGGATCGATTCGTGTGCATCGAGGTGATCGACGACGGAATGGGAATCGGCTCGGAGATCATCGACAATATCTTCGAAGCCTTCTTCACGACCAAGCCGGTGGGCCAGGGTACCGGCCTTGGCCTGTCGCTCTTCTACACCTACGCCCGGGAGGTGGGCGGTGCATTGGAGATCCAAAGCGAGCCAGGCAAAGGCACCGCCGTCTCGATCTACCTCCCCCACAGCGACCAGCTTGTCTTTGCCACAGAGGAATCGGATCAGAGCGAGCCCACTGGAGACGAAACTGTCCTCCTGGCCGAAGACGAAGCTTCCGTGTCCGAATTTCTGTCCCTGCTGCTCTCGGAGGCCGGCTTCCGCGTGATTTCCTGTGCCGACGGCCGCGAAGCGATCGAAAAATTCCAGAAATACCGCGATTCTCTAGATGTCGTGCTGCTCGATTATCGCATGCCCAGGCTCAACGGCATCGAGGTCTTCGACGTGATCCACGAGATCGCACCCGAGATGCCAGTCATTCTCATGAGTGGCAACCTCCCCGGTGCGAAGGTCCTGGAACTCCAGGAAAACGGGCTACGCGATGTCTTGCGCAAGCCCTGCTCGGACAGCGAGGTACTGCAGTCGGTACGTAGCGCCATCGACGCGCGGTGATAGGGGCTCCACGCCGCGAGCATGGGAACGATCCAGGGGAGCTGCGGCAGCCGAGGGACGGGTACGTCAAGAATTCCATACCCGGATATTGAGCCAAGCCCAGCTTGAATACCCTGTCCCCGCGTCATCTTCCTGAGGATCAGCATCATAGGGCCATGGCGTCTGTGGAGAGCGACGTAAGCCCCCGAGAACACGAAAAATCCTGTCTCCCGAGCAGATCGGACATTCTCGAATTGAGAGATCAACAGCACCCCACGAGAGGAGGCAAGGCGGTCGACACGGTCACTTGCTTCGCGGTCGAC
>CAYTAT010000016.1:0-4277 GCA_964435795.1 uncultured Spirochaetaceae bacterium
GGCAGGGCCCCGGGCGGGCAAAAGGAGACGGGCAGGCGGGCATGAGCGGAAGGGCCGGGGGCAGGGAGCGCTGTGCCGGAGGGAGTGGAGCTGAAGGACGAGCAGAGGCGGGTCGGGTCCCGCGCGTCGCTGCTTCCCGGGATCGCCCCGGTCGGCATGCCAGCGTCGATCGGGGCCCGCTGGTCCGACTCGAATTCCTGGTGTATTGATCTCGCCGGCCCCGCTCCGTGGTACTCGACCCCGGTTCCCGGCGCTGCCCTTCTGAGACGGCGACTCATATCCCGCTGAAGCGGTGGGAGGATTCCATCTGATTTCTGTTTGAAGGCTCATCGACAGTCAAGAAAATGCGTTCAGGTGCGATGTGGTCTTCTGGGTGAGCGGCGGCTGGAATTGTTTTGGCCGCAACTCGGAGTGTTCACCGGAGGCCATCGCTCAATAGGGAACCCCGTGAGATTCGGGGACGAGCCCGTCGCTGTGATCGGGGACGAAAGCCGCAATCTGCCACTGGCCCTGCAAGAGGGGTCGGGAAGGCGCGGCCGGTAGGAGGATCCGAAAGTCAGAAGACCTGCCTGAAGCGTTGGCAATCACCTCGACGGACCGAGGTCTGCCTCAGATCAGCGGATAAAAGGGATATCCCTGGATCGATCCAATTCGGTCCGGGGTTTTTTTATCCCCGGGCTTCTTCGGGAACAGGGGAACGGAAAATGTTGCTAGGACAGAGGCGGCCGGCGCGCTTCCTCGCTCTCATCGTGATGGTTGCTGGGGTGAACGGCACGGCCCAGGGGGAGGAAGAGGTCGGACCCGCGGCGGTCTCGGCCGGTCCCCTCGAAGAGATGGTCGTGACGGCGACCCGTTATCCCAAGGGCCTCGATTCGATTCCCGCAAATGTGAGCGTGATCACGGCGGAAGAGATCGAGAATAGCGTGGCGCGCAATATCCCGGATCTGCTGCGAGTTGAGGCCGGCCTTCACGTGACCGATATCGCGGGCAACCGCGCGACCTACACGGTGGATATTCGGGGCTTCGGCGAAACCGCCGCCCTCAATACGCTCGTCCTGGTGGACGGCCGACGCATCAACGCGGCGGATCTGAGCGGAACGGATTGGACGACCATGCCGCTGGATCGCGTGGATCGCATCGAGATCATCCGGGGCGCGAGAAGCAGCGTGATTTATGGCGACAATGCGTCGGGGGGCGTGATCAACATCCTCACCCGCCAGGGGCAGGATTTCGAGGCGGGTGTCGAGTTGGGCGTGGGGAGTTATCAGGGCCGGGATGCGAGCGCGTATATCCGGGGGTCCGAGGGAAGACTGAATTATGCCCTTTCGGGTGGGTCGCAGCGTTCCGACGGGTACCGGGAAAATAGCGCCACCCGATTCGACTCCCTGGGGGCCGACTTCCGCTATTCCCCCAGCCCTCTGCTTCAGTTGAGCCTGAGCGGGGGCTATACGAATAACCATACTCGCTTGCCCGGTGCCCTCACGTCGGCCCAGATCGCGAACCTCGGTCGCCGTGATTCCCAGACGCCGGATGACTTCGCGGATACCGAGGATTATTACGTGATGGGCGGGGCGGAAATCCGGATTTCCGACAACAGCCGATTCAAGGCGGAGGCTTCCCTGCGTAATAGGGAGTCCCTGGCGGTCTTCCCGACGTTCTTCTACCGGGGAGAGACGGATCTCGAGACCGTCATCTTTTCGCCGCAATTTATTCTCGACGAAGAAGTGCTGGGATTCGAGAATCATCTGACCTTCGGATTTGATTACTCGGACGATCACTCGAGGATCGTCGACAACTTCGCAGACGCAAATCTGGTGATACTCGAGAAGAAGAATTACGGGTATTTCATCTACGAGGAGTTCGTGCCCTGGGAGGGGGTATTCCTTTCCGCGGGCTATCGCTACGACCGAGCGAGATTCTCCATCGATTCCTCGCTGCATGACGAGGAGGAGGTTCTGGACGAGAATCTCTATACGGCGGGCCTCAGCTATCGGGTCGACTCGAATCTCGACGCCTATTTCAGCTTCTCGAGGGGCTTTCGATTTTCGGTTCTCGACGAGCTCTACAATATCTATTGTGGTCCCGGCTTCGTCTTTTGCCCCAATGGCCCCGTCAACCTGCTGCGCCCACAGTCGTCGCAGGATTATGAACTCGGTATTCGCTATTGGCATGGCGAGCGTTCGGGGCTGAACCTGAACTTCTTCCAGATCGATACCCGGGATGAGATCTTCCGGGATCCGGCGACTTTCTCGAATGCCAATCTCGACGGGGAGACCCGGCGTCGAGGCGTGGAGGTTGTCCTCTATTCGGGTTTCGAGTATCTGGATTTTCGCGTGGGCTATGTCTATACGGATGCCGAAATCATCAGCAGTTCCTCTTATGCGGGGAAGGCGGTGCCGGGCGTGCCCACCCATCAGTTGACCCTATCGGGTCTGCTCTCCCTGGGGCACGGTTTTTCGCTGGCGGCGGATGGGGTCTACGTGGGCAGGCGGCCCTTCATCAGTGATTTCGCCAACGCATTTCGCGATCAGGAGTCCTACTTCTCCCTGAATGCCAAGCTGAAATACGAGTGGAAGCAGCTGTCGATCTTCGTCGATCTCAACAACCTGACTGACGCTGAATACTCGGAATACGGCGTCGTCGCGGGGGGTGTGGAAACTTTTTATCCCTCGCCGGCATTCAATGCACTCGTGGGCTTTGCCCTCGGCTTCTAGATCACGGCGGGTCTTCGAGTCCAGCAGGCCATCGGCGTCGCCGTAGCTCTTCCTCCGCGAGGGGCGTTCAGCGACAAGGGGCGTTTAGCGACGGTGGGCGTTTAGCGACGGTGGGCGTTTAGCGATAATGGGCGTTTAGCGATAATGGGCGTTTAGCGATAGTGGCGAAGCGCCCGGGCGAATGAATCCGCGTAGCTTCCCCCGAAGAGATTGACATGAACCAGCAGGGGGTAGAGTTGGTAGAGGGGGATCCGCTCCTCGAATTCCTCCGCCAGGGGAAATTCATTCGCGTAGGCGTCGAAGGTGGCCTCGGAGAAGCCGCCGAAGAGCCTCATCATGGCGAGATCCACCTCGCGGTGGCCCCCGTAGACGGCGGGGTCGATCAGCACGGGTGCCCCGGCCTCATTGCATAGAAGGTTTCCGCTCCAGAGATCCCCATGCAGGCGCGCCGGGCTTTCCGGCGCTCCGCAGAGGGAGTCGAGGCGCCCCAGCAGGCGGTCGGCCTCGCGCACCAGGGAAGCTTCGAGCACGCGCGCATCCCGGGCGCTGCGCAGCAGGGGCTCGAGGCGCCGGTAGCCATAGAAGTCGGCCCAGCGCTCGCAACTCTCGTTCTCCTGGGGCAGGGAACCGATGTAATTCGGGCCCGTGAAACCGAATTCCGGGGCCCCGAAGGCGTGGAGTTTTGCCAATCCCCTCCCCAGCTTTTCGGCAAAATCGGGTCCGGGCCCAGCGGCTTCGATCCAGTGCAGGATCAGTACGGGGGCGTCTTCCAGCACCCCGGCAACCCGGGCCGTCTCCAGGGCCTCCGCCTCCTCGAGCCAGTGGAGTCCGTCGGCTTCGCATTGTGCGAGGTCGCTGGCGGAGTCGCGATAGTTCTTGACGAAGTAGCCCTCTCCGGAGCTCAGAACGACGCGCCAGCTCTCTCCGATATCGCCGCCCCCCACGGCTTCGACGTCGCGGATTTCGGCGTCGAGGAGTGCCGCGATCTCTTCTCTGAGGGAGGCTTCCATCAACTCGGCAGGCCGTGGCGAAGGCGCAAATGATCGAGGAGTTCGCGACAGGCGCGATCGATGATGTCGAAGACGTCGTCGAAACCTCCGTTTCCGCCGTAATAGGGGTCGGGGACCTCGCGCCCCGGCTGCGCTCCGGCTTCGAAGTCGCGCAGGAGGAAGATCTTCTCCTGGTCTTCGGGGTCGGGAGTCAGGGATGAGAGTTCCGCGTGGTGGGTCGCGTCCATCGCCAGCACGTATTCGAATTCCGAGAAATCTTCCCGGCCAAAGGCCCGGGAGATACTCTGTAGATCGATCCCTCGACCGGCGGCGGTGGCCCGGCTGCGTGGATCAGCGGCCTCTCCGCTATGCCAGTCGTCGATGCCCGCGCTGTCGACCGCGATCCATTCCTCGAGCCCGGCAGCTTCGACCAGAGCGAGCATGATGCCCTCGGCGGTGGGCGAGCGACAGATATTCCCCGTACAGACGAAGCAGAGTCGGATCTTCATCGGATTGGCGGCCCCGTGATTGGCGACCCCGTGATTGGCGACCCCGTGATTGGCGACCCCGTGAT
>CAYTAT010000016.1:4377-54324 GCA_964435795.1 uncultured Spirochaetaceae bacterium
CCCCGTGATTGGCGACCCCGTGATTGGCGACCCCGTGATTGGCGACCCCGTGATCGTGAGTTCCTTGGGATCCGTGGCCGGGAGCGAACAATGATTGCCCCGGCAGATCCAGGCGGTCGGCTCCCCGTTCACGGGCTGCCGGTCGCGAAGCCAGGCCGAGGCGACACCCGTCGGTCGAGCTTCGCCCGGCTCCAGAACGACCACGGCATCGTCGGGGCAGAGGAGGCGCCGGGCCCGCGCCGCCAGGGCATGGCTTCGCGCATCTCTGGAATCGCCGATGATGATCGCCACCGCACCTCCGCGCTCCCGCAGAGCCAAAGCGCGCAGCAGGGTCGGAGCCGCGTGGGGGCAGCGCTCGAGCAGTTCCCCCTGGCTGAGCAGGATGCGATCCAGTTGCTGCTGGATCGGCGCCAATCGCGAGAGTTGGGCCAGGCGGCAGAGCCCCACGGCCGCCAGGCCCAGGGCCGAGGGCGTTGCGCCGTCATGATCCGTCCGCGGTCTCGTGACCAGCTTCTCGGCGTCATGCGCCGTGAAAAAGAGCGTGCCGCTTTTGGCGTCGAAGAAACGATCGCCGATCTCCTGGGCAAAATGCA
Organism: uncultured Spirochaetaceae bacterium; assembly: GCA_964435795.1. Taxonomy (GTDB): domain Bacteria; phylum Myxococcota_A; class UBA9160; order UBA9160; family UBA4427; genus JAZXM01. The sequence goes on from CAYTAT010000016.1 coordinate 4,971, forward strand.
GAGCGGCGGTCAGGAAGCGCTCTGGCGCCCCGGCGCGATAGAGATCCAGGCAGGCATCCAGAAGTGCGGCGTGGTCGTCGAGAAAGGCCGGGATGCTGGCGCTTCCCCGATTGAAGATCCGGTGAAGTCGGCCCGAGGTGTCGACCATCTCGTCGAGGATGAAATCCATGGCGTGGACGGCATCGCCGAGGATCGAATCGTCCCCGAGAACGGAACTCGCCCGAGCCAGGCCAGAGATCGCGTAGGCATTCCAGGCCGCCACCCGTTTCCGATCGGTTTCGGGAGCCTCTCTGCCCTGACGAGCGGAGAGCAATTCCCCGCGTTCCGTCGCGAAGGCCTCCCTCGGCCCGCGCTCGAGATCCAGCAGCTGACTCGTGCCCCCCTCGAAGTTGCCCTCGGTCGTCACCCCATGGGCCCGGCAGAAGGCGTCCGCTCTCCGCCCGAGGACTTCTCGCACCTGGTCGGGGGTCCAGACGTGAAAGGCCCCCTCTCGACCCTCGGCGTCGGCGTCCTGGCTCGCGTAGAACCCGCCCTCGGGCGATGTCATCTCCCGACGCAGGTAGTCGATCGTTTCCCGGATGGGCCAGGCAAAGTCCTCGACATCGGCTCCGCGCCGCAACCACTCCGAGTAGAAGCGCAGCAGCAGGCCCTGATCGTAGAGCATCTTCTCGAAGTGGGGGATCGTCCAGTCGCCGTCGACACAATAGCGGTGGAAGCCTCCGGCCAGGTGGTCGAAGAGTCCACGACGTGACATTTCCCGGGCGCTCAGATCCAACTGGACGGAAATTTCCTGGGCCGCATCCGCGGCGACGAGATCCAGGGCTGCAATCAGGAATTCCAGATTGGGTGGAGAGGGAAATTTCGGTCCGGATCCGAAGCCGCCGCGTTCGCGGTCGGCATTCTGCAGCAGGGATCGGGCGGCCTCCGCCACGCTTTTCGACGCCTTTGCGCTCGCGGGATTCTCGTCGAGTTCGAGATCGAGGGAGGCGACGATCTGGCGTGCGGCATTCTCGACTTCTCCGCGCCGATTCGCATAGGCGTCCGCCAGGCCTCGAAGCACCTGCTCGAAGGCCGGCAGGCCTTGTCCCGCTTGTTTGGGATAGTAGCTGCCCCCGTAGAAGGGGCTTCCATCCGGCAGGCAGAAGGCCGTCAGGGGCCAGCCGCCCTGGCCCTGGTTCAGTTTCGTCACCGCGTCCATGTAGATCTGGTCGAGGTCCGGTCTCTCCTCGCGATCGACCTTGATACAGACGAACGATGCGTTCATGAGATCGGCCGTCGCTTCGTCTTCGAAAGATTCCCTTTCCATGACGTGACACCAATGGCAGGCGCTATATCCGATCGAGAGCAGGATCGGGCGATCCAGCTTGTGAGCCCGCTCGAGGGCTTCGTCCCCCCACGCGTACCAGTCCACCGGATTCTGGCTGTGCTGAAGCAGGTAGGCGCTGCTCTCGCGGGCCAGTCGATTGGCACTTTTCTCGGGGGGGCTTTCCTGCATTTCGGTCTCCGTGGCCCGGCAGTCTAGCCCGCATTCGCATGGGATCGGGATGCCGCCTCGGAAGCCGATGCTTGGCGCCGGAGTTCGTATGCCGAAGGCGCCGCAGCCCGAGTCGGGGCGGCTTTTCCTGCGCGAGGATTTTCGGTCTACCATGGGCCCCGGCGAGGAGCACGGGGGGCCCCCTCAAGATTCGAGGGGGCAACGAGGAGGAGTTTTGAGCGAGATTCGAATTCAGGGTCGGGCTTCGGGGCCGGGGCAGGAGCCCTCTGATCCGGCGGCCTATCGGCCTTCTGCTGCGGAGGTGGAGGCCCTGCGTCTTCGGGCCGCCGACGGGCTGGAGAAGGGCTTGGCCTTCGTGGCGAAGCATGGCAGCGAACTCGGCCTCGCCAGGGCGCACGCCCTGCTGGGGGCCGTCCCCGTCGAGGAGTGCACGGCCCTGATCGCCGGGCGCCAGCTCGGCGACGGAGCGTTCGACTCCCTGGGACTGCTGGCCGGTGGCGCCCGGGGCCTGGCGAATGCGGGTCTCGAGGATCGGCAACTCGCCACCCTCGAGGCATTGATCGCCCTCTCGGATCTTTCCGCTCTACAGCATCCCTGCCTGGAGTCGGCGGCCTCGTTCCTGCAGGCCGTTCAACTCGAGGATGGATCCTGGGGAGATGCGGGACTTCCCGGCGAAGAACGCATCTTTGCCAGCGGCCTGCTGGCCGGATTGCTGGGACGGACCCGGGTGGTTCGTCCCGAGGTATTGGATGCGGCGGGGGAATTCCTGGCGGAACAATTCTCACCGGATCGGATCTCCGATCGCAACTGGCCGGCACTGACGGGCTTTGGCGTCTTTTTTGCCAACGTGGGACATGAAATGGCGGATTCCGCCCTGCAATGGGTGGGACGTGAACTCGAGCGCAGCTTCAAGACCCGGGCCCATGATGCGGCGTCGATTCTGCGCACGCTCATGCATTGCAATGCGATTGCGGTGCCCGGCGCGACCCTCGACCCCTTCCTCCTGCTCACCTCATTATTGGGCGAGCAGTCCTCGGATGGGGGATTCGAGGAGTTGGCTCCCGGGGTGGACCGGACTCGCGTCGAGCCGACCCTCGATGCGCTGCTCGGCATCGTCCGACTCTGCGCGGTGCTCTGATTCGCGACTCGCTCGGGATCGCGGCGCTTGCACGTGCCGGTCGGGCGCGTCAGGCTACTCGATTGCTCGAGAGATCGAATCCGGAGGAATCTGCCATATGATGAATCTCGCCCTCGTTCACGAAGCCCTCGCCGAAGCGATTCCCGATCGCGATTGCATCGTATTTCGCGATCGCCGATTGAGTTGGGCCCAGGTCACGGATCGCACCCGTCGCCTGGCCGATTTCTTTCGGAGTCGGGGCCTCGGATGCCATCGCGAGCGGAGTGAATTGAAGGGCTGGGAGTCGGGGCAGGATCATATCGCCCTCTATCTCCACAACGGAAACGAATACCTCGAGGGCATGTTGGGCGCATTCAAGGCCCGCTGTGCGCCCTTCAACGTGAACTATCGCTACGTGGAAGAGGAATTGCTCTACCTCTTCGAGAATTCCGATGCCCGGGCCGTCATCTACCACGCCGCTTTCGCACCCCTGGTGGCGAAATTGCGCGAGAAGCGGCCAGAACTCGAAGTCCTGCTCCAGGTGGCGGATGGCAGTGACAATCCACTCCTGCCGGATGCCCTCGACTATGAGGAGGTCCTGGAGGCGGCCAATCCCGTTCCCCCCGCCGGCGATCTCTCGCCGGACGATCTCTACATTCTCTATACCGGGGGGACGACCGGAATGCCCAAGGGCGTGCTCTGGCGCCAGGAGGATGTCTTCTACTCGGCGCTGACTTCGAAGTCTCCCGAGAGTCTCGAGTTCATGCAGGAGCGCGCCCGGGCCAGGGATGGAATCCGCTCCCTGCCGGCCCCGCCCTTCATGCATGGAGCGGCCCATTGGGTGGCCTTCAATATGTGGCATGTCGGGGGCACGGTGATCGTCCAATCCGAGGTCGAGCATATGAATCCGGACGATATCTGGCGGACTGTCGAGCGCGAGAGGGCCAACGCCCTGGCGATCGTGGGAGACGCCTTTGCGCGCCCCCTGATCGATCAGTTGCGCAAGGGCGAATACGATCTCTCCAGTCTCTTCCTCGTCACTTCGGGGGGAGCGATCTTCACCGCCGCTCTCAAGAATGAATTGCTCGAATTGCTTCCCGACATCCGGATTCGCGATGCGCTGGGATCCTCGGAATCGGGGGCCCAGGCCGCGCATCTTTCGAGCCGGGAGACGGGCGCCACGACGGGAAATTTCGAGTTGGATCCCGATAACGTGGTCCTCTCCGACGATCTCGAGCGTCCCCTCGAGCCGGGGACGGGCGAACGGGGTTGGCTGGCGCGCCGGGGCCGCATGCCCCTTGGCTACTACAAGGATGAGGAGAAGACCCGGACAACATTTCCCCGGGTGGGGGGCGTGCGCTATTCCGTGCCCGGGGATCGTGCCCGGGTGGAGGCGGATGGCCGCTTGACCCTGCTTGGCCGGGACTCGGTCACGATCAATAGCGGCGGCGAGAAGATCTTCGCCGAGGAAGTGGAGTTGGCGATCAAGGATCATCCCGGCGTCTACGACTGTGTGGTCTGCGGCACGCCCAGTGAGCGCTGGGGGAGCCAGGTGACGGCCATCATTCGATTGCGCGAGGGGGTCCGCTTGAGCGAAGAGGAACTTCTCGAAGCGGCCCACGCGCATATCACGCGCTACAAGCTTCCGAAGGCCTTCGTATTCGTCGACGAAATCGTGCGCGCCCCGAGCGGAAAGGCCGATTATCGTTGGGCCAAGCAGATCGCCAGCGAGGCCCTGGGCCTCTAGTCCCCGATCTTGTCAGGAACGAAATTGCGCGGCGAAACGCCGGATCCGATCCGCATTGGCACCCAGGTCCCCGCGACCTTCGCGGGAACGCGAGCGCAGGTCTACCTGGGAGCCATTGCCCTTTGGCCGCACGCGAATCGTCACGTCGTCGACGAATCGGAAGATCTTCGTCGCTTCCGACGCGTCGAGTCGTCCTTCGGGTCGATTCTCGTAGAGCAGGCTCCAGCCGAGTGCCCGGACTGAAGCCAATGCCCGGTCGTAGGCTTTGGCCGGGGGCAGCGGGGTCGAGATCGAAGTGAGATCCGAATAGGCCTCGCGCACGAGGGGGGCGAATTCCGCGGGGTAGTTCATATCCTCGCCCGCGTATTCGGGAACGTCGGCCTGCGATGCGAAAAGCGGCGGATCGTCGACGTTCGTCGTGATGTCATTGATGGGCGGCAGTCCGTTGCCGGGCAGCGAGCCAGCCACCACACTACTCAGGAGTCCGATTCCGATCAGGCTGCCCAGGCGGGCATGGCGTCGCCCCGTCCCGGGTGGCTTTCCCCGGGCCATGAAGAGCGCGACGAGCCCGAGGAGTGTGGCGATCGCGCCATCGAGGAGAGCTCCGACGAGAAAGAGATAGAAGCCGACGATGGGTTCGATGACGCCGAGTTGAATCCCGAGGATTCCGCAGACAAGGGCGAAAACGCCCAGCAGGGCGGTCCAATATGCAGCGCTCGCAGTACGGAATCGGTCTCCCGTCACTCGGATCTCCCCCTTGCCTGGAAACGCGGGAGCATACCACGCGAATGAAAATCCGGGGCCCGCGCATGGCGGTGGTCGTTCCCGCCGGATTCTCGGCGAGCGAAGCCGGATCCGACGGATCGTTTTCCTTCCCTATATTCTTTTTCTCGGCGCGGGCGAGGAATTCGCCGCATCGAGGGTGAACGGTTTTGGGGAGAGGAAGGGACCCCGCACGGTCTTTTCCCTCCCGATCGAGAGGAGATCTACAGCGCATGAGTGAATGGGTTCGGAGTGAAAGAATTGGAGCGGTCGGGGTCTTGACCCTGAATCGTCCCGATGCCCTGAATGCCCTGGATCGGGCGACGTTGCTCGGTCTTGCGGATGCGATACCAGAGATCGCGAGTGATTCCGGGGTGGGGGCTTTGGTCCTGACGGGGGAGGGCAGGGCCTTTGCGGCGGGAGCCGATATTGCCGAAATGCGGGGCCTCGATCCCGGGGCCGCCGCGGAATTTTCCCGGCTGGGCCACGAGACCCTGGCGGCACTCGAAGCTCTGCCGATTCCGACCATCGCGGCGGTCAACGGCTTTGCGCTCGGTGGCGGCTGTGAGCTGGCCCTGGCCTGTGATTGGATCTACGCCTCGGAAAAGGCCCGTTTTGGCCAGCCCGAGGTTGCCCTGGGCCTGATCCCGGGCTTTGGAGGCACGAGCCGGCTGCCCCGTCGGGTGGGCATCGCCTGGGCCCGGGAACTGGTCTTGACCGGGGATCCGATTCGGGCCGAGGAGGCCCTGCGCATCGGGCTGGCGAATCGCGTCTTTTCTCCCGAGAAGCTGCTGGAGAAGAGCATCGCGGCTGCAGAGAGCGCGGCCGCCAAGGGCAGGGTGGCCGTTGGAATCGCAAAGAACCTGATGCAGGAGGGGCAGGATTGCGATGTCCGGACCGCCCATTCCATGGAACAATCCGCTTTCGGCCTGGTATTTTCGAGCGCCGATCGGCAGGAGGGGATGGACGCCTTTCTGGAAAAACGGGATCCGAATTTCAGAGGCGAATGAACCCGCGAATCGGAGCGGTCGAAGTGCAGGTCCCGGTTGGGCATGGGGCATCCCATTGCCCGGCAGGTGACCCGGGGAAGCTGCGAGTTCGAGTTCCCCGAAGGTCGGCAGGATGACTTTCGTCGCCATGGATCCGCCATGCCCGGGGGCAGGTGCTACCCTGCAAGTCAATGTGCCGATCCTATCCGAGAGCGCGCTGCGGCCTTCAGAATCTCAGCTGCTGGGGGGGGAGCCGTCGGCTCGTCGTACTGGCCCTGCTCCTCTGCCTGAATTTCGCGGGCTCGCCCGTTCGTGCCGAAGCCGGAGATGGAGTTCCGATCTCGGCCCTCGGGCGGATCGAACCTCGGGAGGGCATCACCCGTCTCTCGGGTCCCGCGGGCAGACCCGCGGTGATCGCGAGCCTCGAGGTGGATGAGGGAGAGCGCGTGGCCCAAGGGGATGTGATTGCGGTGCTCGATGACGAATCCCTGAATCGAGCCGAGGTGGCCCGCATGGAGGCGGAGCTGGCCGCTGCCCAGCGCAGTTTCGAGCGGGCGAAGAGGCTGAAGCGCGGGGGTGTCTCGGCGGCGGCCGAATATGACAACGCAGAGCTGGCGGTCGCCGTTTTGAAGGCCCAACTCGAGCGCGCAAATGCCCAACTCGGCCTGTCCATCGTCAGGGCGCCCTTCGCGGGCCAGGTGCTCGAAATCCATGCTCGTCGGGGGGAACGGGTGAGCCCCAAAGGAATCGCCGAGTTGGCTCGGACCGATGAGATGTATGCGATCGCCGAGGTCTACGAGACGGATATCCGCCGCGTTCGGGTCGGCCAGGCCGCCGAGGTGAGCAGTCCCGCTCTTTCGGAAAAACTCATGGGAAAGGTCGAGCGGATCGGCCTGAAGATCGGAAAACTCGACGTTCTATCGACGGATCCCGCCGCCAAGACGGATGCCCGGGTCGTTGAGGTCGAGATCAGGTTGGACGATTCACGCGCCGTGGCCGCCCTCACGAATTTGCAGGTGACGGTCGAAATTCGGCCCTGAGCAAGAGGCGCCCAGGATGCTTCTCGCGATTCCCCTTGCATGGCTCCAGTTGAAGCAGGATAAGTTGCGCCTCGCCATCGCCTTGCTCGGCGTTGGTTTCGCCGTGGTGCTGATCTTCATGCAGTTGGGCTTCCAGGAGGCACTTTTTTCCAGTGCCGTGCGTTTTCATCGAGCCTTCGAATACGATCTGGCGCTGATCTCGCCCCGAACCGACTTCATTGTTCAGCCGAATTCCTTTTCCCGCCGCAGGCTCTACCAGGTGGCGGGTCTGCCCGAGGTGGAATCGATCAGCGGTGTACACCTGGGAGCGATGCGTTGGAAGAATCCCGTCAGGCCGAGCGAAAGTCGCCTGATCTTCGTCGTGGGTTTCGACCCCTCGCTACCGGGGTTGTCGCTGCCCGGTGTGGCCGGGAATAGGGAGGCGATCAAACGGCCCGATCAGGTGCTATTCGACCGACAATCCCGGCCAGAATACGGTCCAATCGCCGAATTATTGCAGGCGTCCGCGATTGGTGGATCGGGGGTTGCGACGGAGATCGGAAATCGCGAAGTGGAAATCGTGGGACTCTACGATCTCGGAACCTCCTTTGGAATTGACGGGAGTGTGGTGACGAGTGACCTCAACTTTCTTCGGCTGCAGCCCGGAAGCCAGCCGGGGCTGATCCAATTGGGTCTGATCCAATTGGAGCCCGGCGCCGATGTCGAGGCGACCCGAAATCTCATCGATGAATTGCTCGAAAACGATGTCCTGGTTCTGACCCGGGAATCGTTCGTCCAGCGGGAAGTCGACTATTGGAATACCAGCACGCCGATCGGCTACGTCTTCAATTTCGGGGTCATCGTCGGGCTGGCGGTGGGCTGCATCATCGTATACCAGATTCTCTTCGCCGATGTTTCGGATCATCTCCAGGAATACGCGACCCTGAAGGCCATGGGATATTCGAATGGCTACCTCTTCGGATTGGTCTTTCAGGAGGCGATTCTGATGGCCTTGCTCGGTTTCGTGCCGGGCTTCCTGCTGGCGCTTCTCCTCTATGACGTGGCGGGAGTGGCCACTTCCCTGCCCCTGCAGATGAATGCGATTCGCGCTTCCTCCGTTCTGACCCTCACGGTTCTGATGTGCGTTCTCTCGGGGGCTTTCGCCCTGCGCAAGATTCGAAGCCTGGATCCGGCGGATATCTACTGATGACGGCCCCCATCAAAATCGCGAACGTGAATCACTACTTCGGGGTTGGCGAAATGCGAAAGCAGGTTCTCTCCGACGTCAGCTGTGGGATCGAGCCGGGGGAGATCGTGATCCTGACGGGCCCCTCGGGTTCCGGCAAAACCACTCTGCTGACATTGATCGGAGCCCTGAGATCCGCCCAGGAGGGCAGTGTCTCTGTCTTCGGCAGGGAATTGCGGGGTGCGAATCCGCGAACGCTTACCGAGGTGCGGCGCGATATCGGATATATCTTCCAACTCCACAATCTGCTCGGTTGTCTCTCCACCACCCAGAACGTGGAGATGTCCCTTCAGCTCCAACGGGACCTTTCCGGCCGGGAGCGTCGCAAGCGAGCCCTCGCGGCCCTCGAGGCCGTCGGGTTGGGCGACAAGGCGGATGAGGATCCCGGGCGTATGTCCGGAGGCCAGAAGCAGCGGGTCGCGATTGCCCGGGCCCTGGTCTCCGAACCGAAGCTGATCCTGGCGGACGAGCCCACGGCTTCCCTCGACAAGAAGTCGGGCCGCGACGCCGTCGATCTGATGCGCCGACTCGCCAAGGAGAAGGGCGTCTCGGTCGTTCTCGTGACCCATGACAACCGAATCCTCGATGTGGCCGACCGAATCGTTCACCTCGAAGATGGTCGCCTCTCTTCGTTCTCGGATGCCGTGGTTTCGAATACGCGACAGATGATGAGCATCCTGGCGGAACAGAATCGCAAGGGAGAACTTCAGCGGCAGGTGGCCGAGATGGGAGAAGAGGACTTTCTCAGCCTGCTCGACGATGTGACCCGGGAATCCCAGCAACTCCTCGATGTCAGCGAGTTGGCGAGCAACCAGGCCTTCGAGAGCATGCTCGAGCAGGTCCTCGAGGTCTTTACTTCGAAGATCGCGGAAGTCGTGGATGCGGATCGCGCAACTCTTTTCCTGGTCGACCGGGAGCGCAATCAGCTGTGGTCCAAGGGGGCCAAGGATATGGACGATAAGCCATTTACCATCAGGATCCCGCTCGATCATGGCATTGCGGGTGCGGCGATTGCGTCGGGGGAAGTGATCTCCGTAGCGGACGTCTATGCCGATTCGCGCTTCGATCCGAGTGCTGACCGCGAAACCGGCTATCGCACTCGCAACCTGCTCTGCCTCCCGGTGCGAAATCGCGCCGGCGAAGTTTTCGCGGCGGCCCAGATCCTCAACAAGAGCGGCGATGGGGCCTTCGATGCTCGGGATGAGGAAAAATTCTCCGAACTCATGGAATCGATGAAGGTCATCCTGGAATCCTGGTGGTGGATGAGCGAGAAGGCGGCGCGCCAGGGCTAGCTGCGACGCTTCGAAAAGAGGCGTTTCGATTTCTTCCGCCGACCTTGCCTGCGATCTCCTCCGCCTATGCGCGGATGATGTCGAAGGACTTGAAGAATTCGTCCAGATAGGGCCTCTGTTCGGACGGCAGATAGCAGAAGTTCACACCCCGATCCGTGAATTCCCAATAGGAGCGGGTGGATTCCGCCTTCAATTCCTCGTAGATGAGCAGCAGGCGTTCCGGCCGCTCCGCCGCCATATCGTCCCGGATCCGGTTCGCTCGCTCGCGATTTCCCCGATAGAGCAGGGCCACGGCCAATTGCGCCTGGATGCGTCGGACGCCGAGGAGCCGATCCTGTTCGCCCGGGATGGGTTCTTCGGGGCGATCCACTTCGAGCATGATGTCGAGCAACGCATCCGTGGCGGGAGAGTCCAACTCCTCTGCGCTCTCGATCAGCCGGAAGAGGTCGTAGGCCACGGTTTCCAACAGGAATTTGAGACCGGCGTCGTAGCCGAGTTGGCCGTAATAGCGCAGGTGTTCGGCGATCTGTCGACTCTCATTCCAATCGCCCCGCGACAGGAGTTCCTCGACGAGTTGGCGATACTGATCCAGGGTGTAGTAGGCCATTCGCACGTCACCGGCGTTGATGGCCGCACGCATATAGCTGTTGAAGAATTGGATACAGAGGCTGAGAACCTTGCCCCCCCCGTGTCTGGATTCGCTGGCCAGGTTTCGTGTACGGATGGCGATGAAGCTTCCGACATCGCGAGCCTGGCCGAGACTGCCCGAGAATAATTCGAGGTATTGCCGCAGGATCTTGACCTCAACCCATCCGGCCTCCCGCCCGAGGGTTTCGCGAACGCTGACATCCAGGGCCACGAAATCGGGATCCCGGGCGAGTTCCTCGTTGATGAGAAAGAACTCGTCGGGCAGCCCGTCTCGGATCTGCCAGAATCCATTGGCCAGATCGAAAAAGGCATCGGCGGCCGCCATTGCGATCATGCGGTCCTTATGCTGGAGGGAGCCCCGAGCGAGATCCGACAACTCTTCAATGGCCTCCAGGACCTCGATGCGCGCATCCTCTCCCCTTCGGGAATATTTCCCGATGGCGGCCAGGGCCTGTTCTTGGAGCCGGTAAATCGTATTGAGTGGGGATACGAATGCGAAGACGAAGGCGAAATAGGGCAGCAGGATGACCAGGCAACCGGTGACCATCAGCAGCGGCAGCCAGAGGGCCGCCTGGGGGAGCGATCCTCCTCCGGGAACTTCATTTCCGAAGGTGGCTGCGATCCACAGACAGAGGATCGTCGTCAGCACGAAGAAACCCAATACGGCGACGTTGACCGGCTCGCGAACGAAGAGTTCGGTGATTCGATGGGTGTAGCGGGTTGCGGCGAGTTCGACGACGATGGCCACCACCGTGATGACGATCGCCAACAATCCCGCGATCACCTCCGCTGCACTCCCGACGGCGTCCAGCCCCGCGGCGCGATCCACCCCGGATAGCCACTCCCAGGGGGCCACGAGGGGGGCCACGCCGAAGCCTTCGAGCCAGGAGACCAGGAGGTAGAGGATGCCGGCCGTGACCAGCACCAGGCCGGCGGCCAGGCCGGCCAATCCCAGGCTGGGGGAGGGCAGTCGTCGGGTTCTCGTGGACCGATGGATCCGGTTGGCCTCGGGATTTGGCATCGCTTCTTTCACCAGAGTGAGCCGCCGGAGACCACGAGATCCTGCATCGTGAGACCCGCGGCCTCTTCACGACAGAGGTAGCAGGCCAGGGCTCCGATTTCAGGGGGTTGGATCAGCCGATTCTGGGGATTTGCCGCCCGCGCCTCGGATATATATTCCTCTCCCGATCGATTCTCCTGAACCTCGGCGATATTGCCCATCCAATCCTTTCCGAATTGCGTCTCCACCCAGGTGGGACTGATCGCGTTGCAGGTGACTCCGTGGGGGGCACCTTCGAGTGCCGTACAGCGGGAGAGTCCGACGACCCCCGCCTTCGACGCACAATATGCCGCGGATGTGGGAGCCCCGACGCTAGCCGCGGTCGAGGCGATATTGATGACCCGCCCCCAGTTCCGGGCAATCATGCCCGGCAGGCAGAGCCGGGTCGTGCGATAGATGCCGTTCAGATTCACGTCGATGACCTTATGCCAGAGCGATTCGCTATGGCCGCAGAGTGTCTGCTCGGCGGTGATTCCGGCCGCATTGGCGAGGATGTCGGCCTGCCCCAATTCCTCGACCATGTTGGAATGGAAATCCGCCACCGATTCTGTCTTCGTGACGTCGAGGCCCCGGGCCAGGGCGCGCACATTCCTCTTCTCGATTTCGGCACGCGTCTCTTCTAATTCGTCTTGTCTCGGGAGGTAGGCGAGTTCGCCGCTGATCCGTCCGTCCGACTCTGCGAGCAGGGAGCCGATCGCGACATCGGCCCCGGCATCCGCCAATGCCAGCGCGATCGCTCGGCCCATTCCCGATGCACCCCCCGTGACCCAGGCTACCCGGCCGCTGAGAAAACGTTCCATTTCCATGCTCCTTTTTTATTCGAGTCGCTGAACGTGATGGACTGCCGATGCCGGTGACTTCGTCGTCTCTTTGCTTGCAGCGGGTTCTCGAGGAGGCTCTCAAGAGTCTTCCCGCAGGCTCCTCAGCAGCGAAATGGCCAGCAGGCAGCCCACCGCGAGCAGCGGAACAGAAACGACGAGGGATGCCGTCTGCAGGCTTTTCAATCCCCCGATGCTCATTAGCACGATGGGCAGTACCGCGAGAGCGATCGCCCAGAAAGTGCGGTGGCCGCGAGGGGGATCGCCCTGGGGACCCAATCCACGGCTGGCGCTCGCCGCAAGGGTATAGGCCGCCGAATCGAAAGTCGTGGCGAGGTAGATGAGGGCCACGAGACAGAACACCGCCAATCCGAATTTGCCCAGGGGCAGGGAGGAGATGATGGCAATGATGGTTGCGGGGCCTCCATTCTCGTCGAGCAGGGCGATCACGGGAAGTTGCTGGCTCAATTCCAGGGAGAGTCCGTAATTGCCCAGGACCATCATGAAGATCCAGCTGCCCCCGGAGCCGAGAAGCAGCATCCCGAGCACGATCTGCCGAATGCTGCGTCCACGCGAGATACGGGCGACGAAGAGTCCCACGAAAGGCGCGTAGGCGATCCACCAGGCCCAGTAGAAGACCGTCCAATCCTCCACGAAACCCGTCTGGAGAATCGGATCGGTCCATAGATTCATCTGGAAGAAATTCGTGAGCATATGGCCGACCGCCGAAGTGCTCATCTTCAGGATGAAGAGGGTGTCACCGGAGATCAGGATTGCGAGTATCAGGAGCAGGGCCAGGAGGAGATTGAGATTGCTCAGGATTCGAATGCCACGCTGCAGGCCCAGGTAGACGCTGGTCGCGAAGATGGCCGAGCAACCCAGCAGAATGCCCACATCGACGCCGAAGGAGCGGACCACTCCACTCAACTCCGCGAGTCCCTCGGCGATCATTGGTGTGGAGAGGCCGAGGGAGGTGCTGGCCCCTCCGAGGATGCCCACCATGAAGAGGACGTCGATCAGGCGGCCGATCATCCCATCCGACTGGTCTCCGAGAATCGAACGACAGGCACCGCTCAAGCGATAGGAGGGCTCGTTGCGCCGATGGCATGCGTGGGCGACGGCCAGCGTGGGAAGGGCGTAAAAGGCCCAGGCGGTAAAGCCCCAATGAAAGAGTGGGTAGCTCGTGGCCCAATGGATGCCCTCATGGGAACCGACTTCGGCACCGAAGGGGGGCGACTTGTAGTAGTAGGCCCATTCGATAACGCCCCAATACATCAGACCGCTGGCGATCCCCGCGCAGAAGAGCATTGCAAACCAGGAGGCGTCGCCGAATTCGCGATCGTCTGGGCCGGCTCCGAGAATCACTCCGCCAAAGGGGCCAAAGGCCATATAGAGGGTGAAGCCGAGCGTCGCGGCGCCCGCCCAGAGGTAGACGGGACCCAGGTGCAGGGCCAACCAATCGTAGAGGAGGGTGATCTTCTCTCCGCTGATCTCGGGGTAGAGGGTCAGGGGAATGGCCGCGAGCGCAATCAGGGCCACAGAAAGGGAGAAGACGGGCCAGTCAACACTTTTCACGCGATCTGATCTCTTTTCCGCGTGGATTGCCGCATGGACTTTCCCTCCCCTACGCCGTTCGGATTATTGTAGCCCGCAATTTGGCGCTGTTGCTCCCCCAGCGCGGCCCGAGCGCGGCGCTCTGGGCCGGGCACGGAGGGGAGACCCCGTTATTATTATGCTCTTGCAGGGTGATCGGAGGGGGGACGAATCCCTTTGCCCTTTCGCGGCAGCACTCGCCGCCGAGGATCAGAAAATACGTTCCGCGGGATCGAAAAGAAATTGACTCGGAGGGTCTCATGATGCTTTCTTGCTTCGTTCGCCACAGGGCTTCGCCCACCGCCAGGCCCCCCCGCGGTTCGAAATGGTCGACCCTGTGGATCCTCTCGCTTCTCGTCGCGGCCTGTTCCCAGGCACCGATGCCCGAAGCGCCCGGGCCCGAGGCCCAAAGGGTGTCGCTGGATTCGTCGGCGCTGGGGCCGGGGGGACGTCCCTACAGCGAAAAACGAGAGAGTTGCTCGCTGAGGAATCCGCTCCGTAGCGCGTTCTGGGGTGAACTCCACGTCCATTCCAGGCTCTCCTTCGACGCCTATATGTGGGATGTGCGGGGGAGCGCGGACGATGTCTACCGCTTTGCCCGGGGCGAAAGGGTCGATCTCGCCCCCTACGATGCATCGGGCAATGCCCTGCGCAGCGCGCAGCTCGAACGCCCCCTGGATTTCGCGGCATTGACTGATCACGCTTCCTATCAGGGCGAGGTGGCTCTCTGTACCCGTCCGGATTCGCCAAAATATATGTCCGAGGGCTGTCGCATTTTTCGTGGCGAGGTCGAGCCGCCGCCTTCGGCTCTTACAGCCTTTGCCGCGCGCATGGCGGCCGTTTCGCAATCCCTCGATCCCCGGGGCGAGAATCCGAGCCGGCGGTCGGATCTCTGCGGAGAGGACTCGGCACTCTGTCTGGCTGAAATGGCGCGGGTATGGGGGGAGCAGCAGGCCGCGGCGGATCGATATTACGATCGGAGTTCCGACTGCCGCTTCACCAGCTTCAACGCCTACGAGTATACGGCGACGCCGGGGCTCTCGAAGATTCATCACAACGTGATTTTTCGAAACGATGATGTGCCCGCCTCGCCGACGGCCTGGGTCGATTTTCCGGATGTCTACGATCTATGGGGTCGTCTGAAGGCGGAATGCCTCGACGCGGGGACGAGATGTGATGTGCTCACGATTCCCCACAACTCGAACCTCAGCAATGGCCGCATGTTCGTGACCGGCGGGCGAGAGCTTCCCCTGGAAGAGCAGAGGGCTCGCGCCGAATTGCGTGCGGAACTCGAGCCCCTGGTCGAGATTTCCCAGATCAAGGGCGATTCGGAGTGTCGCAACGATATGTATGGGGTCGTCGCGGCTCCGGATGAGTTCTGCGAGTATGAAAAGTGGCGCTCGCCGGATACGCCGGATTGCGAAGAGGGAACGGGAACGGGCGCGCTCGCCGGGCAGGGTTGTGTCTCTCGACTCGACTACGTGCGCAACGTCCTGATCGAGGGATTGCGCGAGCAGAAGAGAATCGGCGTGAATCCCTATAAATTGGGCATTCTGGCGGCAACCGATGCCCACAATGGAAACCCCGGGGACGTGGAAGAATATAGTTACCAGGGTTGGCGGGGCAGCGACGATGCGACGGCCGTGCAGAGGCTCTCGACGGATTCGCAACTGGTGGCCGCCATCTTCAACGTGATCTCGAGCCCCGGGGGTCTGGCGGGAGTTTGGGCCGAGGAAAACTCCCGGGATTCTCTCTTCGATGCCATGCAGAGGCGCGAGGTCTTCGGGACCAGCGGTCCGCGCATGCAGGCGCGCTTCTTCGGAGGTTGGGATTATTCCGAGGATCTCTGCAATCTGCCCGATCTCGTCGAGAGGGCCTACGCATCAGGGGTGTCGATGGGGGGGGATCTGCCGATGCGTCCCGCCGCCGCCGAGGCGCCCACTTTCGTCGTTTCGGCGCTGCGGGATCCGGGTCTTCCCGGGCATCCGGGTGGTCTCCTGCAGCGGGCGCAGATCATCAAGGGCTGGCTGGACGACGATGAGCGCTTCCGCCAGCAGGTCTACGACGTCGCCGGGGGAGATAATGGGGCCTCGGTGGATCTCGATAGCTGCGAGCCACGGGGAGAGGGAGCCGACTCTCTATGTGCGGTATGGCGCGATCCGGATTTTGATCCCTCTCGCCGCGCGGTCTACTACCTGCGGGTCATCGAGAATCCCAGCTGTCGCTGGAATCAGATTCAATGTCTCTCGCTTCCAGAAGCGGAGCGGCCGGAGAGTTGCAGCAATCCGCCGGTACCCAGAACCATCCAGGAAAGATTGTGGACCTCTCCGATCTGGTATGACGAAGGGGGAAGCGAAGCGGGATAGCGATGCAAATCCCTCAGGCCGTTCGCCACTCCTGCAATTTTTTCTCGATCCGCTCACGGCTTTCTTCGAAGAGCGCATCGTGGCACTCGTCTTCGCTGCGCGGAATCGGGTCGCCTATATGGAGTCGAACGACGCTGCGGAAGGGAACGGGGAATAGATTGTGGGCCAGAAGATTCCAGGCTCCGTCGATCGTGACCGGAACGATCGGGAGATCCGGAGCGGACTCCATCAGGGCAATGGTCC
Source organism: uncultured Spirochaetaceae bacterium (assembly GCA_964435795.1). Classification (GTDB taxonomy): domain Bacteria; phylum Myxococcota_A; class UBA9160; order UBA9160; family UBA4427; genus JAZXM01. Next base: position 21,366 of record CAYTAT010000016.1, read on the forward strand.
CGGGTTTCCTGAAGCGTCGTAATTTCCCGGTTCGAGAACGCGTTCCCTCCGGATAGATGACGGCCGAAACCCTTCTTCGTTGGGCTTCGGCTCCGAGACGGCGAATCGCCTGGGTGGCCTGTCCCCGATCACCCCGCTCGATGATCGCATTGCCTCCCCGGCGCAGGTTGTAGGAGATGCTCGGCAGCCATCTGGCGAGTTCGCGCTTGGAGACGTATTTGGGAAAGTTGGAGAAGAGCGTCGCGCCGATGATCGGGATGTCGAAAAGGCTCTGATGGTTGGCAATGATCAGATAGGCGCCCCCCTCCTCGATCAGGGGCGACTTTTCGACAATCAGCCGCATTCCCGTAATTCGGAAAGTCTGCACGAGGCAGATCTGAAGCCAGCCGGCGACGATCTCCTGGGGCCTCTGCCCGAAGATCCGCGCCAGGCGCTGGGGGGCGTCGAATAATAGGAGCGTGGCCGCGAAGGCCAGCAGAAAGGGAATTGTCAAGATCCAGTTGAGGAGACTCTGAGTCACGAATTCGGAGTCTCGCACAGCAGGGTGGCCCTGAGCCAGTTTAAGCGATCGCAAAACCATTTTGCCGATTTCCCGCGGGATTTTCGCCTGATTGGGAAATTTTGAATGGATTTGAAGTGGTGTCCGGGGTTACGATGAAAAGTCTGGAGGTGCCAGTGCTGGCCTTGCGTGTTCTGGTGTGGACGGTGGTTTCGAGCGTGATTTTTTTGGGCGTCGCGTCGGCCCAGGTGCTGAATCTGGCCCTGACCAATAACAGCCAATGCTTTACATCGGATACCGACAACGATCAATCGTCTCCGGTGGCCTACGATCCGGCTGACGTGGATTGCGTCGAAGCCGGCATTTCGGATCTGAACGTATTCCGCGTCACCGCGGCCACTTCCGGAAATGGCACCAGTGCGCTAGCCCTCGACGTCGACGCGGGTGTGGTCGTGGATGCCAACCCCGGCTCCACCGAATATCAGGCCGGTCGTATCGCCTATGGGCTGAGTCTCTCGGTGACGGGAACGGGCGGCGCCAATTGGGATCTCGATATCGGGCAGCAGATGCAGGGGCTCGTGGCGACCGTGGATGATGGAGCCGGCTCCGCCAACGCGTCGGCATCCGGTGTGAATGCCTCACTCAATATCGGCCCCTCCCTCTCCTTTGGGGCCACGACGTCCCGCAGTTCCGGGGCCACCGGCAGCCAGCCCTTCTCCGTCTCCAGGAGCGGTGATGTGATCCAGGGGAGCGGGGATACGGTGCTCACGGGCAGCCTCGAAATCGTCCTCGACGCCTATTCGGAGTGCGGGGGTTTTCTCTGTCTCGGCTTCGCCGACGAGGGTGCTGTGCTCTTTGGCTACGACGATGTATCGCAATCGAGTTTCGTCACCGCCGACGAATATTCCACCTGGGCGCGATCCTCGGCGGGAGACGGCTATACGGCGAATTTTTCCCTCACCCTGACGGGCGGTTTCTGCGGCGATGGGACAACCGATCCGGCACTCGCCGAGGAATGCGATGATGGCAATACGACGAGCGGGGATGGTTGTTCCTCGAATTGTCTCGTGGAATTCTGTGGCGATGGCATTCGTCAATTCGGCCTCGGTGAGCAATGCGACGATGGCAATACGGCGAGCGGAGACGGTTGCAGCGATCTCTGCCAGAGCGAGGGAGTCCCCTTGCCCGTCGCCTCGGATGGGGCAGGGCTATTGCTGGCGCTGATTCTCGGCGCCCTGGGCCTGATGGCCTCGCGTATGCGGGGCGGGAAGTGGCAGTTCGTCGCCGCGCAGCGAAAACCGGGTATTTGAGGTTTTCGCCGGGAGCCCGGGGTTTCAGGAATTCTCTGCGATGATCCGGTCTCGCAGTTCGCGTTTCAGGAATTTGCCCGCGGGGTTCCGGGGCAGGGGGGAGTCCACGATGTCGATATGGCTGGGCACCTTGAAGCCCGCCATCCGCGCCGCGAGGAATTCCCTGAATGCTTCGCGGTCGAGGGATCGCCCGGGCCGGGGGTAGACGGCCGCCGCCACTTCCTCTCCCAATCTCTCATGGGGCAGGCCGAAGACCGCCGCCTCGTGGATATCGGGGTGCTCGTAGATCACGGCCTCGACTTCGCTGCAATAGATATTCTCGCCGGCCCTCAAGACCATATCCTTGGCTCGATCCTGGACGTATACGAAGCCCTCTTCGTCGATTCGCCCGATATCTCCGCTTCGCAGCCAGCCGTCGACGATGGTTTCCTCCGTGGCTTCGGCCCTATTCCAATAGCCCCGGATCAGGTTCGGACCGCGGAACCAGATTTCTCCCACTTCATCCGGGCCGAGGGGTCGATTCTCGTCATCGGTGACCCGCATCTCGACGATCGGGACGACCCGCCCGGCGCTCGTGGGCTTGCGAAGGTAGTCATCGCCGAAGTTCTGGGGGCCATAGGCATTGGTTTCCGTCATCCCGTACCCGATCCCGGGTCGCCCACTCTTGAAATTCGAGTCGATGCGTTTCACCAGTTCCGGTGGGGCGGGGGCACCTCCTCCGCCCACCGAAAGCAGGCTCGAAGTGTCGAATCTTTCGAAGTCTGGCGATTCGAGCAGGTCCCAGGACATCGTCGGCACGCCGACAAAATTCGTCACGCGTTCGCGCTCGATCAATTCGAGGGCGCGCTCGGGATCCCATTTGTACATCATCACCAGCCGGATGCCCGAAGCAAAACAGGAGAGCATCACGGCAATGCAACCCGTGACATGGAAGAGGGGCACGGAAAGGATGAAGCAGGGGGGGTAGGGATGATCCAATCCCTCGTCGGGTTTCATCAATCTGCCACAGGTCGCCCGGCAGGCGAAAGCCATGAGTGCGCTGAGCACGGCACGATGGCTCGAAACGGCGCCCTTGGGATGGCCGGTCGTACCCGAGGTGTAGAGGATGGTCGCATCATCCTCCGGGTCGATCTCGACTTCGGGCAGGGCAGCGCCGAGGGGCAGACTATCGTCGAGATGTCGTGCCGAAGTCGGCAGATCCCCGTCGGCCCGAACGACCAGGGCTCGAATGCCCAACTCGACCAGGCTCGCCCCGGCGACTTCCAGGCGTTCGAGGTCGGAGATCAGGACAATGGCTCCGGAGTCCTCCAGCCCATATGCCAATTCCTCGGATTTCCACCAGGCGTTCATGGAGACCGCGATCGCCCCGACGGAGGTGATGGCCGCAAAGGCGATGATCCATTCCGGATAATTGCGCATCGCGATCGCCACTCGGTCGCCGGATCCGACCGCGTACTCATCCACCAGCAGGGCGCCGAGGGCATCGACGTGCTCCATGACCCGGCCGAAGCTCCAGCGTTCATCTTCGTATACCAGGAAGATCTCGTCAGGCGACTCCCTCATCCTTGCGTAGAGTTCCCGCAACGAGGCCGGGGTGGCCTCGAAGACATTCAGGGTCTGCCCGCCCACCTCGGCCTCTTGGATTGCAAAGGGGGCGCCGGGGGCCGTGAGGCTGGCCATGGCTTCGTCGTAGCTCATGCTCATGCGGTCGACTCCTGATGGAGAGCGATGTTTCTCCCGTATTGAATTCGTTCCTTCAATGTATTCCGGATTCCGCACCTCGAGGCGGCCTGGAAGAATCATTTCCCGACCGGGGAAGGTTTAGACTTCCATTCGAGCCGCCACAACCCCGGAATTCCCGGCGGCGAGCGGATTCGGGACGAGCCCCGAAAGGCCCCGGGAGCCCCCCTTCTTCGGCTCCGCCGAACGTAGCGAAGGATCCCGCGATCCATCGCCGATGGTTTCTGCGTCCCTAAGGGGCGCCCATGGCTGCGGCGCGGGGCTTGAGTGCCACGAGCCCCGCCTGGGGCTTCTGGTTCACGCGCAGGAAGAAAGGCAATTTCGGGTTGATTCCGTAATAGGCGATCGAACTCGCCGCAGCGGAAAGGGTGAGATAGAGGCGGCCCCTCTCATCCGGTACCGCGAAGGCTCCCGAGGTATCCCGCACTTCGAGGCTTCCGATCAGATTTCCATTTTCGGCGTCGATCTGTCCGAGCAGAACCTTGCGTGGCTGGGGGTAGGCTGCCCCCCTGCTGTGGATCTCGTAGTTGAGATCGAAGAAGACGAATAGGCCGCTGTCGGTCACGGTGATGATTCCGTCGACCGTCGTGATTCTCGATAGCATCGGAAGCCACATCAGATGCTCTTCGGCCAGGGAGTTGTATTGTCGGCTCCACTTCAGGGCGCCCGTCCTGCCATCGATGGCGACAACCTTCCCCCCGATTCCGTCGAAGGAGTAGATGCTTCCATCCGGTCCGATCGAAGGAGAGGCCTGGCCCATCGCATCGCTCTCTTCCCAGGCCCGTTCGCCCGTCTCCGTATTGATGGCGACGATCAGACCCTCATCATCGATCGCGTAGACCAATTTTCCATCGGGTGAAATCGCGGGGCTCGTGCCGGAACCGGCCCCCATGGGCGCCGCAAAAGCGATGCGGATTTCGTCGTCATGGGTGTCGATTCCGTAGAGAACTCCGCTGGTTTCGTTGCGACCGGCGGCGGTGATGAAGATGCGACCCGTATGCGGATGGACGGCGGGAGTGTTGGCGACTTCGATCTCGCGCCCGTAGATCAGGTCCCAGAGTGGCCGTATGAATTCCCTGGCGATCAGCCCACCCTTCCAAAGGCCCGGCGGTGGAGGCTGCGAAGGCGGTCCGGAGGTGCCGGGCAGATCCAGCACGGGCAGGGCGAGTTCTCCATTCTCGCGCCGAAAAAGGGCCACTTTTCCATCGGTGCTGATGCCGCCCACGTAGCCTTCACGACTGAAGAAAGGGGTGATGAAGAAGCCCTCGATGCCGTACTGCCGAAGATTCACCCGCCAGCGCAACTCTCCATCGGCAGCGAAGGACCAGAGTTGGTTGGAATCCGAGGCAAAAACCCGCCCCTTCGGGTCGACGATCGGAGCCGAGACCACCGCCGCATAGTCGAAGTCCTCGAGATCCCGCATGATCGGTGTCTGCCAGAGCAATTCGCCTTCGCGACTGAAGGCGTGCAGGTGGGAAGTTCCGACTCCTCGCCCGCTGGGGACGTAGAGGTGTCCCTCGGGTCCGATGATCGGACCCACGAGTAGGCCCGCTCCCTCGAGAGCCGTCCAGGCGACTTGAGCGTCGGCCGTGGCATGCAGGGGGGCATAATCCGAATTGCGGGAATCCCGATGTACTGAGGCCCAGGCGCTCGGCGCGTAATGGGGCCCGGGATCGGGCGAGGGCTTGAGGGAGGCGGAAATCGCTTCCGGGGAGGCGGATCGGGTCTCGGGTCTTCCGCAGGCTCCAGGGCCCAGGATGCCAGCGATCAGACAGAGTCCGAGGCCGATTCGAGTTTTCTGCTGCTGCCAGTTCAAATTTCAATCCCGCGCGAATGAAGCCCCGGGTCTGGGCGATTTCTTCCAGGGGGTGATGAGGTGGATGGCCCGGTCGTCGTACGATTTCTGCTGCTCGCCGGGGGGATCGGAGGAAATCCCCGGGGCGGGGTTCGGGGAATGATCAGACGCGGAGCACCTGGATCATGTCGGTACCATCGGATTTTTGCGAACGGCCCGCCGTCGCGACGACGATATCCCCCGAGCCGAGATGGCCCAGGGCCCGGGCCCGTTGGACCGCAAATTCGATGCGTGCGTCATCGTCTCCGTTGGCCTCGTAGAAGATCGGCATCACTCCCCAGTTCATGGCCAGCCGACGGCGTACAGTCTGGGAACGAGTGACGGCCAGGATCGGACTGCGGGGCCGGAATTTGGAGATCGTGCGAGCCGTGAAGCCCGAGTCCGTCAAGGCGATGATGGCCCCCGCATCCAGGTGGTTGGCCATCGTGATGGCCGCCTGGGCCACGGCCTCGACGACTGCCTCCGAGGCATCCGGATGGATGTGCTGGAGGGTTCCGAATTCCTCCAGGGATTTTTCTGCCTCCAGGGCGAGTGCCGCCATGGTTTCCACGGCCTCGGCGGGGTGCAGGCCCGCCGCTGTTTCTCCGGAGAGCATGACCGCCGAACTGCCGTCGAGGATCGCATTGGCGACATCGCTGACTTCGGCTCGGGTCGGCCTGGGATTGCGCTCCATCGAATCCAGCATCTGGGTGGCGGTGATGACGGGTTTTCCACTGCTCACCGTGGTGCGGATGATTCTCTTCTGGACATGGGGGACCTCGGCAAAGGGCAATTCAACGCCCAGATCACCCCGGGCCACCATCGTGCCGTTGGCCTCGGCCACGATTTCGTCGAGTCGGTCCACCCCCATGCGATTTTCAATCTTGGCGATGATCGGAATATCGGCCTTCTGCTCCTCCAGGAAGCGCCGAATGTCGCAGACGTCCCGGGCACTCTGGACGAAGGAGGCCGCCAGGTATTCGGCGTCGGATCGCGCGGCAAAGCCGAGATCCGCCCGTGTTCCCGGATCCATGACCTCGTGATGAAGGTCGGTATCGGGCAGGTTGACCCCTTTGCGATCGCGAAGGGTCCCCCCGCATTCCACCTTGCAATCGACTTTCCCCTCTCGAATGCCCACGACCCTGAGTTCGATCTTTCCATCGTCTATGAGAATGCGATCATCCCTTTGCACCGCTCGGGGCAGGCTTTCGAAACTGATGGCCGCGCTGCTCTCATCCCCCAGGCCCGCTTCCGTGCATAGGGAGAAGTCAGCTCCCGCCGTGAGCACTGCGGCTCCACCTCGAAGCTGACCGATGCGAATTTCGTTTCCCCGGGTATCGATGAGAGTGGCGACATTCGCGCCCAGGCGCTGGGCGACTTCGCGCACCGATTCGACCAGTTTCAGATGTCCGTCGAGATCTCCATGGGAGAGGTTGAAACGGGCGACATCCATCCCCTTCTCGATCATATGCTCGATCAGTTGAGGATCCTCGCAGGAGGGCCCCATCGTCGCGATCAGCTTGGTCTTCCGAAGTCCCATGCCCGGACTAGATGGAGTCTCTGACGTAGGGAAGGCTGCGCGCCGTGCGGTCGATGGCCTCCTCGGCGTCGAGTAGGACGGAAGTCACATCCCAGCGTCCCGTGACGAGTCTTTCCCGGGTGCCGTCGGGAATCGATCCCCGCATCACCCCGGCTCGGGAAGTGACGGTCTGGAGGGCCACGTCCATCGTGACCGGCTGCGAGGGATCGAGTTCGATGCTGTCGCGAAGCTTTTCGATATCCTCACGTGAAAGTGTCATGCAGACGAGCCCCAGGCTGCAGCAATTGCCGGCGAAGATATCCGCAAAGGATTCCCCGACGAATCCCCGGAAACCGAAGCGCATCAGCGCCTGGGGAGCGTGTTCTCGAGAAGATCCGCAGCCGAAGTTCTTCCCCACCACGAGAATTTCCGAACCCGCAAAGCGCTCATCGTCCAGCGCATGTTCTCCCTTCTCTGCCTCGCGAGCGTCTTCGAAGAGGTGCTCCCCCATCGTATCGAAGGTGATCTCCTTCATGAAGCGGGCCGGAATGATGCGATCCGTATCGATATCATCGCCACGCACGACACAGCATCGGCCGCGGATTTCGGTGATGGGTACAAGCTTCTCATGGGTCATCTCAGGAGACCTCCCGAACGTCCACGACCTTTCCCGCGAGAGCGGCGGCCGCCACCATGGCTGGGGACATCAATAGAGTCCGGCCCGCAGGAGATCCCTGCCGACCCTTGAAGTTCCGATTGCTCGAGGATGCGCAAATTTCCCGACCGATCAATTTATCGGGATTCATGGCCAGGCACATCGAACATCCCGGCTCCCGCCATTGGAAGCCTGCGGCCTGAAAAATCTGATCGAGACCTTCGTCGGTGGCTTGCCGCGCAACCTCCCGGGAGCCTGGAACCACCAGGGCTCGCACCCTCTCGTGGACCTTGCCCCGCTCGGCGATTCGCGCGGCCTCCCGCAGATCGGAGATGCGCCCATTGGTGCAGGATCCGATGAAGGCGACGTCGATTGCAGTGCCCGCGATGGGTGCTCCGGGCGGCAGATCCATGTATTCCAGCGCTTCCTCGATCCCGGCACGTTCGTCGTCGTCGGCCTGGCCGGGGGTGGGGATCTGCTCGCCGACCCCGACATTCTGGCCCGGATGAATGCCCCAGGTCACGGAAGGTTCAATTTTCGCGGCTTCCAGCACAACTTCGTCATCGTAGTGGGCCCCTGGCTCGCTCGCGAATTCAAGCCATTCGGCGGCCGCTCGTTCAAAGGCCTCTGTTTGGGGGGCGAAGGGCCGACCGCGCAGGTACTCGACCGTTTTCGAGTCGGGATTCACGTAGCCACAACGAGCCCCGCCCTCGATCGACATATTGCAGAGTGTCATGCGCTGCTCCATGTCGAGGGCTTCGATTGCGGATCCCGCGTATTCATAGGCGAAACCCACGCCCGCATGGACACCGAGCTCGCGGATGATGGCGAGGATGACGTCCTTGGCGGAAACCCCGGGGCCGAGTTCACCCTTGACCTCGATGCGCCGGACTCGAAGTCGGGCCATGGCGAGGGATTGGGTGGCCAGCACGTCCCGGACCTGACTCGTTCCGATTCCCAGCGCGATGGTTCCGAATGCGCCATGGGTGGCGGTATGACTATCCCCACAGGCGATCGTCGAGCCGGGAAGGGTCAGCCCGAGTTCGGGGCCGATCACATGCACGATGCCCTGGCGTCCACTCTCGGCGCCGAAAAAATCGATCCCGTTTTCTTCGCAGTTGCGCTCCAATTCCGAAAGCATCTGCTCGGCCAGGGGGTCGCCCAGGGGGCGGGTCTGGGAATCGGTGGGGATGATATGGTCGGCGGTGGCGAAGGTTCGCGAGGGGAATCGAACGGGGAGATCGAGTTCCCGCAGCATCGCGAAGGCCTGTGGGCTGGTGACTTCGTGAACGAGGTGGGTGCCGATGAAGAGCTGGGTCTGGTCCCCGGGAAGGTCCCGGATCCGATGGGCTTCCCAGATCTTGTCGAAGAGGTTCTTGGGAGTTACTGACGTCATTTCAGGAGACCTTGAGGCTGAAAATAGAGGCGGCGTGGTTCGGGCGCTCGGAATAGTGCATGGAGATAGCACTCAGGTTCGACCTTGGCTCCCATCCGGCCGAGCACCCCAGGGAAATCCGCTGCGGCCCCGAGCGGGGCTGCTTTCGGCCCGGATCCGGCGATCCGCGGCAATCCGGGGATTCGCTGGGCACGACTTGGTCGCGGGGTTTCGGCGCAGGGGAGTTGGTTTCGCGGCCCGATCCACCTCGGGCCGACGCCCTTCGGGAAGGTGATCGCGTGGTGAATGGGGGATCGGGCCGTGTTGCGGGTGGCCCGCGGTCCGAGTTTCCGAGAATGAAGCTGAATGATCGAATTGCGACTGCCGGCGATGCTTCTCCGGATCGCGCCGAGGGCACGGATATGGCGGCGTATCCAGAAATGGGGTCCGCCGGCTGCAGGTCAGTGCCGATCCCAACGACAATGCGATCCGGCAGCGGGCCCGGGCGATTGGGCTGCTCCTCGAGCGGAAGCCGATCTCCGGCCTCGTCATCCCGGTCGGGGAATGAAATTGGTGCACGGCGACGTTTTGGACGCTTCCCTGGCGGGGCCATCGGATATACTGTCTGCAGCGTGGATCCGGGGACGGTTGCCTCGTGATCGAATGCAGGGAAGGCGACCCGAATCGCCGATTTTAGCGTGGGGACAAGCAATGCCCGGCGACTGTACGCCCGAGCTGCGTGAGCAGATCGAGAATACGATCCGATTCCTGGCCGTCGATGCCATCGAGGCCGCCAGGAGCGGTCACCCCGGTGCTCCGATGGGGCTGGCGGCAGCGGCATTCGAACTCTTCGACAACCATCTGAATTTCGATCCGAGCGACCCCGACTGGCCTCTGCGGGATCGCTTCGTGCTCTCGGGCGGGCACGCCTCGATGCTGCTCTATTCCCTCCTGCACCTCTATGGCTACGACCTCTCCTTGGAGGCGATCCGATCCTTCCGCCAGTTGGGATCGATGACGCCGGGGCATCCGGAATACGGTCTCACGCCCGGGGTCGAAATGACCACCGGTCCCCTGGGACAGGGTTTCGCCCACGCGGTGGGCATGGCGCTGGCGGCCCGACTCGCGCGGAGTCAATTCGCAGGAGGCGGGGATCCGGCCGGGCCCGGCCATCACTTCGTCTACGGCATCCTGGGCGATGGAGACATGATGGAGGGCATCACCTCCGAGGCGGCTTCCCTCGCGGGCCACCTTTCCCTGGGCAATCTGATCTTCCTCTACGATGATAACGGGATCACGATCGATGGCGGTACGGAGATCGCTTTCGGCGAGGATGTCGCGGGACGCTTCGAAGCTCAGGGCTGGCGGGTTGGCGGCCCCATCGATGGACAGGATGTCGAAGCCCTATCCGCTGCTCTCGCAGCCGCTCGCGAAGAGGTCGAACGCCCCAGCTTGATCATTCTGAAGACCGTCATCGGCCGTGGCAGTCCCGGGGTGGCGGGAAAGAACAAGGCTCACGGCGCGGCATTGGGCGCCGAGGAGACCGCTCGCAGCAAAGAGAATATGGGCTGGCCCACGGAGCCGACTTTTCACGTGCCCGAGGAAGTGCGGACCTATCTGGAACGACGCATCCAGGCCAAGAAGGAGGCTCGAAGCCAGCTGGATGCTCGGCATCAGGCCTGGAGGGAGGCCCAGCCCGAGCGGGCCGAGGCCTGGGATGCTGCACGCGATCGCAAATTGCCCGCGAATTTATCCGAGCTTCTGGCCGAGGGATTGGAAGGCGTCGCGGATGCGACCCGCAAGCACTCCGCAAGCGTGCTGAAGAAGCTGAGCGAGTGGGTGCCCTACCTGGTCGGGGGCTCGGCGGATCTGGCCGGCTCCGCGGCTCCTCCGATCTTTCCCGAATATGGAATCGTGGGCCCCGGGGCGGATCGGGATGGGGATCCCTTCGCCGGGCGCAATATCCACTTCGGGGTGCGTGAGCACGCCATGGGCGCGATCACCAGCGGCATCGCCCTCGACGGCACCTTCACGCCCTATTGCGGGACTTTCCTGATTTTCAGTGACTATATGCGCCCCGCAATTCGCCTGGCGGCCCTGATGAAAACCCGGGTGATCTACGTATTCACTCACGATTCCTTCTACGTGGGCGAGGATGGCCCGACCCATCAGCCCATCGAGCAACTCGATAGTCTGCGCTGCGTGCCCGGGCTGACGCTCTTTCGGCCCGCCGACGGAGTCGAGACCGCGATGGCGTATGCGTGGGCAATGCAGCGAGCCGATGGACCGGTGCTCCTGGCGTTGACCCGCCAGACCGTCGCCCTTCCCGATCGCCCCGGGAATTTCGAGTTGGAGGATGTCTGGAAGGGGGCCTATACGGTAAGGGAGTGCGGAAAGAAAGCCGACGCAGTGCTCCTCGCCAGTGGCTCCGAGGTTTCCCTCGCCTGCGGGGCGGCGGACGAACTCGCCGCAAGCGGGATCGATGCGAGGGTCGTTTCCATGCCCAGCGTCGAATGCTTCATGGCACAATCCGAAAGTGAACAACTCGCCCTCCTACCCGATGACGGTACGCCCATCGTGGCCATCGAGGCGGGGCTGGGCGAGAGCTATCGCCGCTTCGTGGGGCGTGGGGGGCTGATCATCGGGATGGGGCATTTCGGTGAGAGTGCGCCGGGCGGGACGTTGGCGGAACATTTCGGTTTTACCGCAGGCCAGGTAGCCGCTCGGGTGAGGCAGCATCTGGGCCGGGATTGAGGCCGGATCGGAGGCTCTCAGCGGTAGCTCCGGTCGGGGGGCAGGAGCCCCCGCAGATCCAATGCCGCCATGTAGCGAAGCTTGACGTGGACCACCCCATCCACGTTCTGGAGCGGTCCTGCAATTTCGACCAGGCTGGCGCTATTCAGGGGGACCCGGAAACGCTTCGATTGGGCGGGGGTCATGATGGCGTTGGAGAGTCCCGTTTCATCCTCGAGCGTCAGGAAGATGAATCCCTTCGCGGATCCCGGACGTTGGCGCACGATGATATGGCCCGCCGTACGGATGGGGGTGCCGTCCCTGGTATTCGCCAACCCAGCCGCGGTGAGGAATCCTCGCGCGTCCAGATCGGATCGTAGGATGGCCATGATCTGGGGGCCCGTGGTCAGTCCCGCCAGGCGATAGTCGGCCAGAATTTCCTCCAGGGCGGAGAGGGGGGTGAGTTCCGGTTTTTCCTCTTCCCGTGGCATCCGTCCCGCAAAGAGGGAATTCCCGTCGCGCTCGATTGCCGCTACCTGCCAGAGTGCCTCGCGCCGTGCCCGGGGCGTACCCTCGAGAGAGGCCAGGGCACCGAGCTCCGCGAGGGTGTCGATTTCGTTGCTGTGCAGGGGAACCCTTTTGAAAAGGTCGGCCAGATTGACGAAGGGGGCTTCGTCGCGTTCTGTTTCCAGCCAATGGGCGGTCTGCTCCCGGAATCCCGCGGCAAAACGCAATCCGATCCGGACAGAGGGGCGATCCCCGGAAGTTTCTCCCGCCTCGAGGGTGCAACGCCAGCACGAATGCATCACGTCGATGGCCCGCACCTCGACGCCGTGACGCTGGGCATCCTGGATCAAGGTGGCGGGATTGTAGAAACCCATCGGCCAGGCATTCAGCAACCCGACGAGGAAGGCCGCCGGATGATGGCATTTCAGGTAGGAGGATGCGTATGCGATCAGGGCGAATGAGGCCGAATGGGATTCCGGGAAGCCGTAGAGGGCAAAGGAGGTGACCTGTCGAACGATTTCCTCCCGGGCATCCGCCGGGATGCCCTTCTGCTCCATGCCCCGACGCAATTCTTCCTCGATCCCCCGCATGCGTTCCTGGGAACGTTTGAATCCCATCGCCCGCCGCAATTCCTCGGCTTTACCAGCGCTGAAACCGGCTGCTTCCATGGCGATGCGCAGCAGTTGTTCCTGGAAGATCGGAACGCCGAGGGTTCGCTTCAGGATGGGTTCGAGGCAGGGATGCGGGTAGCGAATCGCTTCGCGACCGGCGCGGCGATTCAGATAGGGATGCACCATCTGGCCCACGATGGGACCGGGCCGAATGATGGCGATCTCCACCACGAGATCGTAGAAATTCCGGGGTTTCATGCGCGGGAGGGTCGCCATCTGGGCTCGGCTCTCGATCTGGAAGGTGCCCACCGTATCCGCCTTGCGGAGCATTGCGTAGGTATCGGGATCGTCTGGAGGCAGTCGGGCGAGGTCGATTTCCGTTCCCTCATATTTTCGAATCAGGGGAATGGTCTCCTCGAGGGCGGCCAGCATTCCGAGGCCGAGCAGGTCGATCTTGATGATTCCGAGATCCGCGCAGTCCTCTTTATCCCATTGCACGATTCGTCTGCCCCGCATACGGGCGGGTTCAATGGGGACGACCTCGTCGAGGTTTCCGGCGGCGATCACAATGCCCCCGCTATGCTGGCCGAGGTGTCGGGGAAGTCCCTGCACGTCGGAGATGAGTTCGATCAGGCGGGCGATACGCGGTGTTTTGGGATCGATTCCCATTTCGCCGATCCGCGCGAAGAGGGTGGCGCGATCCGCCTCCCCGTCGAGTCGGGAGAGGGATTGAGCCAGCCGGTTTACGACATCCGCCGCCAATCCCACGACCTTGCCCATTTCGCGTGCGGCCAATTTGATGCGGTAGGTGATGACGTTGGCCGTCATGGCGGCACCGTGACGTCCGTATTTTTCGAAGACGTGTTGTATGACCCGCTCGCGAGGTTCGCCCGATGGAAGATCGAGGTCGATATCCGGCCACTCCCCTCGTTCTTCGGAGAGAAAACGTTCGAAGAGGAGATCCATCCCCACCGGATCGACAGCCGTGATTCCGAGCGCATAACAGACCGCACTATTGGCCGCGGATCCACGTCCCTGGCAGAGGATTCCCTCCCGCCGTGCGTGGTTGGAAATATCCTGGACGATCAGGAAATATCCGTCGAGATCGAGCTTTTCGATGATGGATAATTCATGTTCGAGTTGGCCGCGTACCCGGGGCGATAGGGGGGTTCCGTAGCGTTTTCGGGCACCACGCCAGGTCAGGGTGCGGAGATGCTTGGATTGGCTTTCCCCCGCTGGCAGGGGATATTCTGGAAAGTGGTAGTCGAGATGGTCGAGATCGAAGCTGCAGCGTTCGGCAATGCTCTGGGTGCCGAGGAGCCACTCGGGTCGATCCGCAAAGCGTCGGACGACTTCTTCCGGGGGGTGGAGAAAATATTCTCCGTTGGAGAGAAGTTTCCGTCCCGCGGCATCGAGATGGGTCTTCTCGCGCAGGCAGTTCAGCGCATCCAGCAACATGCGTCCCCGGGGTTCGGCGCAGCGTACATCGCCCGTGGCCACGATCGGAATTTTCAGGGATTCTGCAATGGCGACGGCACGGCGGGAAATGGCCGCCGTATGACGATTCAGGGGGCGCGAAATATCGACCCAGATCCGCTCGGGATCGGGGCCGAAGATGCCCCGAACCCGGTCGAGAAAATCAGGGCTCAATCCCGCATCGCCGCGTAGGAGTACGGTCAGATCCCTGGCGTATTCCTCGAGTTGATCCCAGCCGATACGGCATTCGGCCTTGTCACGCCCGAGGTGGCCGAGGGTGAGGAGACGGCAGAGCCGGCGCCAGCCCTCGGGCGATTCAACCAGCAGCAGAAGCCGCCGGGGAGGAGAAGCGGTCTCCGATCGCGCTTCCTCGAGATCGATCTCGGCTCCCAGGATGGGGCGGATGCCCGCTCGTTTCGCAGCCTGGTGAAAACGTGGGGCGCCGTAGACCCCTCCTCGATCCGCCAGGGCCATGGCGGGATAGTCGAGACTCCCAGCGCGCTCCACGAGGTCTTCTGGATTCGAGGCTCCCTCGAGAAAGGAGAAGGCGCTGCGTGTGCGTAATTCTATGTAGGGAGTTCGTCTTGGGGACACAAAGGAATATTCGCCTTTTATTCGCCTTTTGTCATGGACATAATCGGGGAAGGTTTGAGCCGGGGGCGATTGCGACTCAACCGATTCCTTGATGTTTTCGAGGCGGGCTGCCTCGGTTATGATGGCGCTGCGATGAGTTTGACTGTTTTTCTCGTTGATGATGAGGTCCAGATCGTTCGCCTGCTTACAAGGGTTCTGAGCCGCGCGGGTCACCAGGTTTTTTCCGCGGAAAATGGTGATATCGCGCTCGAAGTCTTCTCGGAGCACGCGGATGAGATCGATGTGATGGTGCTCGACATCATCATTCCACCGGCCGGTGCAGAACAGGTGCTCGATCATGTGCTTCCCCGGCGCCCGGGTCTGCCCTTTTTGCTCGTCAGCGGCGATGAGGTCAGCGGCCCGCTCCGCGAGCGTCTCGAGCGGGAAGGCGGACGTTTTCTCCACAAGCCCTTTCGGCCCGCCACCATCCTGGAGGCCATTGAAGCAGCCATTTCTGCGAAAGCCGAAGCCGACTGAAAGACTTCGGATCGTTCCGTGGGCGGCAGCGAGATCTTCGGTCGGGTTAGAATGGGAGCGTGGCTCCAGACTGCGATTCTTCCCCGGACTCCGATCATGGGGAGCGCTGCATCCTGCACGCGGATATGGATGCCTTCTACGCTTCCGTCGAACAGCGTGACCGCCCCGAATTGCGCGGCAGGCCCCTCGCGGTGGGAGGGGTGGGAGAACGCGGCGTGGTGGCTGCAGCGAGTTATGAGGCCCGCGAATCAGGCGTGCATTCCGCCATGCCGAGCTACGAGGCTCGGCGCCTTTGCCCCGATCTCGTTTTTCTGCGCGGTGATATGGCCAAATATTCCCGTGAGTCTCGTCGGATTTTCGCGGTCTTTGGTGAGTTCTCTCCCCTGGTCGAAGGTCTCTCCCTCGACGAGGCCTTCCTGGATCTGACGGGAACTCGGCGTCTTCTCGGAGAGCCGTCGCAGGTGGGGGCCCGTTTGCGAGCCCGCGTCAGGGAAGAGGTCGGGCTGGCGGTTTCCGTGGGAATTGCGCCGGTGAAGATGGTGGCCAAGATCGCCAGTGCGGCGGCCAAACCCGATGGCCTGATCGAGGTGGCTCCGGGCGCGGTGCGGCAATTCCTGGCGCCCCTGGCGGTGCGAAAGCTCTGGGGCGTGGGCCCGGTTGCAGAGAGACGCCTGCGGGAGCGGGGTTTCCGCACCATGGATGACCTCGCTCGGGCCGATCCAAAGCGGATCGCTCAACTCCTGGGTGATTGGGGACTCGGCCTGGCGCGATTGGCCCGGGGTGAAGATTTGCGCGAGGTGGCGGCGCGCGAGGCGGCGATCTCGTATAGCGAGGAGAATACTTTTCCGGAGGATATTTCGGAGCGCGCCGAGTTGGATGCGATTCTCCTCACCCATGCGGAATCCGTGGCCCGTCGCCTGAGGCGTGATGGAGTTCGCGGTCGCACGGTGATCCTGAAATGGTGCGATGCGAAGCGTCGAAGGCCCGGTCCTCGGGGCTATCCCGTGCATACGCGACAGGTCACGCTTGCCGAGGCCAGCGACGACGGTGGGGTGATCGTCCGGGAAGCCCGCCGCCTGTTGGCCGAATCGGGTCCGGCCGGCGCCGTTCGTCTGATCGGTGTGGGGGTCTCGGGCCTGGAGAGGAAGGAAGACGCATCCCAGCTCGCGCTTTTTTCCGGTGGGATCGGAGAGCTCCCCTTTTCCGCCGATCGGGAGTCCCTGAATCGGGCCCTCGATGAACTCGAGCGGCGTTTCGGTTCCGGCGCCGTGGTACGGGCGAACCAGGGCCGGGCCCAGCGCGCCGGCCTTTCCCTGCAGATCAAGCGCGGCGATGAATTGGATGGGGATGATTGAGGGGGGGCGAGAAAGCCCTGCATCCGGGGCCCGCGGTATCGAATTCCACTCGGCGACTCCGCGGCGCTGGTTCACGCGGTCGGATCCGGATCCGGATCCATGGATAAATCAATCGTAGATTCCATCGATCTGCCAGGTTCGGGTCATCCAATCGAAGCAGAGTCGTGCCACGAGGCCATCGCTTACCTGGATGTCGAAGTGATCCATGGCGAATCGATCCCGTGCGGACCACCAATTCCCGGTGGTTCGCCACGGCCCGGCCGACATCAGGACATCGCCCCGGGTAATTGCGCTGCGGATGAAGGAGGGTTGTCCGCGATGGATTCGCACCTCGGCTCTGATCGGGGGGCGCAGGGCTCGCAGTGCAGGGAGGGGGGGCGAGGTGGACGTCGTGGCGTGTTTTCGAGGCTTCGGAGGCGGTGAAAATGGGCGCATTCCGGAGCGACCGGGATGGTGGTCATGGCCCACTTCCGGAACCCCGACCCGGCCCTCACCACAGAGCGATTCGAGTTCACTCAGGGTTCTGCTCAGTGTATTGGGATCCGGGCCTCGTGGGATGAAGAAATCCAATTGTTGAAGGGGGCCCGGGATGCCTTCGGTTCCAATCGATACGAATTCGATGGGGGCGGAAGGGGGGGATTTTGCCAGGGCCAGGGTCGCCAACCGCAACAGGATTCGCAGATCGAGGGTCGGTGTGGCCAGGCCGATTCTACGCAGATCGAGTCCTCCTCCGACACATCCGAGTCGCAGGTCAAGGGGGCCACAGGCCAGGGCGCGTAATTCCAGGCGGGGGATGAGTCGCGAGATCAATCCACGCAATACGAAGCGCAGGGCTTCGAGGTTTTCGATGGGATGCTCGAGATCCATGGCTTCTTCGAGTCGTGTCGAGGTGGGCTCCGGCAGCCCGGGATTCGGATCCCTGCCCCGGGCCCGTTCGATCAGCGCCAATCCCTCCAGGCCGAGTCGTTGGCTGAGGCCTCGCCGTGGGAGTTTCAGCAGGTCGCGTACGTTGCGAATCCCCAGGCGAGTCAGGGTCTGGGCGAGTCGATCGTCGGGGTCGAAGAGATCGAGGGGCAGGGGGTCCAGGAAGTCCTTCTCCTTCCCGGTCGCGAGGATGTGAAAGCTTCCAAGCTCCCCCTTCCAATGGCGTGCAGCCAGCAATGCGGTAGTTCTCGAGGAGGCGATGGCCACCACTCCAGGCAACCCCTGGGCCTCCGCTCGGGCCAGGAGCGCCGACGCAAAGCCCTGTTCGGACTGAAAGAGGGCCGCCACTCCACGGGCGTCGACAAAGACGCCTCCCTCCGAGCAGAAGGGACCGATTCCCCGTGGCACGAATTCGGCCCGGGGCGAGGTGGAAAGACCCACGTCGAGCAGGGCCTCCCGAGCTGCACGGTCGAGGGCGGGCGAGGCGACTCGAATCTGAAGGTGCGGACAGATGGCTCGGGCCTGGGCGATGGAGTTGGCTTTTCCGATCCCCGCCGCCCGGGCGGTGGGTGAGAGGGCCAGGACTTCGGCCTGGGCATCGGCTCCCGAAACAATGGCGAGAGCGGTGGCCTGGAGTTCTGGATGTGCGCGAAATTCAGCGTATAGGGGCAGGTCGGCGATCCGCAGGCAGGCGATTCGGGTGGTTTCATCCGTATTGGCGGAGCTCATCCGGGAGGGGCGGGAGGGGAATGGGGGAGAGGGGAGGGCGGGGCTCCCAGTCGAATCAGGGCCGAGCGGTTGGCGGCTCCGCTTTCATGGCGGATCAATACGGCGCGGGTTTCGATTTCCTCGAGCAGGGGGGGAGAGCCCCGAAAATGGGGATGGGTGGGTTGCATTTCGAGCACGAGTCGCGCCTGGCTTCCGGTTTGATGTCGCCGGCTGAGTACGATCAGGGCGGTTTCGGTGCTGGCGGCCAGCCTGGCGAGCCGAATCCATGCCGAGGTGGGAAGGCCGGGGCCTGGGGGGGGATGATGCGGAGGGGGCGACGGGCTCGAATCCAGGTCGAGGACCACGAGGGGAAGACCATCGGTTTCGAGCAGATGCTCGGTACAGCGCAGGGCCTGGCGTTGGTTCTGGCGTCGTTCCCGGCGTTCTTCCGGGTGGGGGTCGGCCACCCGAACCCAGAGAACGCGCTGGAGATCGACCCCGGCCATCTCGGCGGAAGCGGGGTCGAAGGCATTGGCACGATCCACCAGGGCGACGAATTCCTCGTTGTGGGTCGTGGTATGGGCCAGGAGGGCGAGCAGGAGAGAGGTGCGCCCGGAAGAGGGAGAACCCGAGATTTCGCTGATCTGCCCGCGCCGAAAGCCCCCTCCCAGGAGCTTGTCGATGGCATCCAATCCACTCGGATAAAAGAGAGGACGCCCACCGAGTTCTCGCTCGATCCGAAGCCTGCGAAGAGCTTCTCCCGATACCAGATCTGGCCCGAGGTCCCGGAGAAGTGATTCGATTCGTCTGCTGGGATGTCCCGATCGGGGGGCCGGGGATGCCATCCGGGATTTTTTGGGCGGGGGGCGGGCCTGGGGGGAATTTGCGGACATCATCCGATATTCGCCTTTTGTTCGCCTCCTTTCAAGGGTCGCGATGCGAAGAAATGAGGGAGATTTGAGGCATGGGCCTCTCCAGGGTCGCCAACTTTCGGTCCGCCCCGGTTCGCGCTCGAATCGCCCAGGCGACCGCGTGATGCACGGAGCCTCTTCCCCCGGGGGTGGGGGCTGCGGGAATACCTCTCCCCTCTCTCCCCTCTCTCCCCTCTCCCTCCTCTCCCCCCTCTCCCTTGAGCCGGGGAGCCGGGGAGCCGGGGAGCCGTTCCGTAAAAGGTCAGGCTTCCGATCCTACGGGGCGAGAATTCGCGTCGTTCCGTCCTTGATTTCGACCCGCCCCTCGGCGATCAGTCGGATGGCCTCGGGGACCAATCTTCGCTCGATCTCGGTGACGCGTTCAGCGAGGGTCTCGGCCGTATCCTCCGCTTGGACGGGTACCGCCTCCTGGAGCAGGATGGGGCCGTGATCGTATTCGTCGTCGGTGAAGTGGACCGTGGCCCCGGTCAATTTCACCCCCGAAGCCAGGACGGCTTCGTAGACCCGCCGCCCGTAGAAGCCGGTGCCCGAAAAGGCCGGGATCAACGCCGGATGCACATTCAGCGCCCGTCCCTCGTAGCGACCCCGCAATTGAAAGAGGGAGAGAAAGCCGAGCAGGGCAACCAGTTCGACGTCATAGGGAGCCAGGGCATCGTGGAGGGCGTCATTGAAGTCATTGAGATCGGGGTGCTCGCGCCGGGAGACCGTGAGTGCCGGAATCCCCCGGCGACGCGCGCGCTCGAGTCCGAAGGCATCGGCCCTGCTCGAAATGACCACCGCGATTCGCCCGGGCACCTCGCCAGAGTCGATATGCGCAAGCAAGTTCTCGAGGCTCGTGCCATTGCCCGAGAGCAGAACGCCGATGCGAAGGGATTCCTCTCTTCGCTTCATCCCAATAGCCCCATTTCCTCGAGAGCATTGTGGATGCGCCGAGTGGCGGGGGATCGGTTCAGGGTGAAAAAGTGGATTCCCGCCACTCCCTTCTGGATCAATTCACGACATTGCAGGGTCGCCCAGGCGATGCCCACTTCCAATGTCGCTTCGGGATTCGATTCGACCCCGGCCAACTCCTTTTCGAGTTCCCGGGGAATGCTACTCCCGCCCAGGGAGGTCATGCGTCGAATCCCCGCGACGCTGGTGATGGGCATGATGCCCGGTATGATGGGGACCTCGATTCCCGCCCCCCGCACCCTTTTTTCGAAATCGAAGAATTTCTGGTTGTCGAAAAAGAGTTGGGTGATCAGGAATTCCGCCCCGGCGTCGACTTTTCGCTTTAGATTCACGAGATCCGCCTCGGCGTTCGATGCATCGGGATGCACTTCGGGATAGCAGGCTCCCGCGATCGAGAATCCCCCCCGGCGGGCGATGAAAGAGGTCAATTCGTTGGCGAAATTGAAGCCGTCTTCGGGGTGCTGGAAGTCCGGCGTCTCGCGCGGGGGGTCACCGCGAAGAGCCAGAATATTGCGAACCCCTGCTTGCCCGAGAGTATCGAGAATATTGGCGATTTCCCCCTGCGAGAAGCCCATGCAGGGGAGGTGCGCGACGCTGGTCAGCCCGAGTTCGCGCTGAATCCGGATCACGAGGTCGACGTTATGGCTGCGGGCGGACGAGGAGCCCCCGGCTCCCATGGTGACGGAGACGAAACCCGGTTGCAGCGCTTCGAGGTCGGCGATCGTCTTGTAGAGGCTCTGGTAGCCCCGATCGGTTTTTGGCGGGAAGAATTCAAATGAGATGATCGGCTCGCCAATGCGATAGAGATCAACGATATTCATGGGCGCATTCTACCGATTCGCCGGGTTCGGCGCCTGCGGGTGCGGGCCCTATGCAAAGGGCGCAGCCAATCTCGAAGGTGCTATATCCCAGCCAAGTCCATGCAATCGACAGGGATTGCCAGCAGAGGAGTATTTGATTTCGATGTCGGTTCTCGTAACGGGTTCGGTGGCCATCGATCACATCATGGTCTTCCAGGACCGATTCAGAAACCACATTCTGCCCGAGAAGGTCCACCTCTTGAACGTGGCCTTCTTCGTCCCCAGCCTTGAAAAACGTTGGGGCGGGACGGGGGCGAATATTGCGTACAACCTCAAGATCCTGGGAGAGGATCCGATCCTATTGGCCGCCGTGGGAAGTGATTTCGCTGCCTACGCGGACTGGCTCGACAAGCATGGAATCCGCCGCGACTGGCTGTTGAAGGTGGAAGATGCGTTTACGGCCCAGAGCTTCACCACGACGGATCTCGACAACAATCAACTGATCTCCTTTCACCCCGGCGCCATGGTGCACGCCCACGAAGCCAGACTCGAAGACGTCTCCGAGGATCTGCAGGTCGGGATCGTAGCCCCCAACGGCAAGGAGGCGATGATCCAATATGCGCGGGGCCTGAAGGCCGCCGGGATTCCCTGCGTGGTGGATCCCGGCCAGCAACTTCCGACCTTCGACGGGAAGGAATTGATCGAATTGATCGAGGGGGCCTCGGTCTTTGTCGTCAACGACTACGAGTGGGCGCTGACCCAGGAGAAGACGGGGCTCGATGAAGATGGCGTCGCCGAACGCGTCGGAGCGTTGATCATCACATTGGGCGGCGAGGGTTCGATTCTGCGCCGGGGAGGGCGGGACGAGGGTCTCGAACTCGAGTCTCCGCGCTGCCAGATTCCCGCGCTGAAGGCCGAGCGGGTGGTCGACCCGACGGGCTGTGGAGACGCCTACCGCTCGGGAATCCTCTACGCGCTCGTCCGGGGTCTGCCCCTCGAGACCGGTGCGCGCCTGGGTGGTCTGATGGGCTCTCTGAAGGTGGCCGAGTCCGGGCCGCAGAGTATCGAAATCGGAATCGATGCCCTCAGGGCCCGCTTCGAAATGGAATTCAACCAGAGCCTATGACGCAGGAGCGGAAATCCAGACGCCTGCATCACCTGATCTGGTTCGGGCTTTCATTGCTCCTGCCGCTTCCCTGGGCGATTGCCGAGGCTTGGGGCGGGCTCGGCATGTCGTCGGAATGGGTGGCGGTCTGCTCGGGGTTGGCGATTCTGGGCGCGGCTTTTCTCCTCTCCTGGGGCTGCGAATTGGCGGAGAAGGAAATTCCCCAGGCGTTGGCCTTGCTTCTGCTGGCGCTGATGGGGGTATTGCCCGAGTATGCGGTGGACCTGCATTTTGCCTGGATGGCGGGCAAGGATCCGAGTTACGCCCCCTATGCGGTCGCCAATATGACCGGTGCCAACCGCCTGCTGATCGGATTTGGCTGGGCCGCGGTCGTCCTGATCGCCTGCCGCCGAACGGGTCGCAGTTATCTCGAGGTGGATCCCCGCCAGAATCTCGAACTTCGCTACTTGATCTGGGCCACCCTCTATTCCTTTGCGATTCCCCTATCGGGAAGCATCAATCTATTCGATAGCGCGGTCCTGCTATTCCTATTCATCGCCTATGTTCGAGAGGCGATGCATGGGGAGGAATCCGAGACCGATCTCGAGGGGCCGGCCCTGCTCGTGGACGATGAGTTCGGGGTACCCGGTCGGCGGGCCTGGACCATCCTCTTTTTCGTCTTTGCGGGTTTTGCGATCTACGTTTCGGCCGAACCCTTCGCCGAGAGCCTCGTATCCGTGGGTCGGGCCCGGGCCGTTGATGAGTTTCTCCTCGTGCAGTGGGTAGCTCCGCTGGCCTCGGAGACACCCGAGTTCGTGGTTGCGCTGATTTTTGCCTGGAAATTGCGGGGAAGCCTGGGCTTTGGCGCCCTGCTTTCCTCGAAGGTCAACCAGTGGACCCTGCTGGTGGGCGCCATCCCGATCGCCTTCGCGATCTCCTCGGGCAGCTTCAGCGGGTTGCCCCTGGATTCTCATCAGACCCAGGAGTTGATCCTCACCTCGGCCCAATCCCTGCTGGCGGTGGTCCTGGCCTCTGACCTTCGATTCGGTCGCCTCGAGGCCATCGTGCTGGCGGTCTTCTTTACGATCCAATTGCTGATCCCCTCCGCAGCGGTTCGCTGGGGCTTTATTCTCCTCTACCTCCTATGCGCCTTCTACTTGCTCGTCTTCGGTGCGCCGGAGACGAGACGGTCCTTCCTGGACCTGCTTCTCTACAGGCAGAGAGGTCGGGGGGGAAATGCATCCATTCACTCGGGATGAGGGCCGGAGAAGAGGCTCGGAATCGTGACCCCGGCCATGATCGTCTCCCCGCCTCGCCGTCGTTCGGGGAATTCGCCCCAGATTCTTTCTTGGCCGGCGTTGCGCGACTCGCGAGTTTGCAGTCCGGGCTTTCCGCAAAGTTCTACGCCAGCGCGGCTCGGTCGGGATGGGAGCCATGGACATGCGAGATATTGATGTCGCTGTGATCGGTGCGGGTGTCGTGGGCCTGGCGGCCGCGTGTCGTCTCGCCGCCCAGGGCCGCTCCGTCCTGATCCTCGAGCGTGAATCCGGCATCGGCCGAGGTGTGACGAGCCGCAATAGCGAGGTGATCCACGCTGGAATCTACTATCCGGCCGAGAGCCTGAAAGCGCGTCTATGCACCCGCGGACGCGTGCTCCTCTACGAATGGTGTGTCAACCGGGGCGTGGCCCACCGCAAAGTCGGGAAATTGATCGTGGCCGCCGGGGATGCCGAAACCGAGATTCTCGCGGACTTGAAACTTCGCGCCGAGGTCAACGGTGTTCCTGGACTCCGCATGCTCGACGGGCGTGATATCGCCCGCCTCGAGCCCCAGGTGAGGGGCGATGCGGCATTGCTTTCGCCCGAGACCGGCATTGTGGATACGGCGGGCCTGGCACTTTCTCTGCTGGCCACCGCCGAGGCCCACGGCGCTTTCCTATCCTCTCCGCGAGAGGTCGTAGCCCTGGAGCAGGTGAGCGGGGGCTGGCGATTGGAAACTCGAGCAGCCGATGGGAGTGGGATCGAGGCGGTCGTGGCCGGAGGTGTTGTGAATGCGGCGGGTCTTGAGAGCGATCGCATGGCGGCCCTGGCCGGTATCGACGTGGATGCGCGCGGCTACCGCCTGAAATATTGCAAGGGGGACTATTTTATTCCGCTGCCGGGAAAGAGTCCGGTCCTCGAGCGGCTGATCTACCCGCTGCCCGGGAGGGGAGGGTTGGGAATCCATGCGACTCTCGACCTCGCCGGTCGCATTCGCTTCGGGCCCGATGCGGAATACGTGGATCGTATCGATTTCGGGGTGAGTGAGGCCAAGGCCGAGGATTTTGGCCGCGCGATTCGGCGCTACCTGCCATCGCTGCGCAGCGAGTGGCTGCGGGCCGATTGCGCGGGCATCCGGCCGAAATTGGCCGGGCCCGGCGAGGACTTTCGGGATTTCGTGGTGGCCGAGGAATCCGCTACGGGTTTTCCGGGCCTCGTGAACTGCATCGGCATCGAATCTCCCGGCCTGACGGCGGCCCTCGCAATCGCGGAACGAATCGCTGAACTGCTTCCCGAGGCTTGATCCGGGGCCGCGAGCCGGGAATCGGGAATCTATTCAGGGTCGAAGATCGAGAAGCGAACAGGCGATGTTGTCGCCGGCTTGCTGGCGCCGTTGGGCCGCCATAGCGGCCTCGGCGACGCGCTCGATGAGTTCGAGGGGTCGATCGGGGAGTCGCGAGGCCTCGCTCGCCCGCAGGGCCTCGGCGATGCTGGCCGCGGGGTCTTCTACGCCGATACCCTTTTCCGACAGGCCATCCGTGGCCAGTACGACGGCACGCGTAGTGTCCAGGCGTTGGCTTCCGATCACGGCCCGGCGCGCCAATGCCTCGCGGCTGCTCGCTTCATAGCCGAGGAAGTAGCAGCGATCCCTCTGCAGATGGGGCCAGCCTCGCTCGTATATCCCGGCTTCGTCGGCCACGAAGAGATGGCTATCCCCCATGCAGGCCCAGGCACAGAATGATTCCAGGGGACGAATCAACGCCAGGCTCAAGGTGGTTGGCGCCGGGGGAACGCCCAGCTCGGCGGCTCGGCGCAATACTGCCTCTTCGCAATCCTGTAAGAGATCCAGGCCTCTCTCCTGCCAGGCATCGGCTTCGATCCCGTTGCCCGCCGACTCCACCCAGCGGGGAGCCCACTCGGATGCGATCCGCTGCAGGGTCGCTTGCGAGCCGCTTTCACCGTGATGCCCGTCGGCTACCGCGAGCAGCCAGCCCCCTTCTCCCGTGGAAATCAGGGCCGCATCCTCGTTCGGATCCGTATGGGAGTAGGTCTTTCGTGCCCCGCCCCGAGAGAGACAGAGCGCGACCCGGCCGCTCGCATGCCGCGCCAGTTCGCCCATTTCATGATGGTTGCGACCCAGGAGCAGTGTCGTTCCACCTGGGAAATCCGAGCTCATTTCGGAATTTCTGATTCCGGTTGTCGCGAAGTCAGTTCTTCTCCGGATTTGCCCAGAGGATCCTCCGCAATCATGAGGTCCGCGACGAGTTCGCCCCCGAGCAGGTGCTCCTGAATGATTCTTTCGAGGTTCTTCTCGCCGCAGTTTCGATACCAGGCTCCCTCCGGGTACACCACGGAGATCGGTCCTTCGGCGCAGATGCGCAGGCAGTCTGCCTTCGAGCGATAAATGCCGTCTTCGACGTCGACCCTTTCCAACTCCTTCAGGCGTTTCTTGAGATAAGCCCAGCTTCTCTCATGGACATCGCTGCGGGCACATTTCCCCCCCACGCAGAGAAAAATATGACGCCGGATCCCTCCGATCCGGAGCTTTTTGACAATTCGATCTACTTGGGTGGGATTCATGGTGACAAATCAGTATACATCCCTGAGTTCTTCGCGGGGAGATCATGCGTGGCTGAGGACAGGTCCCAACCGCAGAGGTTCGAGTTCGGATCCCGGGAGGACGACGCGGAACTGGTTTTCGCCCTCTGCCATGAGCTCGGGAATCTGATGGGTGCCGTACGACTGCATGCCCATGTGATCGATGAGGATATGGGGCGTCGGGAGTTGGCCCGGACCTCTGTCGATCTGGACGATCTCTCGGCACGAGCCTCCGCTCTGCTGGGATTGGTGCGCCCGCTATTGTCGACGGGGACGCGTTCTCCCGAGACCGTATCGGTGGCGAGCGTGATCCAGGGTGTCGAGGGCCTGCTCGCCGGATACGGCGGCCGTGGCGCGGGCCTCGTATTCGAGTTGCAGCCAGATCTTCCGGGCTTGAGAGCCGATGTGATGGTGCTCCAGCGCCTCCTGCAGAGTTTCGTCTATATGGGGTTGGAGGCGGCCTCCGGCCACGGGGAAATCGGTCTTCGAGCAGAGCTTAGGGGCGATCGCGTGGTCTTCCTCGTGGAAGACGACGCACCGGTGGACGAAGATCCATCGGACTACCGGAATCAGGTTCGAAGAGGGCGCCCCCTATTATGCGCGATTGCCGAAAGAATCATGTCCAAGCAGAACGGGGCCTTCGAGGTGAATCATGCCGATAGGCGGACAATGATCGATTTTTCACTACCTGCGATTGGTCTCCGAGAGCGCTAGGCTGCGCGCGCCCGAATTCGGCTGATTCATGGAGGTCCATGCGGACTTTCAAGGAGCATCCAATCCACGTCTGGTCCCGATGCCTGAAGAAGAATTCAGAAAAGAACTGCGAAACCTCGCGATCGTCGCACATGTCGATCATGGGAAGACAACCCTGGTCGATGGCCTGCTCAAGGTCTGCGGTGCCTTCGCCCAGCATCGGGTCGTCGAGGATCGCGTGCTGGATTCCGGAGATCTCGAGCGGGAGCGCGGAATCACGATTCAATCCAAGAGCACCTCGATCGAATACCAGGGAGTTCGGATCCAACTGGTGGATACACCGGGACATGCGGATTTCGGGGGGGAAGTCGAACGCGTGCTCGGCATGGTGGATTCGGTACTTCTGCTGGTGGATGCCGTCGAAGGGGTGATGCCCCAGACGCGATTTGTCCTCCGCAAGGCATTGGAGCATCGCCTGCGTCCGATCCTCGTGGTGAATAAGATCGATCGTCCCGAACAGCGTTGCGAAGCGGTTCTCGACGAGGTCTTTGATCTGCTTGTAGAACTCGGAGCAGACGATGAACAGCTCGACTTTCCCGTCGTCTACGCGTCGGCCAAACAGGGTACCGCCTCACATCAGCCGGATTCGCCCATGCAGGATCTGACGCCGGTATTGGATACGATTCTCGAATCGGCTCCGCCTCCGAGGGTGGATCTCGAAGGGCCCCTTCAGTTCCAGGCCGTGACCCTCGGTTACGACTCCTTCGTGGGACGCCTGGTCATCGGCCGTGTCGAGAGGGGGCAACTCGTTCGGGGCGACCAGGTCGTGAGAGTGCCGGCTACGGGAAGTCCAGAGGGATTTCGCGTGACCAAGCTCTTCGGCACCCAGGGGATCGATCGCGTAGATCTCGAAAAGGCGAGGGCCGGGGATATCGTGATGCTGGCCGGAATCGATTCCATCGAGATCGGAGACACCGTATGTCGGCCGGATAGCCCCGACGCCCTGCCGCGAATCGAGATCGATCCGCCGACGATCAAGGTCAACTTCCTCGTCAACAACTCGCCTTTCGCGGGTCGCGAAGGGCGCTTCGTGACCAGCCGTCAGGTTCGAGAGAGACTTCAGAGAGAGGCGCTGGGAAATGTCTCGATCCGGATCTCGGATACGGGCCGCCAGGATGCCTTCGAGGTTTCAGGACGCGGGGAATTGCAGATTTCCGTACTGGTCGAAACCATGCGTCGGGAGGGCTACGAATTCGCGGTTTCCCGCCCCGAGATCATCCTCAAGGAGGTTGACGGAAGGCGTTGTGAGCCAGTCGAGGATGTAGTGATCGATGTTCCCGAGGGAGCGGCGGGTTCGGTGATGGAGAAACTCGCTGAGCGCAAGGGGCGAATGCAATCGATGGAGCACTCCCACGGCCGCGTCCGACTCGAATTTGTCGTTCCCAGTCGCTGTCTCTTCGGCTATCGAAATGAATTTCTTACGGATACCCGGGGTGAGGGGATTCTCTACAGGGCTTTTCGTGGCTACGAGGAGCATGCGGGAGATCTGAAGCGGCGCGGAATTGGGGGGATCGTAGCCACAGAGCAGGGGCAGACGACCCCCCACGCTATCTTCAAGATTCAGGAGAGATCGATACTCTTCGTTCCCCCTGGCCGGGATGTATACGAAGGTCAGATTGTCGGAGAGGCGAGGCGTCCGGGTGATCTCAATGTGAACGTCTGCCGCGCCAAGAAACTCGACAATATGCGTGCGGCTGGCAAGGACGACAACCCGATCATTACACCCCATCGCAAGTTGACGATCGAGAGCGCCCTGGAGTGGATCGACATCGATGAATTGCTTGAGGTGACGCCCCAGCATCTGCGACTGCGCAAGCAGATCCTGCCCGGGAACCTTCGCAAGCGCCAATCTTGAGGGCTCGCTCAGGGTCAGACAAATTCCGCGGGCCGGTCACTCGCGGACTCGATCAGGCGATCTCCGAGGAGGCTTCCCCGCGCAGGTCGTGTTGGGGCTAACGAATGTCGCGCGTCGAGGCCTTGGCAAACTCCCGCTTCAGTTCCTCGTATTCAATCGCCACCGGGAATTGTGGGAATTCCTCGATCACATTCTTCGGCGGACGGAAGAGAATTCCGGCCTCGGCCTGGGAGAGCATGCTGGTGTCGTTATAGGAGTCTCCGGTTGCGATGCAGCGGAAGTTCAGGGATTGGAAGGCTTTGATCGACTGACGCTTCGGATCGGCCTGCCGAATCACGTAGTCTGTCACGCGGCCGCGTTCGTCGATCACGAGTCTGTGGCAGAGGAGCAGGGGCCAGCCCAGTTGGCGCATGAAGGGTTCGGCGAATTCGTAGAACGTATCCGATAGGATCGCGACCTGGAAATTTTCCCGCAGCCAGAGCAGACAGTCCGCTGCGCCCTCAAGGGGTTCCATCTCGGCGATGACTTCCTGGATGTCCCGGATCCCCAGCCCATGCTGTTCCAGGATCGCGAGGCGCTGCTTCATCAACTCATCGTAATCCGGAATATCTCGAGTCGTGGCTCGCAGCGCCTCGATACCCGTTCGCTCGGCCACGTTGATCCAGACTTCCGGGATGAGCACACCCTCGAGGTCGAGGCAGGCGATCTCCAAATCTCTTCTCCTTTATCAAGGCTTCCGGGCGCACGATCTGAATCCTGGGAATCCGCTCGTCCCGAGCCCTGAATGGGCACTCCGAAATGGCGAGTCCGAGAAGTCGGATCCCACCCAATCTACCGCTCCCGAGATCCTTTCGATAGGATTCGTCGGTGATTCGGGACTTTCTTTTCTCGCGAATTCCCGCTTCATTGCGGCGGCGGCGGCGGCGAGTGATGCCATTGGGCAAGGGTCGGTGGCCCGCGAGGGAAAGCGGGGTCTTTTCGACTCCCGGAAATCCGAATCATGCCTTTCCGCGTAGGGGAGGGGGGGAGATATGAGTTTTCTCGAAGCCTGCTGGCTCGGTCTGGTTCAGGGGTTGACCGAATTCTTTCCGGTGTCGAGTTCGGGGCATCTGGTTGTCTTTCGATCCCTCTTCGGTCTCGACCAGGAAGGGGGCCTGCTCTTCGAAATCTCGGTCCATGTGGCCACCCTCGTAGCCATCGTGATCTTCTACCGCCGAAGAATTCTGGAACTCATTCGCGGGATTCTCACCCGCCAGGCGGAGGCCCTCGACTACGCGGGAAAACTGGCCGTGGCAACCCTGCCCGCCGTTCTGGTGGGTCTCTTCGCCAAGGATTTCATCGAGCGACAATTCCAGAACCCGACGCTGACGGCCTGTGCGCTGCTGGTCACGGGAAGCATCCTCTGGACGACCCGATCCTCACTTCCGAGGGCTCACGCCTCTCTTCCCAGCTGGAAGGTCGCCCTATGGGTGGGTTGTGCCCAGGCGCTGGCGATTCTTCCGGGCATCTCCCGCAGTGGAACGACCGTCGCAGTGGCCCTCGCCCTGGGATTGGCCCCGCTCGCAGCCGCTGAATTCTCCTTTCTGCTCGGAATCATTGCCATCGCGGGCGCCGCTCTTCTGATGCTTCCCGAATTGAAGGTCGCATCGCCGGAGCAACTCGATGCTCTATGGGTGGGGGGAATCTCGGCACTCCTGGCCGGAATTGCGGCGATCACTCTTTTCGTCCGTCTGCTGAAGCACGGTGGTTTCCATCTCTTCGCCTGGTACGCGTGGGCCGTCGGTTCCCTCTTCCTGGCCTGGATCTGGATCGGCGGCTGAGGGCGGCGCCCTGCTCAATTCCAGATCAGGGGAAGGTGGCGAATGTCGCGGATGCCGGGGCTATAAACCAGGGTTTCACCGTCCTTCACGCGGTATTCAGGGATGCGGCGATGCCATTCCTGCAAGCCGATGCGAAGTTCCATGCGCGCCAGATGGGAACCCAGACAGCGGTGTGGACCGCCGCCGAAAGCGACGTGCCGATTTCGAGTGCGATCGAAATCGATCCGATCGGCTCCCTCGAATTCCCTTGGATCAAGATTTGCGGCCCCCAGCAGGAGCATGACCATCTCGCCCTCTTCAATCCGGGTATCGCCGATTGTCACGGTCTTCTTCACGAGTCGCGGAATGCCCGTGACGGGGGTTTCCCAGCGGAGCAGCTCCTCGATGGCCGAATCGATGTCTTTCGACTCCTGGGAGAAGAGTTTCCGGGCCTCGGGATTCGTCGCCAGATGCGCGATTGAACAGCTGAGCGATGCAGTGACCGTGTCCAGGCCGCCGAGGATGAAGAGAAAGGAGATGTCGAGAATTTCGTTATGGCTCAATCTGTCGCCATCGAGTTCCACCTGGAGCAGGTAGCTCATCAGGTCCTCTCGGGGTTCACTGCGACGTTCCGCAATCAGATCCTCTACGTAGTCGTAGATCTTTCTTCCCGAAGCTTTGCGAATGTCTTCGACCTCCACTGAATCCAGTGGATTCTCGGCCTGGCTCTGGGGTCGGATGATGCCATCCTTGAGTTCGATCAGATGCCCGAGGCCTTCGAGGGGAAGGCCGTAGATCTGCAGGAAGGCTTGACCGGGCAGGGGGACCGCGAACTGCTGGCTGAAGTCGCATTCCCCGGCGTCGGCGAATTCATCGATCAGCGCTTTCGCCGAGGCGCGCAGACTGGGTTCGAGTTCCAGCGTCCTCTTGTGGGAGAAACGTGGGTCGAGGAGTTTTCGATAGCGCGTCTGGGCCGGTGGATCGATTTGCTGGGGGATCATGGGTCGATCGGTTCCGAGAGACATCTGCTCCTCCATATCGGAGGAAAATATCTCCGGATGTCGCAGGCAGTACATCACGTCTTCGTAGCGAGAGATGATGGGAGCATTTGAAATGGCGTTCCGATGCACGGGATGATGGTCGAGCAGGCTTTGATACGCGGAGTGAGGGCAGGCGGCGAGAGCCGGGTCGAAGAGGTTGGGGGGTGTATCCGCCGACTTGCGATCTGACATGAGGAGTTCTCCCGGGAGCGGCGCGGGTTGATAGAGGGCGGGTTCAGGATCTGGCAGCAAGGAGCCGGAGGGAATCCCAGAGAAGTCTAACCCGAACAAATATCGAGGCCATGGGAGGTGAATGATGCGGTTTCAGTCGCAGGCCGGCGTCGCCAGGTGCCGGGATGGAGAGGGGGCCCTGCTTCCATTCGGCCCGCCCCGCGGCGGGCCCGGCAAGGACTGTGCCGCGCCGGGGGGGGGCGCGAGGCGAATCCGATTTTTTTCAGGCGCTGCGTCTTTGTCGGGTCGTACGCGCCGACAATCCCAGCAGCCCGATGGCGAGGAGCAGGCCCGTCGAGGGTTCGGGTGTCGGAATCCAGCCCGCTGCGGTGGGGTCGAAGGGGACTCCACCGCCATCGAAGAAAGTATCATCGAGGTTGGTTCCGGGGCTGTAGAGCGCGCTGCCGAGAGTCGTGCCCAGAAAGGTCAGGGCTGCCAGATCGCTGCCGATGAGGTTCGTATTCGAGAGATTCGCGCCTCGTACGTCCGTGTGGCGCAGGGTCGCCGAGTACAGATTCGCATTGCCGAGATTCGCACCCCGCAGGTCCGCGAAACGGAGGTCCGCTCCAACC
Source organism: uncultured Spirochaetaceae bacterium (assembly GCA_964435795.1). Taxonomy (GTDB): domain Bacteria; phylum Myxococcota_A; class UBA9160; order UBA9160; family UBA4427; genus JAZXM01. The sequence goes on from CAYTAT010000016.1 coordinate 53,617, forward strand.
AGATTTGCATCCGAGAGGTTGGCCCCGATGAGATTGGCATATCTGAGGTCGACGGCATTCAGATCGGCCCCCTGCAGATTCACCCCCATGAGATTGAGCTGAGATCCACCCAGGGAGGGCTGCAGGTCGACTCCCGCATAGGGATGGACTTGACCCGTTACGGTCCGGATCGGGGTCGTCCATTCGCCCCAGACGTTGACGAATGACGAGGCGCTTGCTGTGGAGTTGATAAGCGCAAGCAATGTGCAGACGAGAATGACCAGTCTTCTCACAACTTGTCCTTCCCAGTGGGAGTCATCGTTGGTGAGAGCCTATCGGGAGGAAAAGGTGACGAGAAAAGATGTCTTTTTCGAAATTTTTTTGGCCGCCCTGGGGCGCCGAGATTCACTCCGATCCGGTGAGTCTAAATCGAGCTTTGCGGGAGTTGTTGCAGCCGAAGTCCAATCGGTCAGCCGCCTGGATGCCTCTTTGAAGCCGGTCCTCTGCGTCCGGGCGACGAGTGTATGCGACTCGTGGTGCACATTCCGGATGCAAAATTCGGAGGATTCCCCGGACGGTTCGCAAAAAGAATCCGCCTGGCAGGGGGCAACAAAAAAGCCCGGGAAGCGTTTGCTTCCCGGGCTCCGATCGATTGCCACTCTCCGGAACTCTACAGTGTTCTCGATGCGCTTCGAGCAAGACGCGCTTCGAGCAAGACGCGCTTCGAGC
>CAYTAT010000016.1:54424-89850 GCA_964435795.1 uncultured Spirochaetaceae bacterium
GCGCTTCGAGCAAGACGCGCTTCGAGCAAGACGCGCTTCGAGCTTGGAGGAGGTTCAGGGCTCCAGGATCGGATGCAGCCGTTGGGCGGGCTGCGTCTCCCGAAGTTTCTTGAGCGCCCTCGCTTCGAGTTGACGCACCCTCTCCCGGGAGAGCCCCAGGGTCTGTCCGATCTGCTCGAGGGTATGTTCCTCCTCGCCGGCCAGCCCGTAGCGCAGCCGCAGGATCAACTGCTCCCGGGGCGACAAGGTGCCGATCAAGGTTCCCACACCTGTTCGCATGCGATCATCGTCGATTCCGCCATCGGGGAGATCCGCCGCCTGGTCGGGTACGAAGTCCTCGAGGCGTTTTTCGGTACCTGCAACATTCGATTCCAGGGAGATGGCTTCCCGCGAAAGACGGTCCAGGGCCTCCAGGGAATCGGTATCGGATCCGAGTGCCGGTGCCAGTTCGGCAGGCGTCGGATCGCGTCCCAATTTCCCAGTCAACTCGGCTCGTACGCGTTGGCTGCGCTGGAGTCGATCATGTACGTGAGAGGGCAAGCGGATCGTCCGCGAGTGATTCTGTATTGCGCGTACCAATGCCTGCCGAATCCACCAGACGGCATAGGTCGAGAATTTGAATCCCCGCCTATGATCGAATTTCTCCACGGCTCGGATCAGCCCAAGATTCCCCTCCTGGATGAGATCGGGAAAGGAGAGGCCCAGATTTCGGTAGTCTTTGGCGATTGCGACGACGAGCTTCAGGTTGTGCTCGATGAAGCGGTTCTTGATCGCCGTCATCTGGTCATGAGCGTCTTCTACCGCGTTGGTCAGTTCGAGCATATGCTTGCGGGTGACCCCCACCTCTCGCTCGAGTTCTGCCAATCTCTTCGTGCGCTTACGAGTTCTCTTCATTTCGCGCGCATGAACCAGCACGGCGTCGCGCAATTCGAGGAGCACGGCCAGGGAGAGTTGTGCGTTCTGCATCTCCTTGGAGACCTTGCCGTCGATTCTTACGAGAGCCGTCGTATATTTGCCCTCGGTCTGATTGAATTTCTTGACGCGACTTTCCAATAGGGAACGCAATTTCTTGACCGCCTGCTCAACGCGCAGGGCAATTTCGCCCGTCTCCTCGTCTCCCGAGGATTCGGAGAGTTTTGCGCCCGTATGGGAGAGGGCTCTCAAGGCATCCCAGCGATCGACCACGTGTCGCGCAGAGCATGGAACCGCGTACAGGGCCGTCCGCAAATCGGCTGTGGCCTGTTCGAGATCCTTGGCGAGATAGACCTCCTCCTCCCGTTTCAGCGTTCGAGTCCCGCCGATTTCCTGAAAATAGGACTCGAGGGGCCGGCGTTCTCGGCCGGGGTCGAGTTCTTCAGCCGCGACGACAGGTGTCGCCCCCATGACGCTCGCCTGCGGTTGCGCGGGTTCTGCGGGAGTAGCTTTGGACTGGTTCTCGGTGGTCACTAATTCACCTTTCGCCTGGCTTAATTTCTGATGTTGCTCGATCGTTCGATCCCGGGGGAGTAGTGTATTTCTTCAATTCCGGCGGACGCGGGCCGGATTCGCTGCCTTAATTCGATTTAACACTCCGAGCCGAACATCTCACGGCGCTCTAGATCGACCCGACCCACTCCTTGAACTCAGGGATAGCCATCCGTCTCGGTTGCCTGCGTCCCGTCGGGGAGCGATCGTGGCGTCGTAGCGGGGGGGGGGCGAAGTAGATTTGCAGAATATTGAGCTTTTTCAAGCGTTTTGGCCAGTAAATTCTTTAAAAAATGCAGTGGGTCGATGTCCGGGCGAGCACTGCGCCATCGGTTTCTATGAATTGGTTATCATCGCCTCAGTGCTTGTAGGTTCACTTGCACGTTTTCCATGGTTTCGGACCGAATTCTTGCCGCCAGGGGGGACCCCCCGAGTGATCTGAGCGCGTCGTTCCTCATCGGTCTCCCGCTGGAGAATAAAATCGGATTTGTTGCCGAGGGCGATCGCCGACATTCGAATTGCCTGCCCCATGCCCCTTGGGGGGGGCTCGCTATCCGTTCTGAAAATGAGAAGGTCGGTTGGTCACATATACGGCCGCTGAATGCGATCACCGTCTCTGCCCGCTTTAATGAGGCCGCCCACACCCGGTCGGTTCCATCGACCGGTTCAGAAAGACCACACCATAGGGATCACGGTCAGGGCCACCACGGCACATAGGATATTCAGAGGCAGCCCGACCCGGATGAAATCCCGGAAGCGGTATCCGCCGGCCCCGTAGACGATGAGATGGGTCTGGTAGGCGATCGGGGAAGCGAAAGAGCAGGTCGAGCCGATCGCCAGCGCGATCACGAAGGGCCGAGGATCCGCCCCAACCAGGCTCGCGACCGAAACGGCGATGGGAAACATGATGGCCACGGCGGCCGTGTGGTGGAGCAATTCCGCCATCAATGTGCCGAGCAGGTAGATGAGGATGAGGGCGGCCAAGGGGCTCAGGTCCGGGAAGAGAGAAAGCAGGGAGAGGGCAACGGTCGAGGCGGCGCCGGTTTTCTCCATGGCCAGCGCGATGCCAAGACCTGCCGCGATGATGATCAGGATTGACCACGGCACGCTCTGTCGCGCGCGGCTGACGCTGATGCAGCCCGAGGCGAGAAGGATTCCCACGGCCACGAAACCCGTCAGCGTGAGCGGCAAGACTCCCGTACTGACGGTCAATACCATTCCCGCCAATACCAGGAGAGCGACCCAGGCCCGTTCGAAGCGAGGCTTGGGGCCCTCCGTGAGTTCGCTGGTGAGGAAGAAGTCGAGGCTGTTGCGGTTATGGTGCATGAAACTCGGCGCACATTGAAGAAGTAGGGTGTCCCCGGGCTGCAGTACGATCTGGCCGATCTTTCCCGGCAGTCGCTCGGCGTTTCGATGTACGGCGATCACGGCGGCGTCATAGGCCGAGCGAAAATTCGATTCCCGGATGCTGTGGCCCACCAGGGGGGAGGAATTCGAGACCACCGCCTCAACCAATCCGTAGTGGCCATCCGAGCTCGACTCCTCGCTGGCTTCCTTTTCCGAGAGGGGCACGAGGCCCCGAATTCGTTGCAGGTCGACGATCGTGGATACCACTCCCGCGAAGACCAGCCGATCGTCGGCCTGGATGAGTTCCTGGGGCCGCACGGGCGTGATGACCCGCTGTCCGCGATCGATTTCGACCACGAAGAGGCCCGGCAGATTCCTGAGGCCTGCCCCCTCGACGCTCTGTCCCACCAGATCGCAGCCGGATTCCACGACCATCGTGGTGATGTATTCCCGTCGCCGATCCCCGAGTACCTCGGCGGGGGGTTTGCGGTCGGGCAGGAGTCGGGGGGCCAGGAAGATCAGGTAGAGCAGTCCGAAGAAAGCGATCGGAAGACCGACCGGCAGCAATTCGAAGAATCGCATCGGAGGCATCCCCGGGGAGTCCTCGATCAGTCCGGCGACGACCAGGTTGGTACTGGTGCCGATCAGGGTGAGGGTGCTGCCGAGGATGGACGCGTAGGAGAGCGGAATCAGGAAGCGGCTGGCCGAGAGCCCGCTGCGCTTCGCCCAGTCCATGACGGAGGGCGTCATCATGGCCACGAGGGGCGCGTTGTTGAGAAAGCCCGAGAGGGCGGCGACCGGAATGGTGATTCGCGCCATTCCGCCCCGGAGTTGCCGCGAACCCGCGAGAAGTCGTCCCACGGTCAGATCCAGGGCGCCCGTGTCCCGCATCGCGGCCGATAGCATGAAGAGCACGCCCACCATGGCCACTACTGGATTCGAGAAGCCGCTGAAGGTCTCCCGGGGGGTCAGGATCCCGGTGACTCCGAGGCTGATCAGCGACGCCACCAGCACGAGGTCCGGTGACGCGACTTCCCAGACCATCAGGCCCAGGGCGATCAGTACCACGGCCAGAGTGAAGCCGATCTGCCAGTCCATTCGGGTCGCACGATACCCGGTCTGGGCGGGTCGGGGCAAGCCCGCCCGTCCCACCCGGGGCGGATCGCGCGTCGCTTCCGGGCGCGAATGCCCAGATGCGTCAAACTGGGGGGATGGCGGATCGAGGCGGATCGTTCAGCGAAAGGGAATTCTATCTGGCGGAGTTCCGCGGGCGCACCCTCGGCATCGCTCTGCCGGATGGGGATTGGGACTCTTTCGCGGATCTGGGCCCCGTTCTTCGAGAATTGAAGGGCAACGCCAGCCGCATCGTTCTTTTTTCGCCACGACGGAAGGTCCTGGAAGAGTTGACGGGCCGCTGGATCCCCGCGCGCAAGGGGACCGCCGCCATCGGTGACCTCTGGTGGGCGCTGCGGGAGGATCCCTGCGCCGGGGTCTGGTTCGAGGCCGCCCGGAGCGGGGAATTCGCGGCCCTCTGTCGCGAGTGGGTAGTGCGCCTGCAATTGGCCAAGCTGATCTGGATCGACGCCCGGGGAGCTTTTCGGGATGCCTCGGGAGGGCGCGTTTCCCTCGCGGCCCTTTCCGATCTCGGCAAGCTGCGCGCGCATTGCGAGAACTCCCGGCCCGCCGATCTGGCCCTGCTGGCCGAAATTCAGCTCATCTTGGAGGGGGGCATTTCCTCGGTGAATCTATGCGCCCTCGACGGACTCGCCGACGAACTCTTTACCTACAGCGGCTCCGGGACCCTCTTCACCCGCGAGCGCTATATGGACGTGCGGAGACTCGGGGTCGACGATTTTCCCGCGGCCGAGGATCTCATCGAGCGCGGGGTTGCAGAGGGATTCCTGGCGCCCCGAAGCGATTCCGAACTGCGAGGCGTGCTGGGAAATGCTTTTGGGGTCTTCGTGGAGGGGCGATACCTGGCCGGAATCGCGTCCCTGGTCCCCTATCCCGAGGGCGGGATGGCAGAAATCGTGAGCCTCTACACCCTGACCCGATTCCTGGGGGAGGGGGTGGGTGGTTTCCTGATTCGGTATGCGCTCCAGGAGGCCGCCGAGGCGGGATTTGCTGGAGTTTTCGCGTGCACGACTTCCGAGCGGGTCGAGCGCTTCTTCACGCGCCACGGTTTCGAAGCCGTCGAGGCCACGGTCTTGCCGGCGGCCAAGTGGGCCCGCTATCCGGCGGATCGACGCAGGAGGGTGCGTTGCCTGCTGCGGTCGCCCGCCTGATTCGAGAAAGGACGCGGGCGCCCGGGTGAGCACGCTCTTTCTCATGGGGCCGGGACGGCGCGGGATTCCCCGGGGCTGTGGATTGAGTCGGTCGGAGCATCCCCGGGCGTGGCCGAAGCTTCTTCCCAGGGTGGTGAATCGCGGTTGGCGATTCGCGTGGACGATAAGCCGGGTCCTGTTCCGAGTCGGCGTTGCCGCCGATCCGGTGGAGATCATTCATCTAGGCGCCGCGTTGCCGTTGCGCTCGAGCACTCTCACCCGGGTACTCCGCTCGCTCCTAAGAACTCGCATTCGGGCGGGCCGCCCTCGACAGTACCCCTATTCAAGCTTGCTCCGGGAAGGGCTTGCCTCGCCGCCGGTCGCCCGGCTGTCGCGCGTGGGCTCTTACCCCACGATTTCAACCTTACCGGACGAGGGCAGGACCCTCGCCACACGCATCGGGCAGAAGCCCTACGCGTGCTCTTCGGCGGTGTGATTTCTGTTGCGCTTTCCCTCGGGTCACCCCGGGTCGGTGTTACCGACTTCCCTGCCCTATGGAGCCCGGACTTTCCTCCCGTGGACGGTGATTGTCCACCGGCGATCTCCTGTCCACCTCCGACCGACAAGTTGGGACGCTAGCCGATCCGAGCTCCTGGGCTCAAGCGCTGGGCAGCGGAGCGAAGAATGGGTCTCCCGCCAGAGACCCGAGATGGCTCGTCGGGGCCCGCTGTCTCGCCTTCACCCAAGCCCGCAGCGAGCGCGCGTCGGAGAATTCGCCCGGAGGTCGGCAGCAGGGCCCCGGTCCACGATGAGAATGTGATTCTATATCGGGTACTTCCCGTTTTTTTTCCGCCCCGGCTGCCAGCGCGGCGGAGAGCCATCTGCGAGCGACGGCGTCGGCCGCACTCGGGGATGCCGACCGGATCGAGGGGTCGGGTTCGTCCCGCATGAAACCCGCATCCGAAATGCATCTCGGGAATGAATCTGCCAGATATACAGTTGACACTCAGGTAGGTATCAATTAAATACTTCTCGAATGGGCAAGAAGGAAGTGAATTCTCCGAGACCCGCCGGAGCGGATCGATCCGGGATTCTCAGCCCGGGGCAGATCTTCGATCCCGTGGCTCGGGCGTTGGAAGTCATCGGCGACCGCTGGACACTCGTCCTGGTACGGCAGTTCCTGGCCGGCCCCCGTGGTTTCCAGGAACTGCGTACGCGCACGGGGATTGCGCCGCGGGTGCTCTCGAGTCGGTTGCGGCAACTCACTGCGGATGGTTTCGTGGAGGCCGTGAGTGCCGAGGGGCGCTCCCTCTACGCTCTCGCACCCCGGGGCCGCTCCCTCGAGCCGATCATCTCCTCGATCGCCCTCTGGTGGGTGCGACACGGGTTTCGGGATCTCGACATCGATCCCTCCAAGTTCACGGAAACATCCGGGCAGTCCGTGATCGAAGCGCTGCCCTTCCTGCTTCGCGAAGAGAGAGCGGCCGAGGCTCACGTCACCTTCGAGATCCGCCTGACGGGAGAGGGCGGCGGGGTGTGGGTCGTCGTGATTGATGCGGGGCATTGCGAGGTTCGGTCGGGATTCGCGGAGCACGCGGACGTCCGGTATACGGCCGCTGCCGACGTCTGGTGCGGCGTCGCGCTCGGATTGGTGGATGCCCGGGATGCCGTCAAGCGGGGCCTCATGCATAAGGATGGTTCGAGCCTGGCCATGGACCATTACTTCTATCAGATCGCCCGGGGAGGGATCGATCTCGAGCAGGACTCCGAGGTATCCGAGACCGGGGTCGGAATCAAGGAAACAATCGAAGGGGCCGACGACGCTCGGCCTCGATCAGGAGGTGAGCGGAAATGATTTCTTTTGGTATGTCGGAGGAACAGGAACTCGTTCGTGACGCGATGCGCGAGTTTGCGGCCGATGGGTTGAGGCCGATTGCACGGGAATGCGACGAAAGTTCCGCAATTCCCGACGAAGTATTGCAGTCCTTCTGGGACCTGGGCCTGACGAGCACCCAGATCCCGGCCGCGTACGGGGGAGGGGATGAACCCCGGGCGCCCGTCACGAACTCGATCCTGATCGAGGAACTGGCCTATGGGGATCCCGCACTGGCTATTGCGGGGATGGCACCCTCTCAATTTGCGAATGCGATCGTCGATTTCGGGAGCGAGGAGCAGAAGCGCCAATATCTGCCCCTCTTCTGTGGCGATTCCTTTCACGCGGCTTCCCTGGCGATCCTGGAATCCGGGCCCCTGGGCGAACCCCTGCAGCCGAATACCCGGGCCGAGCCGAAGGGGGATGGGTGGGTTCTTTCCGGCAGCAAGTCTTTCGTCGTTCTGGGGGATCGGGCCAGCCATTTTCTCGTCTTCGCCCGGAATGACGAAGGGGTGGATGCCTTCATCGTTGCCCGGGACGCTCCCGGGCTGAAAATCTCGCAGCCAGAACTCAATATGGGCTTGAAGGGGCTCACGACCGTGAGCCTCGAATTCGAGCGCGTAGAGGTTGCCGCTGAAGACCGCCTGGGCGGGGACTCGGGCTGTGATCTGACGCAGATCGTGAACAACAGTCGGGTTGCCCTGGCTTCGGTTCTACTGGGACTGTCCCGTGCCGTCCTCGATTATTGCATTCCCTATTCGAAGGATCGCGTTGCCTTCGACGAACCGATCGCCAAGAAGCAATCGATCGCCTTCCGGCTCGCGGAGATGCACATCGAATGCGAGGCCATGCGAAATCTGGTCTGGCAGGCCGCCAGTCTGTTGGAACGCGGCCGCGATGCCAGCCGCGAGGCCCGCCTGGCTCGGGGCTATGTGAACGAGAAGGCCCTGTGGATCGCCGACAACGGAATCCAGGTGCTGGGGGGGCATGGCTTCATTCGAGAGCATCCGGTGGAGATGTGGTTTCGCCACGCACGCACCATCAGTGTGCTCGAAGGCACGGTCGCGGTCTAGACCGCAGCGTCACCCGTCCCCGAAACAACTCGCATGCCGCGCCAGAAAGCGGATGCCGGAGGAAGACCCGAGATGATCGACTACACATTGACCGAAAACGACCAGGCCATCATTCGCCGCGACCGTGAGGCGGCCCTCATCTGCCGACGATACGCTCGCCGATACGATGAGAACGAGCATGAGATGGCTCCCGACGTACTTCCCGAAGCCGAGGCCTTCGAAGCCGAGGCCGAGCCCCTGCCCGAGCGCGGAGCCGACGATACCTCCCTGGTGACGATGCTGGCGATTCGCTCGATGATCGCCCATTGGGGCGATTATACGGTGCGTCTGCGGCGCGAGGGGGGCGGGCTCGGGAACGCGGCCCTTGCGGCAGCGGGAACGGCGGAGCAGCAGTCCAAGTGGGAACATCTCGTACTCTCGATGGCGATCACCGAGCCGGGTTGTGGCTCCGATCCCTCTCGCGTCGCAACCACTGCGGTTCTCGACGAGGAGACCGACGAGTGGGTGATCAACGGGGAGAAGATTTTCGTCACCACCGGCATTCGCGCCAACGCCGTCGTTCTCTGGGCCACCCTCGACAAATCAGCCGGTCGCGCGGGAATCAAATCCTTCCTGGTCGAAAAGGGAACGCCCGGCTTCGACGTGCCCCATAAGGAAAAAAAGTTGGGGATTCGGGCCGATGATACTGCCGCCTATGTCTTCACCAACTGCCGCATTCCCCGCGGCAACCTGCTGGGGGGCGACGAAAGCGTTTCGAAGAAGAACTCGGGCGGATTTCGTGGCGTCATGAAGACCTTCAACATGACCCGCCCGATGACGGCCGCCATGGGCCTGGGCCTGGCCGAGGCCGCCCTGGATTTTACCCGGGAGCAACTCGCCGCGGCCGGGGTGGAAATCGACTATATGGCGGGCCTGGGAAGCCAGAGTGCCGCCGCCGAGAAGTTCGTCCGTCTGGAATCGATCTTCGACGCTTCGAGGCTCACGACCCTGCAGGCCTGCTGGCTGGCGGGAGAGGGCAGGCCGAACAATATGGAGTCCTCGGTCTGTAAAGCCCATGCGGGCTCTTCCGTGCGTGCCATCACCCAGGGTTGTATCGAGATCCTGGGGGTCATGGGGATCTCCCGGGATCACCTGCTGGAGAAATGGGCCCGGGATTGCCGCATCACGGATATCTACGAGGGGACGGGAGAGATTCAGCGCCTGATCATTGCGCGCGGGCTGCTGGATTATTCGCGGAAAGATCTCAACTAGGGCCGGGCCCGTCGCTGGCGCTATTTCCCCGAGGTGAGCAGGCCGGGGGGGGATCGCCAGCGTCCTATTTCCGGGGAACGACGATCCCATATCCGCCTTCGAGCGCGATTGTTTTCGCCGCCTATCGCTCGGCGGAATCCGTGATGTCGGTATCCATGACGTTCCCGAGCAAACCCGCCCCCTTCGGATGTCGCGGGCCGTCGGAGAGAGATTTCACAGGGGTTTTTTTGTGATTCTGCGCCCGCTTTTCCTTCATGCCGGCTGCTAACCTGAAACTGCGGCGGGCAGCAGGCAGTTGGGCCGGGTTCCTGCCCCGTTTTCCCGCCCGTCTGCGGCCCGATTTGGCGGTTGGGGGTGAATTGAACGCTCCGGGTGGGGAACTTCTGAGACCGGCAAATGATGCGACGGTCTCCGGCCCGTCCGGATCTTTGGTGGCGATCTCTCTCGGGGACGCTGCAATCGACAGGCAGGGAGATGATGCGGGCCATTCAGTTCGAGGAAGCGGGAGATGAGGATGTTCTGAGAATCGCGGATGTCGAACCGCCGAGGCTCGGCGCGGGCCGATTGCGTATCGAGGTTGCGGCGACCGCGCTCAATCGAGCGGATCTGCTTCAGCGCCAGGGCCACTACCCGCCGCCCCCGGGCGCTTCTTCCATTCTCGGCCTCGAGTGCTCGGGCGTCGTCGGCGAAGTGGCCGACGACGTGACGGGCTGGCAGTCCGGAGATCGGGTGATGGCATTGCTTTCCGGCGGTGGCTATGCGGAGCAGGTCGTCGTGCACGCTGGAAGTTGTCTTCCCGTGCCCGAAGGCATGGATCTCGTCGAGGCGGCGGGACTCCCCGAGGTCCTGCTCACGGTATTCCTGAATGTCTTCGAACTCGCCGGATTGGCGTCGGGAGGCTGGCTGCTGGTTCATGGAGGCGGCAGCGGGATCGGAACGGCGGCGATTCAAATGGCTCGCGCGGCTTCCGCACGGGTGATCGTTACGGCGGGCAGCGACGAGAAGTGCGAGCGTTGCCTGCAATTGGGAGCCGATGCTGCGATCAACTACCGGGATGGGGATTTCGTGGCCGCGGTGGCCGAGGCCACGGGCGGCCAGGGGGTTGACGTGGTGTTGGATTCCATCGGTGCCCCCTATCTGGAGGGCAATCTCGCCAGCCTGGCGATGGGAGGGCGCCTGGTCTTGATCGGTTTGATGGGGGGAGCGAAGGCCGAAATTTCCCTGGCCGCGATCTTGACCCGTCGGCTCCAGATCATCGGCTCGACCCTGCGGGCCCGCCCCGAGGTGGAGAAGGCCGCCCTGGTCGAGGGCTTCCTGGCGCGCTTCGCACCCGCCCTCGAGAGCGGTCTGATCCGCCCCATCGTCGACCGCATCCTCCCCCTCGCAGACGCCCCGGAGGCCCATCGGGTCATGAAGGCCAGCCAACATTTCGGGAAGATTCTGCTTCGCGTTGGCCGCTGAAATCACGGCTGGCCGCGGGATCGGATGCGGGGGAAGCATCCATTCGTTCAGAGAGGGTTTTCCGGATGCGCGCCCGGGGACGGCGCCGGAAATGCGGGCTAGTGTACCGGCCCCGGATTTTGGTCCGGGGGCCAGGCGTCGTGAGCACGTGAGCGGTAGTGGAAGCCATTCAAGAGATCGAAGTGAAGGAGGGCAGGAACTGTCATGCCGGAAAGTCAACGCACATTCGCGATCATCAAGCCCGACGCCGTCGGCAAGAGGGTCGCGGGCAGAATCATCGCCCGCATCGAGGAGTCGGGTCTCGACATCATCGCATTGAAGAGACTGCAACTCGATGAGCAGACCGCCCAGGGCTTCTACGCGGTTCATAAGGAGCGACCCTTTTTCGGAGACCTCGTCAAGTTCATGACGTCGGGGCCCGTGGTGGCATTGGTACTCGACGGCGATGACGCCATTCGCCGCTGGCGGGAGTTGATGGGGCCGACGAATTCCAACGAAGCTCCGGCGGGAACCCTGCGTGGAGATTTTGGGACGGATATCGAGCGCAACGCGGTTCACGGATCCGATGCCCCGGAGACAGCCAAGCTCGAAATCTCCTATTTCTTCAATGCCGGTGAGATCCAGGCCCTGGTCGAGGCTTTGCCCTAGCTCGAGCGCGAAACCCCAGATCGGGGCCGGCATCCCGAGGCTCGCGCAATTGGCTTCGCCTCGCAGAGGTTCCGGCATCCGGCATCCGGCAGGGCTATTGCCCCCCGTGCAGGCGGGGTCTCTGCATCAACGGCCGCCTCCCATGGCCGCCGCGTCACCATTCGTCGGAGACATCGGTGCCGCCCGGGCGCGAACTCTCGCCTCCGGGTGCCCCCGGGGCCTTCGGCGACCGTCGCTTTGCTCCTGCCGCCCGATCAGTCCTGGGCGCGGCGCAGAAAGGTGGGGATCTCGAATTCATCCTCGAAAGGGGATACGAACTTGCGTTCCTGCGCGGCGGGTCGTTTCGAATCCTCCCCCCGGAGCTTCTTCCCGCTCAGAACCGGCTGGAGAGCATCATCGGATTCCTCCGCGCTCGCCGTGGAGGTCGTGAATTCCGGTCGCGTGGATTCGAAGGGATCGTCGCTCGAATTTCGGGGGCGCGCTGGATGGGTACTTTCCCACTCTTCCTCGAGTCCTGTCGCGATCACGGTCACTCGCAACTCGCCCTCGGCCACTTCGTCGTCAATCACCGCTCCGAAGATGATGTTGGCATCCTCGTGGGCGGCTTCCTGGACCAGCATCGAGGCTTCGTTGACTTCGAAGAGGGTCATGTCGCTCCCGCCGGTGATGTTGATGAGAACCCCCCGGGCGCCATCGATCGAAAGATCTTCGAGCAGGGGACTCGAAATGGCGAGTTGAGCGGCATCCGATGCGCGGTTGTCCCCGCGGCCGATTCCAGTGCCCATCAGGGCCACGCCCGCCTCGTTCATGACGGTTCTGACGTCGGCGAAGTCGAGGTTGATCAGGCCGTGAACGGTGATCAGGTCGGAGATGCCCCGAACCGCACTGACCAGAACATCGTCCGCCAGCACGAATGCATCCTGAAGTGCCGTCTGCTTGCCCGCCAGAGCGAGCAGTCTCTGGTTCGGAATCGTGATCAGGGTATCCACCACCCCGCGCAGTTGTTCGAGACCCTGCTCGGCGTGCTGGGTGCGGACTCTGCCTTCGAAGGGGAAGGGCTTGGTCACGACCCCCACCGTCAGGGCCCCGACTTCTCGGGCCACTTCCGCGATGATGGGTACGGCGCCGGTTCCCGTTCCACCCCCCATGCCAGCGGTCACGAAGACCATGTCGGAACCCTCGATGATCTCCCGCAGGCGATCCCTGGCTTCCAGCGCTGAGGCGCGACCTCGATCCGGATTGGCCCCGCAGCCGAGGCCCCGGGTGACCTCGGCGCCGAGTTGTACCTTGACCGCGGCCCGGTTGTGGGCCAGCGCCTGGGCATCGGTATTGGCGGCGATGAATTCCACCCCCGAAAGTCCCGAGGCGATCATGGTATTGACCGCATTGCCGCCGCCGCCGCCGACCCCGATTACCTTGATGCTGGCCCGTTGTTCGGCGGCGCCTTCGAAGACCAGAAGATCGTCGCCCGCTTCGGGGCTGAGTTCGAGAAGATCCGCGGGCTCGTTTCTGGCGGGGGAATTCTTGCGGGCAGCGCGTTTCTTCTTGGTCCCGCTATCGCCGCTTTGCCCGCCGCTTTGCCCGCCGCTTTGCCCGCCGCTCTGCCCACTGCTTTGCCCACTGCCGCGCTTGCCACCGCCTCCGGTGTTGCCGCGCCCACTTCTCCCCCCACTGGTCGCCATGACTTCACCCCCCAAAGGTGTGCCGGGCCTCTCGCCGACCTCACCAATTTAACACGACCCGTTCGTTTTGCACCGAATGATCCGTGAATCTCCGTCGAAATCTGTCGATTCTCCTCGATTGTCGACGCGTCCTTCGGAATCAGGAGAAATCCGAGTAGAACCAATCCCTCATTCGCTGTTTGACCCGACCGAAGATGGAGTCATCGCGAATTCGGAAGCGGCTCTGTTGCTGTGTCCAATGCTGGTCGAGACCGAAGGTGACGAGACCCACGCCGGTGGCATACATGGGACTCCGGATCAGATCCTGAAGCCCACCGATATTGGAGGGGAGACCCTGGCGTACCGGGCTCTCGAAGATCTCCTCCGCGAGTTCGGGCAATCCGGCCAGAGCCGAAGCCCCCCCGGTCAGTACGACTCCAGAGGGGATTCGGAGATCGAGTCCCGGAAGCCGGATCTCCTGTTGCACGAGGCTGAGGATTTCTTCCACCCGGGGCTCGATGATCTCGCAGAGGATCTTCCGAGACACTTCCCGGGGCCTCCGTCCCCCCACGCTGGGCACCGAGATCACATCGTCGCCGGGCAGGTAACGGGCGGCCGCCATGCCGAATTTCTTCTTGATTCGCTCGGCCTCGTCGAAGGGGGTGCGCAGGCCCACGGCGATGTCGTTGGAGAGGTGATAGCCCCCGAGACCGAGTACCGATGTCTGCTTGATGGAGCCTTCGGAGAAGACCGCGATATCCGTTGTTCCCCCGCCGATATCGACCATGCAGACACCCAATTCGCGCTCATCCGCGGAGAGAACGGCCTTGGAGGAGGCCAGGGGTTCGAGCACGATGTCGATCACGTTCAGTCCCGCTCGATTGCAGCATTTGACGATATTCTGGGCGCTGGTAACGGCCGCGGTGACGATATGAACCCTGGATTCGAGTCGCACGCCGCTCATTCCGAGTGGTTCTCGGATTCCGTCCTGATCGTCGATGATGAATTCCTGTGGAATGACGTGAATGACCTCGCGATCCATCGGGATCGCGACCGCCTTGGCGGCATCGATGACGCGCTTGACGTCGCTCTCCCGCACTTCATGATCCTTGACGGCTACGACGCCATGGCTATTGAGGGCGCGAATATGCCCCCCGGCAATGCCCGCATAGACCGAGGTGATTTCGCAATTGGCCATCAACTCGGCCTCTTCGACGGCGTGTTTGATCGACGCCACCGTGGCGTCGATATCGACGACGACCCCCTTTCGGAGCCCCCGGGACGGATGGGTTCCGATTCCCACCACGTCGAGCTGTGTGCCATTCCCCTGGGCTACCACGGCGCAGATTTTGGTCGTGCCGATGTCGAGTCCGACGATGAGTTCCTCTTTGCGTGACACTCTTCTTCCCCCCTTATGGCCGACCGAATCCTCGGTCAGCCCGTTTGGGCGGGGCATGCATCCGCATGCGACCGCCGCTTGTCTCCCTTCCAGCCGGAAGGGAGACTTTCCCTCTCAGGAAATTCGGTCCAGCTCAGCTTCGCTGGGAAATGGATTCGCGACTCCTCTCCTCCTCGGGCAGATTGCGCAGGACGGCCTGGTCGGCGAAGCGCAGGTCGATCTGGAACCGCTCTTCTCCCCTCAGTGCACGGATCTTCCCGGAGTCGAGGAGATCCGAGAGCCTGCGCAGTCGCCCCATGAGATGATCGTGTCCCAAGATGATTTCGAGATTTCCGCGAAGCACCCAGCCCTCGGAACTTCCCGCTCTCGGTAGCCATAATTCGATCGGCCCCCTCGAACCTCCCAGGGCCTCCAGGTCGAGTTCCTCCAGGTTTTCCAGCAGGCCGAGGGCCATGTTCAGGGATTCGTGTTCGTGATTCAGTGCCAGGTTTTCGCCGCCGACGAGGCGCGGAAGATCTTCGTCGCCAAGGGCCGATGCGAAGAGGAAGCCGCTCGAATCGACCAGTCTCGCTGCACGTATCGTCGGCGGGATTTCGGAATCGAGGAGCAGGGCGCGAGGTTTTCTCTCTTCCACCCGAACCAGCAGTGTCGAGGGCGGCAGTGTTAGGACACTGGCATCTCGAATCCACGGCTCCCTGCGCAGCCTGCTCTCGACCAGCAGCGGATCGACATCCGCCAACGCGCGCCCCGGCTGGATCCCCGTGGCGAGAGCGACTTCGTCAAATGAGAGCTGGGAATTGCCCTGGATCGAGATCTTCTGCAATGTGCCGAGTCCATCCTGCGCCCAGCGCCCCAGTTGCTTCTCGATCGGAATCGCGAGGGCCACTCCCGCCGCGAGGGAGAGCAGGAAGATCAGGGCGGCGCGCATACGGATGAATTCGCGAGCGTGCGGGCTGAGCTCCCGGCGCCGCTTTCGCTGTTCTTTCTCCCAATGCTTCCGCTGCTTTCCGAGGGCTTCGATGCGCTGGCGCTGAGTGCTGCGCCGGCTCGAGCGTCCGTTGCGAATGCTTCGGCTCATCTCTCTCTCCCCACGACATGGACTTCGGTTTCCAATTCGATTCCGCAGTGGGCACGGACTCGATCCCGGGCATGCTCGATCAGGGCGAGCACTTCGGCCGCCGAGGCCCGGCCCGCATTGGCGATGAAATTGGCGTGGATTTTCGAGATTTCCGCGCCCCCGATGCGCTTGCCCGAGAGCCCGGCCTCTTCGATCAGCCGACCAGCAAAATCGCCCTCCGGGTTTCGAAAGACGGAGCCACAGGACGGCACATCGAGAGGCTGGCTGCGGCTCCTGCTTGCGAGGAGTTCTTCGATTCGGGTCTTGATCTCGGATGAGTCCGAATGTGAGATTTCGTAGAGAGCGGAGAGCACCAGCGCACCCTCCGGCAGTCCGCGGAGTTCCCGGTAGCGGAAATCCAGATCCCGGCGCGCCAGCGTCAGCCGTCGCGAACCATCGGCCAGCAGGATTTCGATTTCGCGGACCACGTCCTTCTGTTCCCGGCTTCCAATGCCCGCGTTCATCAGAATCCAGCCTCCGACCGTGCCCGGGATTCCCGCGGCGAATTCCATGCCCGAGAGTCCGCGATCCAGGCAGAATCTGGTCAGGCTCGCATGGGAGACCCCGGCCTCCGCGAAGAGACCCCGACCGCTCTTCTCCTCGAGGCGCCGGAATTTCTTCAATTCGATGACGACGCCCTCGATGCCGCCATCTCGAACCAGGACGTTGAAACCCGCACCGAGGACGCGACGTGGCAGTTCGTATTGCTCACAGATGCCGAGGAGTTCCCGCAGTTCACGTCGGTCGGCGGGTGTCGCCAGGGCATCTGCGGGGCCGCCGATTCCCAACGAGGTATGGCGAGACATCGCTTCATCGAATCGAATGCGATCTTCGAGACGGGCCTCGAGAGCCGCGCGCGCCGGGGGATGGATCATATTTCGCCCTCCGGGCTTCGGGCTTCCCGGGAGGCCAATCCCTTGAGGAGTTTCTCTGCGAGCCCGCTGATATTCCCGGCGCCGAGGGTCAGGACGAGATCCCCCGGGCGCAATTCGTCACTCAGACTGGCGGCAATCGCGTCCAGATCTCCGATGAAGTCAACGTTCGGATGTCCATGAGCGGTGATTTCGTCGGCGACCCGCTTTCCCGTGATTCCCTGAATCTCCGGATCGCCGGCCGCATAGATCTCGCTCACGATCAGCCGATCCGCGGCGTCGAATGCGGCCGCGAACTCCTCCAGGCAATCCCGGGTGCGCGTATAGCGATGGGGTTGGAAGATGCCGACGATTCGGCCCGCATGGGCGCTGCGCGCCGCGGCCAGGGTGCTTCGGAGTTCGGCGGGATGGTGGGCGTAATCGTCCACGATGCGGACACCCGCACGCGTTCCGCGATCCTGGAAGCGTCGTTCGACCCCCCCGAAAGTCGTCAGGGATTCCGCAGCCGTCCCGAAGGGAATTCCGACTTCGAGGGCCACGGCGAGGGCGGCCAGGCCGTTCAGGGCGTTGTGTTCTCCGGGCAGGGGCAATTCGACCTTTCCCAGGTCCCGCTCGCCCGATTGCACGCAGAAGGACACGCCCCGTCGCGTCGATTTCAGTTCTGTCGCCCTCAGGTCGGCCCCGGATGAGAATCCGTAACGGATCAGTGGCCGCGTGATCCGCGGCGCGATCTCACGCACACCCGGATGATCCACGCAGGCGACGACCCGCCCCCAGAAGGGGATTGCCTCGGCGAAGGTCGTGAAGGCATCCCGCAGCGCCGCGAGGGATCCGTAGTGGTCCAGATGCTCGGCATCGATATTCGTAATGATCGCGATCACCGGGGCGAGTTGCAGAAAGGATCCGTCGCTCTCATCGGCTTCTGCGACCAACCACTCGCCTTGCCCCCGGCGCATTCCGACGAAGTCCCGACTCCCATCCATCACCCGTCCTCCCACGAAGGATGTGGGATCGATTCCCGCTTCGTGCAGGACGTGGTCGATCAGGGAGGTCGTCGTCGTCTTGCCATGACTGCCCGCCACGGCGATGCCGTTTCGCGTGCGCATGATCTCGGCCAGCATTTCCCCCCGCCGAATGATCTGGATCTCGCGGTTGCGGGCCTCCCGGAGTTCGGGGTTGTCGGGGCGAATGGCCGAGGAAACCACGATCAGTTGTGCGGAGCCGAGATTGTCGGCGGCGTGTCCCGTCGTGATTTCCAGGCCCAGTTTCCGCAGTCGCGCAGTATTGACCCCCTCTTCGCGATCCGATCCCGTCACCCGGTAGCCGTTCAGATGAAGCCATTCGGCGAGTCCGCACATGCCGACTCCCCCGACGCCGATGAAATGAATATTCTGGAATCGACTTCTCATATTCCGACCCCTCGGGCGAGAAGCGCCGAGGCCTCCACGATCTCCCTGGCGGCATCGGGTCTCGCCAGGGCCGAGGCCGCCGCCGCCATCGGGGCGAGTCTTTCGGGTGCTTCGCAGAATTCGAGCAGGCTATCCCTGAGGCATTTCCCATCGAGGGGTCGGGATTCGATGCGATGGCCGGCTCCCGCTTCCGCCCAGACGTCGGCATTTGCAGCTTGATGGTCGTCTGCCGCATAGGGGTAGGGGATCAGGAGGGCGGGGAGTCCGGCCATGGCCAACTCGGCCACGGTCATGGCGCCGGCGCGGCAGATCGCGAGATCGGCCCAGCGGTAGCGTAGGGGCATCCGACTCTCGAAACCCACGACTTCCGCCTGGAGTCCGGCCTTCGCGTAGGCGGCGGCCACGCGCTCTCGATCCGCTTCTCCCGTCTGATGAAAGAGTTCAAGGGGCTGGTCGCGCAACTCGGGAGCCATTTCCATCATGGCCTCGTTGATCTGGCGCGCCCCCTGGCTGCCACCAAAAACGAAAATGCGAAGGGGAGAAGTCGCCGGCTTGCGCGCGGGGGCTTCCCGAAAAGCCGAGACCAGTTCCGAGCGCAGGGGGATGCCCAGATGCCGGGTCGCTCGGCTTTGCTCGAGGCGAGGGGAAGCGGCGGTGGTTCTGAAGCCGGTGAAGAGCATGCGCGCGAAACGCGCCGTCAGGGCATTCGCGCGACCCGGAATGGCGTTGGGCTCGATCAGGACGAGGGGATAGCGCAGCAGGATCGCGGCCAATACGCCGGGCATCGCGGCGTATCCCCCCAACGAGATCACGATATCCGCCCGTCGGGATCGCAATGCCCCCGCGGCCCTTCCCACCCCCTGGAGAATGCGGAGCAGCCCGGCCATTCGGCCCAGGAGATTTCGTCCCATGATCTGGGCGCTCGGAAGAGCGAGCAGATCGAAGCCCGCTGCGGGAACCAATCTCCCTTCGAGCCCCTGCTCCGAGCCGATGAAGAGAACGGAGTCCCCCCGCTCGGCGATGATCTCGGCCAGGGCCAGGGAGGGAAAGACGTGGCCTCCGGTTCCGCCTCCAGCAATGATCCAGCTCAGGCTCATCGCGAACCCCCGCTCGCGCCTTTTCCCCCGCGCGAGTGGTGCGCCACGCCGATCAGCAGCCCCAGGGCCAGGCAGCAGGAGACCAGGGAACTGCGTCCATAGGATAGGAAGGGCAGCGTCAGGCCCTTGGTCGGCAGCACCCCCATGACCACCGATGCATTGATCAGGGCCGGCACGGTGAGCAGGGCCGTCATGCCGAAGGCGACCAGGAGGTCGAAGCGATTTCGGGCCCGACCGGCGATGCGCATACCGGCCATCAGGAGCACGGCAAATCCGGCGAGAACGCTGAGCACGCCGATCAGGCCGAGTTCCTCGGCGATCAAGGCGAGTATGAAATCGGTGTGGGCGAAGGGCAGATAGGCGAGTTTCTGCTGGCCATTGCCCAGGCCAACCCCGAAGAGACCGCCCCGGCCGAAGGCGACGAAGGATTGGACGAGTTGAAAGCCCTCGCCGAGGGGCTTGGCCCAGGGGTCGATGAAGGCCGTGATTCGTCGCCACGCATAGGCGTTCTGGCTGACATAGAGCCCGACCCCGATCACGCCGACCAGGCCCGGGATCACCAGTCGCGCCAGGCGGGTCCCGGCGACCACGACGAGCAGGCCGACCAGGATCGCCAGCAGGATGGCATTCCCGAGATCCGGCTGCAGGAGCAGGAGGCCGATGGGGGGGAGGGCGAGGATGCCTGCGATGAGGGTGCGCCGTCCCGAAAGTTCTTCGCGGCCGTCTCGTTGGGCGATCACCGAGGCCACGGCCAGGACGGTGGTGATCTTGCACAATTCGACGGGCTGGAAACGGAAGCCGAGGCCGGGAACCGCCAACCAGCGGACGGCGCCGTTGACCTCGACGCCCGCGAATTCGACCGCGAGCAGCAATAGAACGGTGAAGAACCATAGTGGCAGGGCGGAGCGCTGGAGCAGCCCGCTGGGAATCTGGATCGCCGCCAGGGCGAGCAGGGATCCCAGTAGCAGGGCGCCGAGATGGCGCAGGAAGAGGGGCGGCAGGAATTGGTCGAGGTGCAGGGTGGCCGTGGTGCTGTAGCTCATCACGATGCCGACCGATACGAGGAGCAGGGCCGACCCCATTACGCCACTCAGGGATTGGGAAGCGGCCAGCCCGCCCGATCCCCACTCTCCCGAGTCGCGTCGGCTTCCCTTTCTCTTCTTCCGACTCGGACTCATGACATCCGCTCTCCCCGGATCCGGCCGAAGGCCTCGCGGAAGCACTCGCCGCGATGTTCAAAATCCTCGAATTGGTCAAAACTCGCGCAGGCGGGGGCGAGCAGGACAACGTCGCCGGGACGCCCCTTTTCCGCCGCCAACGCCACCGCATCATCGAGACCGTCGGCGCGTTGACAGGCCACGCGGCCCTTGAGGGCGGCTTCCAATTCGGATGCGGCCTCGCCGATCAGCAGGGCGGTTCTGACTCGCCGCTCCGCTTCCCGTGCGAGCCACTCGAAGGAAAGACCCTTGTTGCTGCCCCCCGCGATCCAGATCAGTGGCGCGTCGATGCTCTCCATGGCGCGTAGGGCGGCACCCGGATTGGTGGCCTTCGAGTCGTTGACCCAGGTGATGCCCCTCAAGGTTCCGAGCACCTCGCAGCGGTGGGGCAGGGGGCGGAAGTCGAGAAGAGCCTCCGCGCCCCGCTCGGGGTCGACGCCCAATGCCCAGATCGCACTGAGCGCGGCCAGAACGTTTTCCCGATCGTGGGCTCCCAGGCCGGTGATCGAGTCGAGAGAAATTCCCAGACTCGTTTCGAGGTCGGCAAAGCGGGCGGCACCCGCGTCCAACCAGGCCGCTCGCGGATGGCCGGGGGCGGCGGGTCGCCCCCGGCCGCTGAAGGGAATCACGGAACCCCGGGCCGAAGGCGCGAAGCCCCGAACGATTGGATCGTCGAAGTTGAGCACGGCGACGTCTTCCGTTTGCTGGGCCTTGAGGATTCGCCGCTTGGCCTCCGCGTACTGCTCCAGACTTCCGTGGCGATCGAGGTGATCCGGTGAGATGTTCAGGATCACGGCAACCCGGGGTCGGAACGCTTGGGTGGTTTCCAATTGGAAGGAAGAGATCTCCAGCACCGCGACATCCAGGGGTTGCCCGACGAGGGAGAGGGCGGCCGTGCCGAGATTGCCCGCGGCGCGTGCGCGAAGGCCCGCGGCCTTCAGCATGGCCTCGATCAGCCGGACCGTCGTCGACTTTCCGTTCGTGCCCGTGACGGCGATGACGGGGATGGCCAGGGCCCGGCCGGCCAATTCGACATCCCCCCAGACCTCTCGGGCCGAGGGGCGATAGCGCGCCGGCGGAATTCCGGGGCTCGGGATCGTCAACTCGAAATCTCCGGCGTCGGGAAAAGGCGAGCCGCAGACGAGGGTTGCCGTCCGGGCCAGGGCCTCGATTTCCCCTCCATCGGGCAGCTTCCGAAGCTCGCGCTCGTCCGCAGCCGTCACCACGGCTCCCCGCGCGGCACAGAATTCCACCGCGCTTCGGCCCGAGATTCCCAGGCCGAGCACCAGCACTTTCTTTCCCCTCAGATCCATTTCTCTTGCTTCATTCCGGGGAGTTCATTCCCCCTGATCCGCGTTTCTCATCGCAACTTCAGCGACGACAATGAAATCAATGCAAGGATGATGGAGATGATCCAGAAGCGGACGACGATTTTCTGCTCCGCCCATCCCAATTTTTCGAAATGATGATGAATTGGTGCCATCAGAAAGATGCGTTCGCCCGTCAGCTTGAACCAACCGACCTGGATTGCGACCGACAGGGCTTCCAGGACGAATATTCCGCCGACCACCCCCAGCAGAATCTCCTGTCGAATCAGGACGGCGACCGTGCCGAGAGCTCCCCCCAATGCCAGGGCTCCGACATCTCCCATGAAGAGGTCGGCCGGAGACGCGTTGAACCAGAGGAAGCCGAGACCGCCCCCGACGAGGGCACCACAGAAGATCGCCAGCTGCCCAGCTCCCGGAACCGGCTTGATGGCCAGGTATTCGGCGATATTGGCATGACCCGCTGCATAGGTGAGCCCCACGAATGTCGCCGCCGTGATCATCACCGGACCGATTGCCAGGCCGTCGAGGCCATCCGTGAGGTTTACACCGTTGCTGAAACCCACGATGACGAGGATGGCCAGGGGAATGTAGAGCCAGCCGATATCGGGGGTGAATTGCTTGAAGAAGGGGACCGCCAATTCCTGGTCGAAAGCCGGGCTCGAATAGAGCGAGACCGCCAGCAGGAGCGCCATCCCCGTCTGCCAGATGAGCTTGGTATGGGGCGACAGGCCGTCGCTATTCTGCCGCGTGACCTTCAGGTAGTCGTCGATGAAGCCGAGGATCCCGTAGCCGATGGTCAATGCGAGCACGAACCAGACGAGCTGGTTGGTGAGGTCCGCCCAGAGGAGCACGGATACGCAGAGCGAGAGCAGGATCAGCAGTCCCCCCATGGTCGGCGTGCCCGCCTTTGCCTGGTGGTCGGGGCCGAGCTCGCGGATGGGCTGGCCGATGTGCAGGCTCGCCAATTTTCGAATCAGCCAGGGGCCTACGACGAATGAGATGAAGAGTGCGGTCAGCGTCGCGGCCGCGGTTCGGAAGGTGATATAGCGGATGACATTCAGGAAGCTGAATGTATCCGAGAGCGGGTAAAGAAGGTGGTAGAGCATCTATTTTGATTCCTCGGAGGTCAGGGCTTCAACGACCCTTTCCAGCTGCATGGAGCGGGAACCTTTGACGAGTATCCAATCCTGGCACTGCACGAGTTCTGCGACCTCCTCGGCCAGGACTTCGAGCTTCGATTCTACGCGAACCTTGGATCGGGACATGCCTCGTAGGATCGCGGCTTCCGCGAGTCCCCGCGAGTGTTTGCCGATGGCGAAGAGCTGGTCGATGCCGAGTTCGGCGACGAGACTCCCAATTTCGGCGTGGGCCTCTTCACTGATTTCTCCGAGTTCGCCCATGTCGCCGAGGATCGCGATGCTGCGGCCCCGGCCCTTCAGGCGCGCAAGGCTTTGCAGGGCATTCTTCAGGGATTGGGGGTTGGCGTTGTAGCTATCGTCGATGATATGCGCCCCGCCGCTCAGCCTGCGCGCCATCATGCGTCCGGGGACGCCCTCGAATTTCGCGAGCCCCTGCTGGATGTGCTCGAGTCGGGCTCCCGCCGCCAGGCTGGCGGCTGCCGCGGCCAGGGAGTTGCTGATCGTCGTTTCCGCGAGTCCGCGGACCCGGATCGGGATATTTCCTTCGGGGCTGAGGAGGCGGAAGGAGAAGAGGCCGCCTTCCTCGATTGTGACATCCTCTGCCCTGACGTCTGCATCCGCATGGCGACCGAAACTCATGGTCCGCCCCCGAACCCGTCCGCCCTGATCGAAAGCGAGGGCGTCATCCCGATTCAGGACGGCCACGCCCGTCGGCTCGAGGGCCGCGACGAGATCTCCTTTTTCCAACGCGATTTCCGCCTGATCCTTGAAGAATTCGATGTGGGCAGTGCCAATATTCGTGATGACCGCGATATCCGGCCGGGCAATTGCCGCGAGTCGGGCGATTTCGCCGCGATGGTTCATGCCGAGTTCGACCACGGCAGTCCGCTCTTCTTCTGCTCTTGCGAGCAGGCTGAGGGGCAGTCCGTATTCGTTGTTGAGATTCCCCGGGTTCTTCAGGCAGGGGCCGGGTACCGACAGGATGCAGTGAATCATTTCCTTGGTGCTCGTCTTGCCGTTGCTCCCCGTGACTGCGATGACAGGCCCTTCGAATCGATCCCGATGCCCCCGGGCCAATGCCCCCAGGGCCCGGGTGGTGTCCTCGACGGCCACCACAGGAAGTCCGGTATTCGGACTGTGTTCCCCCAGCCAGGCCGCCTCGAGCATCAGTCCCCCCGCCCCGGCCGCGAGGGCGTCGGGGAGGAAGCCGTGCGCGTCGTGTCGCTCGCCGCGAATGGCCACGAAGAGATCGCCCGGATGCAGGCTGCGGGTATCGATGCCGACGCCGGGGAATTGGATCCTATCGTCTTCGGCCGAGGAGCGGCCGCCCGTCCAATTGATGGCGTCGGATAGGCTGAAGGGCACGCTCATGGATCTCCTCGCTGGGCGAGTGCGGCCAGGGCTTCTTCGCGATCGTCGAAGGGAAACTTCCTGGTGCCGATGATCTGGTAGTCCTCGTGGCCTTTGCCGGCCAGCACGACCGTGTCCTCCGGGTTCGCATTCGCGATGGCCCGGCCGATGGCTTCGCGTCGATCCTCGATGATGATGTAGCGGCCCCGGGCCTGATCCAATTCCCGGACCTCGGCTTTTTCGAGCGCTGCCAGGCCCTCTTCGACATCCAATAGGATATTTCCGGGCTCCTCCGTGCGCGGGTTGTCGCTCGTCGCCAATGCCAGGTCACTATGCTGGGCCACGGCTTCGGCCATCCGCGGCCGTTTGCTGCGATCCCGGTCTCCCCCGCAACCGAATACGCTGATCAGGCGCCCCCCGCATAGGGGGCGCACGGCCTTCAGGAGTTTTTCCACCGCGTCCGGGGTATGGGCGTAGTCGACGATGACCGTGGGATCCTCCTCGCGACCGCGCGAAACCACCTGCATGCGACCGGGGACTTGGGGGCAGGTGGAGATCCCCGAGGCAATCACTTCGGAATCGATTCCGAGGGCCGAGGCCACTCCGCAGGCCACGATCAGATTTTCCAGGTTGAAGTCTCCGATCAGGGGAAGGCTTAATTCGATTTCCTCCCCCCGATTGTCCACCCATGCCTCTGTCCCCGAGAGGTGGATATCCGAGCCGAGAAGCCGAATTTCGGCCTCCTTTCCGGAGTCCCGACTGCAGCGAATGATCTCGGCGCCGCTCTCCCGGGCCGCATCGATGATTACGGAAGCCGAGGGATCGTCGATATTGATTACGGCGTGACTCTTCCCCAGCAGGTATTCGCTGAAGAGCAGGGATTTGGATTTCAGGTAGGTCTCCATGTCGCCATGGAAATCGAGGTGGTCCTGGGTGAGATTCGTGAAGGCGGCCACTTCGAATCGGCAGCCCTCGACCCGGCCCAACTCGAGGCCATGGGAGGAGACCTCCATGACGCAGGTTTCGACGTTCCGAGTTCGCATGGCCCTGAGGGTTCGCTGGAGGTCGAGACTCTCGGGGGTCGTATTGGTCGCGGTTTCATTTTCTTCCGCGTAACGAATCCCGACCGTTCCGATCAGGCCCGCATTGACGCCCGCGGCCCCCAGGATGGATTCCACCAGGCAGGCGGTGCTCGTCTTGCCATTGGTTCCCGTGACGCCCACCATCCTGAGTTCCCGGGCGGGTTGGCCAAAGAAGCGTACCGCCAGGGGCGCGAGTGCGCGGCGACTGTCCGGGACGAAGACGGTCGGACAATCCATCGGCTTTCCGCTTGCGGCCGGACGTTCCGCGAGCACCGCGACCGCTCCGGACTCCAGCGCTCTGGGGATGAAGTCATGGCCGTCGCTCTGGGAGCCCGAAAGGGCGACGAAGAGATCCCCCGGGCAGACCTCCCGGGAGTCGTAGCTGAGCCCGCGAATGACGGGATCCGGATTTTCTGATGAGGCCAATTTTTCCGGGGCCATGAATTCCCGAGGAAGTGCGGAGAGGAGTTCCGAGAGCCGCAATCAGTTCTCCTCCTGACGGGTGGCGAGAACGAGCCGGACCGCCGGCCGCTCTCCCCGCAATACGCTCCCCGCGACGGGGAGTTGTTCGATGACCCGGCCCGCTCCCGGCCCGCTCACCTGGAGTTCCAGGGATCTCGATGCCGCCAGGGAGCGGGCGGAGTTGAAATCCTCGCCGACGAAGTCGGGCATCAGCAGACTCTCCTGGCGCGCGTGTCCCCTGCGGATCCGGCCCGAGCGCGACACTTTCGCCCTGGGAATACTGGGGAGGCGCGTCGAATCGATTTGGGCGAGGTCTTCGGGGGCCAGTCTGGAAGTATCTTCTGGAGCCATCTGGGGGGTTGGAAGCGCCGAAGCCGGGATTGGTTCCGGTTTTGTGATGATTCCGTGACGAGCGAGTTGGGCCGCCGCCACTCGGGCGAAGAGGGGGCCGGCGACTCCGCCTCCGGTATGAGGTTTGAGGCTGCTGAGATTCTCGAGGATGACGACGATGGCGACCTTCGGATCGTCCGCCGGGGCGATTCCCATGAACCACGCCGTGTAGCGGTCCCGGCGGTAGCTGCGGCTCGTCGCATCGTAGTCCATGCTGGTTCCCGTTTTCCCCGCGACTCGAACCCCCGCAAGGGCGGCCTTGCGCGCCGTTCCCGTCGAACTGACGACGGATTCCAGCATCTCCACCACGATGTCGGCCGTTTCAGGGCTGATGGCCTGGCCGGCACTCACGGGTGGAACGGATTCCCAGGGTCCGACGGCCCTGCGCCTGGCGATGACGATTCTCGGGCGCATCAACTGGCCTCGGTTGGCGAGGGCGGCGGTCGCCATGGCGAGCTGGATCGGTGTGACATTGACTCCCTGTCCGTAGGAAACCGTGGCCTGGTCGAGATTTCGCCAGTCGCGCCAATCCCTCAACATACCCGCGGATTCACCCGGAAAGCCGCTCAGGGTCCTGCGGCCGAAGCCGAATTGGGAGAGGGTCTCCCGATGCTTCTGGGGGCCCAACTCCTGCGCGAGCAGGACCGAGCCCACGTTGCTCGAATAACGCAGCAGGTCGCCGGGGCCGATGATTCCATAGGGTCGATGATCCTCGATCGTCTTGCCCGAAATCTCGATCGTGCCGTCTCCCGTGTCGATACTGGAGTCCGTCGTGATCAGCCCGCTCTCCAGGGCACCGGCCACCAGGAACGATTTGAAGGTGGATCCCGGCTCGAGCGCATCGTGAAAGGCCCGACTCCGGCTCTGGGGGTAGGGCACGTGGCGGTAGTCGTTGGGATCGAAGCTCGGCCATTCCGCCAGGGTCAGGATGTCGCCGCTCTGCGGCTCCACCGCGATCACCATGCCTCCAGCCGCTCCCGTCTCGGCGATGCTCAGGGCCAGTTGCTTCTCGGCCTGGGCCTGCAGGCCGGCGTCGAGGGCGAGGGCCACGTCCCCCCCGGCTGCTTCCCGGGGGTCGAAGGGTTCCGAACTCAGGGGGCGACCCCGTGCGTCGCGTTTGGCCTCGAGGCGCTGGGGATGGCCCCGAAGCCACTCATCGAGCATCTGCTCCACGCCCCGCTCGCCCCGATGGTCGATATTCGAGAATCCGATCAAGCGGGCGGCCAGGGGGCCAGCGGGATAGGTGCGGCGATGTTCGTATTCGATTCCCACGCCCGGCAGGTTCAGGTGCTCGATCCGTTGAGCCGCTTCGTCTTCGAGCCATCGGTCGATGTACACGAATCCCTCGCGAGATCCGATTCGATTCGAGATGGCCTGTTGACTTGTTCCCGTGATCGAGGCGAGAGCATTCAGGGCTTCGTGGTCGCGGGGGAGGAGATTCGGGCGCACGAAGAGTGACGGGGCTTCGATTGTGAGGGCGAGTTCGCGTTGGTTTCGATCGACGATGAAGCCCCGGGCTGCCGGCAGGGTGATGACCTTGCGGATCTGTTCCTTGCCCCGGACGACTCCTTCGGTCTTGATGATTGATAGTTCACCGGCTCGGGCGGCGAGCAGGAGAAATAGGGGCAGGAAGGCGAAGCGCAGCGCTCCAACGCGAATCGTCGCGGAGCGCAGGGCCTCCGATCTCATGGTCGATTCCGTTGCGGGGCATTCCTGGCTGCGAGTTGGACATCCGAGATGGGCGAGGGCTCGGAGCCGGGATTCGCAGAGGGAGCCAGGTGAATGAGCCTCTGGGGCCGAACGAAACCGAGATCGCCGGCGCGTTCCGTGAGGCTGACGGGATCCCGCAATTCGCGCATGCGTGCGGTCAGGCTCCGGATCTCATCGTAGAGACTCTGCTGAACCAGTGTGGCCTCGGCGGTTGCATAGCGACCTCGAATCAGGTCGATCCGAATCGCGGAGAGCGCCAGGGCCACGACCAATGCGGTGGCCAGGATCGGAAGGATCTGGCTGGGAGGGGCTGAAAGCCGTCCTTTTCCGTTGCCGAAGCCGATCAGGAGAAGTTCGGATGAAAAGAGACGCGCCTTGCGTCGTCGTCGTTTCGGGGATCGGGCGCGGGGATTCATCAGGCGCGTGATCAACGAAGGTCGAGATTGCTTGCGTCGGAGTCCAGCTGCGGGCTTGCGACGACTCATCAGGCGGCCTCCGGGAGTCGCTCTGCACTGCGCAGAAGAGCCGAACGAGCTCGTGGGTTGCGAACGATCTCCGCTTCGTTCGGGCGCAGGGGGCGGCGACGGACGATCTTCAGCGTCGGCTTTATTCCGCATTGGCAGATCGGTTGTCGAGGCGGGCAGATACATCCCCGGACCCCACTTCGCAGGGTCTGCTTGACGATCCGATCCTCGAGGGAGTGGTAGGCGATCACGACCAGATGTCCTCGGGGTCGCAGGATGGAGATCGCGGCCTGCAATCCCTCCTCGAGGGCTCCGAGTTCGTCATTGACGGCGATGCGCAGGGCTTGAAAGACCAGCGTAGCCGGATTGTGGCGCCGCCCTCTGCCGATTCGGGCCTCGTGGATGATCTGCAGCAGATCGGCCGTCGTGCGGATGGGATTTTCTCCACGTCGGTCGACGATCGCGTGGGCGAGTCGTTTGGAGCCGGGCAATTCCCCGTAGCGTTCGAAGAGGCGATGCAATTCAGCAACCGTGGCCTCCTGCAGCAAGTCGGCCGCACTCTGCCCCCGGTTGGGATCCATCCGCATGTCCAGGGGTGTCGATGCACTTCCCGACTTCTCAAAGCGAAAACCCCGATCCGCGGAATCGAGTTGATGGGAGGAAACGCCGAGATCGAGCAGGACGCCATCGACTCGGGAATGGCCGAGATTCTCGAGGCATCGGTCGAGATTGCGAAAGGAGGTCTGCATCAGATGCACCCGGTCGCCGAAGGGCGACAGGCGTCGAGCGGCCGCTTCGAGGGCCTCGCCGTCGACATCCAGACCGACCAGAATTCCGTCGGGTGCAGTGCGCTCCAAGATGGCCTCGGCATGGCCGCCGCCGCCCAGAGTACCGTCCACGATCACGGCGCCGGGTTTCAGGTGGAGGTGCTCGATGCTTTCAGCGAGTAGGACCGGAACATGCTGGAAGTCAGTACTCACTAGATGGGGCATCCCCATACGCAGCCGACTCGGGGCTTCGGAGAGAGCGGGAGCCATGGGGTGCCTCGGAACACCATGATCGCAACGTGTACCCCCCAGTAAGCACGCTGCAATCCTGTCGGCGTTCCGAGGACACCCCAACCTCTCTGCTGGAGCACGAGCTCCAACTTCCCCCCAAAAAAGTTCAGTCGTCCTGTTTTCTACGGTTCAGATCCACGTTCTTCTCGATCTCGGGCAATCGCATGACCGTGATCCGCTTCTTTTCCTCGAAGCGCTGTGGATTCCAGATTTCAATCTTGTTGAGAACGCCGAAGATCAAGACCTTGGCGCCGAGATCCGCTTCATTTCGGAGTAGTGCGGGTACCAGGATTCGGCCCTGCGCATCGAGTGGGCTGTCGCTGGCATCTCCCACCACGTAGCGTTGAAAGTCCTGGGCGTCGGTGTCAAATTCCGAGAGTTGAAGCAATTCCTCTTCCTTGCGTTCCCAGACGTCGGCCGGGAAGAGTTCGAGATGGTCTCCGCGATTCGTCAAGACGGGTGCATTTTCGCTGCGACGCTGGATTTCCACTCTGAATCCCGACGGAATGCTCAGGCGCCCCTTGGTATCCATCGTGTGTTCGTAGCGACCTCGAAACATTGCTTTTCCGCTCCGTTTTCCTGGCCGTTACCACGACGTTCGGATTGCCTCTTTCCGGTATGGCTTTTTGCCCTCATTGAAGGGTGCCGGTTCAAATTCTCTTCTCGGGGATGTAAGGGGCCGCGACCTCGCTCGATTCGCCTGGGTGGAAACTCTTGACTTGCCATCCCCGACGCTGAACACTGATTCTCAAATACGAAGAGTTGCGAGGGGGGGGGCTTCCCGCTGACGATTTTTCTCGAATCGGCTCGAATGGAACTTCTCGATTCCACTCCATCTTTTTAAAGGGGATTTCCCACCTGGTCCCACTTCATCCCACTTGATCTGTTTTATACCCCACTGCTTGCCGATTGGGAAGCAGTTTTCTGGCGTAGAGACAGAATTATTCGCCTTTGTCACTGTTTTTGATCGCCGGTTTTGGTTGCCATGTGCATATAGGCGGCAATTTTCCCATTTCCTTCGCCTGGGATTCCAAGGGAAGGCGATAATAAGACGAAAAGATGCGGGTTTGGTCTCTGGTCGCCCGTCGATTTGCCGGATTCGCTTCAGGTTGGGTTCGAGGGTCCTTCTAGAAAGAGTGGGATGGAGTGGTACGGATGTCCCCTGGACTCCGGGGAGATGGTGCGAAGACGGCGCGACCGGGGATGTGCGTCTCGCAGTAGAGCCCCCTGGCGGCGCCCGGCTTTCGCCGAACGCCCCGGGCCAGTCCTCGCTCCCCGGGACAGTCCCCGGGCGCCAATTCCCGCTTCAGGGCGTCCCGCTTCAGGGCGCTCCGATGTCGGGATGGCGGCTTCCGTGAACACGGGCCGCCGTGGCGATGAGAGTCGCGAGAGGGCTGCCCGGTGAGGCCTCGGGGAGGTATCGCTTCGCCGTGGCCCCGCGATCGAGAAGAGATTCGAGCACGGCGGTCATGCCCTCCTCGAGCCCGGATTCGGAATATCCGCCTTCCAGGAGCAGGGCCAGGCGACCGCCGCAGAGATCGCTCGCCAGAGCATCGGTGATACGGGTCAACTCTCCGTAGCCCGCTCCGCTCAAATGCATGCCCGAGAGCGGGTCGTCTCGGTGGGCATCGAAGCCGCAGGAGACCAGGATCATTTCCGGCTCGAAACGGCGGACGATCGGCACCACCACCCGCTGCATCAGTCCGATGTACTCCGAGTCCCCACAGCCACCCGGCATGGGGAGATTGACCGTGGCTCCGAGCCCGGCTCCGAATCCGGCCTCGTCGAATGAGCCCGTACCGGGGTAGTGGGGGGATTGGTGCATCGAAATGAAGAGAATGGAAGGATCGTTTTCGAAGCTGTGCTGGGTGCCGTTGCCATGGTGCACGTCCCAGTCCAGGATCAGGATCTTCTGCAGGCCGAGTTCGGCCTGCAGGGCCCTGGCGACGATCGCGATGTTGTTGAAGAGGCAGAAGCCCATCGGACGGTCCGTCTCCGCGTGGTGGCCCGGCGGGCGAATGGCGGCGATTCCCGCGTAGGCTTCTCCCCGGGCGATTCGCAGGGCGAGATCGATGCTGCTGCCCGCCGCGAGCCTGGCCACGGCGAGGCTTTGCGCCGAGACGAAGGTATCGGGATCGAGTTGCGCCGGGGCCCGGGCCACGGCTCGCTCCACCCCCCCGAGATGTTCGCGGGTATGAACTCTCAGGATTTCATCCGCCAGGGCTTCGCGCATGGGGATTCGCCCGAGAAGAGCCTCGTATTTCGAGAAGGCGTGAGCGATCGCAACGAGTCGCTGGGGTCGCTCGGGGTGGCCGGGGGGCGACGCGTGTTCGCGAAAACGGATATCCTCCACGACGTGTACGATCTTCGAATCGGAATGCATCGCCAATCAGGCTATCCGAAGAATCTCGCCCCGGCGAGCGGATCGCGATTCGGATTTCTTTTCCGGGATGTCGGCCCGGATCGAGCAACGCGTTGAACCAATCCCCATCGATCGCGATTGTCGGCCTGGGAAGCTTCTGGGGCGAACGCCTGGCAGAGCGCCTGCTCGCCCGGCCCGGGAGCGCTCGGGTGGTGGGGATCGATCGCGAGATTCCCCCGGGTCTCGCGGAGCGACTGTCTTTTCGACACCTGGAACTGAGGGATTCGGCGGCCGAGTCGACCCTGCGCGAAATCCTGGTCTCGGAGAATGTCGACGTATTGATTCACCTTTCCGAGCAGCCGCCCCTCACGGGATCATTCGACGCCGATTCCTTTCTGGAATCCCTGGCCTTTCCGCGCCTGCTGAACGCGTGCGCGGAAATCGCCCTGCCTCGCCTCGTCCACCTTTCGAGCACGATGGCCTACGGCCCGCGCGCCCAGAATCCGAACTTCCTGCCGGAGTCTCATCCCCTCGCCGGTCATCCACGGGAGGCTTCGGTCCAGAATTGCGTCGCCAGCGAAATGTGTTTGCGGGATTGGGCCCCACTGCATCCGGCTACGGAGGTGACCGTGCTGCGCGCTTGCTGGCCCATGGGCCCCAGCTATTTTGACGCCGTCGTTCGTTATTTCGACGCCCCCGTCGTGCCGACGGTCCTGGGCTTCGACCCCCTATTGCAGTTCATCCACGAGGAGGATCTGCTTTCGGTGCTCGAGCGCGCGGCCCGCGAATCCCATCCCGGCACCTTCAACGTCGTGGGGAGGGGGGTCGTATCGCTCTCGACGCTGATCGCCCTGGCGGGGAAGACACGTCTGACGCTTCCCCTGCCACTTCTGGAGCGCCTGAATCGTTTTCGAAAGATCTGGCCCTGCGAGAATGAAGGGAATTCGGCGAGCGCTTTCTACGACTATCTCAGCTATCTCTGGGTCGCGGATGGCGAGCGCGGATGGTTGGAATTCGGCCGGCCCGTCTACAGCACTCGGGAGGCGTGGAGTGCCTTTATTGCCTCATGTCATCGGGGGGTCGGAGAATCGAGAGGAGGGCGGGAGTCCATATGGGGGAGGGATCTCTACTGACGCGAACTTCGCCGCCTCCCCGGCAGACGGCCGTCACATCGCCGGGGGCGGGATTCGAAGGGGCTTCGCGGCTTCCTGAGGTTCGGGCCATGGCCGAACTGCGGCTGGCCCTGGCGGGGCTGCGGGAGCAGATCCGCGGGCGCCGTTCCCCGGACCCGCTCGTGAGTGCGGCCTCGCTTCCGGATGGGGAGGATCTCTTCGCCCTCTTCGATGAATTGCGTCGGCGCATGGCCAATGTCGGCATGAGCGAGCACAGCGGTGAAAGCGACGAATTCGGCATGGACTTCGACCTGCTGATCCGCGCGGAGCCCCTGCTGGAATTCCTGCGGGAGCGCTATTGGCGCGTGGAAGTCTCGGGGAGGCATTGGATTCCCGAGCGGGGTCCCTGTCTCTTTGTGGCGAATCAATCCGGATTGCTTCCCTACGATGGCTGCATGCTCAGCCATATTCTGGGCAGAGGACAGGAGTTGGCGGCGCGACCCAAATTCCTGGTCGGGGATTGGTTGATCACGCTCCCCTTTATGCAGGCTTTCCTGGCCAGGATCGGGGCTGTGCGTGATTGTTCAGAGAACCTCGGGCGCCTGCTCTCGCTGGGCCGCAGGGTCGTGGCCTTTCCGGAGGGAATGGCGGGTGCGACCAAGCTCTACGATCAGAGATATCGGCTGCAGGATTTCGGATCCAGTCCGGCGATTCGCGTCGCGGCCGAGGCCGGAGTTCCGATCGTTCCGGTCGGGATCGTCGGTGCGGAAGAGGCGCAGCCCCTGCTCTCCAGGCAGTCGGGCCTGGGGCGGGCCCTCGGCCTGCCCCTGCTGCCGCTGACACCGACATTTCCGCTGCTCGGCCCCCTCGGTCTGCTCCCCCTGCCGAGTCGCTGGCGGATCCTTTTCGGCGAGCCCCTGGAATTCGCGTCACGCGAGGGCGATGGGGAAGGGGAGCGGGCGGGGCCCGGATGGGAGTTGGCAGCGGGCACCGAGGCGATTCGATTGCGCATCGGTGAATTGATCGCAGAGGGCCGGATCGGGCATTCGGCGGATCCGGCTTGAATCAATCCGAGCTCTTGCCCGCCAGGGCGTCGCGATAGGCGAAGAGTCCCGGCACCCCGCCCGTATGCAGAAAGACGACCTCCCCCCGATCCGAAAGTCGACCCCGGCGAGCGGCTTCGATGAGTCCGGCCATGGCCTTGCCGGTATAGACCGGATCGAGAAGGATGCCCTCGAGACGCGCCACCAATTCGACCGCCTCGAGCATGGCCTCGGTGGGGACGCCATAGCCGGGGCCGCGAAAACCCTCTTCGATGATGAGCTTATCCTCGGCTGGTGCCGCCACCCCGAGCTGCTCGGCGAGTTCGTCACAACGGGATCGCAACTCGTTCCGCTGGGTTGCGACATCCGCTGCGTAGACGTTGACGCCGCGGACCGAGATTTGCGGGGCTACGAGATTCATTCCCACCGCCAGGCCGGTCTGGGTGCCCATGCTGGCGGTCGCGTGCACGAGGGTATCGACACGTGCTGCCTGCTCGTGGAGCTGATCCCGGAGTTCCAGGGCACAGTCCACATAGCCGAGGGCGCCCGTCCAATTCGAGCCGCCTGTGGGAATGATGTAGGGCCGGATGCGGTCGGTGTCCTGGGCCGAATCGAGGAGTTGAGCCAATCGACGGGCGGCCGCCGCTTCGTCATCGACGAGATGCAGTCGGGCGCCGAGAAGCTCATCCAGGAGTCGGTTGCCGGATTCCAGCCAGGACCTTTCGCAATAGTCCATTCCGGTGATGAGAATCAGATCGCAGTTCAGGCCCAGGCGGGCCGCGGCCGCGGCCGTCTGGCGGGCGTGATTGGATTGCAGGGCTCCGAATGTAATCACCCCATCGGCGCCCTCGGCCTGGGCCGCGCCCATCAGGAATTCCAATTTACGGGTCTTGTTGCCTCCGGTGGCCAGGCCCGTACAGTCGTCGCGCTTGATCCAGAGGGCCGGGCCACCCAATGCTTTGGAGAGGCGGGGCATCGGTTGCAGGGGAGTCGGGAGGTGTGCCAGTCGCTGCCTGGGAAAGCCGCCCAGGCGCTCGCGGAGCGAATCGCTCGAGGGATGGGTCATCTCGCCGAAGGCTAGCCCGCATTTTGCCTGCGTCACGGGGGATGGGGCGGCCTCGCGGCCGCGATTCGCGAGAAGTCGCCTTTCGACGCTTGCGTCCGGGGCGATGGACGGCGACATTGACCGCTGGTTTCGGTTCCGGGAAGCAGCGGCGGCAGGAGTCCTTCAATGTTCAGTGGGATCACCCAGGGTGTCTTCGAAGTCGCCGCCGTGCGCCGTGCGCCGGATCTGCTCAGTTACGATCTCAGCCTCGACGAGAACCTTCTGGCGGGTCTTGCCCTCGGCGCCAGCGTGTCGATCGACGGGGTCTGCCAGACTGTCGCGGCCATCGAGGGGGGGCGGATCAGCTTCGACGCCATTCGCGAGACATTGGATCGCACGACCCTTGGAGAGTTGGAAGCCGGCAGCCGGGTCTCGGTTGAACGCAGCCTGCGGGTGGGGGATGAGATCGGCGGTCATGACGTTTCCGGCCACGTGCTCGGGACCGGCGTGATCGAGGAGGCCCATCATCGGGGACACGTATCGGATCTTCGCATCTCGATTCCCTCCAGCTGGATGAAATACATCCTCGAGAAGGGTTTCATCGCGGTGAATGGCTCCAGCCTGACAGTGGCTGAGGTCGATTCCTCGGGCCTTTTTTCCGTTCACCTGATTCCCGAGACCGTGCGACTTACGGCACTGGCCGACAAGGAGGCCGGGTCGCGGGTCAA
>CAYTAT010000017.1:0-26234 GCA_964435795.1 uncultured Spirochaetaceae bacterium
TCGCAAGCAGTTGAGTACTGCCGCGGTGAGGAAATCGAAGATTGTCCAGATTCCAGGAGTGGTTGGCGCGCGAGAAACGTCTCATCAAGCAATCACGTGAGCTAGGCGGCTTGAGAGAAGAGGTCGAAGCGCTCCGGACTCAGGCCGAACGGATGCGGGAAGGCATGCGACGTTGCGTGACCTGTGAGTATCGAATCGGAGATGCTGAGCGTCGGTCGAATCAGCATGACGCCGGGGATTAACCGCCAAATCCCTTGAGGAAATTCGATATGCTGGGTCCGGACGATCTGCTGATTACCGCTTCGACCCTGGGAAATCCACCCTTTCGGGACCTGCTGGAGGCGGCGGCGGCGGGTGGCTTCGCGGGCCTCTCGATCTGGCCGATTCCCGTCTACCGGGCGGCCTTGGATTCAGGTCTGCGTCCAGCGGAACTTCGTGGAATGTTGGGCGACTACGGGCTCGTGGTGAACGATGTCGACGCATTGGTCTGTACGGGCGACCCCTCGGATCCCGGCGGCGGTGGAATGGGAAGGGCCGCGGAGGAATTCCTCTTCGAAGCGGGAGAGCAGTTGGGCGCACGTTTCATCAACGTGGTGATCATGGCCTCGAAGCCGATCAGTATCGAAACGGGTGCGGAGGTTTTCTCAGGGGTCTGCGAGAGGGCCGCAGAATACGGGCTGACACCTTATCTCGAGTTCGTTCCATTCATGTCGGTGCCGGATGCCGCGACCGCCTGGGCGATCGTGCAACTGGCGGGACATCCGCAGTCCGGGGTCATGGTGGATAGCTGGCATTGCTTCCGGGGTTCAACCCGGGAAGAGGATCTGCGGGCGATTCCAGGCGAAAGGATCCTGGGGATTCAATTGAATGATGCCCCCGTGAAGCCGATGGACGATCCGGTGGAGGAGACGCTTCATCATAGGCTCGTGCCCGGTGAAGGTGCTATTGACCTCGTGGGATTGATGCGACTGCTGCAGGAATCGGGGAGTCCGGCGCCGCGTTGTCTCGAGATCTTCTCCGACGAATTGCTCGCCTGGGGGAGTCCATCCGAGATCGCGGTACGGGTCGGAGACGCCATTCGTACGATTCAGCGCCTGGCGTGCGAGAGTCCCTGAAATAGCCTTTTGCAGGGGAGCGCGGTCTGAAGGCGGGTCGAACTCCACTCATGCCATGGGTATCAGGGGAAGATACGATCGGAGGGAGATATCAATGCCGAAAAAAGCGGAGATCGAATCCGAAAAGCGGGTGGCCCTGATTACGGGAGGAAATTCGGGGATCGGCAACGTGACTGCGAGGGAACTCGCCGCAAAGGGCATGCGGGTTTTTCTGACCTGCCGGAACCAGGCCCGGGGCCGGCCCGTCGTGGAGGAGATCCAAGAGCGGACGGGCAATCCGGATGTCGAGTGCCTGGAACTCGAATTGGGCGAATTTGACTCGGTGCGGCGATGTGCGGAGGATTTTCTGGCCCGGAATCTGCCGCTTCACGTGCTGGTCAATAATGCGGGCATTGGTGTCCAGCGCGGGCTCACTCCCTCGGGCTTCGAGTTGGCATTCGGGACGAATCACCTGGGCCCCTTTCTATTGACGGGGTTGTTGATCGAGAGGCTGATGGATTCAGCGCCCGCCAGGATCGTGATCGTTTCCAGCGTGGGGCATTACAGCACTGAGGGGATCGACTTCGAGGCCGTGCGCCGGACCACCCGATCCCAGAGCGGAGCCGACGAGTACTACACGTCGAAGCTGGCCAATGTTCTCTTCAGCAATGAACTTTCGAGGCGGCTGAAGGGCACGAGAGTCAGCACCTACGCCTTGCATCCGGGAGTTGTCGCAACCGAAGTCTGGCGTCGATTTCCCCGGCCGATTACTGCCATCGCGAAGCTATTCATGCTCTCGGTGGAGGAGGGAGCGATCCCGTCGATCCATTTTGCAACTTCCCCGGATGTTGCGGATGAGAGCGGGTTCTATTACGACCGCTGTGTGCCGAAAACCGCCAGTGCCGTCGCCCGGGACGAAGACCTGGCTCGGACGCTCTGGGAGCGAAGTGAGGAATGGGTCGACTTCAAATTTCCCACACTCTAGCTTCGCATCCTCAGCCTTGAGCGGCGGAGAGGTGGCGCTCAAGACCGATCAGGGATCGGCGAAATGTCCAGCCCACGAATTTTTGTAGTAGCAGCCCCGTGCCGGGAATCGTGGGGTCAAATTGGCAACACCAGATGAGTCGTGTTTCCATCCCTTCAGATTCCAGGAAGACTTCTCCGAAGTGGTTCGTGATCGGGAAATGCCCCGCAATGACCCGATAGCTCATATGCCTGGGCGGCTCGAAATCCAGGATCTCCTCGCGGAGTCCGCCGATGAAGCCGCGCACGGCGCCGCTTCCATTCCTATCGATTCTTCCTTCCCGAATCAGGCGTGCGCCCGGTGTCAGTGCCCAGGCGCTCCAGCCCGCGTGGTCGGTATAGGCATCCCAGAGTGTTTCGGCGCGGACGGCATAGGAGTATTCGACCCGGATTCGCTGCACGAATTCAATTCTCGGCCGTGAAGAAGTCGGCTCGCGGAACTCCCCGGGGATCGTAGACGGGTTCGGAGAGGGAAATCCGATACTTGGCCACATCCAAGCCCGTGATGCCGTGTTTTGCAATCGTATCGCGCATATTGGTGAACGGCGGGCTGGCAAAGTGCACTTCGAGGTTCTCACGACTCGCCCAGCGCTCATAGACATAGATGCGTCCCGGAGTGAGCGGGTCGGCAGTCCAGACGTAGTCGAGGCAGCCCTCGAGTTCCCGTGTGGCGCGCATATGGACCTCCGCGGCTTTCAGGGCGGCAGCCCGCTCTTCGGGGTCGACATCGACCGTTCCACTGATGATGATCATCCGGATTCTCCTCTGGATCGGCGTTTCCAGCCGCTGGATCAGCTGCCGGGTTCGGAGACTGCGCGAATCCCTTTCCGATCCATCAGCGCAGAGTGTAGCCCGGATGCGGCAATCTCCCGCCTGCCCGGGCTGAGGTATTCTCATCCGGGCGGTTCATTCCGACGATGACGCCGACCGGGGATTCGGGCTAGCCTGCTTGATGGCGGTTGGCCTGAGCGGAATCGCAGTGAGGTCGGAGGTAGCATGGCGAAAAAGAATTCGAAGTCATCCGGTTTTCGTCCCTTCCGCTTTGGCGTGCAGAGTTTCAGCGCCACTTCGGGTCGAGAGTGGCGCGAGCGGGCCCGACGAGTCGAGGGACTCGGCTACTCCACCCTGAGCCTGGCCGATCACTTCATCGGGCCCGGTCCCGCTCAGGAGGCCACTGGCCATCCGCCCCAGGAACTGGCGGCGGGCCCTGCCATGGCGGTTGCCGCAGAGGTCACCTCGCATCTGCGGGTGGGCTGCCGAGTCTATTGCAATGATTATCGCCATCCGGCAATGCTCGCCAAGGAAGCGGCGACCCTGGACCTCTTCTCCGAGGGGCGGCTTGAGTTGGGAATCGGGGCCGGTTGGCTGAAGGGGGAATATGCGGCCGCGAATATTCCCTTCGATCCGGCCGGCCGACGGATCGCGCGATTGGGTGAATCCGTTCGTCTGATCAAGGCCCTGATGGCCGAAGGAGAGGTGCGATTCTCGGGGGATCATTATCGTGTGGAGGGATTCGAGGGGCGACCCTCCCCGCGTCAGGAGCCGCATCCGCCGATCATGATCGGCGGCGGTGGGAAGAAGGTGCTGAGCCTGGCGGGAAGGGAGGCCGATATCGTCAGCTTCAATTTCAATAACCGCTCGGGCGTGCTCGGTTCCGAGGGGGTCCAGAACTCGACTGCCGAGTTGACCGGGCAGAAAGTGGAATGGGTGAGAAGGGCCGCTGGAGATCGCTTCGCCGAGATCGAATTGGAGATTGGAGCGTATTTTACCTCGGTGGGTGACCAGGCCCAGGCGATGGCCGAGGGTATGGCAAATGTCTTCGGGCTCTCACTCGATGTCATGAAGGAGCACCCTCACGGACTCTTCGGGTCGGTCGATGAAGTCTGCGAGGAACTCCTGCGCAGGCGCGAGCGTTATGGAATCAACTACGTCACCGTGGGAGATCTCCAGATGGAGGAATTCGCAGCCGTGGTGGCGAGGCTGGCGGGCCGCTGATCCCGCGCCAGGGGGAGTTCTACAATGGGTACTGCGTCTCAATTCGATCCTGAACGATCATGGCAAGCTCTGGAGAAGGAAATCGCCAGCGAGGCTGATGCGCGCTGCCGCGCGCTTCTCGAAAAAGTGCGAAATCATATGCGTAGCGAGATTCGGGGAGAATTCGACGCATTGATGGATACGCTGGTGGATGACCCCCAATACCATCTATGGGGACTCGGCCCGGATCTGGGGCCGAAGGGGCGCGATGCGGTCGCGACCTTCTATACCGATATGATTGCCAGCGGTGGGAATCACTTTGAATTCGAGATTCGTCGCATCGTCGTGGACCATGACTCCGTGGTGACCGAGGGCGTGATGAAGGTCCTGATGTCCGGGGCCGCCCTGCTCGCTTCGGGAGTCGAAGAGGTCTCGGACTCGCCCGTGGAGAGCGACGCTCGATATGTATCCAGCAACCAGATTCTGACCGTCTGGCCAATGGCGGAAGATGGGCGCATCCGGGGTGAGGACATCTATTTCGGAAGTCCGCCTCTCTCGGAATTGGAATTGCTGCGGGAGTAGCCATTGGGAGAATGGTCTGTCTCCTCGCCCGAGTTCTTCTCCCCCTCTCGGATCACTTCTCCTGAGGCAATCCCACTGCGGAGGCCGCGAGCATTGCGCTGACGGCGACGGCGGGCACACCGACTCCGGGCATATTCGAGTCTCCGCAGCAGAAGAGGCCGGGCAGGGGGGTGGCCGGACCCGGAAAGACCTCTCCCCGATCGGCTCGATAGCCCGCTCCGTAGGTGCCCCGGTGTCGGCGTAGGAAGCGTTCGTGTGTCAGAGGTGAGCCCAGCAGGCTGAGTCGGGTGCGCTCACGGATATCGGGGATCACCCTTTCCAGGGCATGCCAGAGGACAGCGGATCTCTCCTGCTTCATCGCTTCGTATGCGGCGGACTTCCTTTTGAGCCCCTCCCAGACGTGATAGGGCTCGTTTCCGGCGGTATAGGCGTGAATTACATGATGATCCGGGGGCGCGAGTTGAGGATCCAGCGTCGAGGGGATCGAGATGTTGACCATATTCTGGGGAGAAGTGATCTCCCAGTTGTCGAGAACTACGTGATGGATGCCGAGGTCTTCGGGGAGCCCCCGGGCATCGATGCCCAGGTTCAGATGCATCACGCTCTCCGTCTGCGGCGCCTCCCGGGAGCGTGTTCGATAGTCTTCAGGAATTGCCCCCATCGGAATCAACTCGACCGTATCCCAGACCGTCGCATTGGAAATGATCGCATGACGGGCTCGCACCTCTTCGCCCCGCCT
This sequence comes from uncultured Spirochaetaceae bacterium, assembly GCA_964435795.1. Lineage (GTDB taxonomy): Bacteria > Myxococcota_A > UBA9160 > UBA9160 > UBA4427 > JAZXM01. Next base: position 5,413 of record CAYTAT010000017.1, read on the forward strand.
CAGTCTCAGCCCCGCAGCGCGTCCATTCTCGACGATCACGGAGTCGACATGGGCCCCTGTCCGGAGTTCTCCTCCATGCTTCTCGAGTCCTCGGATCAGGGCGTCGACGATGGCCTGGCTGCCACCGATCGGATAGTCGACTGAGCCCTGGAAGCGCTCGCGGAACATGAAGTGCATTTCGGCCAGGGGAGTTCCGCCCGCATCCATCCCGCTGAGGGAAAAAGCGTCGAAATCACAGAGATGGCGCAGGAAGGGATCGGTAATTTCCTGGTCGACCAGACTCGCGAATGATTGATGCAGGTCTTCGGGCGGCAGGTCCTGCTTCATGCGGGCCTCGAGCCGATGCCACTCCTGCATGCCCTCGGCTGAAGCGTAGCGGGCGAGTTGCTCGTGATAGCGTTTCTCGTCGGTGCCCGCGATAAACTCGCCGTCGGGAAAGTGATGAATCCAGCGCTCGTAGGAGACACTCGGAACCTTTTCCCCCAACTGGTCCAGAATCTGCTTTAGCGGGTTGGCCGAATTCTCTGCGGAGAGGCCGGTGAAGAAGGAAGGACCCGTTTCGAAATGAAATCCATCGCGTACGAAGCCATGGGCGGTGCCCCCGGGAAGGACGTGACTCTCATAGACCTTTACGGAATATCCATTGCGCGCCAGCAGTCCGGCGCAGCAGAGTCCGCCGATGCCCGAACCGATGACCGCAATGTCGACCTCGGAAGCCGAAGTGGGGCCTGCCGCCTTTTTTTTATTTCCGGAGGGTCCAGGAAGCGTCATCAGGAGTCCGCCCGCCCTTGCAATTGTGAGGGTCGCTATCCAATCAGATGATTCCACGAAGAGGGGGAAGAGGTCAATATGGAAAGCGATAGAATGAATCGACCTGACGATTTGGAGTCGGGCGGGGCGCAGGCCGAGAGTTGGCGCAATTGGATATCCCCCGCGCACGGATGGATATGCCAGCCCTGCGACTGGGCGATATCCTTTCCGCGAATGGATCTTCTATTGAGCTTGACCGTCATCGAACGGAAGGGGATCGCCGCGGGGCCGAAGCGCCTCTCGATCCCCATTCCACGGCCCTCGCCCCCCTGGCCAAATTTTAAAATTGCAGAGAGGAGTTCCCATGAATGCTCGGCCCGAGCGCATCTTTGGTCCCGATAGCACTACCTCCGACGTCTTGAAGGGGCTTGACCTCTCGGGCCGACGGGCGGTCATCACGGGTGCTTCGGGGGGGCTGGGAGCCGAATCGGCCCGCGCCCTTGCCGAGCACGGAGCGGAGGTAATCCTCGCCGTTCGCAATCGGGAGAAGGCGGCACCCGTCGCCCAGGCGATTCAGGAGCAGGGGGGCAAGGTCGAAGTGGAGGATCTCGACCTCACATCCCTCGAGAGCGTGCGAGCATTCGCCGGAAATTTCTCGGCTTCTCATGTCGAGCTCGATATCCTGCTCAATAATGCCGGCATCATGGCATGCCCGCTGGCTCGCACGGAAGAGGGCTGGGAGAGTCAATTCGCAACCAATCACCTCGGGCACTTTCTCTTGACCTGCCTGCTGCTGCCCGCACTTCGCGCGGCCGAATCTGCGCGCGTGGTGGTTGTCAGCTCCGGGGCACATATCCTCTCGCCGGTCGACTTCGACGATATCCACTTCGAACGACGCGAATACGATAAATGGGTTGCATACGGCCAGTCCAAGACCGCGAATATCCTCTTCGCCAATGAACTCAATCGCGGACTTGCCGGGCAGGGAATCACGGCCAACGCATTGCATCCGGGCGTGATCATGACGGAATTGTCTCGCAGCCTGACTCCCGAAGATCTGGCGGGAATGATGAAGGATAGCGAGGCGAGTGGGACACCCCTGACGTTCAAGAGTGTGGAAGCCGGGGCCGCCACGGCGGTCTGGGCCGCTTCGGCTCCCGAATTGGAGGGGCGAGGGGGTCTCTATCTCGAGGATTGTTCCGTGGCGAGCGCGGTGGGGGAGGACGGACCGGGAATGGGCTACGCCCCCCACGCATTCGATCCCGAGGCGGCTCGTAGGCTCAGGGATCTTTCGGAAAAATCGGTCGGGGAGAGTCTCGGATTCTGATCGAAAGGATTCTCGAGCGGCTTTGCATGATAGCGGCGGAGGGGTCGGATTCGGAGTACGAGGCCGCATCGATTCTTCGGCCGAGTCCGGGCTGATGCGCGGGCTTCGAAAAAGGAAAGGGCGGGCGGGATGACCATCGAGGAATTGCTCGAAATCGAGGAGATCAAGAAACTTCGTATTTTGTATTCGCATTATATCGACGGGGGGCAGTTGGATGAATTGGCAGATCTCTTCTGCGAGGACGCGATCTGCGAATTTGGCGAGGCGTACGGCGGGAATTGGGTGGGCCGCCAGACGATCCGGGAAAACTACGCTCGCTACACGCCGAATACCCTGCCTGCATTTTCCTTCATGCACGCGGTTACCAATCCCTGGATCCGGATCATTGGAAGTCACTCCGCCAGGGGACGCTGGTATCTCCTCGATCTGAACCTGATGCAGGGCTCGGAAAATCCCCTGACGCTATTCGGCGTCTATGACGATCTCTACCGCAAGGATGATGGCGTCTGGCGGATCGAGAAGACGCGTATCGATTTCCTATGGCCCAAGCGGGAAATCCAGCCCCCACGCGAGGCGGACTAGACTCAGCCCTGCAAATCCTCGAGAACCATATCGGCCCCGATCATTCCCGATCCGATGCAGACGGGGATGCCGCCGCCGAGATGAACCGAGGAGCCCACCAGGTAGAGTCTCTCGAGTTGGGAAGATCGCATCCGCGGGCGAAAGAGCGAAGTGGTCAGGAGTCCGCTCTCGAGGCCATAGAGAGCCCCTCGGTACAAGCCGACGTCCCTTTCCAGGTCGACGGGTGTGACGAGTTGCCAGTCTCGAATGCGTTCGCGCAGCCTCAATCCGTAATCCACCTCGAGGTAGTCCAGCATCCGATCCTTCTGCTCCTCTCGGATCTTCTCCCAGTCGCCCCCTCGGGCCAGGCGATAGGGCGCCAGGGTGTGGAGGTGGACGGTATGGTGTCCCGGGGGTGCAAGGGAGGGATCCGTGAGGCTGGGTGTGGAGGCCAGGAGATAGCCGCCCCGGGAGGGGCGCCCGCGCTCGTAGTCTTCGAAATAGATCCGGTTCAGGGCCTCGAGGCCCTCGCTGAAGAGGGTGTGATGGGCGCCGAAGCCCTCGCTGCCCTCGACGGCCAGCATCAGCAGAACGGAGGATTGGGAGAGGGGCAGGCTGCGCAGGGCGAGGCGGGCCCAATAGGGAAGGTCCGAAGGCGGCAGCAATTCACTATAAACGGCTTTCACGTTGATATCCGTGATGACGACTTTCGAGCGGATTTCCCGCCCGTCGGCGAGCTCGATTCCGAGGACGCGCTTCCCCTCGCTGAGGATTTTCGTCACCCGGGAATTGAGGTGGATTTCTCCACCCTCCTCTTCCAGGGCACGGGCCATGCCCATGGGAATCGCCTTCATCCCACCCCGCGGATAATAGGAGCCCCGATGCTCCGCATGGCTGAGGAAAGCCGCAAAGCCTGGCGCCAGCGCCGGGGGCAGTCCGACGCTATAGGAGGAGAGACTGAGGGCCGCCAGCGCCTCTTCGCTGCTGAAGAATGAGCGCAGGGTGGATTCGAAACTCTCGAACATGGCTCCGCTGCCTCCGCCCCCTCCGCCCCCTCCGCGCCCGGAACTCGCTTTCGAATTGAGGGCAGGAGCCATGCTCTTCAGGTCGCCCAACTCCTGCATCCTCTTCGTGAACATTCGCGACATGGCGGCGGACATGCCGCTCTCTGCGGCCTGGCTGAAGCGCTTCCAGCCCTCCCCATCCTCGGCCGAAAAATCTCCGAAGATGCGAGCCATTTCCTCGGAGGAAGTGGGGACCTTGAAACGGTTGCCGTCGGGACTCACGACGTCAAAAATCGGCTCGATCGTCAGGAAGTCCACGTAGTCGCTCATGCGCCTGTCGATGCTTCTGAAATACTCTTCGATCTGCTCGAGAAAGAGTACGACGGTGGCGCCGACGTCGAATTGGTAGTCGCCGTATTCGACGGAGCCGCAACAGCCACCCGCTCGGGGAGCCTGTTCAAAGACGGCGGTGCGCATTCCCCCATGGGCGAGGCGGCCCGCGGCGGTCAGGCCCCCGAGGCCCGCGCCGACGACGACCGCATCGTAATCCGTATGCTCTCCCCGGAAGCTCATAGCTTGTAGCGGAAGGCAAGCCAGGGCAGTTGTCGCAGCAGCCTCCATAGATAGAGACCGCGCCTCTTCTTCGCGCGGCTCTCGGGCATATCTTGGCTCCGGGCGGATTTCATGAGCGGGTCTCCTTGGGCTGGAGTCGGAATTCGAATATCTTCGCTTCCGATGATCGGTACACATCGGCTATACGTTCGGCAATGCGGGGACGGTTGGATGCGTTCGGACTAGAGTCCACGCCGTTCCAGTTCACGTTGCAGGCGCGTCGTATCGGATTCTTTCGGTTCGGCAAGCAGACTCTCATCGAGGTTGCCCTGGGTATGCTGGAACATCTTCATCGCGTCATAGGTAATGAATTTTTCCGGAATCACCTCGAGAATGATGCGAAGCGGAGAGTCCAATGTTTCGCAAAAGGCGGCCGCGTTGACAGGATCTGGGCTCAAATGGGCCGAAAATTCGGGATAGAACCAATCCTTCGTCTCCTGGTCCTCGTGCAGGATGCAGCGTCCCTTGAGCGTGGCTGACTTTCCGGGTCCGAGAGAGGTCCCCGTGCTCGTGACCACGATGGAGCAGCGAGGATCTCGACGGAGTGCGGCGATTCGATGCCTCTGTACGCCGGAGGTCAGCCACATGCGCCCATCCTTCCATAGGCAGGACATCACGACCCCCATCGGCCATCCCTCTTGAGTCGACCAGTTGAAGGCGCATTCGATCTGCGTCGAGAGCAGGTCTTCGCGTACTTCGTCATCGAGTGGATAGATGGAAACGCGTTCGTAGCTGTCGGGGGTCTTGGACACTGGGCTTCCTTGAGTGTGGGAGGTAATTGAATTTCTGGAACGTTAACCGAGAGCGGGGAGGGCGACGAATGCCGTGTATCCATTCCGCTCATTCAGATATACAGGGCTTCTGGCGAGCTGGCGGGTCTGCCGTGTTAGGATTCGTGCATGGAAATGGAGGGGAGGGGTCACGATGACGGATGAAGCGAGTGAGGGGCGTCAGAGATCGATATTCATCACCGGAGCTGCGAGCGGCATCGGGAGGGCTACGGCGACCTTCTTCGCGGATCGCGGCTGGTTCGTCGGCGCCTGTGATGTGGATACGACGGGGCTGGATTCGTTGGGTCAAGAACTCGATCCGAAACATTCGATGATGCGGGAGTTGGATGTGAGCGATCGAGCGGAGTTTCAATCCGCGATGGACGAATTCTCCAAGGCCTCGGATGCCTGCCTCGATCTGCTCTTCAACAACGCCGGTATCGGGGCGGGGGGCTTCTTCGAGGATGTGCCCTACGAGGTGGCGATGCGGATCGTGGAGGTGAATTTCCTGGGCGTGGTGAACGGCGTCTACGCGGGAATTCCCCTGCTCAAGAATACGCCGAACTCCCTTTGCTTCAGCGTTTCCTCCTCGGCCGCGCTCTTCGGGATGCCTCGCACGGCGATGTACTCGGCTACGAAATTTGCCGTCAAGGGTTTGACGGAGGCACTCAGCGTCGAACTCTCCCGCTTCGGCAGTCGCGCGGCGGATGTGCTGCCCGCGCTCATCGACACCCCGATCCTCGATGCGACGCCCGATTACTCCTCGGGCGAACGGCCGGGCGTGGTGATGCGGAACAACGCCACGGAGGAGGGGCCGATGCGGCTCGTCCCTCCCGAAGAGGTGGCGGCCCTCGTCTGGGAGGCCTACCACTCGGATCGCGTGCACTGGTATATCCCGGCCGAAATGGAAAACGTCGAGAAGGCGCGGGCCGGTGGTGTGGAGCCTCTGCGCGATCAATTCAAGAAGGATCTTTCGAGGGATTCCTGAGCCGGAGGGAGTCGGTGCTATCGCCCTACCGAGTACTCGATCTGACGGATGAGGACGGACTTCTCTGCGGGCAGATCCTGGCCGATCTCGGCGCCGAGGTCATTCAGATCGAGCCGCCCCTGGGTTCGCCCGCTCGGCGAATTGGATTGGGGGAGCGGCCTGAGGTGGGCGAAGATTCCCTCTTCTGGGCCGCCTATGCGCGCAACAAGCGCTCGATCGTCCTCGATTTCGAATCCGATAGTGACCGCGGCGTCTTCCTGAAACTCGTCGCGGGCGCCGATTTCCTGATCGAGTCCGGGCGCCCGGGCCGAATGGAAGCCCAGGGCCTCGGTTACGAAAGCCTGGCGAGCATTCAGCCGGGCCTCGTCTACGTCTCGATCACGCCATTCGGCCGCACGGGGCCGAAGGCGGACTGGCGAGCCACGGATCTCACCAGCCTGGCCGCGGGCGGCTTCGCCTACCTCTCCGGGGAATCCGACGGCCCTCCGACCCGGGTTCGGGTGCCCCAAGCCCACGCCCAGGCGAGTGTCGACGCGGCCGTGGGAGCCTTGATCGCCCACGCCCGACGTCGGAAGACGGGGCGGGGGCAGCACGTGGACGTCTCGATCCAACAATCGGTGACCCTGGCCAATATGTTTCGCACCCTCGACGCGGCGGTCGAGATGGCTCCGGCCCAACGCCTCGCCGGGGGGATGCAGGCGGGCGGGGTCAGGGTGCCGATTCGCCATCGGACCCGCGACGGTTGGGTGACGCTGGGCCCCTCGATCCTGCCATCGACGGGGCATTTCATGCGGCGCCTGCTCTCCTGGGTGGCGGAAGAGGGTTTTTGTGACGCCACTCTGCCCGAGGAGGATTGGGGGAAATTCGGTTTGCTGCTGGGAGGGGGCCGTCTGCCTCGCGATGCATACGACCGCGTCGAAACGATTCTCGATGCCTTCTTCGCAGAGCGGGATAGCCAGGAGGTGATGCGCGAGGCCGTGCGACGAAAACTGTTGATTGCCCCCGTGTTGGGCCTCGACGAGATCATGGAGGGAGAACAACTCGCCGCGCGAGATTACGCGGTCCGCCTGGGGCGCGAAGGCGAATCCGCCACTCGTTATCCGGGCCCCTTTGCGAAATTCGGTCGCACGCCGATTCGCTACCGAAGACCTTCGCCAGATCTCGACGAAGACGGGGAGGAGCTTCGCGGAGAAGCGACGCGCCGACCGGCGCCGACCGAGCGCGGGGAGGACTCGGAGCTGCCCCTGGCGGGCATCAAGATCCTGGATCTCTTCTGGGTCATCGCCGGCCCCGTGGCCACCCGCATGCTGGCCGACTACGGGGCGACCGTCATCCGGGTGGAGTCCTCGGGGCATCCGGATACCCTGCGCGTGAGTCCTCCCTGGCAATACGGTCAACCCCATCCCGAGGGCGCGGCGGGCTTTCAATCCGCGAATGCGAATAAATTGGGGCTGAGCCTGGATTTTTCCAGCGAGCAGGGCCGCGAGATTCTCCGCGACCTCGTGCGCTGGGCCGACGTGGTGACGGAATCGTTTGCACCGGGCGTGATGGCGGCCCACGGCTTGGATTGGGAGAAGCTGCGGAGGATTCGTCCGGATCTCATCATGCTTTCGAGCTGCCTGATGGGGCAGACGGGTCCCTGGCGGGACTTCGCGGGCTTTGGTCGCCTGGCCGTGAGCCTGAGCGGATTCCAGCGGCTCGGGAGCTGGCCGGATCGTCCTCCGTCGGGACCTTTTGGCGCCTATACGGACGCTATTGCGGCACGCTATAACGCCCTGTCGATTCTGGCGGCTCTCGAATACAGGGATCGAAGCGGCGAGGGGCAATATATCGATCTTTCCCAGGTCGAAGCCTCTTTGCATTTTCTCGCCCCCGCGATCCTGGATTGGACCCGCAATGGTCGGGTGCAGGGAGCCGTGGGCAATGATGACGACGACTGCTCTCCCCACGGCATGTTCCCGACGGTCGGGGAGGATCGTTGGGTGGCGATCGCGGTGCGGGAGGATGCGGAGTTCCGGGCGCTCTGCGATCTGCTCGAGAGACCCGACCTCCTCTCGCGCAGGGGGATGCGAGATGAGGTCGATGCGGCCCTGGCTTCCTGGACCCGCGAGCGCGACGGAAGGAAAGTGGAAGAGGCCCTCCAGGCGCGCGGCATCGCCGCACATAGGGCCCTCGATACGCCCGGCCTCTTTACGGATCCCCAGCTACGGCATCGAAATCATTTCCTCGAGATCGGGCACGAGATATATCCCTCGACCACGATCGAAGGTTCGCGGCTCAGCCTCTCGGATTCCCCTGCGCGAGTACCTGGGCGGGCTCTCTCCCTGGGGCGGGACAATCGTTACATCCTCGAGTCCCTGCTCGATTATTCTGCTGAACGGATCGAGGATCTCGAGTCCCGAGGCGTGCTTTCGTAGTCCGGCCCGGGAAGGTCCACCCCCCGCGGCACGGCTCGACCGCGTCTCTGCGCCACGCCGAGGGGCAGGAGCGCGGGGTCAGAACTCCGGAAGCAGCGCGGCCATCAGGATCAGCAGGATCGCCAGAAAAATGGCCCGGGGCCCCCCGCGAAGCATCGGAACACGGATCGGGGCCAGGTTGAGCCCCGCCATCACGAGGAGGGCCGCGCCCAGGGTCAAGGGATAGGCATCGGGGAAGTGCGTTCGACCCAGATGGCAGAGCGCGAATATCGGCAAGCCATAGTCGGGGGAGAGACCTCGTGGCGTGGCATTGGGGATGAATTCATAGCTATAGCGAATGGCCACGGCGATCAGCCCGAAGACGGCGATCGGCCAGTAGCTCAGCTGGAAGTCACAGGCGGTCAAGAGCAGAAGGGCGGGGAATATCCCCTTCGACACGAGGTCCGCATGGCAATCCAGGTGGGCACCGAAATTGCGCAGGCTGTCGGAGCGCAGGGGTTGCCGCCGGGCGAGATAGCCGTCGAGATGGTCGATCAGGACGGCGATCATGGCGAGGAAGAGGCCTGGCCCGGGTCGTCCCCGGATCGTGGAAACGACGGCGGCGAGGCCCACCGCCAGGCCAATCAGGGTGACGGCATTGGGAAGATCGAAGACGAATCGCGCGAGACCCACCTCGCCGCCTTCGGGATCGGAGCTTCTGGGGACTCGAGTCTTTTCCATTGTCGGTATTGGCCGGGCTCCTGGGCTTTTCTCGCGCGGGCTTCATGAAGGTACCCGCCGGGGTGGAGGGGATTCTACGTCGGGAAGGGCTCTCGCGTGGTTTCTGGCTTCTCCCGAATCATCCGGGCTGGAGTCGCAGGGGCAGGGAAGTCGGTCCCCTCAATGTCATCGAATGCTGCCAGTCGCAGGGGTCGGGATTTCCGTCAAAGTCGGGAAAGCGTTCGAGCAGGCTCCCGATCGCAATCGTCGCCTCCATGCGTGCCAACTGCGCACCGAGGCAGAAGTGATTTTCGTGGCTGAAGGCGAGGTGGGGATCCATGCGATGTTCGGGAAGAAAGGAGTTGAAGGGGCCCATCCCGGGTCTCATGGTGCGGAGCAACCCGTCCCGCGCCAGCAGCCATTGGACAAATTTCAGCATCTGCCATTCTCCGGCATACACAATTCGCTCGCCAAGGTCCCCACGATCGAGAGGACGCTTCTCCGCGACCGGCGGGGCTCAGCGAACCAGCACCCGCCCGCAACTGGAGCAACAGATCAGAGCGTCTTCGGGTTCGGCCATCAGACGGCTCGCCTCGATCCGGGGCAGACTCAGACGGCAGCCCTTGCAAACGCCTCCAGAAAATTCCGCGGCCCCCCGGCCCGAGAGGCGCGGCTGCCCGCGCAATTCTTCGTAGGCCTCGACGATGGCTGGGGGAATCTCAGTCAGGGGAAGTTGGCGGGATTCCCTGAGTCGGTCGATTTCGCTCGCGATCTTCTCCTCCGCGGAGTGGATGGCCCTCTTCAGGGAATCGATTTCGGCCGCACAGGCCTCTCGCTCTTCGCCGCGCGTGGATCGCCTCGTGTCGACGGCTTCGATCTCCTCCATGATCTCGAGTTCCCGATCCTCGAGACCGGCCTGTTTCGTTCGAATCTGGCGCAGTTCCTCCTGGATATTCTCCAATTCCCTGGAGGCCGTTACCTGTCCCGAGTAGAGGTTCTCCTCGATTTCGCGGGCGTGCGCGGCCACGTCCGAGACCTCGACCGCCAACTCCTTTTCCGATTCTGCCAGGGTGTCCCGCTGGGTCTGCAATTCGGATAGGATGCGATCGTATTCGAGGAGGTTTGCTTCCGATTGGCGCAGGGTCGCCCTCTCCGGGAACTCGGCGCGCTGAACTTCCAGACGATCGGTTTCCACGTCCAGGGCCTGCGCGGCGAGCAGGGGTTCGAGGCGCCCCACGGCTCAACGCCCCGCCTGCCGGGGTCCCGGGGATTCGGAGTTGCTGCGGCAGGCGGGCGGCGAAGAGGGGAGGGGTGGCATCCGGGCAGCATAGGGCAGTTGCTCGGCGAGTGTGGCCTCCAGTACAGATTTGTGGACCACGCGCTCGGTGTCCGGGCTAGTCTTGGAATCGCATCCAATCGAGGGAGGTGGAATCGTGGTGCCGTCAGCGGGAGAGAATGCTCAGCAGGTGGAATATTGGAATCAGGTGGCAGGTCCGAAGTGGGTGGTCCTATCCGATCGCATCAACGAGCAGATCCAGGCTCTCGGACACGTCGCCCTGGAGCGGGCCGGGATTGAATCCGGACATCGCGTCGTGGATATCGGCTGCGGTTGTGGACATACGACGGTCGATCTCGCCGAGCGAGTCGGGGAGACGGGTAGTGTTCTCGGTGTGGATGTCTCCGAGCCGATGCTCGCGGAGGCGCGCAAGTCCGCAGCCGGCATGGCCCAGGTATCCTTCGAGAGTGCGGATGCCCAATCCCATGAATTCACGCCGGGGGGCTACGACCGCATCTTCTCCCGCTTCGGCGTGATGTTCTTTGCCGATCCCCGGGCCGCTTTCGAGAACCTCTGGCGCGCACTGGGGATGGGGGGGCGCTTGACCTTCCTCTGCTGGCAGGAGATCGCAAAGAATCCCTGGATGGCCATTCCCGGGGCGGCGGCTGCAAAATGCGTGGAGTTGCCGCGTCCAGCGTCCCCGCATGCGCCGGGCCCCTTCGCATTCGCAGATTCCGAGCGCGTGCTCGGTCTGCTCGAGGAGGCGGGCTTCGGATCGCTGAACTGCGAATCCCTGGAGCGGCCCATGACGATCGGGCGCGGATTGAATTCGGAACAATTGGTCGAATTCTCCCTGCAGATGGGACCCGCGGGCGCGGCGATGCGGGAGGCCGATGAGAGCCTGCGCGAGTCGCTCCGCGCTTCGGTCGCGGAAGCCATCGAACCCTACCGGACGGCCGAGGGGATGGTGATGGATTCGGCGACCTGGATCGTCAGCGCCGAAAAAACCCCCGCCTGATGTATCGCTGAGAGGGCATAGGGGCGCGAGGGCGAGAACTGGGAATGGCCGATGCTCTGGATGAAATGCGTGGGTCCCATCCGGACGACTGGCCAGTTCGTCTGGAATCCCGTCGATCGCGATTCCCCGGCCACGAAGAAATGCCGGGAATGAAGGTGGAGAAGGTGGAGAAGGTGGAGAACGTGGCGAAGGTGGAGAAGAAGGGATCGAGGGATGGCTGAATTCGATCTGAGAGCAGATGTCGAAAAGGAGTTGCTGGCAAAACGAATGCTGCCCCATGAGGCCGCCAATCTCGTGGCATCGGGAGATCTGATCTGGATGCCGAGTTCTCATCAGCCCCCGGCAATCCTGGCCGCCCTCGCCGCGCGCGAAGACGAACTCGAGGACGTGACCATTCGCAGCGTCGTGATCCCCGATATGGGCTGGTTCCGGGAGGATGCCCGCAAGAGCTGGGATCTCCAGGTCCAATACGCCCTGGCGCCGGATAACCGACAGGCCCTCGCGGATCGACTGGTCGACTTTCATCCCCTCTATATGATCAACCAGCATAAGGCGGCCGACTTTCGCGAGCACGAAGGCCGCCCGATCGATGTCCTGATGCTCGTAACTTCTCCTCCCGACGAACACGGCAATCTCTGTGTTGGAAATGCGGTTTGGGATGCTGTGACAACGGCTCGCCGGGCCCGGAAATTGATTGTCGAGACCTCCCCGGGAATCCCTCGGACCCGGGGCGATAGCTGGATTCATATCTCCCAGGTGGACGCATTGGTCGAGGGCGATCGCCCGCGCCTGGCCTCCCCCGACCCGGATCCCGCCAGTTTCCCCGAGACGGATCGGCGCATCGCGGATCATGTGAAGAGCCTGGTTCGCGACGGGGATACTCTGCAGATCGGAATCGGCAAGCATACGGGCGCCCTGGCTCTATTGGGGGCATTCGATGAGGGCAATGACCTGGGATTCTTCTCCGAACTCACCGTGCCGGGCTGTGTGGATCTGGCGCGTCGGGGCATCATTACCAGTCGGCGCGCAGAACTCCATCCGGGACGTTTCGTTTCCTGCCATGCGGGCAATAGCCCAGAGGATCTCGAATTCATCGAGGATAATCCCTTCTTCGAATTGCATTCCTACGAGCATACGAATGATCCGCGAATGATTGCCTGCCATGAGCATATGCTCACGCTGAACGGAGCGCTGATGGTCGATCTCTCGGGACAGATTGCCGTCTACGCATTCGGCCCGAGGGTCTATAGCGGTACCGGGGGGCAACTCGCCTTTCATATGGGTGCTTTTCTGGCTCGGCAGGGGAGGGCGGTCACCGTGTTGCCGTCGGCGGCCAGGGCGGGAGAGATCTCGAGCATCGTTCCTCAATTCGAAGCGGGCCAGATCATTTCGATTCCCCGGGAATTCGCCGACACCATCGTGACCGACTACGGGGTGGCCCACCTGCTGGGGCGAAGTGTGCGGGAGCGGGCTGAGGAGTTGATCCGGGTCGCGCATCCCGACCATCGGGATCGTCTGCGATCCGAAGCCAAGCGCCTCTACTGGCCCTGAGGCGGGGATCCGAGGGGCGAGCCAATCGCGGAGAGAATCGCGGCGGCCGCGGAGCGAATTTACCCGGATGCCCTGCGTATGCCGCTGCCGCGATATGCCCTCGCGAAGGAGCGTCAATTCCTGTCCCCGAGGCGGAGGGGCTTCAGCCCATGGATGCCTTCAGGGCGCGCGGGGCGCGCCGAAGAAGCGGATTCCCGGCTCGGGAAGTTTGAAGGGCTCGTCGCCCATTTCTCGGGCAATCACGGAGCGGGCCTGGCCCGGGGAACTGAATGGCTCGGCCTGCAGGTGCTGATCGCGATATCCGGCGACGCCCCCCCCCAAAAAAAATTAGAGACTCGCCTGCGAGGCCTCGAGTTGCGGGCTTCCCCGTCCACCCGTTCCTGGCATCTCGGTCGATGGATGCGGGAGTTCAGGCATGCAGCCGCCGCATTTCGGACTTGGTATGATTGGAGGCACCCATTCAGCGGTCCGCGAGAGGTGGAGGTAAGGCATGGTTGAAGTCGTCAAACTCGGGATCAAGCGGCCGGTTACCAGGCCATTGCTTCCGGATCCCGAGCCGCGAGAAACGAAGTACACCCTGATCTCCGTCGACGACCATCTGATGGAGCCTCCCGATACCTTTCGGGGCCGGCTCCCGCGCAAGTTGGAGGAAAGGGCGCCCCGCGTCATCGAGACGGAGGAGGGGCATGAAGTCTGGGTGCTGGACGGCCAACCCTATTTCCAGGTGGGCTTCATGTGCGTCGCCGGTCGGCCCCATGAGGATCATCGCGTCGAGCCCTCGCGCTTCGACGAAGTTCGCCCGGGCTGCTTTCAGATCAAGGATCGGATCAAGGATATGGATATCGGGGGCATTCACGCCTCGGTCAACTTCCCGTCGGGAGTCACCGGTTTCGGGGGAACCCTCTTCAGCCTGATCGATGACCGAGAGTTGGGGATCGCGTGTACCCGGGCCTGGAACGACTGGCTCTTCGAGGAATGGCATTCCCCCTACCCGGAGCGCATCGTGCCCCTGGGAATCACCTTCTTGAGTGATCCGGAGTTGGGAGCCGCGGAGATTCGACGCAATGCCGAACGGGGATTCCGCGCCGTAACCCTCCCCGAGCAGCCCCATCGCCAGGGCCTGCCTCCCGTTTTCGATCCCCATTGGGAGCCCATCGTCCGGGCGTGTGCGGAGACGGGTACGGTACTCAATCTCCACGTTGGATCGTCGGGTTTCGCGCAGATGCCCCCCGGCGCTCCCATGCTCGAATTGGGGGCTACGCTTTTCGGGCAGTTGGCATTGGCCTCCTGTGCCGAATGGTTGTGGAGCACCTGGCCGGCCCGCTTCCCGGAGTTGAGGATCGCGATGTCCGAGGGTGGAATCGGCTGGGTTGCAATGTTGCTGGATCGTCTCGAGAACATCATGAGCCGGTCGGGTTATGGCTCCCGTTGGCCCGACAAGGAGTGCTCGCCGAGCGACGTTCTTCGCCGGAATTTCTGGTTCTGCATGATCGACGACCCCTCGACGATTGCGACGCGTCATACAATCGGCATCGAGAATATTCTCTTCGAATCGGATTATCCCCATGGCGATGGCACCTGGCCGGACACCCAGCAGGTCATCGAAGATGTCCTGGGGGATCTGCCGGTAGAGGAGATTCGGATGATCACGCACGGCAACGCGGCGAACCTCTACGATTTTCCGCTCCCCGAAGTCTGTCTCCCCTAGGCAGCACCCCCTTTCCGGTCGATCCGAAAAGGATCGCTGGGGGGCTCGCAACTCGATTCGCTGGAAGTCGAAGGCTCGCTACAGGAGGATAAATATGTCGACTGGGGTCCTGGAAAGTGCACGAAAACATCCGGCACGCGAGATGGCGATCCATTCGATTCGCTGCGTGGAGAACGGGGATCGGGAGGGCTGGCTCAAGATGTGGGCCGAGGATGGGCTGATTCAGGATCCCGTCGGCGTCTCCCCCCTGGACCCCGAGGGCGGGGGGCATCGGGGAATCGAGGCCATTACGCTTTTCTACGATACGGTCATCGGTCCCACGGATCTGCGCTTCGAGATCCGTCAGAGCTTCGCCTGCGGTGATGAATGCGCCAACGTGGGAACGATCACGTCCAAGGTCGGGGAGGGGATGATCTCGCGCACGGAATTGGTGATGGTCTACCGCCTCGATGCCCAGGGCAAACTCGCCTCGCTGCGGGCCTTCTGGGAGTTCGAGGATACGGCGGGCGGAATCTTCTGAAGTCCTGATCCCCGATCGAATCTCTGATCAAAGTGCCTGATCAAAGCCCTGAATCAAGTGCCTGTTTCTCAATGCCTGAGAGCGCTCGCACTGCCCAGGGCGACGCGGGTGCCGTCGTCTTTTTCGACCCAGACGTCGCAGTGGACCCGCGTGTCCTCGCCCTCCTGGACTTCCTCGCGAACCTTGCCCCGGGCGACGATATGTTCATCGACCCAGAGGACATTGGTGAGTTTGAGCGACATCTTTCCGCCGGATACCCACCCCTCCTCGAAGGCTTCGTGCATCACCTGAGATACGAAACAGGTGGACATCATGCCCTGGACAACGATGGTTGGGAATCCGAGCTTTTGCGCCTGCTCGCGATCCGTATGGTAATTGGCGCCGGGTCCCGAGAACATCCAGCAGCGCCGTTCGTCGATCTGCTTCTCGAAGCTGATCAGGTCATCACCCTCGGCCGTCGGAAAGGGGGCGCGCTGCTTCTTCTGGGCCGAACTATCCTTGTCGACGACGAAATCCTCGCCCGGGCTTTCCTCTTTTCGCTCCGGTAGGAAGGATTGATGCGTCCGCCCGCGGACGAGCAGTCGTCCATCCTGGGCATCGAAGAGGTCCGTCTCATTGATGACATAAAGGCGGCCGCGCTTTTCGTAGCGATCGGTGATCGTCGAGAGGGAGCGGACGCGGCCACCGATCGGGATCGGAGCGAATAGTTCCCAATCCTGTTGAGCGTGAAGGTTTCCGTAGAGGTTCTTCAGATACCAGTCGCCGACGAATTTGTAGCATTCCGAGTGGTGGAGCAGAGGCGGGGCCCATTTTCGGTAGGCGGAGTGCCGGTCGTCGAGGGCATCGGAGTAGAAATCAACAATCTCGGGGGTCACTTCGTAGGTATTGCTGCCACAGAATCGACCGACGTAGGCCCTTTCACCCCTCAGATTCGTCATCGATGCCTTCCCCTTTCAACTCTTGAGCTTTGCTGGATCGTTACTTCCGCCAGCCGTATCGGCTCGAATTCGCAGACCTGATAGCGCGGACGGACCGCTTGCGCCATCTCGACTCCGAAAGCCAGCTGAGCGTGATGGGCTTTCGTGGATCATGCGGGCGAATGGGACTTTTCACCTTTGACACGCGGCAGTACCTCTGTCGCCAGCAATTCGAGGCAGGGCCAGGCGAGTTCAGGGGGCAGGCCGCCGCAGAGGGGATGGGTGATGAAGATGCCATTTTCCCTGATGTGATGAACGGCTTCGTCCGGGGTCAGGATGCGATGGATTCCCCGGGCTTCACGCAGGGCTTTTTCATCCTGTGCCCATTGTCCGACCTGGCGCGAGGCCTTCTCGCCCATCCAGGAACTGTACATGCGGGCATCGTGCAGCAGGTAGGGTCCGATTTCCCGCCAGGCCCGGTCTGGATCACGACTCACGAAACCCGCGGTGATGGAACCCGGGGGCGGATTGGCGAATAGGCCCGGTGGCGTACCGAAATCCTGACAGGCGCGGAGATAGGCGTCTTCGAGATCGGCGTTGGTACCTCCGGCGATCATCCCCAATCCGTATCGAGCCGCCCGGCGGGCCGCCCTGGCGCTATTTCCGCCCATGAAGAGAGGAGGTCCCCCCGGACTGAGTGGCTTGGGGGTGACGTGGACCCTCCTGCCTTCGAATTCGAAAGGCTCTCCCCGCCAGGCTTGCCGGATCGCATCGATACAAGCTTCCATACGCTCTCCGCGTCCCGCGAGGGAGTGGCCGAACATCTCGAATTCCTCGGGCCGGTAGCCGACGGCGATCACGTAGGAGACGCGCCCGCCGCTGACGATGTCGAGAATGGCCATCTGCTCGGCCATCTCGATCGGATCGTGGAGGGGGAGGATCAGGGCAGCGACCTGGATGGGGACCCGGCGCGTGCGCCCCGCCAGGGCTGAGGCCAGGATGAGGGGGGCCGGAAGATATCCGTCCTCCGAGGCGTGGTGTTCGGATACGACGAATTGCGCGCAGCCATTCTTTTCGCCCCATTCCGCCATTTCCAATGCGGCGGCGTATAGATCCGCGGGCTGGGCGCGACCGAAAGAAGGAGCCCGCATGTCGAACCGCATCAAGAACAAGAGAGTCGACTCCATGGCGGGTCAAGAGGGCAAGCAGGGGATCGAGTAGCGGCTGGGCGGCTGAGTTTCAAATTTTTCTCGCTGGTAAAATCATCCAGAAGTTCCCCCTCCCCGGGGACAGGGATCAGGAGCCGGTCGTACAGATGTTCAAGTCCGATATTAGCCCTCCTGAGATTCAGAGCTAATCTAATGCCCAATTCGTCGCTGGCGAACGGATCAGCGAAAGGTTGCGGATCGGGTCGATGGATTTTGGGCTGAGCGAAGAACAGGAACTCCTCCAGGACACCTTGCGGGGATTCGTCCAGCAGGAGTGTCCGCCGGCGCATCTGCGACAGATCTTCGATGCGGGCATCGGGCATGACGACGCTCTCTGGCGCGGGCTTTCTGAGATGGGATTGTCGGGATTGCTGATCGAAGAGAAGTACGGCGGCAGCCAGTTGGAGATCCTGGATGCCGCATTGGTCTGCGAGGTCATGGGTTTCGGGGGCGTTCCCTCGCCGCTGCTGGGGCATCTGCTGGCATCCCTGGCGATCCAGGAGGGAGCGAACGGCGATGCTGGGATTTCCCTGCTCCCGGATCTCGCCACGGGAAGCCGCATCGGAACGGTGGCTCTATGTGAAGAGGATGCCGGCTGGGTACCGGAGGCTTGGAGTTGCAGTATCCGGGATGGCCGAATCTCGGGGCAGAAATTCTTCGTTCCCCACGCCGATATTGCCGATGTCCTGGTCGTGGGCGCCGAGGGTGGCCGATTGGCCGTGGTGGATGGCGGCGGCCCGGGAATCATGTTGCGGGGGCATGACGGAATCGATCGCAGCCGCCCGCTCTCGCGAGTGGAACTCGTGGATGCCCCATGCATCCCGCTCGCTGAGGATGCGGCGCTGGCGGGGCGCGTGGTCGATGCGGGTCTCGCGCTGCTGGCCGCGGACGCGTTTGGAGCGGCCAGCCATCTGATCGATCTCGCCGTCGAGTACGCGAAGACTCGAGAGCAGTTTGGCCAGAAGATCGCGCAATTCCAGGCCGTGAAACATCAGTTGGCTCGCCTGGGCGTAGAGATCGAACCGACCCGGGCGTTGTTCTGGTACGCGGCCCATGCTGTGGATCACCTGCCGGGAGAGGGCGCGAGAGCGGCGGCTCTGGCCAAGGCGCATATCACGGATCGCGCCATGGAGGCTGCACGCGCCGTCGTGGAATTGCACGGGGGCCTCGGCTTCACCTGGGAGTGCGACGTGCAGATGGGATTCAAGAGGGTGATGTTCGATCGGGCTTTTCTGGGAACCCCGGATGTTCTGCGCGATCGCTGCGCGGATCTGGCGGATTGGTAGGAAGACGAATGGATCTCGAGTACAACGAGGAATATCGATCCTATCGCGAGGAGGTCAGACGCTTTCTAATGGGCTGGCCGCTATCGGGCCGAGAAGCAGAGCTTCCGGAAAAAGAGAGGGAAGCGATCTTTCGCCGCAGGGGGATCGAGGCGGGCTTCGTATACCGAAACGTGCCGTCCGAATACGGAGGATCGGGTCAGGAACCCGACGCGCTGAAGGATGCGATCGTCCGAGACGAATTCTACGCCCATGGAGCGCCCGGAGATCTGGGCACCCAGGGTGCGGGCATGCTGGTGCCGACGTTGCTGGAGTTCGGCAGCGAGGAACAGAAGACGCGTTTCATCGCGAAGGCGCTCTCCGGCGAGGAGTCCTGGTGCCAAGGCTATAGCGAGCCCGGATCCGGTAGTGATCTGGCTTCCCTCCAGTGTCGGGGGGAACTCCAGGGCAATGATTATGTGATCAACGGCCAGAAGATCTGGACCAGCAGTGCGGGGCAGGCGGATTGGATGTTCGGTCTTTTCCGAACGCATCCCGATGAATCAAAGCACGCGGGCATCAGCTACCTGCTGGTCGATATGAAGAGTTCCGGACTCGAGGTGTGTCCCCTCAAGGAGATGACCGGCGGGATGGAATTCAACGAGGTCTTCTTCAACGATGTGCGGGTTCCGATTGAAAATACGGTTGGCAAGGCGGGGGAGGGTTGGAAGGTCTCGCGGGCCACGCTGATCCACGAGCGCAACCTGATCGCGAGCCCCAATATGATGCGCGAGACCTTCAACGATCTCGTCGATCTGGCACGTCGTTCGAGCATCGGGGGGCGCCCCGCGATAGAAGATCCGATCCTGCGGCGCCGATTGACTGAAATCGAGGGCTATGTGAGTACGAGCGAGACCTCCAATATGCGCCAGTTTACGGCGGGAGTTCGCGGAGAGCCCTTGAAGGCGCTGCGGCCGATGATGATGAGCAAGCTCTATTCGACGGATACCATGCAGCGGATCGTGAGCTGCGCGTACGATCTCCTGGGAGCCGACGGGATGCTGGCGCCCTCCGAAGAGGATGTGGCGGGTTGGGCCCGGAAGACCACCCAGACGGGCTGGGTCGAGGCCTATATTTTCTCCATGGGACCGTCGATCGCCGGCGGTGCGAGCAATATTCAACTCAATATCATTGGCGAAAGGGGCTATGGCCTGCCCCGGGATCCCCGCCCGCCGAGCGATTCCGACTGACCGATCTCTTTAGGGGATGGCTTTTCCCTCTTTCGGGAATCCCACCGCGCCCGGGGCTGCCTCAGCCTGAATTCGGGAATCGGATCGAGTCGAAATAGCGCTGCACGTCAGCCTCGGGGATCGAGACATCGACTTCGGCGTAGAAAATCATCAGGCGGTTCTGCTTGAAGAGGAACCAGGCCGAGCCGCGTTGACGGGGCCGACTTCCCGCTGCGGGAATCGCGTATACGAGAAATTTTCCGCGCTCCCCCCCGATCTCCCGGGTCTGAAACGAGATCTCCGTGGCCTTGGCATCCTCGAGGAAGCCGTTTCGCGCCCGGTTGATGAGGCTCGTTTCCGGCACCACGAGGGTTAGTGCTCGGGGGATGCTGGTGATGTTCACTCCAAATGCGTTCTCGTCGAGAAGGGTCTTGTAGACGCTGCTCTTGAAACGCGCC
Organism: uncultured Spirochaetaceae bacterium; assembly: GCA_964435795.1. GTDB lineage: Bacteria > Myxococcota_A > UBA9160 > UBA9160 > UBA4427 > JAZXM01. Next base: position 25,688 of record CAYTAT010000017.1, read on the forward strand.
ATGGGAAGCCCGCGCTTCTTGAGGGTGGTCGTCGGAACGCCTGGCATCTGCAACCGGAAGAGCCCACCGCTGGGCTCGAAAGCTCGCCAATCCCGATCGGCCTGGGTGGGAGTTGCGATGGGAATCCAGCAGAGGAGGGCCAGGAGGAGAGCTCGGAGGGGAGCGATTCGAAGAGGCATGGCGGTGACAGAGGAGAGCATCGGGATTCCGGATAAGGCGAATTGGCGAAGCGGCGATGGCCGCGTAGAAGACGTTCGCAGAGAAGATCTCTTGCAGCATAGCTCCTGTCTCGAACGCAGAGGTGACCGAAGACTCGGAGAATAGGGGCTCGGCCCCCTCTGCGGGGCCCGGGCCATCGGGTGCATGATTTTCGACCCCAAAAAAAGAATCTGCCACCACGGAAGCTTTTGGGACACTTTCCCTATGCGGGTGAACGGACTCGCTCCCTGGGAATCCAAGCATGGGAGGAGGCTCTTTTGCCCTCTGTTACGGACGACCGGCGTTCGCTTGCCGGCGCAGCGCGAGGAAAAGACCATCTACCGGAAGA
>CAYTAT010000017.1:26334-47301 GCA_964435795.1 uncultured Spirochaetaceae bacterium
CATCTACCGGAAGATCATCTACCAGAAGCTACGGCTCCTCCGGGTGAGTTGAGCGACGAGGAATTGGTCGCTGGCATCCAGCGGGCGGATCAGGCCTGCTTCACGGAACTCTACGAGCGCTATTTCAAGCGCGTCTACGGTTTCGTGCAGGGGCGAATGCGCAACCATGCCGACGCCGAGGAAGTGACTCAGGAGACCTTCGTCGCTGTCTTCAAAGCGATCGACAACTTCAGCGGTCAATCGGCATTGCTCTCCTGGATCTTCGGGATCGCGAAGAATCTCTCCAACAACACGATTCGAAGGTTCCAGACCCAGCGCGAGCGCATCGACAGTGTCGACAAGGAATATTTCATTCCCGACTCGGCCCTCGGAAGCGGTTCTCCCGACGAGGAATTGATGTTGTCGCGTTACGGGGAGATCGTGTGCGAGGAGATGGAGGATGTGCCCGCCTGGCAACGCGAAGTCTTCGAGATGCGCCACCTCAAGGGGCTTTCGATCCCCGAGATCTCGTCGCGGAGCAATCGATCCAACGATGCGGTTCGATCCAGTCTCTATAGAACCAAGAAAATCATGATGGAAGCGATCGGACACGAAGAGGGGGGGGCGCTGAAATGAGCCAATGGAAACGGTCGGAATGGCGGCGTCAGTGCATGGATTCGGCCCAGCGGGTCGCACCCCGGAAGTTCAGTTCCCTGAACCTCGACCGCGGTGTAGACGAGGTCATCGAATCCCTCTCCGCGGATGAGATTGAAGGTCTCGACATGAATGAATTTCGCGAATTCCTGAATCCCCTGGATGCCGGAAGCCTCGAAATTCAGGGTACTTTCAAGGAAAATCTGAAACGTGAACTCTGGTGGGATCTGGTGAGTGGGCTTACCCCCGGCAGCAATCGCATTCCCCAGGCTTGAGTTCTCGGCCGGGGTGGAGAATCTTCACTTCGGCCGGAGACCGGGATGAGGGGAGCGCTATCCTGCGGAGGATATGAGGTTCCGCAGATTTTCGCCGAGTCTTTTCGTCGCCCTGATCTTCTTCGCCTGCGGGGATGGCGGCCCCTTGGACTATTCGGGTCCCATCTCGGAATGGCGGGAGTTCGGCGGAAATCGAGGCGGGCTCAAATATTCGCCCCTCACCCAGATTTCCCCGGATAACGTCGATGCCCTCGAACCCGTCTGGGAATACCGTCATGGTGACGTTTCCCAGGGAGGGGGAGAGTACGGCAAGACGTCTTTTTCTGTGACGCCGATCGTCGCGGACGGCAGCCTCTTCTTTTGCACGGCTTTTGCCCGGGTGATTGCCCTGGATCCGGAAAGCGGAAGCGAGAAGTGGACCTTTGATCCGGGGCTTCGCGCGAAGCGTGGAAAAGGCCCGTATCCCCTGACCTGCCGTGGGGTCGCCTATTGGCCGGGGCGACCCGAGGGCGGCGCCGATGCCGTCTGCGCCCAGCGGATCTTTCTCGGCACCCGCGATTCCGAGTTGATCGCGTTGGATGCACGGACGGGCAGACCCTGTCGGGATTTCGGCGATGGGGGCCGGGTTTCCCTGCGAGAGGGAATCGGTGACGCCCCCGCCTGGGAGTACTATCCGACATCGCCCCCCCTCGTCATCGGGGATCTCGTCATCATCGGTGCCCTGGTGGCCGATCAGATGAGGGTGGATGCGCCGAGCGGCGTGGTGCGGGCTTTTGATGCGGTCAGCGGAAGCCTGCGCTGGGCTTGGGACCCCGTTCCGCCGGGCTGGTGGGAGAGGAGAAGCCAGCAACCTCCCGAACTGGCGGGTCCCTATCAACCCGGCACTCCGAACGTCTGGGCGCCCATGTCGGCGGACGAGGAGAGGGGGCTGATATTCGTGCCGACAGGGAATCCGGCTCCGGATAGTTTCGCTGCCTTGAGAGACGGCAGCGACTACTATGGATCTTCGACGGTCGCCCTCGACGCCCGTAGCGGCAAAGTCCGCTGGCATTATCAATTCGTTCATCACGATGTCTGGGATTACGACACGCCCGCCCAGCCCGCCCTTTTCGAGATCGCGGGAGTAGCTTCCGGCCGGCCGGCCCTCGCCCAGGCGACGAAGATGGGACATATTTTTCTTCTGGATCGGGAAACCGGAGCGCCCCTTTATCGCGTGGAAGAACGACCGGTCCCCCAGGCGGGCGCCGTGCCCGAAGAGATTCTCTCCGCAACCCAGCCTTTTCCCACCCACCCGCCCCCTCTGCATTCGGCGAATCTGGATGAATCCGACGCCTGGGGGTTCACGCCCTTCGATCGGTCGTATTGTCGCGAGTTGATCTCGAGCTTTCGATCCGACGGCATTTTTACGCCGCCCTCGCTGGAGGGGTCGATCCAGCATCCGGGTTCGGCCGGAGGAGCGAATTGGGGTGGGGTCTCCATCGATCCGGGTCGGGGAATTCTCTTCGTCAATCAGAACCATCTCCCGATGGCCCAACAGTTGATCCCACGAGCTGAATTCGAGCATCTGGATCCGGACGCCGCCGTCTACCCCGACGAACTCTATCCCATGCTCGGCACGCCCTACGGCTTGAAGCGGGTCAGTCTGCTCTCGAATCTGGGGGCTCCCTGCATCGCACCGCCCTGGGGATCGCTGACGGCGGTCGATCTGAGAAAGGGCGAGGTGCTCTGGCGTTCGACTCTCGGAACGACCCGCGACCAGGCGCCCTTTCCCCTATGGCTGAAATTGGGAACTCCGAATGCGGGAGGTTCGGTGGCGACGGCCAGCGGCCTGCTTTTTATCGGTGCCACCACCGATCAGTTCATTCGCGCCTTTGCCTCGGAATCCGGTGAAGAGATCTGGCGGGCTCGGCTACCCTATACGGCGAATTCGACCCCCATCACGTATCGTCTCAGTCGGGGCGGGCGGCAATTTCTGGTCGTCGCAGCCGGTGGCCATGGCTGGTCGGAGTCCGGTGATGCGGTGATCGCTTATGCCCTGCCCGAGTGAAGTGGATCATTCCCGGATCCCTCCGAACCCCCTCCCCCCCCTCCGACCCCCCCCCGAGAAGAAGAGTATGAGTGGAAAAATTTTGAGCTGTGAGGAAAGAGATGCCGTGGCGGTCCTCACGCTGCAACGCCCGGAGAAACGGAATGCACTTTCGGCGGCCCTGCGCCGTGGACTGGTCGAAGCCCTGGTGCGAATCCAGGGCAACCCGACCCTGCGGGCGGTGGTCCTGACGGGGGCCGGGCCGGCTTTCTGCGCCGGATTCGATCGTTCCGAATTTTCAGAGAGTGGGATGGAAGAAGTGTTCGCAGAGGCCGAGAGCTATCACGAGAGCGTCTACAATTTCGGCAAACCCCTGATCGCCGCCGTGAACGGGCCCGCCCTGGGGGGTGGTTGTGATCTGGCAGCTCTTTGTGATCTTCGAATTGCTTCGGCCGCCGCGACTTTCGGCCAACCCCAGGTTCGCTTTGGCGCCCCGGCTCTCTACCCTTTGATGCGTGAACTGGTAGGGACGGGTCCCGCTCGGGAGATGTGTCTGAGCGGGCGGATCTACCCGGCCGATGAAGCTCTCGAGATGGGTCTGGTCAATCGAGTCGTGGCATCGGAAGAACTCCTCGAGGCAGCACTTGAAGTCGCCGTGGGAATCGCGGGTTTGCCCGAGGGGCTGGCCGAGGATACCAAGCGCGGATTCGTTGCGACCCAGCCAACCCTTTTCGGCTCCTGAAGGCGAGGGGGAGACCGATCCAGAGCCCCCCGCTGGCCGTGGACTCAGGGCCTGGCTTCGCTGCGAGCTTTCCTTCACGATTCCGGCGGGAGGTCTCTCTCCTCGGGGTCGAAGATGTCGGGCTCGATGTAGATGAAAGCGGAGGGCATTGTCCGTTCACGGATCGCGGCTTCGAGTTCATCGATCACGTCGCATAGGCGACGAAAGCTCAAATCGGGTTCGAATTCCAATTTTGTTCCGATCAGGAGCTGGTCGGGTCCGATGTGCTGAGTTCGCAGGTGGATGATCTTGCGGACGGAGGGATGGGCGAGGGCGACGTCTTCGATCACTTGCTGGTTCGGGGCAGATGCGGATTCTCCGATTAGGAGGCTCTTCATCTCGATCGCCAGAATGACCGCGATCACCCCGAGCAGAACCCCGATCGCGATGCTTCCGAGAGCATCGAAGCGGGCGTCTCCGGTAAAAAGCGCCAGGGCAATCCCCGCCAGCGCGATCAGCAGACCCGCCAGGGCCCCTAGATCCTCGAGTAGAACGACCGTGATCTCGGGCTCCTTGCTCTGGCGAATGAAAGTCCACCAGGAGGAGGTCTTCGTCTTGCGGGCTTCGACGATCGCCGTGCGAAAGGAAAATCCCTCCAACACGACGCCGATCAGCAGGACCGCGATGGCCCAGCTCGGGTCGGTCAGTTCGTGGGGGTGCTGAACCTTTTCGATGCCCTCGTAGATGGCGAAGAGCGAGCCCATGGAGAAGATCACCAGGGCCACGACGAAGGACCAGAAATAGCGCTCTCGGCCGTGGCCGAAGGGATGGGTTTCGGTTGGAGCTCGCCGAGCCGCGCTATGACCCCAGAGCAGGAGACCCTGATTCGAGGTGTCCGCGACAGAGTGCACGGCCTCCGCGAGCAATGACGCTGCCCCGGTGACCCCCCAGGCGATGAATTTCATCAGCGCGATTCCGAGATTGGCGAGTAGCGCCGCGATGACGGCTTTTCGATTTCCGGACTGCATGGTTGTCTCTTCCGATCGCAATGCGTCGCGGAAGCTCTGCTTTGAGCGATTCCCTTCCGCGATCCCAGGGGGGGCCACCGTAAAATAGAGGTTGGCGACGGAATTCAAAAGCCCCCCCTGCGATGACTCGAGAGCTGCGCCCGGAAGGGGATGGCGGCTCCGCGACCGGCTCTGGACGGGCGTGGCGAATCCTCCGGTCGGGGGCAGGGTTCAGCCGGCTGGATGCATGAAGTACATAAAAGAGTGTTCGATTCAATTCGAGATCATGAAGAAAGCGGCGAACGCTGATCGCATCGCGCTGCCAGGGTCAGGAGGTAGAGATTTCGAGGCAGGGGGTCGCAGGGGATCGAGAAGAAGTTCTACCCGTTGGGGTGACGCCGAACTCGCGCGGCCGCAGAGATGCCCCCGTTTGTACCAGGAGTTGCCACCAAACCGCGTTTGTATCCGGGAATATCCTGGGGGGGCGGTGTTTCGATATGCGTGTCGTGTCGCCTCATGCTTTCCCTTTGGGGGAGATGGATCTTTATACGATTTCCCTTGGCTTTTGGGCCCATTCATATCAAAATAGCTCAGCCCCCTGCTATCTATCCTGTGCTGAACCGCATTCCTGGTACTGAACCGCCACTCTGTCCGCGGATCCAGTCGGGGGGCTGCGAACCACTCGGTGGGAGAGGTTCGAGCGAAGGTTCGGCCGACGCAATCTGGCGATGGGCGAATAACCTGGCGGAAGGGGGGGGAGAGTGTGTCTGATGTGAGAAAAGGTCTTGAATTTTCGAGTGTGCTGCGAACCGACGATGCGTATTTCGACGACGAGAGGCGAAGGCGACCGAAGACATTTGATTCGCGACTGCTGCAGGATCCGGTCACCGTTCTGAGCAGGCGAGCTCCGTTGATCTTTGCCGAGACCTCGTCTACCAGCGATGCCATGCGGGCCATGCAATCCGAACATAGCGGGGTTGTCCTGGTGACCCGCACCGGGTCGAATGACAGCCCGCTGATCGGCGTCTTCACGGAGAGGGATATCCTGCTTCGGGTCATCAACCGCGGGCGCAATCCCGCTGAAACCAATCTTCACGAGGTGATGAGTTCGGATCCCGAGTGTCTCCAGGAGGATTCGAAAGTCGCGTGGGTGCTGAACATGATGGCCGTTGGCGGATTTCGCCATGTCCCCGTCGTGAATGCCCGTAAGTGGCCGGTTTCGGTGGTCTCGGTGCGAGATGTCGTGGAATTTCTCGTAGAGTCGTTTCCGCACGAAATCCTGAACCTGCCCCCGGATTTTGCTGCGCATCGGCCGATTCCGCGGGAAGGCGCCTGATCGCATCACGGAATCGATGGCGCGGGTCGCGGGGGCGGCGAGAGATCTCGCTGCACCCCGGGAGGGCCCTCAGGTCGTCTCGCTGCCTCGGGCCATCAGGATCTTCCCCGAGCGAACGATTTCACTGATTTCGAAATCGGCGAGCAGGGAGTGCAGTGCGTCCAGTTTCTCGCTGCTCCCATAGGCGCGAAGGATCAGGCTCCGGCGCCCATAGTGAACGACCGTACCTCCGAAGTGCTCAATGATTCGCAGGATTTCGGCCCGATCATCGCCATCGCAGATCAATTTGATCAAGGCGATCTCGGCTTCGAGGGCTCGATCCTCTGTGTGATCGATCGCGTGTACGACATCGATCAACTTGGAGAGTTGCTGGATCATCTGCTGCAGAATTGTGGGATCCCCGGAAGACGTCACGGTCATGCGGGAGAAGCCCGCACGAGCGGCGGGGCTTACGACCAGGCTTTCGATATTGTAGCCGCGCCGGGAGAAGACCATCGCGACGCGTACCAGAACGCCCGGCTCGTCCCGAACATAGAGCGAGATGGAATGGGAATCGGATCCGGGACGGTGAATGGATTCCCTATCAAAGCTGGCTGTCGTCATCGTGCTGGGCTCCATGTGACGGGCCCGAGGGCCCGTTCTTCTTCTGGCCGATCAGGTGCTGCCGGTCGGCTTTTCCAACGTCTGCTTCGGTTTTTCGATCAGCATGGCTCCCAGAGGGGCACCCGCTGGGATGAAGGGGAAGACGTTGTCCTCTTTGACAACTTCGGCCACCACCACGCAGGGACCCTCATCGTATTCATGGGCTTGGCGTAGGATGCGATCCACATCCCCGGCGCGCCTGATTCGAAAGGCCTTGATCCCGTAGGATTGGGCGAGCTTGACAAAGTCCGGATTGCCCTCGAGATCCACTCCGGACAGGCGGTTCTCGAAGAAAAATTCCTGCCACTGGCGAACCATCCCGAGGTAGTTGTTGTTGATGATGAGGCATTTCACGGGCAGGGAATGGATTGCGGCCGTGGCCAGTTCCGCCTGGGTCATCTGGAAGCCGCCATCTCCGACGATCGCCCAGATCGGTGTTCCCGGGCGAGCGAATGCGGCTCCGATCGCCGCCGGCAGGCCGAAGCCCATCGTCCCGGCACCGCCGCTGCTGAGCCAGTTGCGGTTGGTTCGAACCCGGCAGAATTGGGCGGCCCACATCTGATGCTGGCCCACATCCGTGCTGATCACCGCCTGTCCCTGGCTGAGGGCGTCGAGGCGATCAATGACGTGCTGAGCCCGAAGGCCCCCCTGTTTTCGGTATTTGAGCGGATATTTTCGGCGCCAACTTTCGCATTGGGCAACCCAATCCGAGCGCTCATTCTCCTCGACGAGAGGGATGAGTTCTTCGGAGACCATTCTGGCGTCGCCCTCGATACAGACGTCGGGCACGATCATCTTGTTGAATTCGGCGGGATCGATGTCCACATGGATCTTCTTGGCGCCGAGGCAGAATTCATCGAGTTTCCCGGTGATTCGGTCATCCCAGCGCGAACCGATCGACATGATGAGATCCGCCGCGTCGACCGCCTTATTCGCATAGGCGGTTCCGTGCATCCCCAGCATTCCGAGGTGCAGGGGATGCATTTCGTCCACGCCGCCCTTGCCGAGCAGGGTCGTGACCATCGGGGCTCCGAGACGCTCCGCAAGGGTCGTGATGGCTTTACCGGCGGCGGCGATGACGACGCCGTGGCCGATCAGCAGAACGGGCCGCTGCGCCGATGAAAGCAGGCTGGCGGCCGCCGCGAGGGCCTCGGGATCGCCCGCGCCCGGAATCGAATAACCGGGCAGTTCGGACTCTTCGCTCGGAGATGCCTCGCAGGGGCCCTGGGTCACATCTTTCGGCAGGTCCAGCAGGACGGGTCCAGGACGGCCAGAGGTCGCGATGTAGAACGCGTCCCGGATGACACGCGGGATGTCGGCGGCATCGCGAACCAGGTGGCTATGCTTGACCACCGGGTAGGTGATGCCCGTGATGTCGGCTTCCTGGAAGCCATCCTTTCCCAGCATTCCGCTGATGCACTGACCACAGATCACGATGATTGGCACGGAGTCCATATGGGCCGTCAGCAGCCCGGTGACGGTATTCGTGGCCCCGGGTCCGGAGGTCACGATAGCCACGCCGGGACGCCCGCTCGAGCGTGCGTAACCGTCCGCCATGTGGGTGGCTCCCTGCTCGTGGCGGGTGAGGACGAGGCGGATCGACGAGTCCACGAGAGCATCGAAAATCGGGATGGCGGCTCCGCCGGAGAGACCGAAAACACGCTCGACGCCTTCGGCCTCCAGGCATTCGATCAATTTTTCGGCCCCCGTGGGTAGTTGACCGCTCATGCTTTCAGTCTCCGATCTCAAATTCGTAGTCGAACTCCCGTCGGATTCGGAAATCCACGAGAGGGAAAAGTAATATTATAACTGGAAAGTTGGTGAAGGAATACTTCTATTCGACTAAAAGTGGGATAATTAGAGCGGAACATGGCGTTGAAGTTCATTCCATGCTGGAAAACCGCCGGTCGAGACTCGAAACTTGCTATGGGAATGCGCGGGCTACTGAAAAATAGCGCTGCAAATCCAACAAGTGGAGATCGACTTGATTTCGTGACAGAGCGGCCGATCACCCGCGGGATGAGGGCTCGTGCTGTAGGCTCTGTCGCGAGATTCGCCTGGATGTCGGGGAGGGGTGATCGGGGACATGAACATCCTGCTGTCCGCTCAACTCGCAGGGTGGCTGCTGGTGCTCGTGGGGGCCTTCCAGCTGCTGCCGGCCCTTGCGGCATGGATCTCTTCGGAGCCCATGACCCCATTTCTGGCATCGTCGGCCATCGCCCTGCTGCTGGGCCTGCCGGTCGCGCTGGGCGTCAAACCCAGGAATCTCCGGCTCAGGCCGAGAGACGGGTTTGCGATCGTCACAGGGGCCTGGTTGCTGGCTTCCATTTTTGGGGCGCTCCCCTACCTGGCGAGCGGAACGCTGGGCCCCGTGGATGCGCTCTTCGAGTCGGTGGCGGGCTTCACGACCACGGGCTCGACGGTCCTGACGGATATTGAAAGGGTACCTCGCTCGCTCCTGCTCTGGCGCTCCATGACCCAATGGCTGGGGGGAATGGGGATCGTGGTCTTCACGATTGCCCTGATGCCGATCCTGGGGATCGGCGGGATGCAGCTTTTCAAGGCCGAAATGCCCGGGCCGGTGGCCGAGAAGATTCGACCGCGTGTCGCCCAGACCGCCCGCCGACTCTGGTTCATCTACGTGGGCTTGACGTGCATTGAAGCGCTCGCCCTTTGGCTCGCCGGGCTTTCGGCCTTCGACGCGCTATGCCACTCCCTGACCACGGTCAGTACGGGGGGGTTCTCGACTCGGAGTGGATCGATCGGGGCCTTTGACTCTGCGGCCGTTGAATGGATCGTGATTGTATTCATACTCCTGGCGGCGATGAATTTCGTTCTCCATTACCGCCTTTTGACAGGAAATGGCCGCTCACTTCTGCGCGATCGCGAGTTGCGTTATTTCCTTGCGGTCGTGGTATTGGCCACTTCGCTGATCTGCCTCACGGCATGGTACGGGAATCCCGGTAGTGGCGAGCCGCCCCAACTCAGACGTGTCCTATTCGCGGTTGTCGCGATGATGACGGGGACGGGTTACGCGGCGGCGGATTTCGAGCAGTGGAGCAACTTCTCCCACGTACTGCTATTGGGCCTCATGCTGCTGGGCGGAATGGCGGGCTCGACCACCGGCGGCGTGAAGAGCTTGAGGGTCGTGCTGGTTCTGGATGCCGTGCGCAATTATTTCTCCACAGCCGGCCACCGCAATGCCGTACGCCCCAGGGTGTTGCATGGGGGTAGACCTGTCGCCGAGGATGTGATGGCAGGTGTCTGGGCTTTTCTGGCTGTTTATCTTGCGCTGGTCGGGGCGATGGCACTCGTGATCGGGGCCCATGGCTACGACCTCGCCACTGCGCTTTCCGGAGGATTGACGAGCGTCGGCAATGTCGGGCCCGGATTGGGTGAGATCGGGCCTTTTGATCACTTCGCGCACTTCCCCTCTACCGTCAAGCTCGCGCTCTCCTTTTGCATGTTGGCGGGGCGTCTCGAACTCTTCACGGTTCTGGTTCTCCTGACGCGGGGCTTCTGGCGGCGCTGAGGCCGTCGCCTGCACGGGAAGTCGTGAAGAGCTACACTGAGCGTTTCAACGGGTGTGCCTGCCAGCGGCAGTGTTTCGAGTTCGCTGATGGGAACAAAGGACCGGATACCGGATAGTAGAAAAGGGGCAGGCGGGCAGACGATGAAGTCGCAACTGATCGGCGGGCTGAGGGAAGAGGACGCAGGGCCACGTGCTGTATTGCGTCGGGGACTGCTGACAGTCGCTCTCGCCATCCTTCTCGCTCTGGGCGGCGCCGCTTCCGCATCGGCAGAAGAGTACGAGGCGCCGGATGCTGGCAATCCGCTGCGGATCGTGGGTTACGTCATCCACCCCGTGGGATTGGTATTCGACTATCTCGTTCTGCGTCCCTGCTATTGGGTGGGTTCTCACGAACCCTTCAAGACCTTTTTCGGACGCTCTAATTGAGTTCTTCATAGGATTTTCTGGCGTCGAAGTTCGCATTGGATCGGGCGGGTCGATTGAGAATCTGTCCCGATGTCTTGAATTCCCGAGCCGCCGTGTGTCGTACGGGTCGAAACCGCAGCTGGCGAGGTCAGCTGGTCGCAACTGATACGACACGGATCGGATCGGTGAAGCTTTTCGGACTAGAGCGGGTTCTCGTCGCGGCGACAGGGTGCCACCCCGCGGGGCGGTTGCTGGAAGTGCATCGCGTTGGCTGGAAATCCGCGAACATCCTCAAGTAAACCAGGAAAACATCCGCGACTATTTGAGAGGTATCGCGTCCGAATCCTGCCCCGTTCTTCAAACCGAGCGTGTGATGGCAATTGAACTGAAACAACAGGTTAGAATCTCCCAGCAACTGGTGATGACTCCCCAGCTTCAGCAGGCGATCAAGCTGTTGCAGCTGAACCAAATCGAGTTGGTGGACCTTGTCGAAGAGGAACTCCAGGAAAACCCCTGCCTGGAGGTCGACGATCGAGAGGAAGTCACGCCTCAGGAATTATCCGATGCGACCCCCGGCGAAGCGGAGGGCGAAGGTCCTCACGACACCTTTGAAGCGACGGGAAATACGCCTGGATCCGATGATACTTCGACCGAAGCACGGTCCGAGGCGGATGAGGTCGGAGAGACGATGGACTTCGGGCTCGATGAAACCCTACCGCCCAACGCCGATTCGGAATCGACGGAGGGGCCTTCCCAGGCGGAAAAAATTGCCGATGTCGAATGGGATGCCTACATGGACTCCCATCCCCAGACGGGGTTGGAGGGGGGAGTCCGGGGAGATGATCAGGAGCGGCCGAGCCTGGAATCGACGTTGACCCGTGGGCCGAGCCTCACGGAACATCTGGAGTGGCAGATTCAACTCTCCGACTTCAACCCGGATGAAATCGCCGTTGCGGAATGGATCATCGGGAATCTCGACGATCGCGGGTATCTATGCGCGACCCTGGAAGAACTCGCCGTGCAGGCAAATTCCGAGGTCGAAGCGGTCGAAAGTGTTCTTGCAAAGGTGCAGCGCCTCGACCCGCCCGGAGTGGCGGCGCGCGATTTGCGGGAGTGTTTGAATCTACAACTCGAGTTCTTCAGCATCGACGACCCGCTGGTCGTCGAAATTGTGGATCAGCACCTGGCTCTACTGCAGAAGAGAGACTTCCGAAAGTTGACTCGGCTGCTGGAGGCCAGCATGGAAGAAGTGGGCAAGGCCGTGCGTCTGGTCGCGGGCCTCGAACCCCGCCCGGCTCGGGCTTTCGGGGGTGATGACCCCGTTTATATTACGCCCGATATCTATGTCTATCGCCTGGGTGATGAATTTCACGTATCCCTGAACGAGGACGGTTTGCCCAGGCTTAGGGTCAACAAGGTCTACAAGAACGTGATCGGGGGAGCCGGAACGAACGCCAAGGAAAATCGTGAGACCCGAGATTATGTGCAGGATAAAGTGCGCTCGGCCATTTGGCTGATCAAATCCATCCATCAGAGGCAGCAGACGATCTACAAGGTCACCAAAAGCATCCTGCGCCACCAGCGAAGTTTCTTCGAAAATGGGGTGAATTGTCTCAAGCCCCTCAATCTGAGGGATGTCGCCGACGACATTGAAATGCACGAATCGACCGTCAGTCGGGTCACCACCAATAAATACGTCCACACTCCCCAGGGGATCTACGAGCTGAAATATTTCTTCAATTCGTCGATTGGCAGCCTGGAGGGCGAGGCGGTGTCCAGCGAGGCCGTCAAGCAGAAGATTCGGCTGCTCGTGGCCGGAGAGGACGGGGCCAGGCCTCTTTCCGACCAGCGAATCGCGGAAGAACTCAGGGGCGTGAATATCGATATCGCCCGGAGAACCGTGACCAAGTACCGGGAGCAAATGAATATCCTTTCGTCGAGCCAGCGGCGGGAGATCCGATAGTGGGATAAATTTCCGGCCGCCAAGCGAGGAGGCTGGATGAAGATCATGGATATCCTCGTTCGGGATGCGGTAATCCTGGACGTGACTTCGGATTCCAAGAGTGCAGTATTGGAGGAGATGGCGCGGTCCCTGGCTGACGCTGTCTCTTCAGTGGAGCCGGATCGCCTGCTCGAGGTCCTGCGTGAGCGCGAAGCCCTGCAGAGCACGGGGATCGGGGAGGGCGTCGCCATTCCCCACGGAAAGCTGCCGGGATTGGATGGCCTGGTGGCCGGATTTGCGCGTAGCCGGCCGGGCCTCGACTTCGAATCCATCGACGGACAGCCCACGCATCTATTTTTTCTGCTGGTCGTCCCCGAGCATTCGGGAGGGCAGCATTTGAAAGCGCTGGCGCGCATCTCCCGCTTTTGTCGGGATCCGGATTTTCGCAAGAAGCTCTCCGAAGCGGGCAGCCTCAAGGATATCTTCGCGATCATCGAGGAGGAAGACGCGAAGTTTTGAGCTTCGAGCCCGCGGGGGCGCTCAAGGGCAAGGTGGGGAGGCGAGTGGAGTTTCAGATTCACGCTGCGCTGGTAGAGGTACTGAATGTCGGTGTGCTTCTGCGCGGGGATAGCGGGGTGGGCAAAAGCGAGTGCGCCCTGGAATTGGTTCAGCGCGGACACGGCCTCGTGGCGGATGACGTCGTGCTGCTCAGGACTCATGGTGAGGGTGAGCCCGCGCCGGAACTGCGGGGGCGTGCTCCGGATCTGATCCGGCATTATATGGAATTGCGGGGCATTGGCTTGCTCAATATCAGCGATCTATACGGGCCGGAATCCGTTCGCAACGAGTCGCGCGTGGAATTGATCTGCCAATTGGAAGCGTGGAGGGATGGCTTCGATTATGAACGGATCGGTCTCGACCGTCCGATCGAGGAAGTCCTGGGAGTTCCTCTTCCCGCGCTGACGCTGCCGGTTCGACCGGCCCGCAGCATGGCGACCCTGGTCGAGGTTGCGGTACGGGATCTGTTGCGGCGAAAAATGGGAATCAATGCTGCGCGCCGACTGGATGATCGACTGCGCGAGAAGACCCGGGAGTCGGCGCATGGAATTGCAGGTGAGGGACCATGAGCGCGGATATCGCCTCCAGGCTCGTCTTCGTGGCGGGGCTTTCCGGGAGCGGAAAGAGTACGGCGATGGCAGCGCTGGAGGATCTGGGTTTCTACTGCGTCGACAATCTCCCCGCTGAACTCGTGCCTCAATTCGTCAGCCTCTGTACCCAGTCGCAGCCCCCGATCGACAAGATCGCCCTGGCCTTGGATACCCGGGAGGCGCGCTTTCTGGATAGCTTTCCCCGGGTTGCGAAACGCTTGCGCGAAGGGGGGGGCGCGGTCGAAGTCATCTTTCTTGATACTTCGAATGCGGTGATCGAGCAGCGCTATCGCGAGACCCGGCGCGTTCATCCCCTGGCGCCGGAGGAAGGGGTCGTGAGGGGGGTGGAACTCGAAAGGGCACTTCTCGCGGATGCAGCGAGCCTGGCGGATCACGTAATCGACACCAGCGCGCTCAACGTGCACGAGTTGAAGGCTCTCGTCACCTCCTACGTTCTGGGTGAAGTTCGTCCCACGGTGATCAATCTCACCTCTTTTGGCTTTCGGTACGGAACACCCCAGGCCGTGGAGTTGCTCTTCGATATGCGTTTCCTGCCCAATCCCTACTTCGAGGAGGATCTGCGACCGCTCACAGGGTCCGACTCCGCCGTGGCCAGGTATGTGATCGAGAGCGATCGAGGAACGGAATTCCTGGATCGCCTGAAGGGGTTTATCGCCTATCTTCTCCCCCTTTACGATGGAGAGGGGAAGGCGTACGTCACGATCGGGATCGGTTGCACCGGCGGACGCCACCGCTCCGTGGCGATTGTGGAGGCATTGGGGGATTGGTTGTGCGAAATGGGCCGAGAGGTAAACCTGGCCCACCGAGATGCGGAGAAGCTGGCATGAAGATTGGCGTTGTGATCGTGACCCATTACGGGCTCGGAACAGAATTTCTCCAGGCGCTACGGCTGATCATTCCCGATGCGCCGGATTTCGAGGCCGTTTCCCTCGATCCGAGCGAAGCATTGGATGAGATGCGGGCGAAGATCCTGTCGAGTATTCGGGCAGTGGATCGGGGTGAAGGAGTTCTGATTCTCACCGATATGTTCGGCGGGACGCCCTCGAATGTGGCGCTTTCCTTCCATGAAGAGCATAACGTGGAGGTCGTGACGGGCATCAACCTGCCGATGCTGGTCAAGCTGGCGACCTTTCGGGAAACGAAACCCCTGGATGAACTCGCGACATTCGTGAAGGAATACGGCCAGCGCAACATCTCCGTCGCAAGCCAGTTATTGCCCGAGGGAGGGAAGACTTGAAGCCTTCTTCATCGGCTGAAGCGGAGTTCACGGTCCGTGCAGAATTGGGACTTCATGCCCGTCCCGCCGGAAAATTCGTGGCTTTGGCGGGCCATTACGATTGCGAGATCAGCGTGGCCCGAGAAGACGAATGGGTGAGCGGTTCGAGTGTTCTCTCGATTCTCTCCCTGGCGGCCGCCCAGGGGACCACGCTTCGCATTCGCGCCGAGGGCGCCGATGCCGAGGTCGCGGTAAGGGAATTGGGCGCCCTGCTGGAGGATCCCGAGGGTGGGGGGCAGGGGGTTTCCTGAACGCTTCGACTCGCTAAGCTGCGCTGGCTCCACTTTCCACTTACCACTTTCGGCTTGGCACTCGACTCTCCCCCTTCGACTTTCGATTCTCGACGCATGGCGGCGTCAGCTCGATGGTGCGGGGCCAGCGAGTGTCATCCCCGCGTGAGCGGGGGACGGATGAATTCCCATTCAGGAGGCAAATGCGATGGCAACCCCCACCCTGTTCACATCGGAATCCGTTTCGATGGGGCATCCCGACAAGATGTGCGACCAGATTTCCGACGCGGTTCTGGACGCCATGTTGGCCCAGGATCCCTCCTCGCGCGTTGCCTGTGAGACCGCGACCACGACTGGAATGATCCTCGTCTGCGGCGAAGTCACGACGTCCGCACAGGTGGAAATTTCGCCGCTGGTACGAAACGTCGTGCACGACATTGGCTACACGAGTTCCGAGATGGGATTCGATGCCTCGAGCTGCGCCGTCCTGGTCTCCCTCGGCAGGCAGTCCCCCGACATCTCCCAGGGGGTCAGTGAAGGGGAGGGGTTGCATAAGGAACAGGGCGCGGGCGATCAGGGCATGATGTTCGGCTACGCATGCGATGAAACCCCTGAATTGATGCCGGCCCCGATCCGCTACGCGCACCAGTTGATGGAGGCGCATCGCGCCTGCTTTGAGTCCGGGGAACTCGAGTACCTGCGCCCGGATGCCAAGAGCCAGGTTACGGTCCAATACGATTCGGATGGAGCGCCCGGACGCATCGATACCGTCGTGGTTTCGACCCAACATTCGCCGGATGTCAAGTACGATCAATTGCGAGACGAGATCACCGAGAGGATCATCCGGACGACTTTGCCCGCGCAGTTGCTCGACGATGAAACGACTCTCCACGTCAACCCGACAGGGCGCTTCGTCGTGGGCGGGCCGATGGGAGACGCCGGACTGACGGGGCGCAAAATCATCGTGGATACTTACGGGGGAATGGGTCGCCACGGGGGAGGGGCCTTCTCGGGCAAGGATCCGTCGAAGGTGGATCGCAGCGGCGCCTATGCGAGCCGCTACGTGGCCAAGAATCTCGTGGCCGGCGGGGCCGCTCGACGCTGCGAGGTGCAACTCGCCTACGCGATCGGAGTCGCCGAACCCGTTTCGATCCTGATCGACAGCTTCGGAACCAGCAGCATGGACTCGGCCCAGCTCGAAAAACTCGTTCGAAAACACTTTGATCTGACGCCCCGGGGCATCGAGGAAACGCTGAATTTGAGACGTCCGATCTACCGGGCGACGTCCTACCACGGCCACTTCGGGCGCGAGGACTCGAACTTCCCCTGGGAAAGTACGGATCGTGCCGAGGCCATTCGCGGCAGCCTCTGACTGGTCCGAATCGCTCCCCGGAACTCTG
This sequence comes from uncultured Spirochaetaceae bacterium, assembly GCA_964435795.1. Lineage (GTDB taxonomy): Bacteria > Myxococcota_A > UBA9160 > UBA9160 > UBA4427 > JAZXM01. Next base: position 42,929 of record CAYTAT010000017.1, read on the forward strand.
GGCAGGGCCCGACTCCTTGACCGGAGCGCCAGTACGTGCGATATCACCGCGCCATGGGGGTGATTCCGAGGGAAGTGAGGCCGCTGCAGAAGGTGGTGAGGGGGCCGTGGGTGGTTGCCGCCTTCGTGGCGGGGCTGCTGGCTCTTGCCGTGCCGGTCGGGGCGGATTCGAGCTGTGATACTCCGATTCGGGTCCTGCTCGAACTCAGTCGTGCGCCCGTCGAGATTGTCTCCGGGGGCCGGAATTATCGGATTGAGACCGACGGGCCAACCTCGATTCGCGTGAATGGCCAGGTCGCGGAGGGGTGGCGTGGTGAATGGGCATCGACACAGAGCGGTGATAGGCCGCTGCCGGGGATCGTCGAAGTTCGGCCGCGGAAGGGCCAACTGGCGGTGATCGCTGAACTTCCGCTGGAGCAATACGTGGGGGGGGCGCTGCATGGTGAAATGCCGGCCCTGTGGGGCGGTGAGGCCCTGCGCGCTCAGGCCGTTGTGAGCCGCACCTACGCGCTTCACGAGCGTTCCGTCCATGCCGAACGCGCCTATCACCTGGAGTCCGGAACCCGGAGCCAGGTCTTCCGGCCGAATGGAGTCCCCGATTCGATCCGACGGGCCGTGGAGGCCACCCGCTGTGAGGTGCTTTCCTGGCGGGAAGCTCCCATCCTGGCCGTCTTCCATTCGGCCTCAGGTGGCCAGACGGCGAGTGCGGGGGAGGTTTGGGGGCGGGATCTTGCCTATCTGAGAAGTATTGCGGTCAAGCGGGAGCACGGCTCCCCCGATACGTACTGGCAGACGGAGATTTCCCGGACCACACTGGAGCGAGTCGTCGAGGCGGAAGGACGAGCGGTGGGTTCCGTGCTGGAGGCGGAGATCGTGGCGAGGTCTGAGAGCGGCCGAGTTCGCGAGATCCGGCTTCGAGGTTCGGGAGGAGAGGTCAGCCTCTCGGGGCGCCAATTGAGGGCGGCCCTGGGAACTGCAAAAGTTCGCAGCACGCTCTTCGAGATCGAGGCGGTTGAGGGGGGATTCGTGCTGAGCGGGTCGGGCAGTGGCCACGGGGTGGGGATGAGTCAGTGGGGGGCGCGCAGGATGGCCCTCGATGGAGCCCTCTACCCCGAGATTCTCGTTACATTCTATCCCGGGACGCAGTTGAGATCCTGGGGAGGGGACTCCGTGGGACCCATTATTCCGCGGGATGACGCCTCGGCGCGCTTGGGGATGGGGGGAACTCCGTTCTCGAATTCGAATGCGGCCGGAGTGGGGCCAATTCGATGAACTCCATGACATCTCGGGAAGGCAGATAGTGAACGCAACTCAATCGACGGTATTGCTCCAGGCACAGGCCGAGCCCGGCGCCTCGGATCCGAGTTTCTTCCTGATGATCGGTGCGATCATCATGATCTTTTATTTCCTCACGATCCGCCCCCAACAGCGTCAGCAGAAGGAACGAGAAGCGAGTATCAAGGCCCTGGTTCGGGGGGATAAGATTCTCACCTCGGGTGGCATTCACGGTGTCGTGACGGCGGTCTCCGATGATTCGCTCACGGTGGAGATCGCTCGCGTGAAGGGAGGGGCCCGGGTTGAGGTGGATCTGGCGCGATCGGGAGTCAGCCAGGTGACGAAAGCGGGCAGCGATGAAGGAGGTGCATCCGAGTGAGCAGTCTGAATTGGAAGATCCTATCGCTTCTGGTCCTGGTCGTGACGTTTTCCTATCTGGCGATGGGGAATTTTATCCCGAAGGAAGAACGCGTAGAGAGCGAATTCTGGCCCGATAATGGCCTGCGTCTTGGTCTCGATCTTCAGGGAGGCATTCACTGGGTGGTGGGCGTGGAACTAGAAGCGGCCATTACCCATGAATTGGAATATCTGCGTGACGCGATTCGCCTGCGCATGGAGGAAGACGGCATTCAGGCGGTTCGGATGCGGGTCGAGGAGGGGGCGATCCAGATCGAGACCGGGGAATCGACTGATCTGGAGTCGCTCCGGAAGGCCATCGACGATATGGGCGTATTGGAGAGTCTCGATCCGGGCCAGCAGTCCTTTCGCTATGGATTGAGCGCCGACTGGACCCAGGAGATCCGTGAACGCACGATGGCCCAGGTGCTGGAGGTGCTGCGCCGTCGGATCGACGATCCGATTCGAGGCATCCCGGATTCGATCGTGACCCGCCAGGGTACCGATCGGGTACTGGTCCAGATACCCGGTGGCCAGATCGACCGGGGAAGGGCGCGCGAATTATTGAAATCGACGGGCTTCCTGGAATTCAAGATCGTTCTCGATCAAGCTGAGAACGAGGAGACCCTGCTCGCCAAATATCCCGATGGAATCGAGGAAGAGCAGGAAATCGGCCTGGAACTGGATCCCGAAACGGATCAGGTGGTGGCCGCATACCTGTTGCGCGAGCAGGCGGATATCACCGGCGACTATCTCGACGACGCGCGTATGAATTATGATCCCCAGCAGCGCCCCCTCGTCAATTTTCAATTCAATCCGGAGGGGGGACGGATCTTCGGGGATCTCACGGAGAAGAGTATCGGGCGTCTGCTGGCGATCATCCTGGACGGAAATGTCTATAGCGCCCCGGTGATTCGCAGCCGGATCTCGACGCGAGGCCAGATCACGGGTCGCTATACCGTGCAGCAGGCGGCCGATCTGGCGGTCGTGCTGCGAGCCGGCGCACTTTCGGTGCCCGTCATCATCGAGGAGGAGCGAACGGTAGGTCCGGCTCTCGGCCAGGATTCGATCGATTCGGGCACCCAGGCCTCGGTTGCGGGTCTCTTCCTCGTGCTCTGCTTCGCCTCGCTCTACTATCGGATTTCGGGCCTCTACGCGAGCCTCGCCCTGGTCTTCAACCTGGTCATCCTGATGGGAGTCATGTCGCTCTTCGAGGCGACCCTGACGCTGCCCGGAATCGCCGGGCTGGTGCTGACCGTGGGCATGGCGGTGGATGCGAACGTCATCATCTTCGAGCGAATTCGCGAGGAATTACGGGGAGGCAAGATGCCCCGTGCCGCAGTGGCGACGGGTTTCAACAAGGCGACGTGGACGGTGCTGGACGCCAACCTCACGACCTTGTTCACGGCACTGATCCTCTTTGAATTTGGCACGGGTCCCATCAAGGGTTTCGCCGTGACCCTCTCGATCGGGATCGTGACCAGCGTATTTTCCGCACTTGTTCTGACGCGTACTCTATTCCAGATTTATCCCGGGACCCGCACGGTTCCGCAACTGTCCATCTAGGGAGAATCGAGTTGCCCTTCGAGATCATTCCGCCTGGAACGCACATTGACTTCATTGGGAAGCGCAAGCTCTGCGCTCTTCTCTCATCCCTGGTGCTGCTGATTTCCCTGGCGGCCATCCCCATCCGGGGAATTCAGCTGGGTGTCGACTTCGACGGCGGCACGGAGATGCAGGTTCGTTTCGCTGAGGGGATAGCGGTCGATGAGGGAAGCATTCGCATGGCCCTGAACAATCTGGCCGTCGTCGAGGCGCCCACCGTCGTGCGCTTCGGTGCGGCTTCGATGAGCGAATTTCTGATCAAATTCAAGGGGGAGCAAGTTCCCCTGGCGGTGTCGGATGAAGAGGCCGTTGAGGTTGAGGAGGAACTCGCCCCGGCGGTGTCGGATGAAGAGGCCGTTGCGGAGGAACCCGGGGCCCTGCCGGATCGAATCGCCATGATCGAAGCCGAACTTCGCGAACAGGTCGGCCCGTTGACGGTGCAGCGCGTTGATTTCGTCGGCCCCCGGGTGGGCGAAGAATTGCGGACGGATGGCCTGCTCTCTCTTCTCTGGGCCGCCCTGGTGATCATGTTCTACGTCGGCTTTCGCTTCAGTTCGCGCTTTGCGCCGGGAGCCGTTGTGGCCGTGGTTCACGATCTGCTTGTCACGGGCGGGATCTTCGTGATCCTGGGCTTCGAATTTGACCTGCGCGTGCTGGCCGCCATGTTGGCGATTCTCGGCTATAGCCTGAACGATACGATCATCATCTACGATCGTATTCGCGAGAATCTGGAGCTTCGAACCAAGGCGGATCTACCCGAGGTTCTGAATCTGAGCGTGAACCAGACACTCGCGCGCACGGTGTTGACCTCGGGAACTACCCTGGTCGCACTTTTCTGCCTCTACTTCCTCGGCGGCGAAGTGATCCGCCCCTTCGCCCTGGCGATGCTCATCGGCGTCGTGGTCGGCACCTATTCGTCGGTCTACATCGCATCGCCCGTCCTCCTGCTGCTGGAGGACAGAGGGTCAGCCAGGGCCGCCGCGGCGAACTGAGAGCGTCTCCGATTCAGCTCGGCTGATTCAGTTCGGCTGATTCAGTTCGGCGATTCAGTTCGGCGATTCAGTTCGGCGATTCAGTTCGGCGATTCAGTTCGGCGAT
>CAYTAT010000017.1:47401-88878 GCA_964435795.1 uncultured Spirochaetaceae bacterium
ATTCAGTTCGGCGATTCAGTTCGGCGATTCAGTTCGGCGATTCAGTTCGGCGATTGAGGCAGCGTTCCCTGGGTGCCGACGGCCGATGCGGTGCTGCTGCGCGGCGCCGGAGTTTCCGATGCCTTCGAGGCGGCGGCGGTCTTCTGAGAGGTCATCTCGATGGTTCCGTCGATGACGGCCCCCTCCTGAACGAGCAGGCGAGGGGCGCGGATATCGCCCTCGACGATGCCGGAGGCCTCGATCTCGATACGTTCCGTCGCCGCGACGTTCCCCGTGACCCGGCCCACGACCAGAATGGATTTGGCCGTCACCGATGCTTTGAGGTGACCGGTTTCCCCGATCGTCAGTGTATTCTCGGGCAGCTTGAGATCGCCCTCGACCGTACCGTTGACCTCGAGGTCTTCCTTGCCCGACAGTTCGCCCTTGAAGATGATCGACTCGCCGATGGTGGCCACGGTCTTCCCCCTAGTGGGCGGTGCTGAGCCGCCCTTGGAACCGCCAGCACGCGCGCTATCACTCTTGCGGCCGGCTCGGTTGACATTCGTCCCCCCCGGCCCAGCAGCGGAAGCACTCCGCTCCGCTCCGGTTCGGGTTCCAGGACGAGAGGCGGACTCCGCCTCCCGACCCTCACTGCCTTGATTCTTCTTGTTGCCAAATAGCGCCATGATGAACTCCGACTTCAGTCCATTTTACGGACATTCTCGATCACCACACCCCGATCCTCCAGGATAGTCCCTTCCTCGCGCTGGAGTGCGGCCTGGGAGACCCTATAGGATTGCAGGGCGGCGATTTTCTGGCTCTCGGCGTCGACCAGATCGCGATCGCGCTGGAGAACGTCGAAGGGAGTCGATTCCCCGTGTTCGAGCCGGATCCTCTCGGCTCGCAACTGCTCCTCGGCGGCGATTCTCCGCCTCTCGGCCGCCTCGACCCCCAGGGCCGCCGCCCTGAGCCCCCGGGCGGAGCCACGCACGGAGAGGATGATCTGCTGGCGCAGGCGCGCGATGCGGGTGCGGGCCTGGCGCAATTCGATTTGCGCCTTGCTGGCATTCTTCCTGGCCGCCGTATTGCCGAGGGGAAGGGAGAAAACTCCCATCGCGGTGACTTCGCGGGGAGACTGGTAGTAGGAATCAAAAGTGTCCCCAAATCCCCCCTCTTTCACAGAGCCGGGGAGGGCGGGTTGGCCGGTCTGGAAATCGAAGAGATCGGGATTCTGCCGGCCCGAGGTGCCCAGGGCGCGATAGCGAAGGCTGAGGTCGAGTTGGGGCAGGATCTGGTTTTTCGCAAAATGCAGGGCGACCTCGAGTTGGTCGATCTGCTTCTGGGCGGCGGCCAGTTCCGGCCGATTCGCGAAAGCGCGATCGACCGCCTGGTTCAGATCGATCGCCTCGTGGGCCACGTAGACGGGGTTGTCCGTGGGGTTGAAGGCAATTTGGGTATCGGCGTGCAACTGGGTGCCGAGGACGGTCGCGATCAGGGCGTCCTGGGCGTCGAGGTAATCATTGCGGCTTACGATCAGGTTGAACTCGCTATTGGCCGCTCCGGCTTCGGCCTGCACGACTTCCACCTTGGAAACGACACCGACGCGATATTGCACCCGGGTCTGCTCTACCAGGGCCCGATTGTTTTCGAGGCTCTTCTCGGCCACCCGCAGCTGTTCCTTGGACGCGACCAGTCTCCAATAGCGATTGATCACCGATTGAACGATATCCATGATCGAAGTGCTGAAGTTTTGAACGTCGGCCTCGTAGGCGAGCCGGCTCGTCTTTACGAGGGTCCAGGGCTGGTTCCAGATCAGCCCGCGGAGCAGAGGCAGATTGGCACCCAGGGTAAGGCCCGAATCGTATTTCGGGCTGAGAGCTTCGATGGTGCTGTTCGTATGCGTGCGGGAAGCATCGAATTCAAGGCTGACCGAGGCGCCCACGTAGGGGATCAGCGCCGAGAGTCCCGCCGTGCCTCCCAGTTGATCGACTTCGGAGAGGTCGGCGGTACTCAACGAAAAGGTATTGTCCGCGGCCTGGTCCACGTAGCTGATGTCGCCGTTGAAAACCGGATCATAGGCCCCCCAGGCCGCCTCACTTGCCAGTTCGGATGCGTAGGGGGAATAGCGGTTCACCTGAACGTCCAGGTTGTTCTGGATCGCCAGGGCGATCGCTTCCTCCATGCTCAGCGGCCGATTTCCCGTTGCAGTGGGTTCGCCAGCAGTGACCGCTTCGGCCGCGGGCGCCACTTGGGCCGCGGGGGAAAGAGTATTCAGCAGCACGATAGACGTCGTCATCCCCATCAGCCGAAGTGGGGATCGTCCCCATGCGTTTTTTCGCGTCGCCATGACTTCCTCCGGCGGAGGACTGTACCGGATGCGGCGCCGGGTCGCCTTTTTTGTGAGCGCTTCCCTTTGTGGTCCAGGCAAGTGTGGTCCAGCCAAGTGCGGTCCAGCCAAGTGTGGCCCAAGCAGGTGCGGTACAGGCAAGCGATTGGCCGCCCGCCGGCAGCATTCTTGCCCGGGAAGCCCTCGGCCCCTTGGAGGCACGTCTGGAGCGACCGCTCTATTCTCTCGTGATGGAGACCGCAGTTCTGGTTCTGGCGGCCGGGCGCGGCCTGCGCCTCGGCGCTGGCATTCCCAAGGCCTATGTGCCGCTTCGCGGGCGAACGCTCCTGGAGCGTTCCCTGGATATTCTGTTGAGGGTGCCGGGGATCGATCATCTTCAGCCGGTACTGGCCCGGGAGGACCAGGATCGTTATCGCGCGCTGGTGGGGCCGACGGATCCGCGACTCGCCGCACCCGTCGTCGGCGGTGCCGAACGCCAAGATTCGGTCGCGGCAGGTCTTGCGGCGCTTCCCGAGGCGGTGGAGTGGGTCATGATCCACGATGCGGCGCGTTGCCTGGTTCGCGTCGAGGCGGTCGAGCGGGTGCTGGCCCTCGGCCGGGAATGCGGCGCCGCGCTGCTGGCGATTCCGATCGGCGATACCCTCAAGCGTGTGCGCGCTGGCGCGGTGGAGGACTCCCCGGACCGCGCTCTGCATTGGCTCGCCCAGACTCCCCAGGTCTTTCGCAGGGGGCTGCTCGAGGAGGGCCTCGCCAAGGCTCGAAGTGACGGTTTCAATGCCACCGACGATGCGCAGTTGGTGGAGCGGCTGGGCGTCGTGGTTCGCGTGGCCGAGGGGCATCCGGAGAATCTGAAGATTACGCGGCCCTCGGACCTGCTCCTGGCCGAAAGCTGGCTCGCCGCCGAGGGAGATGCAGCATGAGGATTGGCCAGGCATTCGACAGTCATCGCCTGGTGGACGGGCGGCCGCTGGTTCTGGGGGGGGAGACGATTCCCGCGCCACGGGGTTTGGAGGGGCATTCGGATGGCGATGTGGTCCTGCACGCGGTCGCGGACGCCCTGCTGGGCGCCCTGGGCGAAGGGGATCTGGGACGTCATTTCCCCTCCCAGGATGAATCCCTGGCTGGGATTTCGAGTCGCCTGATCCTGGAAAAGGTCGCGATCCGGATGCGTGATCGCGGCTGGCGGATCGGGAATCTGGATTGCACCCTGATCGCCCAGGCGCCGCGACTGGCTTCCCACCAGGCGGCGATGGAAGAGAATCTATCCCAGCTTCTCGACGCGGATCCCTCTCGCATCAATCTCAAGTTGAAGAGTGCGGATCGTCTCGGCGCCCTCGGGCGTGAAGAAGGCATGGCGGCATTGGCCGTGGTCCTGATTGAATCCGCGCTCGAAGCGAATTCGGGAGCGGGCGAGCGATGAGGCATCTTCTGCCGGGGGATGGCAAGCGATTACGCCGCGGGAGCGGCAGGAGTGGGGGCCCGTGAGCGAGATCGTCTTTTACGATACCCGAACTCGGAGCAAGCGCGTCTTCGAGAGCCTCGAGGAGGGGCGGGTAGGGATTTATACCTGCGGGCCCACGGTCTACGGCCCGATGCATATCGGCAATATTCGTTCACAGCTCTTTGCCGATCTGCTGCGACGTTTTCTGGCCAGCGAGGGCTTGGAGATCACCCATGTCATCAATATTACGGATGTGGGACATCTTGTCTCGGACGCCGATGAGGGCGAAGACAAGATGGAGATGGCGGCGCGACGCTCCGGGGAAAGTGCCGAGGAAATCGCCCAGCGATATACCGACATGTGGCGGCGGGACCGTGCCGCCGTCAATTGCATCGAACCCGAACACAATCCCAAGGCCACGGAACATATCGGGGAGCAGATCGATCTCGGTCTGAAACTCGAAGCCGGGGGCTATCTCTACCGGATCGAAGATGGCGTCTATTTCGATATCTCGCGTTTTCCCCGCTACCCGGATCTCGCGGGGCTGGATCTCGCGGGCCAGAGCGGGGGCGAAAGGATCCAGCAGGTCGCGGGGAAGCGTCAACCGGCTGATTTCGCGATCTGGAAGTTTGCCGATCCCGATCTGCGCCGCCTTCAGGAATGGGACTCACCCTGGGGTCGGGGATTTCCGGGTTGGCATCTCGAATGTTCGGCGATGAGCAGCCGCTATCTCGGGCAGAGCTTCGATATCCACACGGGCGGAATCGATCTGGCGACCGTGCATCATACGAACGAGGTGGCCCAGAGCGAGTGCGCATTCGATCTGCATCCGTGGGTGCAATATTGGCTGCATAATGAGTTCCTGGATTTTGGCGGCGAGAAGATGTCGAAATCCCGAGGCAATGTGAAGACTCTTTCCGATCTGGAAGCGCTGGGCTTCGCACCTCTGGCCTTTCGCTATTTCTTTCTTCAGGCCCATTACCGCCAGCAGCAGACCTTCAACGAGGAGGCCATGCAGGCGGCGGCCCGGGGATATGCTCGACTGGTCGCCCTCGCTCTCGAATTGAGGCGGGAGGAGGGCGAAGGTGATGCCGAGATCCAGGCGCCCCATCGCAAGCGTTTTCGAGAGGCCATGGCCGACGATCTGAACGCCCCCCAGGCCCTCGCCGTCCTCTGGGATGTGGTTCGCAATCGCGATCTTTCCGCCCCGGACCGTCGGGAGTTGCTGCTCGCCTTCGACGTGATCCTGGGATTGGGGTTGGGCGAGGCGCGAGCGGTCGAAGAGCCGCTGGAGGAGGATCCACGCATCGATGGCGTGCTCGCGGAGCGGGAGCGGGCGCGAGCGAGTCGGGATTTCGAGCGAGCCGATCAGATTCGTGAGGAATTGCAGGCCGAGGGCATCGAAATCATCGATACACCGGAGGGGCCGCGCTGGAGGCGGGCGTGAGCGAACGGGCCTTTAGTCTGGTCTCGGAATACGAGCCCTCGGGCGATCAACCCCAGGCGATCGCCGAGTTGCTGGCGGGAGTCGCACGCGGGGATCGGCATCAGACTCTTCTGGGAGTTACGGGAAGTGGCAAGACTTTCACGATTGCCTGCCTGGTGGAAAAGCTCAATCGACCGACGCTCGTGATGTCTCCCAACAAGACCCTGGCCGCGCAACTCTACGAAGAATTCCGTGAGCTCTTTCCCGAGAACGCGGTTGAGTATTTCGTCTCCTATTACGACTACTATCAGCCCGAAGCCTATATTCCCTCGAGCGATACCTACATCGAGAAGGATTCCCACGTCAACGATGAGATCGACAAGCTTCGGCATTCTGCGACGCATTCGATCCTGACGCGAAGAGATGTGCTCGTGGTCGCCAGCGTTTCCTGTATCTATGGTCTGGGCGCTCCGGAAAATTACGGTTCGATGCACGTCTACCTGGAAGCCGGCATGCAATTGGTTCGCGAGGATTTGCTTCGCAGGCTGGTGGATATGCTCTACACCCGCAACGATCATGACTTCCATCGCGGTACCTTTCGGGTGCGGGGTGACGTGGTTGAAATCTTTCCACAATATGAGAGTGAGCGAGCCATCCGGATCGAGTTCTTCGGGGATGAAGTGGAAGCCATTGCCGAAATTGATCCTCTGCGCGGCAAGGTCATGGCTCGCCCCCTGCGTGCGATGATCTATCCCGCCAGTCATTACGTGGCCACGGCGGAACGGTTGAAGGGGGCGGTCGAGGGGATTCGCTCTGAACTCGAGGAAAGGCTGGCCTACTACAAGAGCGATGGAAAACTATTGGAAGCCCAGCGCCTCGAGACCCGCACCCTATACGATATCGAGATGCTGGAGGAATTGGGATTCTGCCACGGTGTCGAAAACTACTCCCGTTGGCTCGACGGGCGCCAGGCCGGCCAGACCCCCTATACGCTTTTCGACTATCTCCCCGAGGATACGCTGGTGGTCATGGATGAGAGTCATATCGGGGTCTCCCAGGTGGGCGGGATGTCCCGGGGAGATCGCGCGCGCAAAGAAACCCTGGTCGAATTCGGCTGGCGGCTGCCGTCGGCGCTGGACAATCGCCCGCTGAATTTTGAGGAATGGGAGGCCCGTGCCAGGGAGCGAGTCTACGTCTCGGCCACGCCGGCGGAATACGAACTCGAACACTCGGATGGGGTGGTCGTCGAGCAGGTGATTCGTCCCACGGGACTCCTCGATCCCCTGGTGGAGGTGCGTCCGGCGAGCGGCCAGGTGGACGACCTTCTCGACGAGGTTCGGCGTGCTGCGGAGGCGGGGAGCCGGGTCCTGATCACCACCTTGACGAAGCGCATGGCCGAGGAACTCTCGGAATACTACGCCGACCTTGGTGTCCGAATTCGTTACCTGCATAGTGATATCAAGGTGATCGAACGAATGGAATTGATCCGCGAACTCCGCGAGGGCCAATTCGACGTGCTGGTGGGGATCAATCTCCTGCGCGAAGGGCTGGATATTCCCGAGGTGGCCCTGGTCGCGATCTTGGACGCGGATAAAGAGGGTTTTCTTCGTTCCGAGCGCTCGCTGATCCAGACCATCGGCCGGGCGGCGCGCAATGTCGAGGGTCGCGTCATCCTCTACGCAGACAAGGAGACGGATTCGATCCGGGGCACCCTGGAAGAGACGCAGAGACGCCGCGTAGCCCAGAGCCGCTACAACGAAGAGCATGGGATTACTCCCGAAACCGTGAAGAAGCGCATCTCCAGTCTGCAGGATTCGATCTGGAATGCGGACTATGTCACGGTGGAGGTGGAGAGTGATTCGGGTGGCGACGCGATCCCGCCCCATGAACTGCTGCCGCTCATCGAGACCCTGCGCGAGGAGATGAAGTCCGCCGCCGGCGAATTGGACTTCGAGCGCGCGGCGGATCTGCGCGATCGCATCCGGGGGTTGGAGGCCCAACGCCTCCGACTGACCTGAGGATGCCCTCTGCCGCCAAGCGACGCGCCCTGGAGGAGAAGGCCGCCAGAGTGCCCAAGGGGCCCGGAATCTATCAATTCAAGAGCGAGCGAGGCACCGTTCTCTACGTCGGCAAGGCCCAGAATCTCCGCGTGCGCATTCGCCAATACCTGGCCGGCGGGGATGGGCGCCTGCAGATCCCGGCCCTGATGGAGCGCGTCGCAGATCTCGAGGTGCTGGTCACCGCGAATGTGAAGGAGGCATTGCTCCTCGAGAATGAGTTGATCAAGCGCCATAAGCCGGTTTTCAACGTCAAGTTGCGGGATGATAAGCAGTATCTGGGGCTTCGCCTTGACCTGAAGGAGGAATGGCCGCGGGTGGGTACCGTACGCCGCTTTCGCAGGGACGGAGCGCTCTATTTCGGGCCCTATACCTCCAGTGTGGGACTCAAGGAATCGCTTTCGAATCTGCGCCGGCTCTTTCCCCTGCGTTCGTGTAGTGCGGCGACGTTCCAGGATTATGCGCGCCGGGGTCGACCCTGCATCGAATTCGAGATGGGCCGCTGCCTCGGCCCCTGCTGCGGTCTGGCGGAGCGAGCCGCCTACGATGAGCAGGTGCGCGGCACGATGCTCTTCCTGAAGGGGCGTTCAGAACAATTGGTGCGGAGGTTGACCGACCGCATGCAGGAAGCGGCAGAGGGGGAACGCTTCGAGGAGGCGGCCCGCCTGCGCGATCGCATCACGGCGGTCGAGACTACCCTTGAATCGCAACAGATCGTCAGCAACAAGAGTCGGGAGCGGGATGTCTTTGGTCTGGCTCGCGAGGGCGGGGAGGTGAACGTCCAGGTGCTCCAGGTTCGCGAGGGCAGGGTGATGGGAGCCGAGGATTACGCATTTTCCCACGTTCAACTCGATGACGGCGCCGTGCTCTCATCCTTTCTCGGGCAGTATTACGCCGGGCGGGAAGATCGGGAGCCGCCGCGGGAAATTCTGGCCTCGAGTTCCGTCGAGGATCCGGAGGTGCTCGTCGACTGGTTGCGCGAACGCTCGCGTCATCGGGTCAGGATCCAGGTTCCTCAGCGTGGAGCGATTCGGCAACTGGTCGAGATTGCGACCCGGAATGCGCGGCTCGGGTTGGAACAGCGTCTGCTGGCGAAGGAAAGCCTCGAAGCCGCCATGGAGGAGATTGAGCGAGCCTGTAAACTCGCATGCCGACCTCATCGTATCGAGTGCTACGACGTCTCCAATTTTCAGGGAACGCTGGCCGTCGCGAGCCGGGTGGTCTTCTTCGACGGCCAACCCGAAAAAAAGGATTATCGAAAGTATCGGATTCGAGAAGCCGAGGCCGGGGATGATTACGCATGCCTGCGCGAGGTATTGCATCGTCGACTCGATCGCGTCTCGGCCGAACCGCTGCCCGATTTATTGATGGTCGATGGAGGGCGCGGCCAACTTGCCGTTGTGACCGCGTTGCTGGCGGATCGTTCGCTCTCCGTGGAGACCCTCGGGATTTCGAAGGAGCGCGACGAGGAATCGACTTCCCGGCGCGTGAAACGCTCCGGTGGGTTGAAGGCCGAAAGGTTGTACCGGCCCGGGCGGAAAAACCCGATTCTCCTGCCCATCAGTTCGCGGGGACTCCTGCTTCTGCAAAGGGTGCGGGATGAGTCGCACCGATTCGCAATCGAATACCAGCGCAGTCTTCGTTCCCGGCTGGGGATGATCTCGATTCTGGAGGAACTCCCCGGAATCGGCCCGGGGAAGCGCCGCAACCTGCTCCGCTCCCTGGGTTCCTTGAAGGCGATTCGAGAAGCGGATGTCGAGGCGCTCCGGAATGTCCCGGGCATCTCGGCACGAGATGCGGAGACCCTCCACGGCTTCTTTTCCGCAGGCAATTCGATCGGGGAGGGTTCGGCAGACGCGGGGGGAGGGAAGAGTTGATTTCCCCGTCTCCCCGGGGGTGGGGAAGAGGACTGGAAGAGGGCTGGGAGGGCTGGGAGGGGGCTGGGAGGAGAGTAGTTCTTTTCTCAAGAAGGGAATCTCGACCGCTCTCTCCAACTGTGACGAAATCCCCACGAGATTGGCCAGTCTGAAGAACGGCGCTGGATCGGGGAGTTATGCCCGATCCACTACTTCGGGGGCCTTTGGTACCCTTCTTGCAATTCAATTTCCGAGGCAATTCTGATGCAGCCTTCTGGCAGCTTCCGGGCACCGGATGAAATGCGTTTCGAGAGCTGGGTTTTGGGGAGTGGGGATGAGTCGATCTTGCAGAGCCGGAGCAAGGCAGATTGTCGTCACAGAAATCGATCGATTAGAGAGGGGAAGAGGGGTGAGGGAATGAAGCGTTCTGGAAATTGGATGGGGTCGGAAGAGGAAGCTCAATCTGAGGGTTCTGCATTGGAGATCCGGGCAGACGACCAGATGGGTTCGCTGGAGGTGCATCAGGCCCTCGAGGCGTGGGGGTTCAATGCTGCGGATGAAGATCCCGTTGCGGGCACGTTGGCCCGGAGGATCGAGGGGAGATCCGCGCAGGAGGCCGATCTTTTGCTAGAAGGTGCAACCCTGGTCCTGGAGCAGATCGGGGCGGCCGAGAAGCGTCTGACTCGGAGCCAGGGGCATGTGGATACCGTTGAGCGCTGGCTCGAAGACTTCAAGCTGGAGGCGACGAAATTGGATGAGACCGTCAAGGTGCTGTCCGCGTATTTGTATCGCATGCGCAAAGTGGACATGGATCGGACTCGAAAAGCGCTCCAATGACGGGTTTCTTCCGCCGTCCGGGGAGCATCTGGGGCGTCGGGTCGTCCCGCATGAGATCGTCGCGAATAAGGCGTCGACGGGCGGATCGACGGATCTTTCAGATTCAGTAGACTTTCGATTCTCCGGTCCCTGGTCCGGGAGTGGGTCTGCTCCTTCCGCTACTGTCGACGGCTCAGGTTTTCGGAATTCTCGTGGCGGATCGCGGCTGGATTGCGCCGCAGGCGGCCGAGAGCCTCGGAGTCGGGATTGCGCTGATTGCTCCGGCTTTCTGTCGAAGCTCCCGGGCTCGCACGGCCCTGGCGGCGGTACTGCTCTTCCTCCTGGGTGCGACCCAGCTGGCGTCGCAACTGGCCCAGGGTGAGTGGAATCTTCCGCCCGATATTCCCTCCGAGCGGATTCTTGAGGGCCGGATCTGTGGCCTTGAATCCGCTGCGTCGAGTCTACTGCTCGAAATTTGTAGAGCTCGAGATCTCGGCGCCATCCCCCAGCCTGCTGCCTCGAGTGCGCATTTCGTTTTCCCGGCCCGGCTATTGCTCGAGCTTCCCCGGGCAGGCCCGGAAGCGGATTTCGTCGGATTCCTGGCGCGAGGGGATCGCGTTCGAATGCGGGCCAACGTTACTCCGCTGACAGGATTGAGAAATCCCGGGCGTCCCGATCCCAGCCGCCGTTGGCGGAGGCGCGGGATCGCCGCTCGACTCCGGCTTACGAATCCGCCCCTGCTGGTGAGAATCGATGAAGGCGGCCGCTGGCTGCGAAGTCCCCGCGGTATGCTCGGGGCTTCCCTGGAGAGCGCGCGTCGCAAGCTCTCCCGGCAACTCCGTTTTCGCGCTGTCGACTCTCGCGAGATCGGATCGGATCGGGGATCGCCAGGAGGGGGTCTGCTCGCCGCCTTGGCGGTTGGGGATCGAAGCGGATTGAAAGCCTCGGATCGCGAAGCTTTCGCACGCGCCGGGATCGCCCATGTGCTGGCCATTTCGGGCCTGCACCTCGCTCTCGCGGCGGGCATGGCCTTCGGTTTTCTACGTCGACTGCTGGCGTGGGGGCTGGGAGATCGGGGCCGCGATTTGCGGGTCGCCGCGCTTCTCGGAGCCTGCGGGTTGGCGACCGCCTACGCGGGGATGGCTGGCTTTGGCGTGTCCGTACAGCGCGCACTGATCTTCGTCTGGGCGATTCTGATCGGTCTGACTTCGAGGCGGCGAATCCCGAGTTCACATCTACTGGCCCTCGCCTCGGGCCTGATCCTATTGCGAAGCCCCCACGCGCTCTTCGATCCGGGAACGCAGCTTTCCTTCGCGGCCACGGCCGGGTTGCTGCTCTCGAAACCTCCCCTGGCCGGCAGTTCCGATCCGATGGGGCCGCTCGCAATCCTCTCTGCGCACGTGAGGCATCTGATCCATCGGTCCGCGGTTGCAATCGCCGTGACGGCCCCTTGCCTGGCGGGTCATGGCATGGCGACCAGCGCCTTCGGCTTGATTTTCAACCTTCTCGCCGTCCCGTGGCTGAGTTTCCTGCTGTTGCCCGCGGCCCTTCTGGGAGCCCTATTTTCCTCTCTGGATGGAGCGGCTGCAGCACGACTGCTCGAACTCATGAGGTATGTGGGCGACTACAGCCTCTGGGTCGTCTCGGGGCTGGTCGAATTTCTCCCGGCCTCGCCACCGCGGGGAAGGCCGGCCGATTGGGCATTGGGCTTTGGAATTCTGGTGGGGGTCCTCGCGTGTCGCCTGAAAGGGGAAGTGGTCGTTGTCCTCTTTGCCTTGCTGAGCGTGCTCTGGCTGCGACTGGCTCCGCTTTCCGAAATATTTCCCGGGCCTCCGAGGCTCGTCGTCTTCGATGTGGGGCAGGGGGATTCGATTCTCCTGCAGGGCGATCGCAGCACGATCCTGATCGACGGAGGACGGGCCGTTCCCGGACGGATCGATCTGGGGCGGAGCGTGGTAGCGAAAGCTCTCGCCGAACTCGGGGTTCGGGAATTGACGGTCGTGGTCGCAACGCATTCGGACGTCGATCATCGCGGAGGTTTGCATTGGATCCTGCAAAACTTCCGGGCGTCGGAACTCTGGCTGCCCTGGGGAGGAAGGAAGGATCCTAGTTTCAACGACCTCGTCGAATTGGCGCAGTCTCGTAGCGTGACGATCCGTGAGGTGGGGCTGGGCTCCGCCTCTGAGCAGGTGGGCGAATTCGGGATTGATTTCCTCTGGCCAGCTGCCCGGGGCCCGGGCGATTCTTCGAATGATCGCTCACTCGTACTGCGAATTGAGGTGGCGATGTCTCGCCTTCTGATGACCGGTGATATCGGATTCGAGGTCGAGGAGAAACTGCTCAAAAGGGGATTCGATCTTTCGGCGGAGGTGCTGAAGGTCGCGCATCATGGAAGCGGAGGATCCTCGGCAGCGGAATTCATCGAGGCCGTGCAACCCGGCGTGGTACTGGTCTCCGCGGGGTGCGGCGGACGACTCAAGCTGCCCCATCCCGATACGCTGGCGAGGCTCGGAGGAAAGCGAGTCGAGTTGGCCTGGACGGGGCGTGATGGTGCGATTTTTGTCGGATTTCCAGGCCCCCCTGCATCCGAAAAGATCGAGATCAGGCGCTGGGCCGAGCCAAGAGTCTGTCGACTCTCGGAATAATCAGGAAAGTGGGTCGCCGATTGGCGCGGGGGGGGTTGGTCGCCCTAAGATTGGTCCCCGTCATGGAAACCCCAGGAGAAGAACGGCCGACGCAAGCGAGTGAGCCGGCCGATAAAGGCCACTCGGCCGAGCCCCCGATATCTCCGCTGCAGCGCCTTCGAGGGGTCTGGGAAAATCCAGCCTATCGCTTCGTCCTGCTCTTCATCCCCTACCTGGCGATTGCATCCATCACCTATCCCCTGATGGTCAAACACTATAACGGAGTCATCCAGGCTTTCATCCGCGGAACGGCCTCGATCGAATACTGGATGCTTTCCCTCTTCTCGAGCGAGTCGCGGTTGGATGGGAAGATGATCTGGTTCGGGGATTTCGTCGTCAAGATCATCGATGAGTGCACGGGGATCTACGAAATGTTGATCTTTGCGGCGGCCGTGATGGCTTTTCCGACGAATTGGAAGGATAAGAGCCTGGGAATCGTGATGGGCTGTCCGCTGATTTATCTATTCAACGTCGTACGGATCGCAATGTTGATCGTAGTGGGTCGCTTCTGGCCCGATGCTTTTGAGTTCATGCATCTGTATTTCTGGCAGGCGACGATGATCGCCATGATTACGTCGGTCTGGTTGTTGTGGATCATGAAGGTGGTACGAAGGGATGAAGAAATTCCTGCTGCTTCTGATTGAATTCCTCGCGATCACCCTGCCGCTGACGTGGTATTGGATGAACGGAGGCGAAGACGCGTATCTGACGATCTACAAGCGCTTGGCCTTTCCCCTGCTGCAGGAAGTCGGAGTTGCGAATTTCGCGCCCAGCCTGGTCCGGGATCGATTCATCGGCTTCATTCCCTATTTTGCATTGCTCGTGATCACCCCCGGAATGTCCATTCGACGGCGCTTGCTGGGGCTCGGAGGCGGTTTTCTGCTGATCTTCTGCAGCCATATGGCCCTCACCTATTGGAGTTGGGTGAGCTTCGTACGCGACGGGCAGCATGAGGGGTCGATGGCCATCTACTTTCCCGCATTGGTCGCGGTCGATGCGGTCCCCTTCGTGCTCTGGGCGGGACTCGCCAATCAGTTCCTGCTAGAGCAACTCTCTCGCGTGCTGCCCGCGTCCCCCACGCCATCCGAGCCCATTCAGGGGCAGGCGGCAGCTCGGGATTCTGCGGGCGATGCTGTGAAATCAGAATAATCCGTTTCGTTCAGTGGGGGAGGAGGGAAGCCATGGTTCTTGATCCATCGACACCGCTTCCCGGATCCGGGCTGGAGGCTGGTTTGGGCGCGGAATGCTGAGCCGATCCCTTCGATCGGGAGGAACTTCAAGTGGCTGAGGGAGAAATGCCGGGCCGCCTCCAGGGAAGTTGGGCGATGCCGATTGGCGCCGATCAGATCGCTTCCACCGCATTGCGTCTATCCCAGACGCTGCTGGACAAAGGACGGGTCTACTGGCTTGAGGGGCGTCCCTCCGAGGGCGGGCGGCAGGTGGTGATGTGCGCGGAGAATGCCTGGGGGAGTGGCGAGTACGGCATCCGTGAAGTGAGCCCGAAGGGCGTCAATGTTCGAACCCGGGTCCATGAGTATGGAGGAGGCGACTATCTGATCGCGGGGGGGCGGACGTTTTTCGTCAACTACGAGGATCAGCGCGTATATGCGGGGCGAGGGGAGTGGGGGGGCGATTGGGCTGCACTCTCTGCGGGCGGGACCCTGCATGCGGACTTTGCGCTTACGCCCGATCATCGTTGGCTTTTCGCCATCGAGGAAGTGCCGAGGGATGTCGGCGAAAATGAGAATAGACTGGTCGCTTTTCGATTGGGCGAGGATCCCGCGTCAGGGGCGGTCGCCGAATCCAGGGTGATCGCGCGCGGACACGACTTCTACAGCTTTCCGACGGTCTCCCCAGATGCTTCCAGGATCGCCTTTACGGCCTGGAATCATCCCGATATGCCATGGGATAGTACGATGCTCTACGTTCAGCCATGGGGGGATGGCGGGCCCCGCGGTGATGCCCGGGTAGTGGCCGGAGGGGGGCGCGAGTCGATCTTCCAGCCAAGTTTTTCACCGGATGGATCCCTGACGTACATTTCAGATCGCAGCGGCTGGTGGAATCTCTATCGACTTTGCGAAGAGGGCGATCTTCCCCTGTGTACACGCAATGAGGAGTTTGCCGGGCCCCAATGGGTCTTCGGCTTGTCCCGCTATGCCCATATTTCCGCTGCCGAGATCCTATGTGTGCACGGATTCGGGGCGTATGGTCGTCTCGGACGCCTGGAGGTAGAGAGTGGTCGCCTGAGGGATCTCAAGCTCCCCTATACGAGTTTCGAAGGGCTTCGGGTGGAGGCTGAACGGGCGTGCTTCGTGGGGGCGAGCCCCGATCAGACCCCCGCCGTGGTCGCCCTGGATCTGCTTCGGGGGGAGCATCGGGAGTTGCGGAGGAGTCCGCTGCCCGATTCCATTTCCGGGGTGTGGTCCCCACCCGAGGCGATCGAATTTTCTGGACCGGATGGGCGGCTCAGTCACGCCCTCTTCTACGCGCCGAAGCCTCGGGGCGGTGGATCGCCCTCGGATGGGCGTCCGCCTCTTCTCGTCAAGAGCCACGGTGGGCCGACGGCTGCGGCGAGTGCGGCGCTCGACCTTCGAATTCAGTATTGGCTCAGCCACGGGATCGCGGTGGTGGATGTCGACTACGGGGGCTCGACGGGTTATGGCCGCGAATATCGCGAGCGCCTGCGAGGGCAATGGGGCGTGGTCGACGTGGCGGATTGCGTGGCGGCGGCCCTTTCTCTTGCTGAGCAGGGACGCGTCGATCGTGACAGACTCGCGATTACAGGGGGCAGTGCGGGTGGCTATACGACTCTCTGTGCGCTCACATTTCACGACGTCTTTCGCGCCGGGGCGAGCCATTACGGGATTGGGGATCTCGAGGCCCTGGCTCGCGACACGCATAAATTCGAAGCCCACTATACGGACGGCCTGGTCGGACCCTATCCCGAATGCAGTGAACTCTATCGCGAGCGATCCCCGATTCATTTTACGGATCGCCTGGATTGCCCGGTAATCTTCTTCCAGGGGCTCGAGGATCGCATTGTTCCGCCCAGCCAGGCCGAGGCCATGGCCCAGGCCCTGGCTCAGCGCCAGATCCCCCATGCGTACGTGCCCTTTGAAGGTGAGCAGCACGGCTTTCGCAAGGCTGAAAATATTCAGAGGGCCATGGAAGGCGAACTCTATTTCTATGGCCGCATTTTCGGTTTCGATCCAGGTTTCTCGAACGAGGTCGTGCGCATCGTTCGCTAGAGCCGTGGCCCCGGGCGGGCCGATGGGGAGGATCGGTTTTATGAAAGCGTTCGCGGAATCGGGGGGCGCCCTTCGGTATCCTGCGCGCTCCGGAATCCGCCGATCGGATGAAGGATCTTCTGAGTCGGGAATAGCGGCCGCAGCAGGCGCGGATCGTGACATCGGGAAGTGGGCAGGGGGGGACGGGCCGGGATGCGGGGGGGCTGACCTGAGGAAGGCCCTGATCGGCGTGCTTGCGGGGCTCGTGCTCGGGGGGGTCGCCGCGGGATGTACCGCGTCACGGGGTGGCTGGCCGCCAACTCGACAGGTGTCGCCCGCACTCGATGCGGAACTCGTTCGGCAGTCGCGAATCGCCGATCTGGCACCTCATTTCCTGCTGCGGGGAGATGGTATGCTGCTCTTTCTCTGTCGCTGGCCGAGGGGGACGCGGATCCCGGTCTCGCTGCCGCCCGATGGGAATGGGCGGGAACTCTCTCTGTTGCGCCAGGCTCTCGCTGCGTGGTCTGGGGCAGGGCTGGGTATTTCCCTGGTAGAGGCCGAGGCCGCCGAGGCCACCCTGGAAATTCGGTTTTCCGATCGAGGGGCCGAGGAGCGCGCGCCCTCTGGAGCGGGGGATGCCCTGGCCGATTGCCGATTGAGTGCGGGGGAAGGCGATATCGCGTCGGCGGAGGGGCGGCTCGATGCCCGACTCGACTCGGCTTCGATCCATCTGAATCGGGAGCAAATCGACGACCTGGGGCGCCGAATCCCCCTGGATGATTCCGAATTGATCGGAACGGCTCTACACGAACTCGGCCATGCACTGGGCTTTTCCAGCCATGTGGCCCGGGGAGATTCCATCATGGTCCGAACCAGCGAGCAGGTCAGGCGAATCGGAGCCTCCGTACTTCGGGGCGAGAGCCTGCCGGCTCCGAATCTGCGGGCGCTCTACGAATTGCCGAATGGATTCATCGTCGGAAGCGTGGTGCTGGATCCGATTCAGCTCGAGCGGGCGACGGCCTTTCAAGACGCGGCGGAGCGGCGGCATCTCGACGGGCCCTTCACCCGGGTGGGGGATAGCGGGGCGCGACTCTTCTATCGGTCGCGCAATCGAGTTCCCGCCGTGCTCAGCGTTCGCCCGTGGCCAGGAGTTCTGAGTCGCCCCCTGGAGATTTCCTTCCGCATTCGTTTCGCCGCTTCGGATTGAGGGAGGCTTTCGTCGCCCTTCGGGATCATCCCGGGGATTTCTTCCCGGAGCTGAGAGCTTTCGACCTCTCGAGATGATGACCGGAACTCTCTTCTTCTCCCAGGGAACGCAGGATCATGGCGAGGCGGAAGTGCGCGGTTGGATCATCGGCGTCGAGCGACAGAGCCTGCTCCAATTCCTCGCGAGCCGATTCGACATCCGCGGGAGTGCTTTTATGGAGGGCCCAGCCGAGGGCGCTGCGGTAAACGGCCTCGCGGGGCCAGAGATTGACAGCGGCTCGTAGATAATCCAGCGCCTCCCTGAAATTCCCCATCTTGAGAAGGATCTCTCCCTTGCGATAGGCGGATTCGGCCTGGGAGAGGGTCTGGGCTTCGGATTCGGTGACATCACCCCGTAGACTCGCATCGTAATCCCTTCTCCTGACGGGGTCGGAGAGGATTTCGTAGGCCGATGAGATCTTCGAGAAGATCCTGGCGGCGTCATCCCGAAGGTCCTCCAGGCCAAGGCGCGCCAGGGTATCCGGATGAAATGACTTCGCCGCCTTGATGTACGCCTTTTTGACCGCCCGGGACGGGGCGGCAGCATCCAATTCCAGTAGTTGATAATGATCGAGGTCGGCCAGTTCCGCACTGCGTGTCACGATCAGTTCCCGGGCGCGTCCACTCTCGGATTGCCGGCTCGGCTTTCGCTGATTCGTCTCGGCACCCGGTCCCGCAGAGGCGTCCGCCACCTCTTCATTTCTCGATGTGAATTCGAACTCGAATTCGGGAGCAGCCTTTTCGGTGGAGGGCGGGGGCTGGGGTGAATATTCGAGAGCTCTGCTCGCATCGATGACCAGGAGTGCCGCCAGGGCCTGCCTGGAGCCGAGGGCCGTTGTTCCCATGGCGATTCTCAGGGGGCGCCGGCCGTCGAGGGAAAGCAGCAGTGCGGACTGCTCGGAACTCATTATCAGTCGGCTCACCCAGCGGGTGAGATCCCTGCCGGGAGTGGGGTAGAGATCGAGTTGGCCCGAAAGAGATTCCAGCATCCTCTCGATGCTCCAATGCGCAGCCAGGCCCTGTTGGATGAGGGAGGCCAGATCGGATCGCAGGGGATCGAGGTCCGGATTCGGCTGGGTGTCCTCGCGCAATTCGAACTGCCCCTCCCGCCAGCCGAAACAATCGACCAGCCTCGTGCTGAGTTGGCCCTTCAGGGCAGCGAGGAGAGTTCGCGAATCGAGAAGATCGAGTGCCAGGAAGGCGGCCGTCTCTCCACAGCCACGAGCCTTGGCGTATTCACTTGCCTTCCGGAAATTCTCCTGGGAGAGAGTGCCTTCGGCCAAGAGGTGGGCGCCGAGGGTTTCGCTTCTCAGGTTCGACTCGGAGTAGACGGGTGCTCCGGCCTGGAAGACGAAGCGTCGCTCGAAGCGCTCCCGGCGCAGGTGCAGGCTGCCGTCGAAATTCTCGAATTCCAATGAGATCAGTAGCCCGGGCAGGGATCGGGGCTCGAGTTCGCCGGCTCGGGGTAGCTGCTCCTTCGGAGGGGTCATGGTTGGGATCGGGCGCGGGACCTAGGCATTATGGCGCTGCGCGCATGCGATCTGGAAGGCGAGGGGAATGGCCTCGGCGAGATCGTCGTTCGTGAGGACTCCCCTCGACGCGAGCCAATCGCCGATCTCCCGGTTGCCTTCCGACAATCCGGTCGCGATGGCTTCGGCCCTCCAACTCTCGATGATCTTGAGGATCTTCTCCAGGCAGATGAGAGTGGGCTCCCGATCGACAAGTTCTTTTCTCAGGTTGATGATCACGCTGGCGACGGCAACGCTCCCGAGTTCCCGGGCCAGGCCTCGGACGGCGCTGAGGGTTGCTACGGGCGTCGTGAAGGGCAGAACCATTACCGGCCCCCAGACTCGCACCTCGTTGTCTCCCGGATCCAGGCTCGAGAAGGCGACTGGCGGAGTGTCGAGTTCACGCTCGTGGGAATCCCGCTGGGGGCGTGAGCCTAGCGAGGCCAGCGGACTATTTTCGAGTTTGGGCTCCCCGCCGGAGCGAGCTTCGAATCGGCATTCGGGGGCTCCATTGGCGACACAGGAAACCTCGCTGACGACCAGGTCCTGAGCGTGAATCTCGGAAAGCCAGCCGGATGTATACCCCATGCTCAAGTAGCAGGACGGAATGTCAGAAGAACCGGGGCCCGCCAACCGGGCTCGCGCCTCGTGGGCCTCCGGCCATTGGCCTCGTAGAATCGCCGAAGTCTGATTGGAGGCTTTGCCCATGGGTCCCAGCTGCATGGGCAGAAGCGGCGGTGTGCCGGGCATAGAGCGGTTCGAGGGGAATACTTCATCGCTCAAGGCCTGGAGAACCTTCCGCGCATCGCGAATCCCGTGGTTGGCACCAATCTGGAAGAGGGCCAGACGATGCTCTGGAGCTTCTTCGAACTCATTCAGAACCGTCGACAGGAAAGGGGAGTCCACGAAAAGTTTCGAATCCCGCATCAGTACCGAATCGGGGCCGATGCCGAGAGACTCGAGATCGAATAGGGATCCCCTTCTGCCCCCATTGCTATTGGAATTCATGTGGGAAGCCTCGAATCACTTCGACGTCTTGGACCCTTTTTTAGATGCCCATCAGCCGTCGATAAACTCGTAGATGTCGAATTTCTGATCCTTCGAAAGGAATCCCTCACCTTCGTCTTCCAGCAGGTCGAGCATCGCTTCGACGATCGTCGGATCGAATTGGCTACCGGAAAACTTGGCCAATTCCTTTTGCACGACGTTCAGCGGAAGTCCCTTTCGATAGGGGCGGTCACTGGTCATTGCTTCCGTGGTATCGGCGACGACGATGATGCGGGCGGGCAGGGGGATCGAAAGAGCCATCAGGCGCTCCGGGTAGCCCCGATCCGAGCCGTCGAACCACTCGTGGTGGTGACGCACGCAGGGGACGATATTGCGCAGGAACTCGACGGGCTCGAGGATCCTCGCCCCGATTTCCGGATGTCTCTTGATCTCGTCGTATTCTTCGGGAGTCAAGCGATCGGGCTTGGTGATGATCGCGTCGGGAATGCCGATCTTCCCCACGTCATGAAGCAGGCCGGAAAAGTAGACCCGCTCGATGAGGTTGGTTTCGAGATTCATCTTGCGAGCGACCCTGGAACCATAGACGGCGACCCTCTCGGAGTGGCCGCGGGTGTAGGCATCCTTGGCGTCGATGGCCTCGGCGAGGGCCCGGATCGTCTGAATGTAGGCGGTTCGGAGTTCCTGATTCTTTTCGTCGAGCTGTCGGGTACGATCCCGGACCTTGGCCTCGAGATTCTTGTTCATGTCCTGAAGTCGAAAATTCTGCTCACGGGTGAGTTGGTTCAGGCGCTGAACTTCATTTCGCAGGTCGTAGTGGTCGAAGGCCTGGCGGATCGTGGTCTTGAGATCCTGATCGTTCCAGGGCTTGGTGATGAGACGAAAGATCTCTCCCCGATTGATCGCCTCGACGGCGACATTCATCTCGGTGAATCCGGTCAACATCATTCGGATGATATCCGGGTAGAGCTTCCTCACCTTGGCCAGCAGGTCGACACCGCTCATTCCCGGCATCTGATGGTCCGAAACGATCAACTGGACATCGTTGGCTCGCAAATGCTCCAATGCCTCGTCGGCCTTGGAGGCGATCAGAACATTCATCGGTTCGCGATGAAGGACGCGTTTCAATGTTCTGAGGATGCTGGTCTCGTCGTCGACGAAGAGCACCGTGTGGGTATGCAGATTCGATTCCCCCATTGGAGCACCTTTCGCTTCGGCCGACCGGGATCCTGCGGGCTCTGAGTGTATCGGTTCTTCCCGGCGGACGCGTTAGATGATTGTCATCGATCTGATTCGAGAGTTCTACGGATTCCGGAGTCGTTCTGCCCGCAAGGCTGGTGAGGCTGCCCGGCGGATCTGAGGCGCCACAGGCAGGGCCCGAAGGGGCCGGCTGAGAATATGGGAATGAAGCCCCGCGGGATCAAGTCCCGTCGATTTCGGGAAATTCGAAGAGTTCCGGATTGGATCCACGCAACCCATGCCTGGGCGGGTCTGCTCCTTCACTGCGTTCACAGGTAGTTTCCGCCGCTCGAGATTCGGATCCGTCTCCGCGCCTGATTGAAGCGTTCGACTTCGGCATGCAGATCCTGGGTGGTAATGGCCATTTCGGATTCGCCAGCCACTTCGAGTCGGGCCTTGCGGCGGAGTACTGCGTGCAACAAGCGAATCCATTCTCCCGTGGAGATCTCCTGGGCCTGGCTGACCACGCGATCCCATTCAATATCCTTGAAGAGTGGCCGTCCGGCCCGGCTTTCGGCGATGGTGGCATGAATCTCCAACGCGGCGACGAGGTCTTCCGGGATGCACGGGTTGACTTCGACGATTCTCTCGAGGCGTCCGGGGCGCGCGAATGCACGACGCAGAGTGTCGGGGTAGCCGGTGGAGCCCACGACGAGATGTCCCCGGGTGCCGATGGTCCGATCAATCAATTCGAGCAGAAAGTCCATGATCGGCCCGAGGGGCAGGTCGGGTCGGGGGCCCCCGAGATCGTGGGCCTGCGAAAATTCCAATTCATCGAAGAAGAAGGTGAGCGGGGGCATTTCTTCGAGGGTTTGCGACCAGCCCTGAACCAATTCGCCGACTTTGATGTTGGAGTGGACCACGTCGAGGACGAGTCGGGGCACGTCGACACGGATGAACGATGAGTCGGTCTGAGTTGCCAGGGCCTGGGCGAGGAGACTCTTGCCGCTGCCCGGTGCACCGATCAGCAGCATGCCCGAAGGCGGGAAGGTGCCCCAATTGGAATAGACATCCGGATTCGTCGCCGCGCACGCGTAGGTGAGAATTTCATCCTTCGCGGCGCTGAGCCCACCGATCTGCTCGAATTGGAGGTCGGGGGCCGGTTTGATCTGCGTGGAACGGGAAATCGGATCCATGCTGCGCGAGAAACTCAGCCAGAGGTTCTGGGCTCGCTCGATCTGAATTTCTCTTTCGACCATGACCAGATACTACCGTCTCCTGGGATAACTGCGGGGGATCGGATGCTCGCGCGTATTCCATGGGATCTCAGCGCAGAATCGCTTCGTTCCGCATTATTTCGCCCGGCCCATCCGCCGATCGTCGACCGCCCGACAAAATGTGAATCGCGATCCTCTGGACAATTTCCGCGGGCGAAGGCCTCGCTTCGACGCTCAGGTCCCGAATCCGGCGATCGCGTCCGGTCGGGAATCCACCGGGGGCGCCCGTCCAATCCCGTGGTTTCGCGCGAAGGCGTGGTGATTTCTGACAGCGACAGCCCGCGCAACTGCAGCCGCTGGTCCGTGGATTCTCGAGTCCCGAGCGGGGCTACCGGACCGGTGACACTCGAGATTCTTTTCTGCTAGGTTCCGGCCGCCGACACGGAGATTTCCTGTTCAAAAACCGCAGTCTCGGTGATCGACAGAGGATGCGTCCCCATCGTCTAGCGGTTAGGACACCGGCCTTTCAAGCCGGCGACACGGGTTCGATTCCCGTTGGGGATGCCATCCTATAGGGAAACGCGCGGGCGATTCGGCTTTCCCGGCTGGGGGAAAGCTCTTCCTGCCGCGTCTCCCCGCCCTGACGCTCCTGCACAACGGTTCCGCTTGGAGGGCGATGTCGCATCTCCTAGCGCATCTCGTCCTTCAGGGCGTCGATCAGACGGCTCACGGATTCCGGTCGCGCATTCTCGCCCATCAGGCCAACTCGCCAGACCTGGCCCGCCAAAGCGCCGAGGCCGGCGCCGACTTCGATTCCAGAGTGCTCGAGCAGTCTTCGGCGCAACTCGGCTTCACCGGAGCGGAGGACAGCCTCGGGCAGACGCAGGGTGGTCAGCATCGGGAGCCGGTAGGGGGCCGCGACCAGGGGCTCGAAGCCGAGGGGCTCGACCCCCTCGAGCAGTGAGGCCGCCGCCGCTCGATGGCGCGCCGCGCGTTTCTCCATGCCCTCTTCGGCGACGATTTCGAGACCCTCGGAAAGGCCGTAAAGGGCGGAGATCGGGGCCGTATGGTGGTAGACCCGGTTGGAGCCGAAGTAGCCCTCCAGCAGAGAAGTGTCGAGGAACCAACTCTGGACGGCTCGCCGCCGACCCCGCACGCTTTCGAGGGCTCGTTCGCTGAAACTGATCGGGGAAAGCCCAGGCGCACAGGACAGACATTTCTGACTGCCGCTGTAGGCGGCGTCGATGCCCCAGCGATCCAACTCGACGGGAATTCCGGCCAGGGAAGTGACGCAGTCCAGGACGACCAGGGCGCCTCGTTCCCGGGACGCCCGTGCAATCGCTGCGGGTTCCTGGCATACGCCCGTCGAGGTCTCCGCGTGTACGAAGGCGACCGCTTTCGGCTGCTCTCGCTCGATTGCCTCGATCATGCGATTTTCGTCCAGGGGCTGGCCCCACTCCGCATCGACTCGAATGACATTGGCTCCCGCCCGTGAAGCGACGTCGGCCATGCGGGTTCCGAAGACCCCGTTGACCCCGATGACGATCCGATCCTCCGCTTCGAGGAGGTTGACGAGACATGCCTCCATGCCCGCACTTCCCGGGGCCGAAAGGGGTAGGGTAAAAGGATTGCGGGTACCGAAGAGAACCCTGAGCCGAGCCTGCACCCCGTCGAGGAGGGCCAGGAATTCCGGGTCGAGGTGACCGATCAGCGGTCGGGACATCGCCTCGAGGACCCGCGGGTGGGCGTTGGAGGGTCCGGGGCCGAGGAGTAGACGCGCGGGCATCGGGTGGGGAGTGGACATCGAGATAGTTTAGCCCGGATCGTGCCACGAAAATGAAGCGGGAAGGCTTTCGAACTCGAGACCGCTGCCGGGCTCGACTCGCTCGTGGCTCCCGCATAGATAAAGGGCCGACTTCTGGATCGCCGGCTCGCGTATCCACTCGGGCGATCCCGGGCGCCGATGCCCCGACCGTGGCCGAAGTCCCTCAGGCGCACATGCTGCCAGTTTCCGAAGTTTCCCGCTGTTTTGCCGCTGTAGAGGGCGCGGATTCACATCTTCCTCGGCATCCGCTTTCGATCCGCCCGTCGAGATTGATTGGGCTCGTGGTGTCCGGCGATTCCTCGCCCCGGCCAGCACTCGTTCCCGACTCCGAAACTCAGGATTCGTCGCGAGGGCTGTCGGGCGAGTGCTCCGATTCCCCACCCCGAATCCCATCGGGGCTCCGATTTCCCAGGTCGGTCGCTATCATCTCGCGTATGCACGAATCCCTCTATGGTCCGCACCTTGAGTTTCTTTGGGAAGATTCGAATTGATGGTCTGGCGCATGCTGCTTCTCTTCGGGGTGGCCGTGGCGTTCGCGCTGCTGGCCGGCATTTCCCTGATTTCCCTCGACGATGACTCCGGGCTCGGAAAGCTCGATGCGAAGGGATCGTCCCCTACGCCGTCGCATTCCCACGATGGACACGATCGAATTCGCAAGGAGTCCCGGGACGCTCTGAGGGATCTGCTTCGTGAGACGGATCCGGACGGAGATTCTTAGCGGGTGTCCATTGAGGCCGACCGACAGTTGCCTCGACGCCGCCAGCGCGCGATTCGGGAAGGAGAAGAGGAGCGCAGGCTCTCGGGGGCTGCGAGTCGAAGTGCCCAGTCCCGGGGTCGACTTCATTCGGAGCCGGAAGATGCCTACCGCACGGCTTTTCAGAGGGATCGGGATCGGATCGTCCATTCATCGGCATTCCGACGCCTTCAGTACAAGACGCAGGTCTTCGTGCACCACGAAGGCGATCATTACCGGAATCGACTGACCCATAGCCTGGAAGGCGCCCAGATCACCCGCTCGATTTGCACTGCGCTCGGGCTGAACGAGGATCTGGGCGAGGCAATCGCCCTGGTCCACGATCTTGGGCATACGCCTTTTGGTCATGCAGGGGAACGCGTTCTGGCAATTCGAATGTCAGGGGCTGGCGGATTCGACCACAATCGACAATGTCTTCGGGTGGTCGATCTCCTGGAAACACGTCACGCCGAGTATTCGGGGTTGAACCTGACAGACGAGACCCGGGAGGGAATCCTCAAGCACGGCTGCCAGTGGGAGCATCCGGTAACGCTTCCGGAACTTCGTTCTCAGCGCAGCCTTGAGGCCCAGGTCGCCGACGCCTGCGATGAAGTCGCCTATCTGAATCACGATCTGGACGACGGATTGCGCGCGGGACTGCTGCACTTCGAGATGCTTGCCGGGCTTCCCCTGCTGGGAGATCTGAGGCGAGAAATCGAGGAGCGTCTGCCCCGGGCGTCGGAATCCGTGCGCCGAGCGGAACTCGTTCGCAGCATGATCGATGGGCTTGTGACGGATCTGATCGAAGCCACCTCGGAGAGGCTGGAGAGCCTGGGATTGGACTCTCCTGAAGCCGTGCGGGAGAATGAGAGCGGAGTGGTCGGTTTCTCAGAGTCGGTGGAAAATGCCCGCCTGCAACTCAAGGACTTCCTCTTTGAGCGGTTCTACAATCACCCCTCGGTCCTGCGGGCAACGAAAAGGGCGGAGTCCGTCGTCGACAACCTTTTCCAGACTTTGAGTGGCAAACCCGAGTTGCTGCCCGAGGGAGTCCGCGCGCGCTTCGCCGTCGAAGGGGAATTGCGGGCCATCGCCGATTACGTCGCCGGCATGACGGATCGCTTTGCCAGGGCCGAGCACGACAGGCATCGGGCGGCGGCCGTGGCCGTCGATTCCTGATGCCGGGAGGTAGGAGAGGCCGGATCTGTGGAATTTGCCTAAACTGCCCGCCCGTAGCCGCCGGAAGGTTCGGGCGGAAACTTTCACGAGGAAATCCCTCGGGGCCCCTGCTGGGAAGCCCGCGAGTTTTCTCGAATTGCAATGAGTTCGGGGGGCAGGCATGAGCCTGGCGGAAAGCCTTGAAAAGAGCGCGGACGAGTTACCCAAGCATGCGGAGAGCATTCGTCCTGCGAATGGGGATCCCTGGCGCCTGCTGGAACTCCTGGAAGCGGATGGAGCGAAGCAGGTACTCGAATGGCTCTTGATCCACGACGCCGATGCGGTCGAGGAATTGGCGGCCGTCTGGCTGGAGGATGAACGGGGAGCCGAAATCGTATTGTCCGTCGAAGACGATGGGCTTCCCAAGCGCAGCCGCAAGATCTTGAGAAGAATGGCGCACCGTGCTCGATCCCAGGGGATCGAAGTCGATCCCAAGGTCGGGGTGGAGCCGAAGGTAGCTCGCCTGCCGGAAGTCGATCAGCGGATCGAGAGTGCATTCGTGTCGGCCCTCGATCCACGGGGGAGCCGCCTGGTCTATCTCATCGAGTCCCATCCCGCGCGCGGAGCCCGGGTCTTCGAGAGTCTTCTCGATCTCGAACGAGGCGTGGTCGATTTTCAGGTTTTCGAGACGAATCGAAAGCAGGTGCGAACGCTGATTCACGACGTGACCCACCGCCCGGAGTTCCCCGCCGTGGAGGCCGAGATGGAGAGCGTTCGCGGTCTCATCCTTCGGCATCTCTCGATCCATCCGCCGGATCGGCCCCTTCCGACGGCTTTCGTTGAATGCCGGAGCAAATTGCGTCTGGATGCTTCGGAGGCGCTGCTTCCCGGAATCCAGGTGCGAGAAGCGTTGGGCGACGACTTCGACGAGGCCGGGATCGAGAGTCTGGTGGCCAAGGTCGAAACCGGTGAGTTGGGCCCCTGGCCGCCCGCATCCGAGGTGCTGAAAACATTCCAGGAGAAGCTTCGGGCCGACTTCGAGGCGGATGAAGCGGGGGAAGTGGAAGTAGAGGGGGCAGAGACGACGGGAATAGGCGATGCTTCTCCATCCGACGCCAGCGCCGACTCGCTCGAAAGGATATTCCTCACCGAGGCCGCAGAAATCACGGCGGAACGATTGGAAGAGAGCGCCTACGTATTCTGGCGCCAGGGGGAAGAGTCGCTGGCTCGCGCGTGTCTGGCGAGTGCCGGGCGGCTGAGAGAGGATCCGCCCCGTATAGGAGTTGTGACGAAAGCGATGCTCGAAAGGATTTCGGGGGCGCTGCTCGCAGATTTAAAATCGCCGCATCAGGACCAATGAATCGGATGCAATCAGCGTTCGTCCTGGAAGGCATCATGGAAGCGGCTCGGCGAGCCGCAACGATCCGGAAAAATGGGTCCGGGCTCTCCCTTTGAAGTGAATTGACTCGGGATTGAGCCCTGAGGGGCCCTTGAGGAGGAATTTAGAGAATGAGACGTTTTTCCCGAAAGCGGCGGGGGGGGTCGGCCAATTCCATCGATGCGAAGGAATGGTTCGGACGCCTCGGCGAGGAAGGCTCCGTAGCCGCCACCGACTTGGAGATCCTTTCCCACGAAGAAATCCCGGCCAGTTATGCTGCAGTGGGGCGCGGCGCGGATGCGGCAGGGGCTCCGTATGTGGTCTGCTTTTCCCCGACCGATGGGGGAAATGCACTGCTGGCCGCATTGGCGACCGGGACTCGACTGGCCGCGGATGAGGCTTATGAGGGCACGGTCCTGGCGGTTTCCCCGCAGTGGTCATTGGCTGCGCGGCGGCGCCTGGGTTTGGTACGGGCGGATCTGCCCTTCGATTTACGCACGCTGGCGGTTCCCTCCCTGGGAGAGGCCGGAAGCGGAATCGAAGCCGAGAGCGAGTTGGAACCGACGGCTGTGGAAGTGCAGTCGATCGCCTCTCAACTCGTCGACGTCGCCGCACGCGAACTCTGCCAGCGAGCCGTGGACGGTCTGACGGGGCTGGCTGCTAAATACGGGGGCGGGCTGCGAGCCTTTGGCCGGAGCGTCGAGATCGTCATCCTGGCCCAGCGCATCGGAGAATTGCGCGCCGAGGAGAGCGGCCTGGTATTGCATTCCCTGGGCAAACAGCGGAGTTCGACGGCCCTCAGCCCCGAGAACCTGGTCGCTGCCCTGGATGGTCTCGAGGGACAGATCCGTCGCCGTATCAATGACAAGCGCGTCAGCGGAGGGGAAGGGGGCCTCCGAACCCGACTGCTGGCCCTTTTTTCCGAGGCCGCCAACCTGAGATCGGGGACGGCCTGGCCCCTGGGCGGATCCGATCGGGAGGAGATCGATCTGGCAGCGGTGCGCGCCGACGGTAGCCCTATTGCAGCTACGAGTCGCGAGCGAATGGATCTGCCCGCCCTGGGCACCTTTCTGGACGGGGTTCAGCGCTTGCGACTCGCGCTGCCGGTAGCGCTCTCCGGAGCCATACCCCCGCTGCGTTTCGAAGTCCCGACTCTGCTGCTGGCCGCCAAGGAATTCAGTCCGGGGGTTGTTCGGGTTCTCGCATCCCTGGCTCCGGCACATGAATTCTTCGAGATCCGTCCCGGCGGACAGCGAGGTTATGGGCTCGCTTCGATCAGCGCCGAGGAGGCCTCACAGTCCCGGGGTCGACCTCCCCAGCGCGGCCGCCGCAGGGCTGCGTCCGAGGGCTCCGGAAAACGCCAGCCCGCTGCGACGGAAGAAGCCTCGGAGGGCGAGGTGGTCGGCCGAGAGGCATCGCAAGCAGATTCGGATTCGCGGGGGCGTTCACGCCGCGGCCGCCGCAGGAGCGGCCGGGGCAGGCAGGAGTCCGCGCCGTCGCGACCCGAGGTGGCGGAGAAGACTCCGGAACCTGAAATCGAGGAGATCTCTCTCTTCGATCTGGGTGAATCCGAGAGCAACGAGGAGGTGCGGGAAGGGCGTTCCAGGGGTCGTTCGCGTCGGCGTAAAGGTGCCCGACAGCGCTCGGGTGAGAGCTCCGCGGATCAAGGGGCCGGGAGCGCGGACGATGCGACCGAAAAAAAGAGCGGGGCCCGGCGCGGTCGCCGAGAGGCCAGGGGGCGAAGCGATTCAGATGAAGTCGACTTCGCAGACGACCCCCTGGAAAATCTGGCGGAATTGCCGACTCCCGAGGCGGAGGTTGGCGATCCCTACGAGTCCGAGAAGGGCCTCGGGGATGCCAGTGAGGAAGGGGGCGAAACGCGCCCCAGCGCCAGGGGCATGACGCTGGAGGAAAGATCCGAAAAGGATCCGGCAGCGCCCGTTCGGCGTCGTGCGATCATCGTCTCAGCCGACGATCGGGATTCCCTGCTGTCGGCCGTGCTTCTCGCACGCGATGTTAGATTGCTGAAGGGCATCTGGATCTACTCCCAGGCGGATCTCATGAATTTCTTTCGCGAGATCCTGCCGGATAGTCCAGAAGATCTACCGATCTATATCGTGGGCTTCGTGCCCTATCCCGCCGTGGATATCCTTCAGGCCGCTTCGCTCTATCGCGATCGCATCACCTGGTTCGACCATCATGAGTGGCCGCCCGAAGATGTCTTTGCAATGCAGCAGGCGATTGGCCAGGAAGCGGTGCACCATACGCCGGGAGTGGGTTCCAGCCTGCCCGTGGTTCTGGCCACGGGTTCGCGCCGGAGTCGTTTCTCGGACAGGCTCATCGATCTTGCTGGGGCACGTTTTACGGAGCATGACTACCAGCGATGGGGCCGGTTGTGGTGGTCGCGCCTGGGAGAGATTGCCAAGAAGAGCGGAGATGTCCGGGCGGAACTCGAGCCTCTGTTGGCCGGTCGCCCGAGCGATCTCGCCAAGGAAGCGATGAAATTGGAAACTCCCGAGATTCCCACCGAGGTGGCATATGTCGAGGAGCGGGACTTCCGGCTGGTGCATTTCGGCGGCTATGGGATGGTCGTGGTGAGCGTTGCGGAGGGATTCGATGTCCATCTGGTCGCTCGGATCGCGAGGGAGCGCTATAGCGCCGAGTTGTCCCTGGCCCGGGAGGATGGGGAGACTCTCTTCTTTCTCGCGGGCGAAGATCTGGGCAATCGTCGAAGTCTCGACCTTACGGGGCTGGCGCGACATCTCGGCGAAAAGCTCGAATGGGTGGAGACGTTGTCGGGCGAGGACCACCTGGCCCGATTCAGGATTCGAGAACTCGGAGAGCATCCCGATCGCCTCGACGAGGTGATCGGGGAGGTTGCGATGGGGCGCTCGATTCTTGAGGGCTAGAGCATGTCCGACTCCGGGGACGCTCATCTCGTAGAGGTCTTCTCTTCCGCGCAGGGAGAGGGCCCCCATATCGGTCGCTCCACGATCTTCATCCGTTTTGGCGGCTGCGACTTGCGCTGTTCGTGGTGTGACTCCCCGGGCACGTGGCTGGCCGGCCCGCATTGTCGCGTCGAACTGGCCGCGGGTAGCGGCGAGTTCCAGGAACAAGCGAATCCGATCGATGCCGAATGTCTCGACTCAGTCTTGGGCCGGCTTGATCCGATGCCCGGAAGCTTCATCAGCCTGACCGGGGGCGAACCCCTCCTGCAGCCCCAGGGAGTAGCGATGGCGGCCGCCGTCGGGCGCTCGAGGCGATTGCGTCCCTTTCTTGAAACTCACGGTCTCGAAGTCGAGGCGCTCGAATCGGTGATCGATGAAATCGACCACGTTTCGATGGATTGGAAATTGGAGAGTGACGTTCGCTACGCGGATGAAGAGGCCGGGAATCGGAAGGGGCGATTCGCAGCCCGGCATGCGGAATTCCTGGCTCGCGCGGGCGGGCGGGCGGAAGTCAGCGTCAAGGTGGTATTGACCCGCAATACGACGCTCGGCGAATTGGAAAGGGTCAGCGCCGAAATTGCCTCGATTGCTCCGAAGACCCCGCTGATTCTGCAACCCGTAACCCCTTCCGGGCGCGTTCGCCAAAGCCCGGAGCCGGCCCTCCTGCTCGAATCCCTGAGATTCTGCGAGCGGATTCTCGAGGATGTGCGCCTGATCCCGCAGACCCACCGACTCTATGGAGTTCTCTGAGGAATCAGACGATTGTCCCCGGGCTTCCCCCGTCGCTCTCCGTCTCATTGCCGCCCTTGCTGAGTCGTCGCAGGCGCTCGATTTCGGTATCGAGTTCGTATTTATTGATGCGATAGCTGAGGGTGCGGCGGGTGACTCCCAGCAACTCGGCGGCCCGAGTGCGGTTGAATCCCGTTTTGGCCATCGACTGCAGGATGCACCTCATCTCGATGTCTTCCAGGGTATCGGAAGCTGTTGCTGTCGCGGATATCGGCGCGACCATCGACTGTCCCGGTCGATTGCGCATATAGTCCTGAATCGCCACGGGAAGATCCTCAAGGCGTACTTCCTCCTGCTCCGAGAGCACGGTGGCACTTTCGATGGCATTCGAGAGTTCGCGGATATTCCCGGGCCAGGGGTAGCGGCTCAACATCGCCAGTATTTCGCTGGAGAAGCGGACTTCGCTGTAGCCTTGATGCTTGTGCGCCGCCAGCCGAATGAAATGGTTTAGAAGGTCTGGCAAGTCTTCGATCCGTTCGCGCAGAGGCGGAACCGTGATCGGGACGACATTCAAGCGATAATAGAGATCTTCACGGAAATCTCCGGCCTTGACGGCCTCGCTGAGATTCCGATTCGTCGCCGCGATGAGGCGGACGTCGACTCGGATCGTCGTGCGGGAATCTCCGATTCGCTGGAATTCTCCATCTTGGAGCACGCGCAGCAGCTTGGGCTGAAAAGTTGGCGAGATCTCTCCGATCTCGTCGAGCAAGAGCGTGCCTCCATCAGCCACCTTGAAGAGGCCGTCGCGATCCGCCGTCGCGCCAGTGAACGCGCCCTTCACATGTCCGAAGAGTTCGCTCTCGAGTAGACTCTCCGGAAGAGCTGCGCAATTGATCTTGAGGAAGGGGCGATCCGATCGGGAGGAGAGGGCGTGGAGGAGTCCGGCGACCATCTCCTTGCCACAGCCCGATTCTCCCTGGAGGAGCACGGGGGCATTGGAGGCGGCCACTTTATGGACTCGCTTCAGGAGTGGCTGGGTTCCGGGCCCGCGACCGATGAAGCCCTCAAGGGCATCCGAGGATCGCGACTCTGCGAGGTCGTTCGGGATGGGTCTGGGTTCGGGGATTTCAGAGCTCAGGATCGTGGCGAGAAGCGGCTTCAGTTCGTTGTCGATGTTCAGGGGCTTCTTGATGTAATCGGTCGCCCCGCGCTTCAGAGCCTCTCGGGCGGTCTCGACCGTCGCGTAGCCGGTCATCATCACCACCTCGCAATTCGGCTGAATTCGTCGCGCGCGGCCGAGCAGTTCGAGTCCGTCCATCCCCCCCATCCTGAGGTCTGTGATGAGGATGTCGAAATTCGCCTCCTTCAACTTCTCCAGGCCCTCTTCCGGGTGGGTTGTCGTCTCCACCTCATAACCCTCGCGGCCGAGCACTCGCTCGAGCATGGTGCAGACAAGGCTTTCGTCGTCGACGACCAGTATTCTTGCGCTCACTTACATGGCTCCTGGAAGGCAGTCAGAACGCGGTCCCGTGGCGGATAGTTGAACCCCGAGATCGGAACATAGCCAATCGGCTTTCGCCCCCGCACCGTTTTTTGGCCGGGAGCAGGGGAGGCGACGGGTCTCACTGATCGAACGGGAGGTTCTTGCTTCGAATAGGCCCATCGGGGCTCAGCGCGGCCTGCGATTTCCCTTCATTGGAAGCTGAATTTGAGCTTGGCGAAGAGACGGTCATTTTGATTCCAGCTGTCGAAGGGGGGCTGGCTGGAAGCGAAGAAATGGAGGTAGCCCGCGGTGAAGTGGAGTGCCTCGCGAACTTCGTAATTTCCCCAGAATCGCAGGACTCCACCCTGCAGGCCCGCGTCATTGAGGAGCACCATTCCAAGGGCATTCAGTTCGAGGCGGGCGTTCATATGCTGTGAAGAGATGCGAAGAGCCGATTCGATACTGTTCTGGTAGGTGTAGTTCGGCAGCTTGCGGAGCAGCGAGTCGTATTGCATGAGATGACGATGTGCGACTTCCAGAGCGACGGTGACATCATTGATTCCGTAGTATTCGATTCCCACCATCCAGTCGATTCGCGAAATCTTGAGACGATCGGTCGTATAGGGCAGGTCGCTCGCAGGGTTCGTGAAGTTTGGATTGGGGCGCAGGAAAACGAAATCCAATCCGTCAAAGTAGGCGATTTCGGCCTTCAGGAGCCAGTTGCCCCGGGCGTAATTCCCCCCCGCGCCAAGCATCGTGATCCGATCATGCGTGGTATAGACCTCGGCTGCGATGGGATTCGGCAGCGCCATGACCGTCATGGGACGGTTATCGTAAATGCGCGCCGCGTAGAAGGAGATATCCCAACCTCGGAAGATTCCGGTCAGGGCTCCACCATATTCCGGAGAACGGGTCCAGCCTTCAGTCTCGCGATCTTCCAGGCTCGATGTGGCGAAAAGGCTGCCAATGAATGCCGAAACGTTGGCCGAGGGCGGCGCGGCCGGCAACTGCTGAGGATCCGTAAGTGGGAAGAAATCGCTTCCGGGAGGCGGATCGTAGTCGTAGCGGATCTCCGGAACCACCAGGGCCGTCAGCTGCCATTGCTTCCAATAGGCATCCAGGCGCAGGATGCCGAGGGGCAGCCGCAATTCTTCGATGTCGACGAGACCCGGCTCCCGATTGTTGAGCGGGTTCCAGATATCCGTGACGCGAAGGCTGTCGGAACGGCCCCAATTCACGACCTGTCGCCCCAGTTTCACGTCCAGAAAGGATGTCAGGCTACCTTCGAGCCAGAAGTCGAGGATCTCGGCCTCGATCCTGTAGTCGTCGATCACATCCCGGGTGTAGTGCTCCGAACCGTGAAGAGAGTAGGCAAAGTCGTAGAATGTGAAGCCCTGAAACCGCCCCCTCCAATTTTCGGAGAAGAAGACGTCGGTCTGGAGGTCGATTCGGAGCCGCAGGCGCTGGAGCCCCGAATAATCCGTCCCCTGCAGGCGATTCGGGGGTGGGCCGAGGGAGGAGCGGTGATGGCGCACGTTGTAGCTCGCACCGATACTGGTGGAGAGTATATTCGTCAGGGATGGGGCCGTCCCCTCCTGCTCGGCGGAGGGCTCGGGCGACGCCGTCTCTTCAATCTCGGACTCATCGCCAGCGAAGCCCCCGAGAATGTCATCGAGGGAGAGATCCGATGGGTCTGCGAGGGCTGGGAGAGCCAGCAGGAGGAGGCCTAGGAGCAGAGCCGCCAGGGGCATGATATTCGTTCGCCCTTCCAAGGGATGATCAGAGTCCCTTCTCGAGCCGGCGGATGCTGAAGGTCTCCGGGTCGAGTTCCTGATCGAACTTGACGTTGCGTATGCTGAGTTCGGTCTTGTGGAGAAGCTTTTTGCCTTTTCGTGTCGTCATGGACAACTCCGTGGGAACCCAGATGCCGTCGATCAGTTCGACTTTGGCGACCTCCATATAGCGAAGCCGTTTCCCCTTTTTGACCCAGCTGACACTTCGAATGACGACATGGTTGTCCTGGCGAACGAAGGCGATGGATCGGGTATAGCCGGTTTCTTCCACTTCCTTCTCATTCGGGATGCTTTCGACTTGCCATACCGGAATGCCATCGATCTCCGTTTCCTTCATCAGGGTATAACGGTATCGATCCAGGGGCCGTGAAGACATATCCGCGTAGGTAAAGTCCGATCCCATGAAGCTTCCGCTCTGATCGCTCCCGGCGATTCGCTTGGTCTTCTTGAGTGCGGGAAGGTAGAGCCATTGGTCATCGTCCCGATCCTCTCCATCGTAGTCGATGCTCAGAAAGCCGGTATTTCTGACATCGGCGGGAGAGCGAAAGAAGATCAATTGCAATTCATCCTCGCCCCGATCCTTGGAGAATTGGCGCATCTTCCGCACTCGCTTCTTCCCCCTCTTGTCGATCAGCGTCATTTCGAGATCCGATGTCCCGTTGTCTCCGTCATCGCGCGCGTCGACCCATTCCATGATCTGTCGGCCATCGATGGTCTCGCCGGAGGCGGAGTCCAGCGGAAGCGGCATTCCCAGGAGCAGCAGGAAGGGAAGGGTGCGGCTGAGGGATTGGCGCGACATATTGAACCCTTCGTAGTAATGTCGGGGAGTTCCGACCCGGGCCGGTTGGCGACTCGACGGGGTTGAGTAAACCCCATTATGGCGGCCGGGAAAAGTGCTTGATTGCCAACTTCATCAGCCAGGGGTCTCGGGGGATTCATGAGAGCATTGGTCTTCGATACGGAAACCACGGGGATGGTGGATCGGAAACTGCCCCCGGAACATCCGAATCAGCCCGATCTCGTGCAATTGGGGATGCTATTGGTGGAAACGGAGGGTTGGCAGACCCGGGTACGACATTCGATGTTGGTTCAACTCGCTGCGGGCGTTGCGATCAGTGCCGGCGCCAGGAAGGCGCATGGGATCAGCGAAGACGATTGCAGGATCTACGGTATTCCATCCCTCGTGGCCTGTTCGCTCTTCAATCAGCTTTGCCTTCAGGCCGATCTGATCGTGGCCCATAATATCGGATTCGATCAATCGATCATGCGCACGGCCCTATATCGATTGGGGGAAAAGCCGGATCGGATGCAGGGTAGACGCTTGATCTGTACACAATTGGAATCCACCGACCTGCTGAAGCTTCCCGGGCGCCACGCTTCGTTCAAATGGCCAACTCTGGCCGAAGCCTATCGACACTTCGTGGGCAATGACCTGGAGGGAGCGCACGATGCCCTGGTCGATAGTGAGGCCTGCCTGGCCGTCTTCCGGGGACTCGTCGAGGCGGGAGTCGTAGTCCTATGATGCCTGCGGGTGATTTCCTCGATCAGTCCAGGTCTCGGAGGCTCCAGAAATGCGCCTCGGGGTCTTCGGCCTCCGCTGCGATTCGCAATCGCGCAATCAATGCCACGAGGTTTCCGTCCAGGGATTCCAATAAGGTCTTTAAACGGCCCTGCTGGCTCCAATAGGTGTCGAGGAGTGCGAGGCAGGCGTCACCGAGGGGCAGGCTTCGCGCCAAGGAGTGGGCGTCGCGCGTACGCAAAGGAAGTTCTCCAATCGCTTCCCGCGCGGCGGCCTCCGCCCGCATGCGCTTCTCGAGGCGGGAAGATTCATCCGGAGAATTCGCGTAGAGATCTCGCAATTGGGATCGGAAGCGGAGCAGCAGGCTGTTCAGCATCTCATCGTCTTCGATTTGCTGCCGGCGCCTGCGCGAGGCCTCCGGATCGCCGGCGAGAAAGAGAACGGAACCCTCCTGTCCGATGAATTCGGCCACTCCCTCGTTGAAAGCGGGTCGGCTCTTCAAGAAGACCGTGGCGTGTACGAACTCGTGCAATAGCATTTCGATCAGACGGCCATCTTCCCGCTTCAGCATCGGATCGGTCAGGGGATCGTCGAAGTATCCGAGCGTCGAGTAGGCGGAAACCGGTCTGAGGCAGATGTCGTAGCCGTCTTTCCGATACTCTTCCGCCTCTGCTTCCGCCTTCTTTCTGGCGAAGAAACCCTTGTAGGGAACGCTTCCTACGATCGGAAAACGGAAGGGCACGGCGTCAATGCTGGGCGGACGGGTGACGACGAGGGTGGTCAGGATCCGGTCGCCTGGCCAGGTGAGATAGCTCGTGTACTGTTCGGAGACTTCGAGACCGAGTTCCTGGGCGAATGCCCGGACCTTTTCGGCGAGTTCGAGTCGTTGGCGCAGATCCGGCGGAGTCCTCGGATCCGCGAGGACCTGCTGGATGTCGCGTTGGGCCATCCACATGCGGGCCTGGCCCCGGGCGAGGTGGCCGTAATAGCAACCGTTCGAGAAGAGAAGGGAAAAGAGAATCAGAATGGATAATGCGGGCCTGCGACTCCACGTGACGGTGCCCAAGCGGGAACTCGCCGATCGCATCATCGCGGACGTCTGGGAGGCGGGTGCCCAGGGCGTTGAGGAGCGTGGCGAATTCGCGGGAGGAGAAGATGGTCGGGATTCGACTGGAATTGAACTCATGATTTATCTCGTGGAATCAGAAGAGGATCAGATTTCGAGTATTCTTGCCCGCTCGGCGGGGGAGGGAATTGTTCTGGGCGATCGAGATGTCCTGGGCGATTCCGATTGGAGCCAATCCTGGAAGACGGGATTGTCGGCCATCGTCATCTCCGAAAGGTTGGTGATAAGACCCTCTTTCATCGCTCATTCCCGGCTTCCCGGCCAGCGGGAATTGATCATCGACCCGGGGCAGGCTTTTGGAACGGGCGGCCATGAATCGACCCGGCTGATTCTGGGCTGGCTGGATGCTCTGGGGGCCGAACTGGTGGGAATGCAGAGAGTGCTGGATGTGGGCACCGGTTCCG
Organism: uncultured Spirochaetaceae bacterium; assembly: GCA_964435795.1. Lineage (GTDB taxonomy): Bacteria > Myxococcota_A > UBA9160 > UBA9160 > UBA4427 > JAZXM01. The sequence continues at coordinate 84,482 of CAYTAT010000017.1, forward strand.
GCATTCTGGCCCTGGCTGCGACCTGCTTCGGAGCGGGTTGGGGTCTGGGATTCGATCTCGACCGCGAGGCCGTGCGCGAGGCTCGCAGGAACGCGGCCGACAATGGCCTGGAGGGGAAGCTGGACCTGATGGTGGGACCGATCGAAGCGCTCACGTCGCTGCCCTTCGATCTGGTCTTCGCGAATCTGCTGAAGACCGAAATGCTTCCGATCGCTGGGGAGATCTCCCGGCGGGTGGCGCCGAAGGGCCGACTGCTGCTCGCCGGACTGCTCGAAGAGGATCGGGATCAGGTGCTTGCCGCATTCTCTCGCCATGGCCTGGTGGTCGAGGCCGAGCGCCAGCTCGTGGACGCCTCGGGTTCTTGCTGGATCTCGCCCCTGTTGATCCGACACGGCTGAGCGCTGCGACCTTCAGCCCTCTTCAGTCCGGATCCGCTTGCGCCAATACTCGAGGAGTTCGCTCAGGGTTGCAGCGAGCGAAACCCTGGGACTCCAGCCCGTTGCCTTCTGTAGTTTTCGAGCATCCCCGACCCGGGCGTCGCTCGGTCGCCAGCGCTTCTCATCGATGAGAATTTCGGGCGCAACCCGCGCCTGGGCGGCGAGCAGTTCGAGGATTTCTCCGATTCGGGTTCCGACTCCGCTGGCGACATTGTAGATTCCGGGTTCTACATGGGGCGACAGCAGGGAGATGTAGGCCGCGACGACATCCTCGACGTGTAGGAAATCCCGTACGCTATCGAGATTGCCCACGCGCATCAGGGGGGAGGCCCCGGCCTCGATGCGGGCGATCTGTCCCGCGAAGTCCGGGGCGACGAATTGGGGTTCCTGGCCTGGGCCCGTGTGATTGAAAGCGCGGATTCGGATCACCTCGAGTCCGCGTTCGGTCGCGGCCATGGCGAGAGTCTCTGCCGCGGCCTTCGATTCTGCATAGGGGCCGCGGGGGACCAGCCTGGCGTTCTCATCGAGGGGTGCTGCACTCGTGGCGGCGGGTTCGTACTGATCGCCGGAGCCGACGAGTAGCAGGCGGGCTCGTGGCGTCTCCGACTCGATCGCTCGGATGAGATTTTTCGCCCCTCCCACGTTTACCCGCCGGGCCAGATCCGGTGAGTGAGCAGCCGCGGGTATGAAGGAAATTCCGGCCAGGTGAATGACGGCATCGGCCTTCGCCTCGGCGACCGCGCGGGTCACGGCCTCGGGGTCGCAGATATCGACGCGATCGCGATCGAAGCCGCTGACGAGGTGGCCGGCCTCCGCGAGCCCGGGCATGAGTCGACGGCCGACGAACCCCTTCGAGCCTGTGACGAGTACTTTCATCCCCGCGAGCGTGGCAGAGCATCCCGGGGCCCGCAAATTTACTCGCCGTCTCGCCGCGAGCATCCAGGGCCTGCCGGGACTGCTAGACTTGTTCTTCGGGAGAATTCCATGATTATCGGGATTGCGGGACGCAATGGCGCGGGCAAGGGGGCGGTGGTGGAGTTCCTGGCCGGGCGGAGTTTCTACGTGGTCTCGCTCTCGGATGTCGTGCGCGAAGAGTTGGCTCGGCTGGGTCATGAAGAGACCCGCGAGCGCATGATCGAAACGGGCCGGGCCCTGCGCCGGGAGGGAGGCCCTGGCGCGCTGGCGGAGGGCATCCTCCCGAGACTCGAGCCGGATCGAAATTACGCGATCGACTCCATTCGCCATCCGGCGGAAGTGGAGGCGCTGCGCGGCCATTCTCGAAATTTTCGGCTGATCTGGGTGGAAGCCGAGGAAGCGACTCGATTGAGCCGGATGCGCGCGAGGGGACGCTCGGGAGATCCCGAAACTCTGGAGGCATTGCGGGCCATCGAGGGAAAGGAATTGGCGAGCGAAGACGCGGCGGGCCAGCAGTTGCTCGCGGTGGCCGAAGTGGCGGACTTCGTGATCGGGAATGACGGAAGCCTGGAGGAGTTGGCGGCCGAAGTGCGCGGGGTCTTTCGGGAAAGCCTTTTTTTTGATCGGCCGCCTTGGGATCAGTATTTCATGAATATTGCCCAGGTGGTGGCCTCGCGAAGCAATTGCGTAAAACGCAAAGTAGCCGCGGTCGTTACCCTGGACCGCCGTATCATCTCAACGGGCTATAACGGAACGCCACGGGGAACCCGCAATTGCAACGAAGGAGGGTGCCCCCGCTGCAATGAACTCGCACCGGGGGGAACCGGGCTGGGGGATTGCCTGTGTTCCCATGGCGAGGAGAACGCGATTACCCAGGCGGCCTATCACGGGGTCGGACTCAGGGGCGCCACGATCTACACGACGTTTGCCCCATGTCTCCAATGCACCAAGATGATCATCAACGTTGGCCTCAAAGAGGTCGTCTACAGTCTCAGCTACCCCCTTGGGGAAGCGGCGATGGAGTTGCTCGCCGAGGCCGGAGTGAAGGTGCGGCAGGTCGAACTCGACTGAGCCGTGCTCCAGCGGGTACCGGCCCGGCGATTCGAGCTTGCGGGCGTCGACGTCCTGCAGGCGTTTTGCGTGCTGGAAGCCGAGGGGTCGCGATGTCGTTTCTGCCCGTCTGCATGGGATTCAATCAATCGGCTCCCGGCAGCGAGATCCCGATGAAGAAAGAGGATTCCCCCTCAATAGTGGAACCGCTGCGGCCGAAGGAAAGAGCGTTCCTTGCTGAATTCCTGTTGTCCGGAGGCGGAGAGTGCGATCCAGATCCCTGCAGCGGCTCGATTATCATGATTTCCCCATTCTCTACGTCGATGATGAACCGGATAATCTTCGCGTCTTCGAGCTGACGTTTCGCAACGAGTTTTCAATCCTCACGGCGACCTCGGCCGAAGAGGGGATGGTGCTGCTGAACGAAAATCGGGTGGCGGTGGTGCTTTCAGATCAGCGCATGCCCGGCGTGACGGGGGTTGAGTTCCTGGCGCGGGTTCGAAGCCTCGATTCGAGTGCGGTTCGGATCCTGGTGACCGCATATGGGGATGTCGAAATCCTCGGCAGTGCCATCAACGAGGGTTGCATTTACCGCTACATCCCCAAACCGTGGGAACCGGAGGATATGCGGCTAACCCTGCAGCGCGCCATCGAGGCCCACGCGATGGAGAGAGAGCGATGCGCCCTGGTCAATGAACTCAGCACGTTGAACCGACTCTCGCGTTCCTTGCATCATGAAATCGATCGGCAGCTCTTGAGCGAGCGACTCCTCGACTCCATTCATAGTGATCTCGGTTTCGACGGAGCCGCGCTATTGCTTCTTGATTCCGAGGAGACCCGCCTCAGTTGGGAAGGGCTGGTGCCTTCGGATTGCGAAGTGGCGCGCCATTTGTCTCGGATATCGATTCGGCGCTCTCGCGCTCCGCAATTCTTCGATCGACTGATGAAGGGCGAGCCACAGATGCTTCGCATCGGGTCGGCCTGGGAACTCGAGGCTCCGATTCGCGATTGGGTGACTCAGGTTTCCGCGGATGAGGTTCTGGTCGTACCCCTGATCGACGTCGATCGAGTCGTGGGGGTTCTTGCAGTAGACAATCGGAGCGGAGGCCAGGGGTTTGGACGGGAGGAGAGGGCTCTACTGGAGGGTCTGGCTGGCCAGGCGGCAGTCGCGATCAAGAATGCTCGGTTGGTCGAGGATCTCCGGACCTCGAGGGCCCAAATCCTGAGAGCGGATCGGCTGGGCACATTAGGCACTCTTACGGCTGGCTTCGCCCACGAGATCAACAACCCCCTCGTGGCAATACACACTTTCATGAGTCTCGCGCCGGAAATGCGGGATCAGGACGATGAAACCTTCTGGGGTGAATATCATTGCCTGGCAAGCGGCGAACTGAGTCGAATCAGGGATCTGGTGAGCAGCATGGCAAGCCTGGCCGGGGGAGGGGAGGGGGTCAGCAGCCCCTCCCGGATTCCGGTTGATTTCGGCGCCGTGGCGCTTGAGGTGGGGAGTCTGATGGAGGGCGAAGCTTCGTTATCCGAGATCGAACTTCGGATCGATATCTCGCCCGGACTCACATTGGTCTCGGGAATACGACACCAACTTCATCAGCTGATCTTGAATCTGCTGATCAATGCTCTGCACGCGACCTCCGCACGGGGGCTGATCGAATTGAGCGTAATGACGGATCAAGACGATTCGGGAGAGTGGGTCCAATTCGTCCTTTCGGATAATGGTCAGGGGATCGCCGAGGAGAACCTCGAACGCATCTTCGCGCCTTTCTATACGACAAAAAAGGCGGACCAGGGCTCGGGACTCGGGCTGATGATCGCGCATCAGATCGTGGCGGATCACGAGGGCTCGATCGAAGTGAGCAGTGAACTCGGAGTCGGTACGCGCTTCACGATCAGGTTGCCGGCAGCCGGAGGCCGCTAGCGTGATTCCCCCCTTGTGGTTCGAGGAATGGGTCTGGCATTGATTCTGCTTATGGACAGGGG
>CAYTAT010000018.1:0-10548 GCA_964435795.1 uncultured Spirochaetaceae bacterium
CCGGAGAACCACATGACGGATTCCGTTTTCTTGTTGCGCTGCGTGGATTGCGATGCCCTGGGCCGCCTTAGCCGCCTCTGGCTACGCACGTCAATTCGGATTGCATCCTCTTCTTCCTCTTCCCACAATTCCGAGCTCCTCCACTATGTGGAGTGCATGAATTGCGGAGCGCGACTCAAGAGTCGCCACCGGGATTTCATGGAAAATGTCGATGACGATGAATGGAGCCGATTCGTAGGTGATGAATTCGAATCCGAATCCAACCTGCCCTCGGGAATGGAACGGATCGACTAGCGGGTATCGAAGATGATCGATGCGGGCCCAGCCGATTCGGATGGAGTCCCCTCTTCCCCTCTCTGAGTCCGGAAGCGTCGCGTGGACGATGCGGGTTCTTGGGTGAGCTTCCCGGAGCGTTTTCATTCTCGATCGAGCGCGTGCAATGAGTGGAAAAAAGATCGTCTATTTCGATCACGAGAACGAGGTGCTGAATCCGCTTCCACCCTTTATGTCTGGCGACGCGGGTCTCGTATGGCTCGATGAATCCGGAACGGCCCGAAGCGATTCGAGGGTTCAAATCTCACCGAATTCGCTGCACGCCCTGCACGGTCATGGAGTCGTCGGGGAACTCAATGGTCTCGACTTCATGTTTTCGGAAGTCGGCCACGGAACCGACGCGGTGGTGGCCCCCGCGGCCGTCGAAGCGGCGACGCGCATCTTCTATGAAGCCGACCGCATGACCTACGGCGCGACGCACGATCTCCACATTCGGGACCATGAGGGGGTCGAGTATCGCCTGGTCGTCGACAACCGCGAATACCAGCGGACGCTCTCGCAACTGCAATTTCTCGCCAGCAGCGCGGCCCAGCGGGGCCTGAGTCTGCGCATTCGAATCTGAAATCGTCGTCCGGGCGGATAAGCGGGGCGAAAGCTCATCGTTCGAATCCGCTCAGCAGCCGGAAAGGCTCAAGTCTTGGGACTCGGGGAAAGAATCCTGGACAGGCTCGGAGTCCCCAGGCGGGTCGCCGCCCAGGTTCCCCTCGGCACGGCCCTTCGCGATCATTTCCAGTCGGGGATCTCTCGCCCGATCCTGGTGCGCAGGCGGGAAGAATTCGAATATTCGATCGAGAGTCGAGACTTCTTCCGCCTGGACGGGAGGCTGGAATCCTTGGACGAATGCGCTCTCGAGTTGTCGCGGGGAAGAGTCCTGGACGTAGGTGCGGGTGCCGGTCGGCATTCCCTGATCCTGCAGGAACGAGGCGTCGACGTGACGGCTGTCGATCTTTCCCCCCTCTGTGTCGAAATCATGCGGGGTCGGGGGGTGAGGGATGCACGGATCCTGGACGTATTCCACCTCGAAGAGATCTCTTCGGAGCGCTTCGACACCATTCTCTTCCTGATGCAGAGCATTGGGATCGCGGGCAGTGTCTTCGGCCTCGAGCGGTTGCTGCACTCCCTTGATCCGCTCCTCGCACGCGGCGGGCAGATTCTCCTGGATTCCAGTGCTCTGCCCGGGATGGAAGGAGCCACAGCGGGCGAAACTCGGGGAGTGGAAGTGAGCTTTCGGTATCGCGGCCTTCGGGGCGAAGTCTTTTCCTGGCTCTATATCGGAGAGAACGCGCTCGCCGAGGCGACACATCGAGTCGGCTGGAACTGCGAGATCGTCACCCAACTCGCGACCGGAGAGTACCTCGCGCGCCTGACTGCCCCGTCGGATCGGCCCCGGGGCGTCGAATGAGGTCCCGCCGCCGATCGCGGCTGCCGAAGGCGGTTCTCCCCTCGGCCGGAGAAGGCTCTAAGGGGAAGGGCAGTTCCGCCGGCTGGCGCGCTCGATGATTTCGTCGAGGGTCATTGCGTCGAGGGAGACCAGAACGAGGTCGGCCGCATCCATCGAGACGGTTCCGGTCAGTGCGTTCGGAATGGATACGCAGTAGAGGCCGGCCCCTTTGGCGGAGTGAACCCCCAGCGCCGTGCTCTCGACCGCGATGCTCCGATGCGGATTGACATCGAGGGCGGCACATAGTGAGTGATAGAGGGCCGGCCCCCGGCTCTTCTCCTCGCCATCCCGCGTACAGCCGATGGCGGAAAATCTTTCGTGCAGGGCGAGCCGCTGCAGCCGGGTCTCGACACTGCTTCTTTCGGCATTCGAAGTGATCCCGAGGCGCAGGCCCAATTCTTCTGCCCTTTCGATCAGGTTTCGGATGCCGGAGGGAAGGGTCTGCTCGGAGAGAAGTTCCGAAGTTCGCGTACCGATCTTCTGCCGGATGGCCTCGCGATTTACGCTCTCGCCGAGTTGTCTCTCGAGCTGAGAGTAGAGATCTGCGGATGGGGGCAGGGGATCCGTGTCCTCCCGGGAATCCTCGCCGGGAATTCGTGTGCCGTGGGCGACGAAGACCTCTCGCCAGGACTGGTATTCGGCCGCCCGGGCATCGAGAAACAATCCATCAAAATCGAAGACCAGAGCGAGGATGGCAACCTCCGAATTTCGCGGAAAGGATCTCCGTCGTGAGCCCGGATCCACTTTAGCCCGAATTCTCGGCAAAACCTCCCGCCCATCCCCCGCTCCCCCGGGCCGTCCAGATCAGGAATTTCCGGATGTCCCATCTCCAGATGTTGACAGGGGGGCGATCAGCCCGAACGGGCCCGGGAATTCCCTCGTCCGAGACGAGAGCCGTCCTCGGGGCCGGCACTGGCCGACCGCCCCCCATCCGGCCGCATTCTGGCTCTCGGGTTATGCTTGTCTGGATTCCGGAGACTGTGGCAGCGGGCCACGGTCCCGTCTGCAATCCGGAGAGGGCTCCGGGGGGTCGGGATTTCAATCGAGGAGGACTCGCACCGATGGTCTTCGCAAGAGTGCTGCTGGGCATCTCCGGAATTCTTTTCGCGCTCTATGGACTCGCCTGTCTATTCGTTCCCAGCCTGGTGGCGGAAGCGAGTGGACTCGAAATGCCGAATGCCAGCGCTCGCGCGGAAGTCGCCGCGATGTACGGCGGATTCCAAGCGGGGTTCGGTTTTTTCATGCTCCACTGTGCCAGGCGCGTGTCCACCTTGCGGATGGGCTTATGGGTGCTCGTCACGATGGTGGGAAGCATCGGGTTGGGGCGGGCCATTGGAATGCTGATGCAGGGGGCCTCCATCTACAATCTTTCAGCGTTCGCATATGAGTGCATCACCAGCCTGCTCGGCCTCCTGGCGATGCGGAGCCTCGGCGATTCGAAATCAGAAGGCTGAGCCCATTCGCATGTCACCGCAGAGGGGAAAAGCCGTCGGCAGCGGCGAGCGAAGCTGGGGAAGTCATGTCCTGCCCCCCTTGTTTCGAGTGCTGGGGGCCGCGTGGTTGGCCACCGTCGCCGCCTGTGGAAGCCCGGTCGGGGTCTCGCTATCCACCATCCCCTTCGAGAAATCTTCGAAACCGGAATGGTTCGATGCCAACGCCCCCCTGCTCACCGAGTATCTCAAGACCCTGCCGCTCTCCGCTGTGGGCCAACCGCTGAAGGGGATTCGGCTTTCGGATGGAGAATTGTGGCTGGCGGATTCGATCTATCTCGGTGAGCCCGACGGCTTGCCCGAAGGTCTCGGGGCGCGTCTGATCGACGAGAGCCACGGCGTGGTCGCCTATCTCTGGCTGGAGAAGGGCGCCGATCCATTTGCGCTCAGGCGCTGCGAGAGCGGGGCCCATAAGGGGCTGAAGGCGTTGCGTGCCGGAGGCGGAGTCTACGCGTGGCAGCTCCTGCGGGCCGAGCACGGGCTGGTCTACTCCGTCTGTCCACCCGACGAATGGTTGACCGGATTGGTGCCGTCTCCGGCGGAAGCGGTTGGAGCGGGCGAGGTTCGCCGCTAGCGATCCGGGCCTGGATCAGGAGACCGGTACCTCCCTGCGGTCGACGCGTTCCTTCTGGATCTGATCCGAAAAATTCATGTAGGGGGAGAGCAGGCCCATGGGTGTTCCGGCCCGTCGCAGTTCTTCGACGAGTTCGATGAATTCATCCTCTGCGTTATTCCTTTCCAGCCTCGTACTGCCCACGCGATCGCGGAGCGCTTCGAAGGGTTCACCGCGGGGATAGCGACGGATGTTCGCCTGCTGGTAGGCCGCAAAGGCCTTGTCGCAATTCTGCTCCGTTTCGAGTACATGAGAACGCGCGTTTTCGAGCTTCGTCACGGAGGGAGCCCACTGACTATCCCGCTGGGGGGTCGGGCGGGCGGACTCGAATCCGTAGGATTGCGGTTCCGGTCCGGTCGGATCCGGCTGATGGGATTGGGGTCCGGTCGGGTCGGGCTGCTGGAATTCCGGGCGCGTCGGATCCGGGGCCTGTGAATCCAGGAAGCCGCCCGCGAGCGCGGTGGAGAGAACCCATGCGCCCAGGGCCTGCAGGGGGATTTGAAAAATGACGGAGCGGAGCGCTCGGGGGCGACGCGTCAAGGCGGGAACTCCTATTCTTCGTATTCCGGTCGTTGGCAATGGCCCCCATGCGCTGTGCGGATTTAAGGGGCCACTTTGCCGACCAGGAGTCGAGGTCAATCCCAGATGGACGCATTGAGTATAGGGCCAGGCCCGGCCCGTCGGCCGCGAACTCGGAGAAGGATTTGCGGTGTCGGCCTGCTGGCCTGGGCTGCAATCTTCGCCTGTGATTCCTACTCGCAGATTCGGGGTGAACTCGATGCCGAGGCCAGGGCGAGTTTTGATCGAGGCAGACGCGAGGCCAGCGCCTGTTGGACTTGCCATGATCTGGCGGGGGATGGCCGCAAGGTGGGCCCGCCCCTGCCGGGATTCTACGGCCAGCGGGCCGGCTCCCGCTCGGACTACGCCTATTCGCCCGCCCTGGCGGGCGCAGGCGTGGTCTGGAATGCCGCCAACTTGAACGCTTTTCTCGCCGACCCCCAGGGATTTCTGCCCGGCAACCGGATGCTCTCGCCCGGGATTGAGAACCGCGGGCTTCGCTCGGATCTGATCTTTTTTCTTCGCCTGGCGACGAGCCATGGGGTCGAGGGCAAGGGGGATTGAGCCCTGGCCAGGGATTCTCCTGCCCGACGAGAAAAGTGCATCCCGGGGCCTCATCGCTGGGGCAAAGTCGGCCGCATGGGTCGGCAAGCCCACGGAAATTCGGAACCACAGAGCCGATTCCCCCCGGGGCCATGTTTGGCTGGTTCTTACGATCCTTTGTTCGTCTGCGATTCTCGGGGAATAGAGAATGAGGTTCTGGATCCGGGCTTCCGGTGTGGAACCAAGGCTCCAAGCTGCGATAAGATCGCAGCGCCCGATAACGGGTTTTATGTTGACCCGTGCGACCGACAGGGTCGCGAATTCAAGCTGAGTGCTCAGCGGGGGGATGGATGGGCAAGATCAAGATCGCAATCGTGGGCGTTGGCAATTGCGCGAGTTCATTGGTTCAAGGGCTTGAGTACTACGCGGGCAAGCGGCCGGAGGAAGCGATCGGCCTGATGAATTGGGAACTTGGCGGTTACCTGCCTTCGGATATCGAAGTGGTGGCCGCCTTTGATGTCGACGTCCGCAAGGTGGGCAAGGACATTTCCGAGGCGATCTTGGAGTCTCCGAACAGCACCACGGTTTTCTGCCCGAACATTCCGAAGACGGGTGTCCGGGTACGGATGGGATGCATTCTCGACGGCATCGCCAGTCATATGGGCAACTACGCCGAGGACCGCACGTTTCTACCTTCGGATGAGCAGGAAGCGACGCGCGAGGAGGTTGCGGAGATTCTCGCGGAATCCGGGGCCGACGTGCTGATCAACTATCTGCCGGTTGGTTCCGAGCAGGCGGCTCGTTTCTACGCCGAGTGCGCGTTGGAGGCCGGGGTTGCTCTGGTCAACTGTATGCCGGTTTTCATCGTCAGTGATCCAGAATTCGCCAAGCGTTTCGAAGCACGGGGCCTGCCGGTGGTGGGAGACGACATCAAGGCCCAACTCGGGGCTACGATCACCCACCGCATGCTCACGGATCTCTTCGCGAAACGCGGTGTGAAATTGGAGCGGACCTACCAGCTCAATACCGGGGGCAACACCGATTTCCTGAATATGCTGAATCGGGATCGCCTCGCGAGCAAGAAGAAATCCAAGACCGAAGCCGTTCAATCCGTCGCGGCGAATCGGATGGCGGATGAGGATATCCACATCGGCCCGAGCGACTACGTTCCCTGGCAGAATGACAACAAGGTCTGCTTCATCCGGATGGAGGGCAAGCTCTTCGGAGATGTGCCCATGAATCTGGAACTCAGGCTTTCCGTTGAGGATTCCCCGAATTCGGCCGGGGTGTCGATCGACGCGATTCGCTGCGCGAAGCTGGCCCTGGATCGGGGCACGGGGGGCATCCTCCACTCGCCCTCCTCGTATTTCATGAAGCATCCTCCCCGGCAGGTGACCGATGACGAAGCCTACGGTCATATGCAGGAGTTCATCGCCGGCGTTCGCGACAGCTGAGACCAGCGCCGGGGCGTGGCTGGGCGTTCTGCGGGGAAGAGTTGGCCCGGCGCGGATCGCCTCTCCCCCGCCAAGGGCGGATCAGAACTGCCGCGAGATGTCGACTCTCCCGGGTTTTCGATCTCGGAAAGCCTTGAAGCTGCAAAGATGTTGACGCGTCGGTACGGATGCGCCGGTATTGGTGCGGAGAAGGGTGAAGCGGACGCGTCAACCCGAAGGCGATGCGAAGGTGTCCCCCGGGATCCCCCCTCGGGCATTCTGCCGCCGCTCCGAGAGACATCCGGTCGATGCAGCCGAAGCGCCGCCGTTCGTGGCCCGCCGGGATCGTTGCCGCGGCCTTCAGCGGATCCGAAATTCCCCTTCCGGTGTCGGAAAAGAGTCTTCCGATACCTCCTCGACCTCCACGGCATCGACCCGCGCGTTCGGGGGTCCCTTCCGGATGAAGTCGAGGGCGTCCTCGACGGCCTCATGCGTCCCCACGAAGACGGCTTCGACCCGGCCGTCGGCGAGATTTCGAACGAAGCCGGAGAGTCCGAGGGAGCGTGCGTGCGCCTGGGTGGAAGCGCGAAAGTAGACTCCCTGCACGCGTCCGCTGACCAGAGCGCGAATACCGAATCGAGACATCTCCCCCTCCCTTCCGAGATCAGATCATACCCGCTCCCCGGATATCGACCGACGTCCGCATATTCGATTCGGCATTCCACGCGCACGGCCCACCGCTTGCGCGCGCCCATGGCCCGGCGGGACTCCGCCGGGCTACGATTTGCAGCGATCGAGGCCCGCGGGCCTTTCCAAGCCGATCACGGCGGGCGAGACTCTGCGGGCAAATCCGGGGGAGCCGACGTGCTCGCGGTCGAGGATCCGCTGCGACTACGGCAAGCGGAATGCCGGATCCGATGCCCGGGCTCCCGATCGGATCCCCTAGCAAGAGTGAGAAAGGCCGCCGAGTGGAAGTTCCCCACCCCACGTTGACGTTCGCACTTGCCCTGGCGGGCGGCGTTCTCGCCCAATCGGTGGCCCGGCGGCTCAGACTTCCCGGCATCGTCGCGCTCCTCGTCATCGGCATCGGCCTGGGACCCGACGGACTCGGATGGGTGCGACCGGCGGACCTCGGAGAGGGGCTTTTCGCCCTCGTGGACCTGGCCGTGGCCGTCATTCTCTTCGAGGGAGGCCTCAACCTGGAGATCTCCAGGCTGCGGCGCGAACAGGCTGTCATTCGCCGCCTCGTCACCTGGGGTGCCCTCGTGACGCTTCTCGGTGCGGGCCTGGCGGCGCGATTCCTGATGGATTGGAGCTGGGGGCTTTCCATACTCTTCGGCAGCCTGGTGGTAGTGACCGGTCCCACGGTGGTCGGCCCTCTGGTCAGCGAGTTGAGGCTGCGCCCCCGGGTCGGGGCGCTGCTCGAGGCCGAGGGCGTCCTGATCGATCCCATCGGCGCCATCCTGGCGGTTCTCGTGCTCGGAATCACGATTTCTCCGGGGATTGGCACGCTGGCGACCGGCGGTCTGGGCTTCTTCCTGCGCCTCTTCTTCGGAGCTGCGGCGGGAGTCTTGGGGGGTTTCCTGCTGGCTCGTTTGTTGGCGATCCGCCGGGGCGTGCCCGAGGGCCATCAGAACATCGTCGCTCTGGCCTCGGTACTCCTCCTCTTCGAATGTTGTGACACGCTGGTTCCCCACAGCGGGATCATGGCGGTGACCGCAGCGGGCGTCGTCGTGGGCAACCTGCGCACCCTGGTCGATCGGGATCTGCGCGAGTTCAAGGATCAGCTCAGCGTTTTGTTGATCGGATTGCTCTTCGTGATGCTGGCCGCCGACGTGCGCTATGAGGAAGTTCGCGCCCTGGGGATTCCCGGTCTACTCGTGGTGGCGTCACTGATTTTCGTCGTCAGGCCGCTACAGGTCTTCATCTCCACGAGGGATTCCGACCTCTCCCTGGCGGAACGCACTTTCGTGGCCTGGGTGGCACCCCGGGGAATCGTGGCGGCGGCGATCGCCTCCATTGTCGCCCGATCCCTGGCCGAAGCGGGGATTCCCGGCGGCATCGAGTTGCGTGCTCTGGTCTTTCTCACCATAGCGATCACGGTGGTGAGTGCCGGATTGGGGGCGGGAATCGTCGGGACGTGGCTCGGCGTACGCCTGCCCGGACGCGACGGAGTGGCGATTCTCAGCGCCAATGAGCTGGGAATTCGGCTGGCGAAGATCCTGACCGAGGCGGGGCGCCGGATCGTATTCCTGGATTCGAATCCGCATAAGAGCCGCATCGCCGAGGAATCCGGCTTCTCGGTCGTCTTCGGAAATGCGATCCAGGAGCGGACCATGCAGCGGGCGAACCTGCAATCCATCGCTACGGTCGTGGCGCTGACGCCGAATAAGACTCTCAACGGTGTGTTCGTGAATCGGGCCCGGGAGGATTTCGGGGTGCCCAAGGGCCTCATCGCGGCCAGCGAGGTGGATGGCGGGCTGGTCGAGGAAATGATGGATCGGCGCTCGGCCGATGTCGCCTTCGATGGCTTTCACGACATGGATCGTTGGGATGTGCGCTCGAGGCGAGGAAATATCGAAATGCTTCGGCTCTCCTATCGGCAGCCCGCGGACGCTGCCGATGAGCCCGACTCGATCCCTCATCCTTCGCCACCCGATTCCGGCGAGCGATATGTCATTCTGACGGTCGAACGAGGGGGGAAGACGCGACCCATGTCGATGAACTTCCGACCCGAGGAGGGGGATATCGCCACGGTGGCGATCCACGCCCCCGAGATCGATGAAGCCCTGAGGATCCTGGGGACCCAGGGGTGGTGGGGAGATGATTTGCGATGAAACTCTCATGTGGCCTCTTTCCTTGTCCGGAGATCGTCGAACAGGCTCAACTCGCGGAGGCCCTGGGCTATGAGCGGGTCTGGACATACGATTCTCCGGCTCTTTACGGCGACCCCTTCATCGCCATGGCCCGGGTCGCCGAGGGAACGCGGCGTATCGGGGTGGGGGCGGCGGTGCTGGTTCCGAGCCTGCGCCATGTGCTGGTGACCGCTTCGGCAATCGCCTCGATCGAGCAACTCGCACCGGGCCGGCTCGCCGTGGCGGTCGGTACGGGCTTCACCGGGCGGCGGATGCTCGGCCAGCGTGCCCTCTCCTGGCGCACTACGCACAGCTATATCGCCCAACTCAAGGATCTCCTGGCTGGGAAGGATGTCGAAGTGGATGGCGCCATCACGCGCATGATGCATCCCGATGACCTCGCTCCTCGCCGCCCGATCCAGACTCCGATCCTGGTGGCCGCAAATGGCCCCGTCGGACTCGAGGTGGCCCGTGAACTCGGAGACGGAGTGATGTGCATCAGTGCGCCGCAGGCCGGCTTCGATTGGTGCTGCCTGCTCGCTTTCGGATCGGTTCTCGAAGAGGGTGAAAGCCTGGCAGATCCACGGGTCTTCGAGGAGGCCGGGCCCGGTGCCGCGGTGATCTACCACGGAACCTACGAAGCCTCCCCCGAGGCCGTCGAAGCCCTTCCCGGCGGCGCCGGCTGGCGCCAGGAGGTCGAGGCGATTCCCGAGCCGGTGAGGCATCTGGCGGTTCACGAAGGGCATATGTACGAACTCAGTGCGCGGGATCGACGTCACGTTAGTCCCAGCATGTTGGCGGCTTCGTTTTCGGGTTCGCCCGACCAACTCAGGGACAGGCTGCGGGAGTATCGCGATCAGGGGCTTACGGAACTCCTTTACGCGCCCACGGGTCCAACTCCTCGCTCCGGACTGGAAAAAATGGCGGATGTTTTTGCCGGGCTCTGACCCGATCAGTCGAGGGCATCAAGGCTTGACGGGAATGGGGCGCGAACTTCCCATGGAGACCTATCTATCTGGAAAATCAATGACTTTGAGACGTGATATGTGCGAATTTCCCTATTCAGGGTGGGGGGGGAGAGTGAGTTCCGGCCGCTGGAGATTCGCCGCGGGGTCAATCGAGGAGAAGCGGGGTGGCTTCGAGTACTTGACCCGTGCAATAGCAGCGGTGGCGCGAGGCGCGTCAAAATTTCTTGCACCCCATGCACAAATTTTTCCCGGTTTCTGAGGGATTCCGTGTACAGTGTAAAAGTGAAATCCGCCATGTGGTGAAACCCGCTACA
>CAYTAT010000018.1:10648-52073 GCA_964435795.1 uncultured Spirochaetaceae bacterium
ACCCGCTACAGTTCTTGTGGTCGGCCCCGTCGTCATACCCTGGGAAAATATAGGTAGATGCCTCGTATTCGATTCGCCCGTCTTTGCGGGCTTTTAGTCGTGGGGAAGGATCCGTGTTTCGGGGTCCGTTCGCTGTCCATCTGGGCGGGCCTGCTGGCCGTGCTCGCAGGGTCGGTGCTCTTCGGGGGTGCCTCGGTCGCCCGGGCCACTCCCATCACCTATACGGTCGTGGCGGGTACCCTGAACATCAGCGTTCTGGTGGGAGGCACCCAGGTCGGACAGGCGAATGGGGTGGATCTCTCCGGGACATTTACGGTTGATGCCGCCGCCCATTCCCTGGATTCGTTGAACCTGATCCTGGATCCCAACATCGCATTGCCGCTCTCGGTCTCGTATGGAGGCTATGACCAGGTGGTGATCGAATCGGCCAGCCTCACAAGTGCCCCAGCGCCGGCATTCGGACCCACGAGCCCCAGTGTCGTGACCTCGCCCTCCAGCTTTACGGCTTTTGTCGGCCCCGTTTTGGTGGATGGCAGTTGGGGGGCGACCGATGCGAGCGGAACCAATCCGCCGGCCAGCGGACAGCCGATCTCTTTTTCCATCCCCTCGATGACCGCTTTTCTCGCGCCCAGTCCCCTGTTGACCCTGACCGGTGTCAACCTGAATCATCTGCCCGGTGGCACTTTTGGTGAAGCCCAGGATCTGGTCATTCTCGGCAGCTTTCAGGTGACCGCCGTTCCCGAGCCGGGCAGTGCCTTGCTCCTGGGCCTCGGCTTCGTATGGCTCGCGCGTTCTTCGGCCAGAAGTGCGAGTCGCCGCTAGATTTCCGCCTGTCGCTGGCTCCTCGAGAGAGCGGCGGTCCCCCGGGAGAGTTGTATTTTCCCGGAGAATCGCGTTTCCGTGGAGAGTTTCCCGCCCGGATCGCCACCGGGGCTCCCGAGGTGCGGGGCGGGACCTCGGGCTCGCGTCCTCCTGCGACCCCTCGGGCAGAGGGGGACGGATGCGGATCACTTTCGTCGAATCGCATCAATGGCCCGCGAGCCCGACGGACTGGGCTATCCTCTATTCGCCGTTTTCTTGGATCGCCGGCCGGGCGAAAGAGTCGGATTTGGCGGGGAGGTGGGTATGAGACGAAATAATTCCTTTGCATGGCTTCTGGTACTGGGGGTGGGCCTCTCCCTACTGGCCCCGGCCGTTCTGGCGGAAACCCCGAAGGCCATGGTCTACAAGTCGCCGACCTGCGGTTGTTGTTCGAAGTGGATCGAACATCTCGAGGCCGGCGGTTTCGAAGTGGAATTCAAGAATGTGCCGGATATGAGCCCCGTCAAGCGCAGCAACGGAGTCCCGGCCCATTTGTCGTCCTGCCATACGGCCCTGATCGGCGGTTATTTCGTCGAGGGACACGTACCCGCGGAAGACGTCTTGCGACTCATCGAGGAGCGTCCGAAGATCGCGGGCCTGGCTGTACCCCGGATGCCGATCGGTTCACCGGGGATGGAGGGAAGCAACCCCGAGTCCTACCAGGTGCTCGCGGTCGGTCGGGACGGCAGCACCGAGGTTTTCGCGACCCATCACCCCTGATCGAGAGTGCCGTCTTCGGGCGGCGATGGAATTCGGCCCCGTGCCCTCACGGGAAGAATACCCATTCTGGGGATCCTCCCATGGCGGCCCCTCGCGGAGCTTCAAAGGGCGCTGCGACGTCCGAAGTGCCGGGGGATCGAAAGGCGAATGGTATCGGATGCCGGGGATTGGGGGGGTTGCGCACGCGAGGATCGGGTTGCTGGGCAACCCATCCGACGGCTACGGGGGCAAGGCGCTGGCCTGCGCGCTCAGCGATTTTTCAGCCCGGGTCGACCTCACCCAGAGTCGGCGCCTGGAAGTGCAGCCCTCGTCTGCGGAGGGCTTCGGCTTCGACTCCCTGGTCGCGGCGGATCGACATTTTCTGCGCGAGGGCTGCCAGGGGGGTCATCGCCTGATCCGGGCTGCCCTGCGACGCTTTTGTCTCGCCCATCCGGGGATTCTCTCCCTTCCCACCGACGACCCATCCCTATGCTTTGAACTGCGCTACGAGACCGATGTTCCGCGGCAGGTGGGGCTGGCGGGTTCGAGTGCCATCGTGATCGCGGCCCTACGCGCCCTGGCGGCCTGGTTCGAACGACCCCTGCCGCCCCCTCGACTCGCCGAACTGGCCCTGGCCGCCGAATTCGAGGAATTGGGGATCGCCGGCGGCCCCATGGATCGCCTGGTACAGGCCCACGAGGGCCTGCTCGCGATGGACCTCGCAGTTGGCGACGGAGACTTTCCATGTCGGAGTCTCGACCCCGGGCTGCTGCCCGACTTTTTCATCGCCTGGGATCCCCGGGGCGGGGAGCCCTCGGGAATCGCCCATGGAGATCTGCGCAATCGCTGGCGAGCGGGAGATCCCGACGTGCTCGCGGCCATCCAATCCTACCGGCGCTGGGTCGACGCCGGGATTCTGTGTCTGGAGAACTCGGATCACGCGGGATTTCGGACTCTCGTCGATCGAAATTTCGACCTGCGCACCCAGATCTTCTCCGTGACTGCGGTCGATCGGGAGCTGGTCGGATTGGCGAGAGCGGAGGGGGCCGCTGCAAAATTATGTGGCTCCGGAGGTGCCATTGTCGGGCTCCCCGCCGAGCAGACGGATCGCGACCGACTGGCCGAGCGCTTTCGCGAAGCGGGCTTCCGCTTCCTCGAACCCGCTGTTGCTCTGTCGCCCCTCTCCTCCCCTCCCGGCATCCGGCGCGTGGGCGAGTCTTCCCCATGAAGGCCTATCTGCTCGCGGCCGGCTACGCGACGCGTCTGCATCCGCTGACCCTCAACCAGCCAAAACCGCTGCTCGAAGTCGCCGGCCGGCCGATCCTCACGCATATCCTGGCCCGCGTCGAGGAGCTTCCGGCGCTGAGCGAAGTCATCGTCGTCGGTAATCATAAATTCGCTTCGGCGCTGGAGGCCTGGGCGCGATCCACACCCTGTCGCGTTCCCCTGAGGGTTCTGGATGATCTCACCACCAGCGATCACGACAAGCGCGGCGCGATCGGGGATATCGCTTTCGCGCTCGAGCAGGTACCCACTGGCGACGAGGATTTCCTGGTGGTCGCCGGTGACAACCTGCTCGACTTCGAGCTGCGTCCGCTCGATCGGGCCTTCCTGGTCGAGCGCAAACCCCTGCTCGTGGTTCGCCGGGTCGCCAACCCCGGCGGCCCGAGTCCCTACAATGAGGTCAGCCTCGACGCGAGCGGCCGAGTGCTGGGATTTCGGGAAAAACCCGAGCATCCGGTCGGGGATCTGGCGGCGATCGCACTCTACTTCTGGCCGCCCGAGGTGGCCGCTCGAATCGCGGAGTATCTGGCCACGGGCGGAAACCCCGACGCTCCGGGCTTCTTCATGAGTTGGCTGGTGGAAAGGGCGGAGGTCGTGGCTCGGCCGATGCCCGGGCGCTGGTGGGATATCGGCAGCCTGGAATCCCTCGAACGGGCCCGCCGCGAGTTTTCCAGGCCTTGAGGGCCGGGCCGAGATCCTTCACACCATGGCGGGACGATCGGGGACTATTTCGTTAGCCTCTCTAATCGGAATTCGGGAAAATTGCGGGGGGAGGTGAGAGAGTGGAATCGGGGGGAAAACCCAGGAGACAGGAGCAGGAATCGGCCCGCGAGGAAGTGACGGAGGTGGCTCCGAACGTGCTTCGCATGGAATTGCCGATCTCCATGCCGGGTCTTGGGCACGTCAATTGTTACGCGCTGTTGGACGATGAAGGCGCCACCTTGGTCGATCCCGGCTTGCCTTCGATCCATTCCTTCGGGGCCCTGAAGCAACGCCTGGGGCAAGCGGGTCTGGCGGTGGAAGACTGCCATACGGTGGCCATCACCCATTCCCATCCCGATCATTTTGGTGGCGCCCATCGGGTGCTCGCGAAATCGGGTGGTAGATTGATCGCCCACCATCGCTTCAGCCTGGGCATGGCGGGGGGATCCGAGCCCGAGGTTTGTGTCGACGACCTCCGGGCCCATGAGGACGCCGAAGCGGAAGGAGAGGCGGAGGCGGCAAGGGCTCGGGCCCGCGAGCCCTTTACACCCGCCCGCCCGAATTTTGGCGGTTCGACACCCTGGGGCGGAGAGAGGCCACGCCCCCCGTTTCGCATGCGCATGCGCTGGCGCATGCTTCAGTGGGTTGGCAAGTCGATGCGATTTCCCACGATCACGAATCCCGCCCTCGGCGGGGATGTCATTCGGCTGGGGGGGCGCGAATTTTTCGTCGTCCATACTCCCGGCCATACCGAGGATCATATCTGCCTCCACGATCCCGACGGTGAGATCTTCCTCGCCGGCGATCACGTTCTTCCCAGCATCACGCCCCATATTTCCGGGCTTTCCCGCAGCGCCGATCCCCTCAAGGCCTTCTTCGATTCCCTGGACCGCGCAGCGGAACTCGAATTTGTCAGCCAGGTTTTACCCGCTCACGGCCATCCCTTCGACGATCTGAAAGCCCGCTGTCAGGCCATCAAGCTTCACCACGAGGAGCGACTGGCGAAGGTCAAGTCGATTGCCGAGGAGATCGGTCCCTCCGGCGTCGAGGCGTTCATGCGCGAACTCTTCAAGCCGCGCAGTTGGGGGGGCATGGCGGCGAGTGAAACCTACGCCCATCTGGAGCATCTGCGGCTTCAAGGGGATGCCGAGAGCTATACCGACGAACGCGGGCAGCTCGTCTACGAGTTCTGAGCCCTTCGCTCGGCCCGATCAGGCCAGGGTGCCCCCGTCCACGCGAATGTTTTCGCCATTGATATGCGCGGCGTCCTCCGAGGCCAGGAAGGCCACAACGGCTGCGGCAACCTCGGGGCCGCGGAAGGTATCCAGGGGCATGATGCGTTGCAGTAATTCCGCATCGCCTCCCTCGGGCAATTCGAATTGAGCATGCATGGCGGTCTTGACGGCGCCCGGGCAGACGGCATTGGATCGAACGCCCCGCTTCCCAAATTCAACGGCCAGGGTCGAGGTCAACGCCAGCACGCCCCCCTTCGAAGCCGAGTACGCCGCCGTCCAGGGATGGCCGGCGAGGCCGGCCGTCGAGGCCATGTTCACGATATTTCCGCCCCCCCCCTCCAGCAGGGCTGGCAGGGCGGCCTGACACATCAGGAAAGTCCCCGTCAGATTCACCGCGAGAATCCGATGCCACTTTTCCAGGTCGAGGTCGAGGGTATTGTCGAAGTGCAGGATCCCCGCGATGTTGCAAAGACTATCCAGTTGGCCGTATTCGATCACGGCCGCATCGACAGCGTTCTTCACTGCGCCGGGATCGCTGACGTCGACCGCCAGGGCGATCGCCTTCGCTCCCGATTCCCGAATCTCCTTCGCGGTATTTTCGACCGCTTCCTCGTTGACATCGACGCAAACCACCCGACCGGACTCCGAGGCGATCCGAACCGCGGTTGCTCTGCCGATACCCGCGGCCGCACCGGTGACCAAGGCGACTCTATCCTCGAATCGTTGCATGTCATGATTCCTTTTGGGTTTCCACTATTGAAAAGGTAATTGGGGTGGTGAAAAACTAACCGGGGCGGTCTGCGAAAAAGGGAGTGGGTAATTCGCTGGGGCGGGTTGCTCCAGAAAATTCTCCGACTCGCAGTCGGGGAGGTATTCAATTGGGAGTAAATTTTTTCAGCTTGCGTTGAAGGCTCTGGCGGTGGAGACCCAGGCGCCGCGCCGCCTGGCTGATATTGCCGTCGCATTCCGCCAACACGTACTCGATGTATTCGCGTTCGTGCCGATAGAGGCTCTGGAATTCGTCGGGGATCGGGACGCTCTCGTCGTCTTCCGGATCCTGGAAGGCTCGCTCCAATTCGTCCGCGTCGACCGGTTTTGTGAGGTAGGAACTGGCACCGAGTTTCGTGGCCTTGACGGCCGTTGCGATGCTTCCATAGCCCGTGAGCACGACCGCGACGATTTCGGGGCAGCGCTCTTTGAGGGTGACGATCACGTCGAGCCCACTATCCTGCTGAATCCGCAGATCGACGACCGCGTAGTCGTGATCGAGAGAAGGGAATTCTCGAACGGCCCGCAGACTGTTCAGCCAGTCGACTCGATAACCGCGATCCCGGAACTCCGCTGCCAGGGTGTCGGCGAAGCGTTGATCATCTTCGACGATCAAGAGGCTCTTCAGTTCTCCGCTCTTGTCCAAGCTCCCCTCCCCGATCCATCTGAAGTCAAGTTCGAATCTGATTTTCCGGGTTTGCGGATTCTACGGGAGTCGCCCTCGGAAGGGAGATCCGCACCGTGGCTCCTCCCTCGGGTCTGTCCTCGAGGATGAGTTCCGCTCCAATCGCCTCCGTGAGGCTATGAACATAATACAGCCCCAGGCCCACTCCGTCCGGCTTCGTCGTGACGAAGGGTTCCCCTAGATGAGATCGTACCATGGCGGGCCAGCCGACCCCCCGATCCGATACGGTGAGGTCGATGCGCTCGAGCCGATCCCGGATCTCGATATCGACTTCGGCCTCCTCCCCAGCGGACTGGATGGCATTGTCGATGAGATTGATGAGTCCCTGGGAGAAGGCGACGGGGGGAACGACGACGCGATGGGGGCCCCGACCCAGGGCCTGGTTGCGAATTGAAACATTCGGATGATCGTTGGCAATTCCCCGGCACACCCGATCCACGAGTTCATCGAGGTCGCTGACCTGCAGACTGAGTCTTTCCGGGTCGAGTTGAGAGCCCGCCATGTGGCGTAGAACCTCACCGCAGCGATCCAATTCCTCACGCGCCGTGATCAGGTCCGGGTTTTCACGTAGGCCATGGGCACGGGCCAGCCGCGCCAGGCGAAGCTGCGCGGTATTGAGGGGGGTCGCCAACTCGTGGGAGAGGCCAGCGGCCAGCGCGCCCACCGCGCGCAGGCGATCGATGCGCGTCTTTCGTTCCCGGGCGACTGCAAGCTGGGATTGCAGGGCCCCCAGGGTATTCGAAAGCCAGGCGGTCAGGATCCAGAAGACGAGTGCGATCAGGAATTGCGCGGGGAAGAGGATCCTGGCGGGGAGCAGGGTGGCTTCGAGGCCCGGCGGGATTTTTGAATTGAGTTGGATCGCGATCACACAGACGAGCAGGATCGCGAAAAAGAAGACGCCCCGTCGCACCTCGAGGAGAATTGCGCCGAGCACCGAGTGGACGAAGAGAATCGGGATCAGGGGATTCCAGGCTCCGCCCGAGAGGGCCAGCAGAGTCGAAAGGGCCGCGATGTCAGCGCAGAGTTGAATCAGGACCGGGGGGCCCGGGAGCGCCCATTCGCGCTGCAGCGCCAGCCACGTCAGCGAATTCCAGGCGATCAAGAGGAGGATGACCCCGGCAAAGGTCGGAAGCAATTCCAGGTCCATCATCTCGAATGCCAGGGCCGGAACGATGGAAATCAGTTGGGCGGCGATGGCCAGCCAGCGCAACCTCACCAGCCAGATGAGCTTGGTGGTGACCTCGGCCGGATCCGTGCTGACGGGTGGCGAAAAAAAGGAACGAGTGCTCTGCCACATGAGTTAGATCCGACCTCCCCCATCGACCCCGATGCACTGTCCGGTCATGTACCTGCACCGATCGGAAACGATGTAGCGGATCGTATCGGCGATATCTTCCGGTTGACATACGCGCCCGAAGGGCATCATCGCGTCGAGTTTCCGGATGTCGTCTATGCCCGCGTTGGCCCTGACGAGTCTTTGTCCCATTTCTGTGTCGACAAGACCCGGCGCCACGACATTCACGCGGATGCCATGGGCTCTTTCCTCTCCGACCAGGGTCATGGCGAGGGCTTCCATCGCGGCCTTGGCCATATTATAGGGCGCGCCCTTCGCAGCCATATGCTGGGTCGCGGTGCTGGAGACCATGATCACATCCCCGCGCTCCTGCTCCCGCATGCCGGGCAGGGCCGCCTTGCAGAGTTGGTGGGGGCCGATGGCATGAACCCGTATCAACCGCTCCACTTCCTCGGCTTCGGTCTGGATGACTCTGCGGCCGCGGCTCGCGATGCCGGCGTTGTTGATCAGGATGCCGATCGCTCCGAGATCCCTTTCCACCTTCTCGACCGCCTCGCCGAGGCTTTCCGTTTCTTCAAGGGATGCGGCCACCAGCAATGCCCTGCGCCCCAGGGCACGAATGCGCTCGGCGGTTTCCGCCGCGGCGGCCTCGTCCCGGTGGTAGTGGACAGCGATGTCCGCTCCATCGGTGGCCAGGGCGAGGGAAACGGCCCGGCCAATCCCTCGGCCGCCTCCTGTAATCAGCGCGATGCGTCCGTCTAGCGACATGGCAGGGATCTCCCCGAGACAGAATTCACGGATTTCGCAGGGGGTGGGCCCCGCATCCCCCAAGGCTACCCGATCCTTCAGGTTGAGGAATCCACTCCCGCAGAGGCGCTAGACTCCCCACCAGCATGGACGTAGATCTTTCCTCCTTGGAATCCCATTGGAATTGTCGCCTCACCACCCGGGGTCGCCGCAGCGGCCAGGCCCGGGAGGCGACGATCTGGTTCGCCCTGGGCTCCGGGGTCGTCTACCTGACGGGGAGCGCTTCCCACCCCCATTGGTGCAGGAACTTGGAGGCGAATCCCGAGGTGTCGCTGCGGATCGGGGAAATGCGCCTGGAGGGCGTCGCGCGGATTGCCCGGGATGCCGATGAGGCCGGGGAAATCAGGCAGCATTTCGTGGAGCGTTACCTGCTGGCCCGGCTTTCCCGGATATTCGGGGGCTATACGGATTCGATCCCCGTGATCGTCGAATCCCTCACCGTCGCTTGAGCGCCCGGCTCGCGGGATCTGTTACGCTTTGATTCTGACGACCCATCAGCTTTGATCCTTGGGCTCGAATGACGCGGAGAGGTGAGTTGTTGGCGGAAACCGAAGAGATGATTCTCGATCAGAGCGGCCGTCCCCTGGGTGTGCGCGCCCAGGCGACCCGTGAGCGTTTGCTGGAAGCGACAGGTCGTCTCATCGAAGGTCGAAGCCTGCGGGAATTGAAGGTCGCCGATATCGCCCGGGAGGTGGGAACCTCCCCTGCGACCTTTTATCAATATTTCAAGGATGCCGAGGATGCGGTCCTGCAATTGGCCACCTGGGCCACGGCCGAGATGCCGGCGATCGTGAGCCTGATCGACGGGGATTGGGGGGGAGAGAGGGGCCTGGAGCGGGCGCGTCGCATCGCAAATGCCTTCATCGAGCATTGGGATCAGTACCGAGCGGCCCTCCGCATCCGAAATACGGCATCCGATGAGGGCGATATGCGCTTTCAGCGACTGCGTCATGAGGCGATGACGCCCATCATCGGCGCCCTCGCCCGTCAGATCGAAGTGAATCGAGATTCCGGGAAGCCGTCGGGTGAACACCCCCACGCCGCCGCGGCAGCCATGGGGGCGATTCTCGAGCGCCTGTCCGCCTACCACAACGAACTCGACTTTTTCGGCGTGACACGGGAAGAACTCGTGGAGACGACGGCGCATATCCTATGGCGAACCGTCGGGCAGGAGTCGTGAGCGTCGCTCGGCGGCTTCCGTTCAGCCTCGGAATTCCGGAGCGTGGAAGCCCCCATCCGCCGCGGCGATGACCGCTCGACGGGAGCGGGGGGGGTGACCGACTTCGGCATCTGCCCGACGTCTCCTCCCCAGCGGGAGCCAGCAATGGTATCGTGCGCCCTGCAACCGACGTTGGGAATTCGATGCGATGAGCGAACAGGGATTTCGCCTGCTGCCCGCAGTGGGTCCGGAAAACGAGCATTTCTGGCGCGGCGGCGCCGTCGGCGAATTGCGCTTTCTCCGCTGCAGCGCCTGTAGAATCTACGTGCATCCCCCCGCCCCCCTTTGCCCCACTTGTCTCTCCCGGGATCTGGAGGTTGCGGCCGTATCGGGTCGGGCCCGCGTCCACACGTATTCGCTCAACCACCAACCCTGGGTGCCGGGCTTCGATCCCCCCTATATGGTGGCCATCGTGGATATCGAAGAGCAGCCGGGTTTGCGGCTCACGACGAATCTCGTCCATTGCGACCCCGGGGAAGTCGAGATCGGGATGCGGGTGCGGGTATGCTTCGAGGAAAGAGAAGACGGCATCTTCATCCCCCTCTTCGAGCCCGATCCCGAGCGGCAATGAGGCAGCGCCAGGCATGCCCGCCGAAGAGCGGCGGAAGGCGATGACGAACGATCGGAGGCCCATGGAGCGCGAGGCGGCGATTACGGGGATCGGACAATCCGCCGTGGGGCGTAGGCTGAATGCGGATCCCCTGGCCCTGACCGCGGACGCCTGCCTGGAAGCGATCGCGGATGCCGGACTGCGTCGGGAGGAGATCGACGGTCTTTCGACCTATCCCGGTGCCGGTATTACAGGGGCCCCGGGCTTTACGGGCGCGGGAATTACCGAAGTCCAGGATATGTTGCGGCTCGAGCTCGATTGGTTCTGTGGCGGCCCCGAGTTGCCCGGGCAACTCGGCTCGGTGATCAATGCCTGCATGGCGGTGGCGACCGGATTGGCGCGGCACGTGCTGTGCTTTCGAACCGTCTGGGAGTCCACCGCCCAGGGGACGGGACGCCGCGCCGGAATCGGGACCGGGGGCGGGGGAAGTTTTCGGGCCGGCGGATTCATGCAGTGGACCCTCCCCTATGGAGCTGCTTCGGCGGCGGTATGGATCGCCATGATGGCCCGCAGGCATTTTCATGAATTCGGTACCACGCGCGAGCAGATGGCGCAGATCGCCCTGAACGCCCGCCGCAACGCGGCTCTCAATCCGAGGGCCATCTACCGGGATCCCATGAGCCTCGACGATTATCTCTCGTCGCGCATGATTTCGGATCCCTTCTGCCTCTTCGACTGTGATGCGCCCGTGGATGGCAGTACGGCGATCATCGTCTCCGCCGCGGATGCGGCCCGGGACTGCCGCAGGCCACCGTTGCGGGTGGAGGCCGTCGGGAGCGCCCTGCGCGGTCGGCCCTCCTGGGATCAATTCGACGATCTCACGACGATGGCGCTTCGGGATGCGGGGGCGATGCTCTGGGAACGCACGGATCTGCGTCCCTCCGACGTGGATGTCGCGGAGCTCTACGACGGGTTCAGTTTCATCACCATGGCCTGGCTCGAGGCCCTCGGTTTTTGCGCCAAGGGGGAGTCGGGCCCTTTCATCGAGGACGGCAGGGCCATCGCGTTGGACGGAGAACTTCCCCTGAATACCCACGGCGGACAACTCTCCGCCGGCAGGCTGCATGGATACGGCTTTCTCCACGAGGCGGCCCTCCAATTATGGGGGGCTGGGGAAGCACGCCAGGTCGCGGGCGAGCCCAGGGTCGCGGTCGCCGCAGCGGGCGGGGGTCCCCTGGGTGGCTGTATGCTGCTGAGGCGGGATGACTGAGTGGCGCGCGGCCCGCGGCCCACTCCCCGCGCCCGATTCGAGATGCGGTCAGGAATTTGGAGGCAGGGCGGTCAGGACCTGGCTTTCAGCTCGCAGTTGATCGAGATAGACGCGCAACGCCCGATCTCCGGCTCGGCGCACCCACTCGTTGCGGACCTGGGATCGGATCTCGTCGAAGGCCGGGTTGATCGAAGGCGTCGCCTCGATCTTCTGGAGCAGGTGAAGCCCGACACCGGATTGAATGGGTTCACTGATCTCCCCGACTTCGAGTTCCTCGGCTGCGGCGAGAGCACTGGGCCCAATATATTCCCGCAATTTCTGGGGGGGAAGCAGCGTGTCGGGGATCGGTGAGATCTCGGGATCCCCGGATTCCGTTTTGACTTCGGCGAAGGAGCCCCCCGCAAGAATTGCCTGCCGCGCTCGGATGGCGCGTTTCCGCACGGGTGCAGCTTCTTCTCCGTAGGGGAGGCGGAAGAGGATCTGGCGTACCCTGAGTCGACCCGGTCGCGCGAAGAAGGCACTCTCCCGCTGGAAGAATTCGCGCAGGTCGGCATCGTCGGGTTCTTCTTCGGCGGCAGTGCTGACGACGGAATCGATCAGGCTAGACGTCAGATCGGCCCGCACGCGTCGGTCGATCTGCGCCAGCCCGAGTTCCAGGGCCCGTTGGACCAGGAGTTCCTCTTCGATCATGCGGTTCAGGATGTGTTCGCGGATCCCGTCGTCGATGGGATTGCGCGCGTCACTCTCGAATCCCGCCAGCAGCCGTTCGTAACGATCGCGCAGGATGATCTCTCCATTGACCACCGCCACGCCGTCCTTGGGTACGCGATCCAGGCCTTCTCGGGGCGGCACCACGATCGCGTAGGCGGCGGCGAAGAGTCCCGCAGCCGCCCCGACGCCGAGCAGGAAGAGCGTACGTCGTCGCGCGGCTTCGTCGGCTTTTTCCAAGCTTTTCACCTTCTCCAATGCAGTCGAATCGGATGGCGACGGCGTTCGAATCCGCTTCGAGAGAAATCCGGGCAAAGGGTATAGCAGTCGGGCGGCCGTCGCGGGTAAAGGTACAATCAGGGGTCGATAAATTGATTGGGGACTCCCATGGCACTGAACCTCGCGACCATCCTGCATGCCAGCAGCCAGCGTGCGCCCGAAGATGTGGTGCTGAGAATTGGCGAAGAGTGTCTCCACTACGGGGAGCTCGAGCGGGCGGCAGCGGGCATCGCCGCCTCTCTTCGCGCCCGCGGCATCCAGCCCGGCGACAAGGTAGCGCTGCTCGTTCCCAATGTGCCCGAATTCACGATGGCCTATTTCGGGATTCTCTACGCGGGGGCCACCGTGGTGCCCATCAACGTCCTCGCAGCGGCCCCCGAGGTCGCCTACTTCCTGGAGGATTCGGAGTCCCGCCTGCTGATCGTACATCCCCTCTTTGCCGCACCGGGAAATGCCGGAGCCGAGGAAGTCGGGGTGCCCGTGGTCAGCGCTGGAGGTGAGGGCCCCGACAGCCTGGCTTCCCTCGCCGAGGCCGAGCCTCTCGATGGTCCGCATGCGACGAGTGCCGACGATACGGCGGTCATTCTCTACACCTCGGGGACCACCGGGCATCCGAAGGGCGCCGAGTTGAGCCATTCGAATCTCTTCTTGAATTGCGCCTTCGTGGTGCCGCGTCTGGTCGAGATCGAAGCGCAGAATCTGAGAGCGCTGGCGACCCTCCCCCTCTTTCACTCCTTCGGCCAGACCTGCATCCAGAATGCGAGCATCGCCGCCGGCGGATCGCTCAGCCTGTTGCCGCGTTTCGAAGCCGAAGCGGTTTTCGAGATCATCGAGCGCGACAAGATCACGCTCTTTGCCGGAGTGCCCACGATGTACTTCGCACTGCTCCAATACGAGGGAGAGCGTGACTACGATACGTCGAGCCTCGAGCTCTGCATGACGGGGGGGGCGCCGATGCCCGTCGAGGTGATGATGTCCTGGGAGAAGAAATATCCCGTCAAAATCCTCGAGGGCTTTGGTCTTTCGGAAACATCCCCGGTTGCGAGCTTCAACGTCCTCGATAAACCCCGCAAGCCCGGATCGATCGGCTATCCCGTCTGGGGAGTGGACCTCTGCATCATGGACGAGGATGACAACCCGTTGCCGGATCAGGAGCGCGGCGAGATCTGCATCCGCGGCCATAACGTCATGAGCGGCTACCTGAATCGCCCCGAGGCCAGCAAGGAGGCGCTGAAGAACGGTTGGTTCCATTCCGGCGATATCGGCTACCGGGACGAAGACGGTTGCTATTGGATCGTGGATCGCAAGAAGGACATGATCTTGCGTGGCGGCTTCAATGTCTATCCCCGGGAAGTCGAAGAGGTGCTGTATCAGCACGAGGCCATCGTCGAGGCCGCCGTGGTGGGCATCGAGCACGAGAGCCACGGAGAAGAAGTCAAAGCCGTGATCGCCCTCGCCTCGGGGGCGAGTTTGAGTGAGGACGAGGTCATCGCCTTCTGCAAGGAGCGCCTGGCGGCCTATAAATATCCCCGCCGCGTGGAAATCCTCGACGCCCTTCCGAAGGGCCCCACGGGCAAGATCCTGAAACGCGAATTGCGCTGATTCTTCCCGCCAACCCCGGGGCATCGCCGTCAGAGATCACGTGACCGTATCGGTCACGTGATCGTGCTTTGTTCTATTTCGACACCTGCCGGGCATCAACCGCCACATTCAGGACAGGAGCGTCGAGGCACGATGGGTCGACGAGGAAGCAGAAGCGACCGTACCGGGCGAGGCCAGCGAAACTGGCCAACGTTTAGCTCCAGGAGCGGCCAGGCGAGCCCGGTGGCTCCCCGCGATCCGAGTGTGAATTCTCGGGGCTCAAGGCGCGGGTCGAAGATCGGAGTGCCAAATGACGGAAGTGTCAGCTCAATTCGCTCGGTCGCGTGGCCGTCGGAAGCCAATGGATCCGGATCCCGACGAATGGAGTCGGAGGCAGCGAGCCCGCCGATGAGCGGTTGTAGCGGTTGTAGCGGTTGTGGCGGTTGTGGCGGTTGTGGCGGTTGTGACAGTTGTGGTGTCTGTGGCGGTTGTGGTCTCTGTGGTGTCTGTAGCGGTTGTAGCGTCTGTAGGGGGTGTGACAGCGATCACAGCGGTGGTGGTTGTATCAGTTTAGGCTGCCGTGGTCGGCGATTCTTTCGGGTGTCGGTAGAACGGAAAACCCGGGAGGCAATAGAGAGTCGGAGATGACGCGAGGGCCGATGGAAAGAGGGGAAATACCCAAAAACGGCGAACCGTTGCGGGCCGCAGGCAGTCATAGAAAATTGAATCGCAGGGGGCCACAAATGACAGGGCCACAAATGACAGGGCCGCAAATGACAGGGCCGCAAATGACAGGGGCCACGAACCATAGAGACTCGGAGCGTAGAAATTTGAACCGCAGATAGCGGCGAATACGACCTAAGAACTAGATCGTGGAGCAAGTAGATCGTGCAGACAAGAACTAGATCGTAGAGAATGCGACCTCGAGAAATACGACTGTGTGACTGTGTGACTGCGTGAAGGCTCTGCCTGAAGACTGTGTGACTGCCTAAAGACGTTGTAGAGCGGGGCCGCGGGGAGAGTCGAGAATGGCATCGTGAAGAATCGGAGAGCGGAGTGACTCGATGAAATAATCCCCAAGATCTTCTCCCATCGGTCGATGCATTCCTGTAGATGCGATTGCTTCCGGAGGGAGCTGGAAGAAGGACCGGCCACAGGGATGCCAGAACAAATAGCGGCAAGGGATGCGGGTCGAGAGGTCGAAAGGGCTTGAAAGAGATTGCCGAAAGGTTCGGAAAACCCCGTGAGTCGGAAGACAGCCCGAAGCGGGCAGGAGTCGGGAACTGGCAGAAAACGGAGAAGCAGGAGACAGAAAACAGGAGAAGATAAAACCCGACCGAAAGGGCAGAACGCAGACAGAACGGAAATAGAACGGAAATAGGCAGATCAGAACGCAAGAATCCCATAACCAACGAAAGTGAGTGTCCAAGAAGACCCATTCGAGAGCTACCACCCGGGGCCCGGAAGCAGAGATCGATCATCCGAGGCTCGAAAGTCACAAAAGAGGTCGAGAGCATGCAAAGCGGAACCCCCCAGAGAGTGGACGGTCCCACCTGTTCGGTTTGCGGAAGTGTCGACGTCATGCGCGACGAGGTGATGGAGTCCGAGATCATCCAGATTGCGGAGTGCAGACATTGCGAGCATCGCTGGACGTCGTTGCTCGCGGCCCCCATCACCATGCCGGCGAATAGGGGTCCCGTGACACGGGCGGGACGCAAGGGCAAGATCCCGAGCGCAGCCTGATTCCAGGGGAGCTTCCTCCGGGGCTCCCGAAGCATGAAGGCCTCCCGGCGTATGCCCCCCTGCCGCCGGTTCCGGCGGGCCGTATCGCGGCCCCGGGAGCCGCTCGCTCGAGTGGTCGGAGTCATGAATTCCCCCGCAGACTCGGGAGCAGGCATCGGCTCCGCCGCCGAAGGACGGCTTCCTCGCGGCTTCGCCGGGGAGAATTCCGCGAGTTTTCGTTGCGGAAATGGTAATCTTGGGGTTGGTCATCCGTTTTTGGCGACACGACTCAGCCTCGGGACCGGCGCGGGGCTTTGTCGGCAGGTAAAGTCTCCGGCGGTCGGGAGTCGGAGGTCCTCTGGGGGTCCGAGGCTTCCGCGAGGTTCGAAATGTCCTGCGGTTCTGCCGCATGGCGGTGCCGATTCCAGAGATCGATCAGGGGGGATCGAATGATGAAGTCGACCGAGAGTCAGTGGTTGGCCGCGTTCCCAAGAGGTTTTCGCCTGGCGGCGCTCCTCGCACTCTTGGCTTCGTGGGCTTGGAGTTCACCGGGCCGCACGGCCGAGGTGGTCGATCTGCGAATCGGCGACCATCCGGAATTCACCCGGGTCGTCTTTGAATTGGATCTTCCAGCACCCCATAAGATCGCGCGGAGCGGTCCGGATTCGGGCGTTTCGGAAATAGTCGTGGTGATCGAGGCCGCCTCGATCGTTCGCGATATGAAGTCGCCGGGCGGTCGTATCGACTCGGTGAAACTCGCTCCATCGGGTAAGAGATCGACCGCACGCATTCGGCTCGAGTCGGGTGATCTGAAACTGAAGGAAATGATCCTCAGCGATCCGCCGAGAATCGTGCTGGATGTTCTGGCCGCGTCGCCCCCGGCGAAATCGGAGCGATCCGCCCGGACGGATATGGGCGGGAAACCCGACTCCGCGAAGTTCCGGAAGGTGCCCGCGCCCCCCGCCATCCCCAATGCCGGAATTCGAAAGGCCCCGAAGCCCCCCGGGTCTCCCGCCGGGAGCCCGCTCCCGGCTGCGGCGCCCTCGATCCTGGCCGCCAGCGATTTCGAGGAGCCGAGCGAAGGCGCCATGGCCCGCAGCGAGGCCTTGGCAGAGGGCGCAGGTCTCCCCGCAGTGGCTGCCCCACTACGCTCCGAGCCCGACGCGTCAGGAGCCGGAGGTTCGTCGGCTTTCGGTGACAGAAGCCTGGCGATTGCCGGCCTGCTGGTGGCGGTCGCCGCCGTCGCTGTCGTCGGATTGCGCCGAAGGAACTCCGGAGCGGATTCCGCGGCCGCCTGGGCGGGTCCCGGTGATTTCGAAGCTGATGAAGAGTCCTCGGCGGACAATCCCTTCGCGGGAATCGAAGAGGGCAGTGGGGATCAACTGGTCTTCCGGGCCGAGGACGAAGATCCGTCGCTGTCTAACGGGACCGCCCAGGGGGCGTCCGACCCGGTCCACGGGGCCGGGACCGAGAGTGACTCCCCGAATCCGGACGCCGACGGGACTCCGTCGGGTGGAGTGGACGTATGGGAGAAGGTTCATGGCCTCGAGGGGCAATTGGCCGACCTGGAGGATCGCTTGCAGGACGTGGTGCATGCCCGGGATCGCTTGGAAAGGCAGATGACGGCGCAGAATGAAGAGTTGCGGGTACAGAGGTCGGCCATCGCCCGAACCCAGCGCGCGGTGCGCAATCTCAATCGCGTGGAGGATGATGCCGAGGAGGACGAGGAAGAGGCCGAGCGCTCGGACGAGTCCTAGCGGCGCAGGGCCTCTCGGGGAGGGGGCTCGCCAAGGGCCCCATGAAGGCCGGATTCCGCTCCTTCGACGAAGCTCGATCCCGCCCAGGCGAGGTCGCCCGGTTTCGTCCCCGATCCGCAGCGCGCGTTGGAGCGGACTCCGATCCGCCTGGGGGGCAAGCATCCCGCGGCGATCTATCTTTCAGGCGATCTATGAGGCCATCTATGAGGGGCCATGAGGCCCCGGACTATGAGAGGCTATGAGGCCCCGGATCCCGGCTTCTCGCAGGCCAGTTCGAGGGCGCCCAGGGCTCCCGAAAAACGGCCATTTTCCAGGATCACCGGTTTCAGTCCCGTCGCCGCGGTGACTCCGACGAGTATGGAAAGCAGGCTGGGATTGCCATGAACCGTCGATCCGCCGTAGACGAGCCTTTCGATACCGGCCATGCGTCCCAGGCCGCAGCAGATCAAGCCGACGTTTTCTCCCACCAGCCCCATGATGGCGGCGGCGAGATCCTCGCGTCGCGGGGCGAGCCGATCCCCTCCAAGCTCCTGACTTCGTCCGAGGTTTCCAAAAGAGGCGGCCGTAAGATCTCCCGGCAGGGGAATCTCTTCGTTCTGGTAGATATCGCCTACGAGCAGGTCGACCCGTCCCCGGACGCCGCGGGTGGCCAATTCGCAGAGTTCTTCGTAATTCGAGCAGTCCGCCAGGACCCGTCCCAGCCCCATCACGGTGCCGCCACCCAGTGCAGTGCCACCCAGGCGAAGGGTCTCGCCCGGGGCAATCTGGAGGACCGATGTGCCGGTACCCAGGGAAATCAGCAGGAAGGGCTCCTCGCTCTCGGCACCCTGGGCCTCGAGGAAACTCCGCGAGCCGCGCCCCCAGGCCTCGAATTCGATCACGCGCTGCGTGGGGCGCCCCCAGGCTTCCGCGAAGGCCGCGGCGCCACAGCCCGTGACGCCCAGGGTCTGGGGGGCGAACTCCTCCAGTCGCTCACAGAGGCCTGGAATCTCCTGGGAGGGGAGGGAATCGAAGCGCAACTCGCCTTCGGAATTCCGGAGAGCCAGTTTGGCCAGGGTCGCGCCCACGTCCACTCCGGCAGCCAGTCGGCCGTCCATGTTCCGGCCCTCTCCGGTTCGGGATTACGTTGCCATCCGTGATCGACAGTCGATCGGTTACACTCGTACGCAAGGTCAACCATCATGTATACCGCGTTCTACGGCTTGCGCGAGAAGCCCTTTTCGCTGACACCCAACCCCGCGTTTCTCTTCCTGGCGGAGTCCCATCGAGAGGCTCTGGCGCATCTCCTCTATGGCCTCGAGCAGGGCGAGGGATTCATCGTCATCACCGGCGAGGTCGGGACCGGCAAGACGACGCTCTGTCGCAGCCTGCTCGGGCGGATCGAAGCCGAGACCGAGATCGCGATTCTCTTCAATCCGAGTCGTAACGCCATCGAATTGCTGCAATCGATCAGCGAGGAGTTTGGCCTGCCCGCCGAGGGACTCTCCAGGCGCCAACTCTTGTCGGCCCTCAATCGCTTCCTGATGGAGTGCAACACCCGCGGCCGCCGCGTGGTTCTGATCGTCGATGAGGCCCAGAATCTATCGAGCGCCACCCTGGAACAGGTGCGTCTGCTCTCCAATCTCGAGACGGCTGCGTCGAAACTCATTCAGATCATTCTTCTCGGGCAACCGGAACTCGACGCAAAACTCGACTCCGAAGAGTTGCGTCAATTGCGTCAGCGCGTGAGCGTGCGCTGGAAACTCGATGCTCTCTCGCCCCGGGATACGGCTGCCTACGTGCAGCACCGCCTGCAGGTGGCGGCCGGAGCCGAGCGTTCGATCTTCAGCGCATCGGCACTGCGGGAGATTCATCGCCTGACGGGCGGGATTCCCAGACTGGTGAATGTGCTCAGCGATCGCGCGCTGCTGGCCGGTTACGCGGCCGGCCGACATCGGATTGAAAAAAGGCTCGTGAAGGCCGCGGCGAGCGAAGTCCATCTCGCCGCACCGCGCCGGTCGAAGCGGGTTGCGAGCCCCTTCTTCGCCGGCGGGCTGGCCAGTGCGGCGGCCGGTCTGCTGGCGCTCTTCTACTTCGGGCCGGCTCTCGACTCCTATTTTCCCGCCTCCATGCTTCCCATCTCCATACATCCCCCCCCCATGCATCCGGAACCCCAGCTGGAGGTCGCATCCGATCCCGGGGATTTTTTGCCCGCTTCGGGAGCCCGGTCCCCGACCGCTCCCCCACCCGTCGGCAGCGCCCCGCCCTTCGAGGGCCGGGAGGCGGTCGTGGGGGAGGTCGCAGAAGGCAATGCGGCCGTCACCGTGATCGTGGAACTGCCCGTGGCGCCGCGATTCGAGGTCGTGTCGAATGAGTCGGAGCGAGCGGAGGCGGTCGTCGCGGAAGGCGCCCCCGCCCTCGCATCCGAGGTCGAATTATCTTTTCTCGACGACGAGGGGCATCTCCTCGAAGCCATATTGATGGATCGCGACACGACTTCGACACTTTCCGGTGCGACAGCGGCCGTGCTGGAGCTTCATGGCTTCGAGGTAGCGGGCTTGGAATTGGATTCCCTGTCGGCGGCGATTGCCGAATTTCGTTCTCATGGACTCGCGGTATTGAATGAATCCGGAAGTGACTTCTCTCGGCTTCGCAGCCTCAACTACCCCACCCTCGCGGAATTGCAGACGCGGGAAGGGGAGTCCCGGATCGTCGCCCTGATCGGGATCAAGGGGGAGGTCGCGGAATTGGTGGGTGTGGGGGGAGGGCGTTCCCTGCACGTGCCGATTCGCGCACTCGAGGAGCAGTGGAGCGGAGGGGCCTGGGTGGTCTGGCATCCCTATCTCGAAATTCCCCAAGTGATCGAGCGGGGAGAGAGCGGTGCGGGAGTGCTCTGGCTCCAGGAGGCCCTGGGTCGCCTGGGCTACGTCGAGGTCAAGATTTCAGGTCTTTATGACGAGGCGACCGCTCTGGGGGTATCCCGCTTTCAGCGCCGCCACGCGGTGAGGGTGGATGGAGTGGCCGGACCCCAGACCCAGATGCTTCTCTACGGCACGCTCGACGAATTTGCCCCCCCACAGTTGGAGGAGGACGACGCGGGATGAGCACGATCCTGAAAGCGCTCCGACAACTCGAGGATGATGAGAAGCGTCGCGCCGAAGCCATGCAAGTGCATGCAGAAGTCGTGGCAACGGGTACGGAGGGGAATGCGAGTGGTCGTCGAGTATGGCTCTGGGGATCCCTGGCCGCCGCAGGGGCGGTGGCGCTGGTCTTTGCATCCTGGGTCTTTCTTCTTCCCCCGCCCGTCCCCGCTCCAGGGCCCAGCGTTCTCCCGATCGCCCGGCCTCCTTCGCCCCCAGTCGCGGCGGCCCCCGTCCCCAGCCTCGCCGTGGCGACTCGCAAGAAGGAGGCGCCCGCCCGACGGCGTGCTCTCAACGAGACTGGTGCCGAGCCACCGGCCCTCGAGGGGGCGCCGCCGCCACGCTCCGCACGGGATCGCTCCTCGGCGACGGCCCGGCGGCGCATCCCGGAGGCTTCCGTGCTCCCCGGCAAAAGAAGCGCCCCGCCCCTGCCGATCCCCGAGCAGCCGGCCGCAAAGGAGCGGGAAGTTGCCGCTTCCAGCAATTTGGCTTCGCGCAGCGCCTCTCCCTCCACTCCCCGGGTCGAGCCCGCTTCAGTGGTCGCGGCGGCCCGCCCCGAGTCGCTCGCGTCCCAGAATTCAGTCGCCCAGGGCCCCGCGTCGCCGCGTCTCGATAGGGGGCAACCCCCGGGGGTTGCGGCCGTCGATCAGGCGGATTCGGATGTTCGGGGCCGAGGGGATTCGCCTCCCGCCGCCACCCCGTCGACGCCCAAAACCGAGCTGGTTTCCGCCGCACGCCCGGCGCGGGCAATCCCGGTCCCCCCAGCGCCGAGTCGGGTCCCGGAAAGGCTGGCCGATCTCGAGGCCTGGGCCGTACTCCGAACCACCTGGCATCCGCACTCGGAAAAGAGAATGGCGGTGCTTCGTCCCCCCGACGGGGGCGAGATGATCGAATTGCGCGAGGGGGATTTCTGGCAGGGGTTCCGGATCCACGAAATCAAGCTGTCGGGCCTGGTCTTCGAGCGTGCCGGGATCCGGATCGTGCGCCAGGTGGGCGAAATCCCATGAAATCCGCGCGCTTTTAGTGGAGCTGGTCGTCGTCCCGGCGCTTGCGCGCCCGGCGTTCCTCTTCGTGTGTCGACCGGATCTTCTGGCGCATCCGGTAACGGCGCCATTTATGCTTGAGTCCTTCGACGGTCGGCGCACCCGGCGTTCGTCCCTCCCGCACGAGGTAGTACCAACCCACCAGGACCCCGCCCCCGTGTCCGAGATGGCTCACATTGGATGGGCTGCTCACATACTCGATGAAGAGCATGAAGGGAATCAACCAGATCGCCTTGATGGGCATGGGGGGAAAGATGAGCATCAGGGTGCGGTCGGGCCATGTGAACGAATAAGCGAGGATGACCCCCATCACGGCCCCGGATGCACCGAGGGTCGGAACCGCGAGACTGGGTGTGGCGGGCATCAATCCCACCAATACCGGAAGCCAGGGCACGGTTGCGATCATGATTCCGGCCCCGATTCCGCAGGTCAGGTAGTAGCGGAGAAAGCGGCGTTCCCCCCAGATGAGGGCCAGCTGGGATCCAAACATCCACAACATCAAGCAGTTGAAGATGATGTGAAAGGGGCTGTAGGCACTGTGCAGCCACATATAGGTGAAGGGCTGCCAGAACTTGAAGCCGAGCCAGACCTCCCAGGGGGAAACCGCTCCGAAATTTGAGAGCACATCGCCCGTTGGGCCCCGAGTCAACAACTGGAGCAGATAGACCACTCCGTTGGCGATCAAGAGGTTCTTGATGATCGGGGGGGTGGTTTGGGGGCCGAAGCCGAATTGTGATCCGCGTCCGTACACGTGACTCCCCGCTTATCGTTTCTATGGGCCCGCTGCTTCCGTTTGGCTGGGGATCTTCCACCAGCGCATTCGAGTGAACTTCTCGACGCGACCCGGATCGACGCGTGCCCGATCTTCTCCCGGCTCCGCCGCACTCTCTGCTCGGACCCGAAAAACTTAGCGGCCTTGGGAGGTTCGGCCAATTCCCAGGGGTGGTCCGGAGAACTTTTGGCCGAGCTTCGGCCCGGTGGGGTGAATTCTCATTCCGAACTCATTCCAATACGCCGAGATGGTGGGCAGCGTGGAGCAGGGCGAG
Source organism: uncultured Spirochaetaceae bacterium (assembly GCA_964435795.1). GTDB lineage: Bacteria > Myxococcota_A > UBA9160 > UBA9160 > UBA4427 > JAZXM01. The sequence continues at coordinate 33,278 of CAYTAT010000018.1, forward strand.
GGCGCTCTTGGCATCGGGCAAGGCTCCGCTCCAAACCCATTCGAGTGCCCGGGAAAACGGCATCGGCACGAGTTCGATCAACTCGTCCGGCCCGAGTTCCTGCACGCCGGGCGTCAAGTCGAAGGCGGCGAAGAGATGAATTCGCTCGTCGGTGAAGCCCGGGGTGGTCAGGAGAGTCGAGAGGGGCTGGAGGCGACCCGCTCGCCAGCCCGTTTCCTCCTCGAGCTCGCGTCGGGCACAGGCGGCGGGCTCTTCTCCCGGATCGAGCTTTCCGGCCGGGACCTCGAAGATTTCGCCCCCGGCCGCATGGCGATATTGGCGGATCAGCAGGACTTCGTCGCTGGAGAGAAAGGGGACGACCGCGGCCGCACCCGGATGCCGGATCAGGTCCAGGGTGGCCCGGCGCCCGCCGGGCAGTTCGATTTCCTCGGTCACCATTTCGATCATTGCGCCGCGCTGCACGCGCCTTTTGTTCATCGATGTGCTCCCCGGGGCCCGGCCGCGACCCGATCTCGTCGTGCTGGCGACCCACGGTACCGAATTCGGAGCGCGGCGAAGAATTTGCACGCCATCCCGGCGGATTCGGTGAGGAACCTCAAGGCGTGGCATCCTGGGAGCCCGGCCCCCCGCGGCCCCGGGCCGCGAGCGAGGATTCGAGAGGATTCGAAAGGATTCGAAATGGCGCGCGCATTCGAGCGACCCGCAACCATCGCCCTGCCCGACGTGGAGGGTGAATCGGGGCTCGTTCTCGAGGGCCTCTTCGTCCCGGTGCCGGGGGCCCGCGTCAGTGCGCTGATCGCTCCGCCACACCCCCTGATGGGCGGAAGCATGGAGTCCCCCGTCGTGACAGAGATCGCCTGGCAGTGTCAGAAGGCGGGCATTGCGAGTCTGCGATTCAACTGGCGAGGTGTCGGGGCAAGCGCGGGGACGGCGAGTGGCGACCCCGCACTCGCGGATGTCGACTTCCAGGCCGCCCTGGAGTTTTTGCGCGAAACCCTGCCCGGCCGCCAGGTGGCCTGCGGCTATTCATTTGGTGCGGCGGCCGCCCTGCGTTCCGGACTGGCGTCGCGGGCCGTCGAGAGCCTGGTTCTGGTGGCCCCTCCCACATCGCTGCTGGATGTTTCGGACCTGAAGAATTTCGAGGGGCGAATCTTTCTGGCCAGCGCGGAGAACGATGAGTGGGTGGATAGCGAACTCCTCTCTCGGGCTGTGGCTGATCTCGCCACGGTCCATCTCGAGGTCGTCGCGGGCTGTGATCATTTCTTCATGAGCGGACTCGATGTCCTGGGTCGTGCCCTCGGCGGCTGGTGGCAATAGGCTTCGGGAGTCGGGGTCGCCGGGCAGGTTCGCCAGCCCCAGCGGGATCTTCACGGATCAGGTGGTGCGCGGGCAGGCGGGCAGGCGCAGGGAGAGGCGAGCCCCTCCGCCGGGTGCGTCCTCGATCTGGATTTCCCCACCGACTTCCTCGATCAAACGCCGGGTGATCATCAAGCCGAGGCCCCCCGGGCGATCGCTGCGGGTGCTGTGAAAGGCCGTGAAGAGTTTATGGCGCTCTGACTCGGCAATGCCCGGTCCATCGTCGTCCACCCGGATGACGACCCATCGCTTTCCCGCGTTTTCGAGTCGATGCCCGCTCAAAACCACCCTGCCTCCCGTGGGTGTGATCGTCAGGGCGTTGAGGATCAGGTTGAGAAGCACCTGTGTCAGTGCATCCGGAGAAATTTCAACGTCTTCGATATCCGGGGCGAGTTCGTAGACCAGGCCGATTTCGTCCCTGGTCGCGCGATGAGTCAGCAATCGGACGACGGTCTCCATCGACTCCGCGACGCGGGCAACCTCTTCGTTCGAGTCGACCCGCCCGGGGCGCCCCACCTGCAGCACCGAATCCAGGAGACGCTCCAGGCGCGAGACCTCACCGAGCACCACCCCGCGGAATTGCGTCATAAAGTCGGCGTCCTGCAGTCGATCGGGCAGCAGTTGCAGAAAGGTCTTGATCGATAGCAGCGGGTTGCGGACCTCGTGAACGACTTCGCCGAGTATTTCCCCCAGAGCCGCTCTCCGGTCGAGCCAGGAGAGTTCGGCATTTGGATCCCCGGCATGTCCCCAGGTGCTCGAAGTGGGCCGGGGAGCGTCGAGTCGTCGACCGACCTCCTCCAGAATGGCGAGGCTGCGGGGTCGGATCTTCATGCCCGGGACCCCGCCACCGATGGCCAATACGGCCGGGGCGTCGCGCTCCGCATCATCGCCGCCTCGGCCGACCCCGACCGCGGCGGCCACGTGCCATCCGCGTTCCCCGGCCAGGGTCGGAATCTCCAGATCCCCGCCACGGGGATCACAGGCCCGGGACAATTGCCGCAGCGCCGCGAAACTCTTCGAGTCCAGATTTCCGATCACGGACGGATCCTCGGGCCCCTCGCTCGCGACCAGCAGGCCCTCCCCGTTCTCCGCGGCCCGCCAGGCGACGGCACTCTCGGTCGCACTGAGGCGGGTCAAGTCCCGAACGGCGTCTTCCAGGCGGACGTCCAGGGAATTCGGGGTCGGGGATGGAAGGCCTGGAGCGGCAGGGGGCGAGGGCGTTTCGCGGGTTTCGCCAAAAATCTCGTCAATCAGCGCCGATGTGCCGCGGGAGTCACGTCTCCCCTCGCGATCGTGGCGATCCCCAGATCGCCCTTCGCACTGCCGCGTCGGGATCGACGCGATCCTCGCCCTTCTCTCGCCCCCCGGCATTCCGATTTGCTAACTCGCCGACGGGGGTGCTGTCAAGCAGAATCCCCTCGGGTGCGGAAAAGGATTCAGAATATGTCGTCTTGCAGCGCCCGCCGGGCTTCGCTCGCCGAATCGTGTTCGCTCACGCTGCCCTCGGGCTCCGTGCCCTCGATGAAGGGCTGGAAGTAGGCGTTCTTGGTGCTCGCGTCGGCGAGCAGGCCCGTTTCGCGGTCGATTCGGCGGAAGACGATCTTATCCTGGGGCACGTCAAAGTCTCGAATTTCACGCTCCGCCAGGGCCACTTTCATGAAATCGCGCCAGATCGGCAGGGCGGCTCCCGCTCCGGTTTCCCCAAAGCCGAGTACGCGATTGCTGTCGTGTCCCACCCACACCCCCGTGGTGAGATCCGGCGAGAAACCCATGAACCAGGCGTCCCCCTGTTCGTTGGTGGTGCCGGTCTTGCCCGCGAGGGGACGGTCGAGGCGTCTGAGTCCGCGTCCGGTCCCCTCCTCGACGACCGCTTTGAGGAGGTCGCTCATCAGGTAGGCGGCCGCTTCGGAAATGATCCGAACCCCGGCCTCCGCCTCCTCCTGGGGGGTCGCATCCAGATCTCCGGATGGGAGCTGCGAGAGCGGTTCCGCGTCGTCGGCGATGCCGGGTTCGATCCCGGATGCGATCAGGGCAGTATTTTCCAGCAAGACCTCCCCGTTGCGACGGGTCACGCGTCGGATGAAGCGCGGTGGGATCAGCCGACCCTTGTTGGGGAAGACCCCGTAGGCGGTCGTCAACTCGAGGAGCGTGACGGAGCTGGAGCCCAGGGCGAGGGAGAGATCGCGTTCAAGGGGCGAGTGGATGCCGAAGCGCCGAGCGTATTCGATCACGTAGTCGACACCCACGTCCCGAAAGAGATGAACCGTCGCGTTGTTGACGGATTTCTTGAGGGCGTTGCGGATCGGGATCGGCCCATAAAAGTGCCGACCATAGTTTCGGGGCGCCCAGATGAAACCCGAGACCGGATCCGTGTAGACGACCGGCCGGTCGACGACCTCGGAAACCGGCGTGTAGCCCTTCTCGAGGGCCGCTCCGTAGATGAAGGGCTTGAAGGCCGATCCCGGTTGTCGCTTGGCCTGGGTGGCGCGGTTGAATTCGCTATGTCGATAGTCGTATCCGCCGACCAGAGCCAGGATATCCCCCGTGCCATTTTCGAAGGAGAGCAGGGCGCCCTCCACGATAGGGGGCTGGAAGAGGGCCAGTCGCGGCGGCATCCCCGGCTCGGAGGCCTCCCCCGCCTTGTTCCGAGCTTCGAGTCGGATGAAACGCGCAACGTCTCCTGGCGCCAGTACCTGCGTGATTTTTCGGACGGGGCGCGGGCGCACCTTGGGGTCGGGTTCCCGCGCCCAGCGGATGTCGCGCAGGGAGACCTGGCCCTCGACGCCCGGTGCAACGCTGATGCGCGCGGTCTGGAGATCCGCATGGACCTCGATCACGACACCGAGTAGTGGCTCGTCCAGGGGGATGTCGAGTCGCGATGAAATCTCCAGGGCATCGGTTTCTTCTTGCGGGGATTTGCCGCCCCCCGGAATCTCCGCGATCGCGGGGGGAGGCGCGGCAACCTGGGGAAGATTCCGGACGTTGGCAGTGGACTCCGGGTCGTTTTCCGCCAGGACCAGCAGCCCGGCATTGGTTTCGCCGACCCGGGCGATTTCCTCTTCGATGTTCTCGGCGGGAACCCGGCGTACCGGTCCACGATAGCCCTGGCGATGATCGTGGGCTTCGAGCCCCCGGCGCAGCGCGGTCACAGCGGCCCGTTGCAGATCGAGGTCCAGGGTGGTTTCGATCACCAGGCCGTCGCGCAACACCGCCTGGCCCCCGAGTTCGGCGAAGAGATAGCGGCGCACCAATTCGCTGAAGTGGGCCGCGCTTCCGATCAGTTCGCTCTCCGGATGCTGCGTGATGACGGGGGGATTGGAGAGTGCCTCCCGGTAGCTGGGTCGGTCGATGAAGCCGGCGGCAACCATGCGTCCGAGTACGTAGCGCCGTCGCTTCTCCGCCGCCTCGGGGCTGCGGTAGGGGGAGTAATCGCTCGGCCGTTGGGGGAGCCCCGCGAGCAGGGCCGACTCCGACACGCTGAGATCCCGCACCTCCTTGCCGAAATAATCCCGGGCGGCCTGTCCGATTCCCCAGGCGCCGTGTCCGAAATAGATCTGGTTGACGTAGAGGTAGAGGATTTCGTCCTTGGTGAAGTGCTCCTCGATCCGTCTGGCCAGGATCATTTCTCGGATCTTGCGCCGAAAGGTACGCTCTGGGCTCAGGAGCAGGCCCTTCACCGTCTGCTGGGTGATCGTGGAGGCGCCCTGGCGGATTCGACCTCCCTGGAGATTGGCCAGGGCGGCTCGCAGAATCGAAGAGTAGTCGAGCCCCTTATGCTCGAAAAAGGATTTATCCTCCGCGGCCACGAAGGCGAGTCGGGTCACCCGGGGGATTTCAGCGATCGGAACCAGCCGCCGTTTTTCCTCGTAGAACTCGGCGATCGGACGACCGCGGCGATCCAGCACGACGCTGGTGAGCGCCGGGTGATAGTCCTCGATGCGCCGCAGGTCAGGCAGGTCGCGCAAGAATTGGAAATAGAAGACGCCACCCGCCAGGGAGCCGAGCAGTGCGACGGCGAGGGCGCCCAGCCACCAAAATTTCGCTGCCCGGGAATGGAAAAAAGCCATTGAGTCTCCAGCGCTTACCCGAGTCTAGCGGAGGGGTGGGGCAACTCGCCAAGAATGGCTTCCCCCCCCGCCCCCGTGGCGGCGGGTTTGCGAGCCGAGTCCTCTTTCTAGGCCGTCCGGCCGGGCGGACGCCCCGGTCGGGATTCTAGCGCCCGGGATCGAGGAGGTCTTCGTTCCGGCCAGACGGAGGCCCGGGCTTGCCGACTCCCCGGCGGATATCCTATCCAAGCGGACCCAAACAGAGAGGAATTTCCCCATGGCCGATCGGTCGCTCAAAATCGCATTCGTGATGGATCCGGTCGAAGCCGAGGATTTCTCGACCTCGACGACCCTCGTCATGATGTTGGAAGCTCAACGCCGGGGGCACGAGGTGCTCTACGTGGCGCCCCGGGACCTCGTGGTGGAGGGTGGCAGGGCCGGCGCCCGGGCCACGCCCGTGACGCTCGATCGCGAGCGGGGCGGTCGGGTCGAGATGGGCGAATCCCGGCGGCTGATCTTCGACACCGAAATCGACGTGGTCTTTCAGCGCCAGGACCCCCCGGTCGACGGCCTCTATATTTCGGCCACCCAGATCCTGGGGACCTGCCAGCGCAGCCTGATCCTGAATCGGCCCACCAGCATCCTGGCCTATAACGAGAAATTGCTGGCCCTGCATTTTCGTGATCTGATGCCCGAGACGGTGGTTACGCGCAGCCTCTCGGATCTGCGCAGCTTCATGGATTCCATGGGCGGGGAGATGATCGTCAAGCCGCTCGATGGCAAGGGGGGCGAGGGCATCTTCCACCTCGTCAAGGGGGAGAGGAATGTCGGTTCGCTGCTCGAGCAGGTGACGGCACTCGGGACCCGCTGGGTGATGGCTCAACGCTACCTGCCCGCCATTCGCGATGGGGATAAGAGAATCCTGCTGATGGAGGGCGAGCCCCTCGGCGCCATTCTGCGGGTTCCGGCCGAGCATGAATCCCGCGCCAATCTGCACGTCGGGGGCCGGGCCGTGCGAACGCAGCTCGACGCCCAGGATCGCGAGATCGTGGCCCGCATCGCATCCCTGCTGCGCGACGAGGGACTCTTCTTTGTGGGCATCGACGTGATCGGGGGCCTGTTGACCGAGATCAACGTCACCAGCCCGACGGGTGTCCAGGAGGTCAACGCCCTCGATGGAGTATGTGTCGAAGCGCAGCTGATGGATCGCGTCGAGGAGTTCGTGGCTCGGGGAGTGACCCGGCTCTAGGCTGCCGGGATGCTCTCGGGATTCTTTTCCCTCGCAGTTCGGGAATTTTGGCCGGGAGGCTCTTCGGAGTGCGCGGCCTCGGGGCGCCCGTGTTAGTATCGAAACGCCGAATGGGAATCCTCTACGTCACGCGTTTCAAGTCCTCGATTGGTGAACTCACGCTGGCCTCCTCGGAAAAAGGACTCGCCTACGTGGGGTTGCCCAGGGCGAGTGGCCGCGGCCTGATGGGCTGGTCCCGTCGCCATGCACCGGACGAAGTTCTCGAGGAGGCCCCGGAGGCCCACCGGGAGGTCATCGAGCAGCTGACGCAATTCGTCGCGGGGGAACGCGAGGTTTTCGAACTGAGCCTGGATCTGCGAGCGACGCCCTTTCAACTCGACGTCTACGGGATCGTTTCCCAGATCCCCTACGGCGAATCCGTCTCCTACTCCGAAGTGGCGCGCTGCGCGGGCCGTGCTGCGGCCGTTCGAGCCGTGGGTGCGGCCAACGCCGCGAATCCGATCCCCCTGGTGATCCCCTGTCATCGGGTTGTCGCGAGCGATGGGCAACTCCAGGGCTACGCGGGCGGCCTCGAGCTGAAGGCGCAACTGCTCGCGATGGAGAGTTCCTCCCATCCCGCCCAGGGCGCACTCTTCTAGCGCAATTCCGGTCGCTCCGATCGGCTTCGGTCGCTCCGGTCGTCTGCCAGGGATTCGCTACGCTGGCGGGGAGGGAATCCGAATCCTGGTGTTTCCGCCCGCACGAGTTCGACCCGTGCGCGCCCCAGTACGAATTTTGCCCGTCTCGAGGCCCGCCGCTTCGCGTCTTTCCATCCGACCGGGCTCCGAGCCCGCTCGGGATTCTTTCGGGCGGGTCCCCCGGGGCCCGCTTCCCGCATCTGAATCGAGGAGAGCCCGATGGACGGACCCGAGATCCTGCACTGGGAAGAGATCACCAAGGAGCGTTTCGACCGCATCGACCGCGCGCGCGCCGTGGTATTCGTCACCTGCTCTCCGCTGGAAGTCCATGGGCCGCATCTGCCCCTGGGCACCGACATCCTCGAGGGCGAGGGACTCGCAAAACGCGTGGTGGCCGCCTTGCCCGCGTCCCAATGCACGCGGGACTTTCTGAAACTGCCCTTCATCTACGCGGCCGCCGATACGGTCCCCCAGCCGGGTTCACTGAATTTCCGCGTCTCTACGATCATCGCCATGCTCGAAGATCTCGGTCGTTCCCTGGCCGCCCAGGGCTTCCAGCACGTGGTGGTTTCGAATTTTCACGGCAGCCCCCGGCACTTCGTCGCGATCGAAACGGCATGTGATCGAATTTCCCGGACCCTGGGCATCGAGATGGTGGGCTTGTTTTCGTTGATGTTGACGCGGCTGGAAGTGGAAGGATCGGAGTTGGGCCATGTCTTCGGCCATCTGCCCGGGGTGGTCCCGGATGATTTCAAGGGGGATACCCACGCCGGGCTGGTGGAGACCAGCCAACTTCTCGCCCTGCACCCGGAATTGGTGGCCCCGGGTTTCCAGGAGCTTCCCCGCAGTGACGTGGGAAGCTGGCTGGCGGAAAAGGGAGAAATCGAATTGGACCGCCCCGCTACGGGGTTGCGGGCACTCCCCCAGATGCTGAAATCCTTCAAGGCGGGTCTTCTCTACTTCAGCGAGGTCAGCTACAGCGGCCAGCCGGGCCGGGCCTCGGCGCAATTGGGGGAGGCCTTCCTCGAGACCCTCGCCGAGCGGGCCGCCGAAGCCCTCTGCGAACTCCTCGAGGGAAGTCTCAGTGCGGAGGATTGCCATTCGCCGGCCTGGAAATTGCGCTTTCTCTTCGTCAACGGCGTGGCCATTCGCCTCGCGGATTGGCTGCTGGAGCGTCCGAGGGACGTCGGCTGAGCGATTCGCTGGCCCGCCGGGGATCTCGAAGTCCCCGTGCCGACCGCCCCCCGCCCCCTGCCGGCGACGCTTCTCGGCATGACGGCTGCGGGGCCTAGGGGGCCTTGCCGCCCCCCGTCGCTTCGGCGGACAGACACTCCTGGAACTCGCCGACGCTCAGGTTCACGATCGCGCAGCGGTAGACGTCGATACTGGAGGCGTCGAATTGAGGCGCGGCACCCACCGGATAGAAACGCTGGTAATCGTCGCGCACACTTCCCTCCTCGGCGAGCGCCGCGGCGAGTCCGACGACGGATGAGGGGGCGAGGGGCCCGAGCCCGTAGGCTTGGCTGAAGCGATATTCGAAGCTCCAATCCGCCGCCTGGCCGCTCCCGGAACCGGCGGTCGCGAGATTCGTGAGTCTCATCGTCTCGAAATCCAGGCTGGAGGCGCGGTGGGAATCCGAGAGGTCGAAGATCTGATAGCCCGGATCGTTTCCGAAGATGGGACTGACCGCCGGGGCAATCGCGTTCAGCAGCAGGGATCGTTCCCCGAGGCGGATGACGCGGTAATCGTCCATATGGGTATGGCCCGCGAAGGAGACCTGGATTCGCTTGCGGTATCTGGCGACGAGTTGGACGAATCGACTCGTGAGTTCCCGCTGCCAGAAACTCACGGGCCAGCCCCCCCAGGCGATCTCTCGCTCGCTCGAAAAGCCATCGATCCCCGGCGGGAGGTGCATCAGAAACCAGACCTTTTCGCCGCGTCGCTCCGCCAGGCGAAGGGTCTTCTTCAACCATCTCATCTGATCCAGGGCCGGGGTCTGGCGGGTGCTGCCACAGGGATTGGTGTACTTCTCCGCGAAGTAGACGCTATTCAACACGATCAGGCGCGTCTTCTCGGGACTCGGCAGCAGGGCGCTGTAGTAGCCCCCGCTTTTCAGCCCTTGCCTCCCGTGACCCCGATGCGACGAGATTCCTCGCAGGGGTCCCCAGCTTTCTGCGAAGGCCTCGAGAAATTCGCCCCCGGGCTCGATCTGGTAGTCGCCGCAAAAGCTGTCCTCGTTTCCGAGGGTGGCAAAGATCGGGGTGTCGGGGAAATGATCCCGAAACATTCCCGCGAGAAATTCCAGGGTCTTCGCGGTGAAGGATCGGTAGCCGGCCGGATCGTCGAGGTGGGAAGCCGGTGCCAGGGCGTCGAAACGACCCTGCCAGTCGTGGGCGAGAAAATCTCCTCCGTAGAGGAGGAATTCGGGCTGCGGCAGGCGCCCGCGTGCGGAATCGAGACTGCTCTTGAGCAGGGCGTAATTGCTATCCGAGCCCGCCTGGGCGAAGCCCGTCTCGGCGCCGGCTTCGAAGATTCCCGGCCAGAGTGCGGCCGGGCTGTTCCGGAGAGCGTCGAAGAGCTGGGGATCGGCGAAGGGATCGAAATGGATGTCGGAGATGACCAGGAAGCGCTGGGTATCGTCGTCGGCAAGATTCGCCGCTGCCAGCCATGGCAGAGTGAAGAGTGACGCCAGAAGCCACGTGGGAAGCCAGGTCAGAAGAGAAGACAGAAGTGAAGCCAGAAGTGAAGATAGGGGGGGGGGGCGGATTCTCCTCATTCGTCGTCTCCATTTCATCAGGAATGGTAGAAGCAGCAAGTCCACGACGCCCAGCGGGGGATCAACTCTCTCTGATCATTTCCCCGAAAGGAGTTCTCATTTTAGTCGCCTCGGCGACCCGTGTCCATGCTCTATGACCCACAATTGTGTCTGGCCGGCGGATTCTTCAGGAATCGGAGCCACCGCTCGCTTTTTGGATTTCAAAGCGCCAAACTCCAGACCTCCAAGGGTCGGCATCCACGCACGAGGTCGTCGAAGAGGATTGCCAGGGCTGCCCGATAGGAAGGAATGTGCATGGCGTCTTATCCGGATTCTGAAGCCCGGGCCCCGAAAGAGCTCCCCCTGGATCTCGAGCAGGAATGGCTCGGCGTGCAACGCCGACTGGTGGATCATCTCCGGACCGGCCGCCTCACGGATCTCGAGGCGGACTCGCTGGAGATCTCAGCCGAGGTCTATACCGACCCCCTGCGATTCGAGGCCGAGCGAAGGAAACTCTTCCGAGAAGAGCCCCTTCTCGTCGGTTTCTCCGGCGAGTTGTCGCAGCCCGGCGAGCGGCTGATCTTCGATGCGGCGGGGCCACCCATCGTGGTGATTCGAGGCGAGGATGGTGATCTGCGAGCCTTCCTCAATATGTGCCCCCATCGGGGCTCACGGCTGCTCATGAATTGCGAGCGGGAACGCCTGCTCTCATGTCCATTCCACGGCTGGGTCTTCGATCTCGAGGGCCAACTCCGGAATGTTCCCCTGGAGCCCGCCTTCGAGGGACTCGATCGATCCAGGCGCAGACTCGTTCCGGTACCCGTGTCGGAATGGGGGGGGATGATCTTCGTCCGCGCCCGTCCCGGGGAAGACGAGATCGACGTGGAATCCTTCCTCGGGCCGATCGCTCCGCTGCTCGTGGCGCTCGACCTGGGGGCCCTGGCGAGAGTGGCGAGCGACGAACTCCCGGTCGCATCCAATTGGAAGTTCGCTCTCGATACTTTCTGCGAGGTCTATCATTTGCCGGCCGTTCACCGGGACAGCCTCTCGCTCAATCTCTATCCGAATGTCGCGGTCTTCGATCATTATGGTCTGCACCATCGCTATAGCGGCGCCGGACGCGATTTCGAAGAGTTTCTGGATCGCCCGGAATCCGAGTGGCCCCGGATGAGCTATCAGGCGGTTCACTACGTCTTTCCGAATACCACCTTCGCATTTACCCATTCCCTCGATGGCAAGACGCCCGTGGTTTCGATGTTCCGGCTCTTTCCCGGCGAGTCGGTCGGGGAGGCCGTGACCCTCGCCGCGACCTATAAGCGCCCGGACGAGGCCGGGGTATCCGACGAAGCGGCCATCAGGATGCATCAAGAAGTGCTCGAGATCGTGGTGGGAGAGGACTATCGCGTTGCGCGAGAAGGCTGGCTCAGTCTCGTCGAGGCACCCCCGGGCTTTCGATTCGTATTCGGACGCAACGAGTCATTGCTCCAACGCTACCACCGGGACCTCGCGGGAAAAATCGGCATGCCCATCGGTGGGGATTCTCATCCTGCTATAAGGTAATTGAAAACACATACTTCTCGCGACCGATGGTCCCGGGAAGTCGGAGCCCGGAGAAGATGTCTCAGATCAAGAATTTATCCGAATACTACATCCGTCCCGATTGGGTGCGGCGCATCAACGCCATGGGGGATTCCCTCGGAGGACCCGAGTACTTGATTCCCCTCGACGTCGATCTGCTCAAGCGCGCTGCCGTGGCTTCCACGGCCGGCCTGACCGATTTCGGTTCTTTCGACGGAGATTGGGAGGCGCGATTCGAGTCGCTGATCGCAGAACTCGAGGCCACCGGGAAGCTGAACGCCCTCGGCCGCCTGATGACGCGGCAGGAACTGCTTCGGGGCTTGCGCACGAGATTGCTTCTGACCCGTGCCCGGAACGAGAATCCGGCGATTGCGAAAGAGAGCATCGTGGCCCCCCTGGTGATTACCGGCCCGCCGCGTTCGGGAACATCCATTCTCTTCGAGTTGCTGGCTCTCGACCCCAACGCCCGCGGCCCCCTGGGCTGGGAGGTTCTGCATCCGGTGCCCTGGCAGCAGGCCACGGAGCAGGAGCGGCGTGCGATGAGCGAGTGCGAACAGGAGTTCTGGGCAGACGTTCAGCCGGAGTTCGCGGCCATTCACGAATTGCGTTCGGATCTCCCCGTCGAATGCGTGACCCTCACCCTTCCGGGTTTTTCCGGTGGCCACTGGCCGATGATCGCCAACATTCCGGGCTGGGAACCTGACTACCTGGCCAGTATGGAGTATCACCGTGCCCTGCTCCAAGCCCTCCAGCACGGTGGGCCCGAATGCAATTGGGTATTGAAGACCCCCCTCTACCTCGTATTCATCGACCTGCTCTTTGCCACCTACCCGGACGCGTGGGTGGTGCATACCCACCGCGATCCATTGAAGACGGAACCCTCGAGCCTGAGTACCCTCGCCACCGTTCGCTGGGAGCGCAGTGACGATGTGGATCTACCCGAGGCCGGGGGTGCCGGGCTGGGGGATATGATGATTCACCTCGCCAATCGGCGTGTCGCTGGAGAACTCCCGGATCGCATTCTCGATTCGCATTTCGCCGAGTTGGTGGCGGATCCCGTACGGGTGGTGGAAAAGCTCTATGGCCAGATGGATCGTCCCTTTCTCCCCGAGCACGCCGATGCGATCCGGCGCTATATCGAATCGAAGCCGAAGGGGAAATTCGGGAAGCATCAATACTCCCCCGAAGAATGGGGCTTCGATCCCGCAAGCCTGCGCGAAAAGATGCTCCCCTATACCGACCACTACGGGATCGCGCTCGAGGACTGATCGCGCCGGAGTCAGACTCTTTCCAGGGCCTGGTCGATATCGGCGATCAGGTCCTCGGTGGCCTCGATCCCACAGGCAAAGCGCACCAGGGAGTCGGTGATCCCCCAACCCTTGCGTTGCTCGGCGTCGTAATCCCAATAGGACATGGTGACGGGCAATTCGATCAGGGACTCGACTCCACCCAGGCTCGGGGCCTGGTAGGGGACGCGAGTCGAGTCGATGAAACGGATGGCCCCTTCGAGGTCGGTATCGATCTCGAAGGTGACGACCCCGCCGAAACCCGTCATCGAACGGCGGGCGATCTCATGGTCGGGATGGCTCTCCAATCCCGGGTACCAGACCCGGCGCACCTTGGGATGCCCCTCGAGATGTTGCGCCACTTCGAGGCCGTTCTGATTGTGGCGATCCATGCGCAGGGCCAGGGTCTTGAGACCGCGCAGAAGAAGCCAGGCGCCGTGGCTATCGATAATTCCGCCCAGGACACCGAGGGCCTTGCGGATGGGTTCGACGATTTCCGCGCTTCCCGTGATGGTGCCCGCCAGCAGGTCGTTGTGCCCGCCCAGGTACTTCGTGGCGCTATGGATGACGAGATCCGCTCCCAGATCGAGGGCGCGTTGGTTGACCGGGGTCGCGAAGGTGGAGTCGATGATGACCTTGACGTCGCGGCTGTGGGCGATCTCGACGAATGCGGGAACATCCGTGACGCGCAAATAGGGATTCGTGGGCGACTCGGTGAAGAAGAGCGCCGTCTCATCCCGGATCGCATTCTCGAATTGCCCGAGATCGCTGGGGTCGATGATGCTGACGGATACGCCCATGCGGCCGAGGTACTCGTCGATGAACTGGCGGGTGCGTCGATAACAGTCGTTGGTGACGATCAGATGGCTATCCGTCGGGAGCAGGGAGAGAAATGTCGTCGTCGCGGCGCACATCCCCGAAGCGAAGAGCACGGTTTCCTCGCCGCCCTCGAGTTCGGAGAGTTTGCGTTCCACGGCCCGCCAGGTGGGGTTTCCGTAGCGCCCATATTCCTCGCGCTTCGTCTTTCCCTCCTGGTAGTCCATGACTTCGCGCGAATTCTTGAACCAGAAGGTCGACGTCTGATAGATGGGGGTCGTGATCGCGTTCGCTTCCTGCTGGCGCAATTCGCCGCCGTGCACTGCACTCGTCGCGGCGCCTCTCTCCGATTTCTTTTCGTCCATGGCGGTGATTACACTCTTGTTGCGCTTGTTGCGCTTCTGGCAGCGGTTGCGATTGCGCGTCTCATGGCGGGATCCCATCCGGGATGGGGGCGCTCGGGACCCGACTCTGGTTTCGGCCCCGGGGTAGCCTCCACCCGAGATGGCACTTAGCATTGGGCTTTCGCCCCACGGTGGGGGGTCCAAGGGCCTGCAAGTGCCTGAAATCGTCCTTTTTCTGAACCCGTAGGGGAGGAATCTTAGCCTGAATCCCTCTTGGGCGCTCCGCGTGACCATTCCACCGTGCGCCGGGGCGGAAATGCGGGCTAGGCTGGCGCCCGAAGAGTCGAGTCGGGCTGGCGCGGGGGTCCCGGGGTTTTGAGAGAGCGAACATCCGAAGCACGCGGGCTGCGACTGATTCCCCCCGAATTCATCGGCGCCCTGGTGGAGAGCTATTCCTTCCCAGCGCCAGCCGCTGCGGAGCCCGACGGCCTGCTCGCCTATGGGGGAGATCTCGGAGCCGAACGACTGCTGGCCGCCTACGCACAGGGGATCTTTCCCTGGTATGAATCTCCCCCCATCCTCTGGTATTCCCCGGATCCCCGTTCCCTGATCCTGCCCGAGACCCTTCGCATTGGGCGGACCCTGGCCAAGAATCTGCGCCGAGGACTCTACACGCTGAGGCTCGATGGCGATTTTTCTGCGGTGATCGAAGCCTGTGCGCGGACTCCCCGCTCCGGTCAGTCCGGAACCTGGATCAACGACGATATGATCGAGGCCTATTGCGAGTTGCACGCCCTGGGTTTCGCGCATTCCGCCGAGGTGTTGCGGGAGGGCGAATTGGTGGGGGGGCTTTACGGAGTTTCATTGGGGGCCGCTTTTTTCGGAGAATCGATGTTCAGCACCGCGACGGACGCTTCGAAGGTGGCCCTGGTGGGACTCCTCACGCATCTTCGGGGCTGGGGTTTCCATTTCCTCGATTGCCAGATCGCCAACCCCACGACGGAGAGGCTCGGCGCGAGGGTCTTTCCCCGGGAGCAGTTCCTCTCCCGCCTCGCCCTCGCCCTGCAGGCGCCGAGCCGATGCGGAAGCTGGACGTTGTCGTCCGGAATGGGGTCGCCGATCCAGGGGGTCTGAAAACGAGATGTCCGATGAGTTCAAGGAATCGATCGAGAATGCGTTGGCGGTCGCCGAGCCCGAGGAATTGCTCGGGGTGGTCATCGATCTGGCCCTGGCGGCCGAGGATTCGTCGTGGGCCCAGGACTGCCTGGCCGAGTTGGCCCTGCACGAGGATACGGATGTTCGGGGCAATGCCATGAGCGGTTTTGCCCAATTGGGTGCTCGTACCGGGGAACTGGATCGCGAACAGGTGCAAGCGATCCTGGTGGATGCTCTGCGCGATCGGAAAGCCTATGTGCGCGAGCAGGCGGCGGCGGCCCTGCTGGAATTGGGCTGGGGCGAAGGCGGGGCGGAAGGCTAGCCGCGAAGCCCCACTCGCATCGGAGTCATTGCCCGGATCCGCGCGGTCTCTCGGATAGCCGAGAGCGGCAACGCCTCCGGGCTCACGTCCGTGATCGCGATCGCATGCGATGCGCGGTGGGCGCCGCCCCCGGCCCCGATCCCCTGCTCAGGTCCGCCCGCTTCCGTCTCGCCCGCCCCGGGCCAGGGTTGCGAGAATCATGTCGGCGAGTTCGGGAGTCGAGAGTTCATCGACTTCGACGACCGCATCGGCGGCTCTTCGATACCAGGGCTCTCGGCGTTCCATGATCTGCTCGAAGGATTCGCTGCTCGAGAGCGCCGGGCGCTCGGGATCACCCTCGATGCGCGAGAGCAGGATTGCCAGATCGCAGTGCAGATAGACGACGAAAGCGTGGCTCCGCAGCGCTCGGACCTTGCGTTCGCTGAAGATCTCCCCGCCGTCGCTGTCGAGATCCACCACGATTCCCCCACCGCAGTCGAGGAGGGAGGCTTCGTTCGCTTCCACGAGGCGCAGCAGTACCCGGTATTCGAGTTCGCGAAAGCCCGACCAGTCCTCGGATTCGACGATCTCGGGAATCGACTTGCCCCCTCTTTCCGAGCGAATTGCAGCATCGATGCTCTGGAGATCGAAGCGGGAATGACATTCGGCGAGTTCCCTGGCGACGGAAGTCTTTCCGCAGCCCCGGCCACCAATCAGTGCGAGATTGGGGGAGGGCGGGCCTTCAGCGGATTGGCTGCGCGCGCTCAAGAGAAGATCCGATCCCGGCATCAGGGCCGGATGAAGGGGGGGGAGGGGAGAATAATCGATTCAAAGGCTCAGGGGCCGAGATCGATGGGCAGTTCGAGCCAATCCTCGTAGACCCGCCGCCGATATTCGAGCAGCGAGGGATCGAGGGCTCGTTCGATTGCGGAGTGGGAGCACGAGTAGCTGATCCGCATCGGTTCGGGCATCGGGCAGATATCATGGGGCAGGGGTTCGACGAGGGCCGCAAAGGCGGCCCAGTAGATGTCGAGGGCCGAGAGTTGATTTCCGATCAGGAACTTCCGGCCGGCTTCGCCCTGCAAGCGCCACTGCGTGGTGATCTTCGTGAGGATGTTCGCGGCGCGTTCGGCCGCCCCGGCCACGGTCTCCTCATCGTAGCCGTAGCGGTTCGCCATCCTTTCCATTCTCTCGCGCATGGGATTTTCCTCGGGCAGCCC
This sequence comes from uncultured Spirochaetaceae bacterium, assembly GCA_964435795.1. Taxonomy (GTDB): domain Bacteria; phylum Myxococcota_A; class UBA9160; order UBA9160; family UBA4427; genus JAZXM01. The sequence continues at coordinate 50,061 of CAYTAT010000018.1, forward strand.
CACCAGGCCCGTGAAGAGCATCAGCCGCCGCGACCAGCCGAATCCATTTTCGCCCGCGAGTTCTTCGAGCAACTCGAACATCAGCCGCTGCTCCCCGGGATCGCTCGGCAGCAACGAGGGTTGGGGGGCGAGCTTCTCCGCCAGGGCGATGATCTCGCGCCAGCCACAACACGCCGCCTCATCATTCCAGACGGCCTGGGGGGCATTCGTCTCTCCCGTCCACGCCGCCAGTTCCGGGTTGGCGCCGCCCCCGTCCTGGGGCACCTTGGAAAAAGGGATCCCCTTGACGTGGAAGACCCCCTTGGCGGCCTCTCCCCAGGGACCCGGAACACCCGCGGTCAATACCAGTCGCAGCCCACCGGCTTCTCTCGCCTCGTCTACGGTCAGCCAATTCGTCATGGGGGATCCCTCTTTCAATGTGAATGATTTCAGTGCGCCGAATTTCCGGGGAACTACTCCCCCAGGATATCCATGGGGTCGCAATCCAATCCCCGGGCGATCAGGCATAGAGTCGCATAGGGGATCGACTCGTTCTTTTCCTCAATATGCTGAAGCAGGTTGGGAGAAATCGTATCGGACAGACCCGTGGCGATCTGATTGGCTCGGGCGATGGCGGTGATCAGATCCCTGGGCGACCAGTGGAAATCGTGGCGCCGCCGCCGGACGGATAGTCCATCGGGTTGGACGGGGCTCTCGTCGTCGAAACTCCTCACGGATTGCTTTCTCCAGATTTTTCAGCTGCCGAAAACGAGTGTAGACTTCTTGCTTCCCCGGGTCAGGCGGGAAAAGATCAAATCGGGAGGCTGTGCGAGCTTGGGAATCGAACTCTTCGAAAGGGCCGCCGAGGCCCGCGGGCGCTTCCTGCGCGCCGAGCAATTGCAAGCCGCCGGAGGCGCTTCGGATCCGCAGAGGGGCCCCGGCTTTCTGCTCACCTTCGACGTCGGGAGAATTCTCGTGGCCGCGGATCCGGGCAACCAGTCCCTGTTGTTGCGACAGGTGAAAAACCCCGAGGAAGTGGCTTCGATCCGCCTGACGGAATTGGGCGAAGAGGAACCCTGGTGGCGCATCGTCGGCGATCCGCTGACGGCGGTCTGGCCGGTGCATCGGGGCGACGGGGCGTCGGGGGGCATGGGGGCGCCGAGGGAATTGCGATTGCAATTTCGCGAGAGCGCTGAAAGTCCCAGGGTTGTCGTCCTCGGCTTCGACGCGGGGGCGGTGCGGGTTTTTGAACAGAAAAGCTCCGCTGGAGCGGTTGATTCGGGATAGGCTCGAAGAGACCTCCTGCAGGGAAAAGAGAAATGACATGACCGAAGGACAGGACGGAAAACCAAAATCGGCGCCCGCGACGGAACCCCCGAAGAGCGAGGCAGAATGGCGCGAGCAACTGAGTTCGGATCAATTCGAGGTCACCCGCAAGGCCGGAACCGAGCGGGCCTTCAGCGGCCAGTATTGGGATACGAAAACCGAGGGCCTCTATCTCTGCGTCTGTTGCCACACTCCCCTCTTCAGTTCGAGCACGAAATACGATTCCGGCAGCGGCTGGCCGAGCTACTACGAGCCCATCGATTCCGAAGTGATCCGCGAGCGGCCCGACACCAGCGGGGGCACGCTGCGCACGGAGGTGCTCTGTAGTCGCTGCGATGGGCATCTCGGCCACGTTTTTCCCGACGGTCCCCCGCCAACGGGGCTCCGCTATTGCATCAACTCCCTCTCCCTCGATTTCAAGCAGCGCGGGCAGGGGGGCGGAGACGAAGGGGCCGGGGAGCAGGGCTAGGGAAGCGGCCGGTGGAGGAAAGCGGAGCAACGAGGGAGAAACGAAAGCCGCGATTCCGCTCCGGCCAGCCGAATGCCCGGGGCGCCTGCCGCTATCGGGCCCGGGTAGAAATCCCGAGCCCTCATCCCGATCGCCAGCGGGGCCGAGATCATCGGCATGACTTCGAGCGGGATGAAGATCGGCTTTCTTGTTCACGCCCCTCGGAAGCGCGGCCCTTCATCGCGGCCCTTCATCGCGGC
>CAYTAT010000018.1:52173-73673 GCA_964435795.1 uncultured Spirochaetaceae bacterium
CGCGGCCCTTCATCGCGGCCCTTCATCGCGGCTCGGATTGGGCTTCGGGATTCTTCGCCCGCTTCTCGTCGAGGCGGAGAGTCCGGGGGAAGCGGTGACTTCAGGAGGTCAGGGCCAGAACCAGGTGTCGGGTTGCCCATGCCCCGACATAGGCGAGGACCAGCATGTACGTGAAGGCAAATGCCGGCCAGCGCAGGGAGTTGGTCTCGCGGGCGAGTATTGCCAGGGTCGACGTGCACTGCAGGGCCAGGACGAAGAAGACCAGCAGCGCGGCCACCGTGGGGGGCGAGAAAATCTTTTCGCCGGACTCCGGGTCGGTGTCGGCGAGAATGGCGGCGCGGAGCGAGGAATCCGGATCTTCTACCGCGTAGACCTGGGCCAGGGTGCTGACGAAGATCTCTCGGGCGGCAATACTCGCCAGAATTCCCACCCCGATCTTCCAGTCGAATCCGAGGGGTGCGATGGCGGGCTCGATCGCCTTGCCGATCCGGCCCGCGGCGCTGTGTTCGAGGGAAAAACTCGCCGCCGCCTCGGGACCGAGATCCGCTGGCGGATCCGTCTGGGGAAAGGTGAGCAGGGCCCATAGGATCATCGAGGCCACCAGGATGATCGTGCCCGCTCGCCTCAGGAAAGCCTGCGCACTGCCCCACACCTGGATCAGCCAATGTTTGAGCCTGGGAATTCGGTAGCTCGGCAACTCCAGGGTAAAGGGGATTCCTTCGCCGGGCAGCAGGGTCTGGCGCAGTACGGCCGCTACGATCATCGCGATCAGCGGGGCGACGATGTAGAGGCCGAAGAGTACGAGGCCCTGCACGCCCAGGGGTCCCAGGCTGCTTTCACTGGGAATGAAGGCCCCGATCAGCAGGGCATAGACGGGCAGTCGGGCCGAGCAGGTCATGAGCGGTGCGATCAGGACCGTGACCAGACGATCCCTGGCGGATGGAAGTGTGCGGCTGGCCATGATCCCCGGCACCGCGCAGGCAAAAGAGGAGAGCAGGGACATGAAGGCGCGCCCCTCGAGTCCGACGCGCTCCATGGCTCGGTCCACGACGAAGGCCGCCCGGGCCATATAGCCAACATCCTCAAGGAAATAGATCAGGGAGAAAAGCATGATGATCTGGGGCAGGAAAACGACTACCGAGCCCACTCCGGCGATCAGGCCGTCGGCCAGAAAGTCGGCCATGAGGCCGGGAGGCACGAGAGTGCGCACCCAGTCGCTCGCCTGGCCGACGCCCGTATCGATCCAGTCCATGGCGGGTGTCGCCCAGGCGAAGATCAGTTGGAAGAAAAACATCATTACCGTGAGGAAGAGCAGTGTTCCCCAGACGGGATGCAGGATGATCGCGTCGGCTTTCTCCGTCAGGGGATGACGTCCCGGTCTTTGCGTGACACATGAGCGCAGGATGGATTCCGCCCAGGCCGTGCGCTCCGCAGGATCATCGGGAGGTAGAACCGGGGGCAGGGTCCAATTCTCCGGCTTGGCAAGGCGTTCGCGCAGACGTTCCAATCCGAGTCCGCGATGGCCCACGACCGGCAGCACCGGAATGCCGAGGGCCGCACTGAGGCGGCGAAGATTGATCTTGCCGCCCCGCTCGCGCAACTCGTCCACCATGGTGAGGACCAGACAGGTCGGCAATCCCAGGGCGAGCACCTGGCCGAGCAGCAGTAGCGAACGCTCCAACGTGCATGCGTCGGCCACCAGCATCAGGACCTGGGGACTTTTCACGCCGGGGATCTCTCCGCGCAGAACCTTGCTGACCACGGTTTCGTCGGGGCTGATCGGATCCAGCGAGTAGGTGCCCGGCAGATCGATCACGATCGCGTCGCGGTCGGGCAGGTCGAGATTGCCCTCGCGGCGCTCGACAGTTACGCCCGGGTAGTTCCCCACCTTGGCGCGCAGGCCAGTCAGCCCGTTGAAAAGCGTCGTCTTTCCGGAGTTCGGATTTCCGATCAGCCCGATACGGAGCGGGCTCTCGGTGTTGGTGATCAGCTGTTCGGAGGCCGCAGTCATCTCGGGAGATCACCCTGGGAAAGACCGAGTTTGGCGATTTCCTTTTCGGCCGCGTCGTCCGGAACCAGAGTAGTCGGGTGTTCTCTTCGCGGCATGGAATCAGTCGCTCTCGGTTTCCACCACTACCAGGGCGGCGTGTTCGTTTCTCAGGCAGAGTCGATAGCCGCGAAATTCGTAGAGGGTCGGGCTGCCCAGGGGGGCTCGCCGCACGGCGAGAATCGGAGTCTCCGGAAGCAGGCCGAAATCCAGGAGTCTTCTGGAAGCGGGTCCGCCCGGCTCGACCCTCAGCACCCGTGCGTGTTGTCCCGGACTCAGGTCGCAGAGTCGGACGGGGGTTGAATCCTTCGTATTGAAATCGCTTTTCATTATTGAAGACTACCCTGGATCGGGAAATTTTGCTTGTGAATGTGCTTCGCACATCCCGCCGTGCAATTCTTGACCCATTTCAATTTGATTTCGCCGCGATTCGGCGGCATCGAAAAAGGGGGCCAGGGCATCCGGTCCGGATTGGGCGTCAGCCGGCCAAAATCGAATTTCTCTTTTAGAATCACAATGTTACTAGATAATTCCGCTGCGCTGACCAGGCGAGTTCCGGGGTGTTCGGCCCCTCTCCCCGCCCAGAATCCCGATTTCCCCGGGCGCGTCGCCCGAGATCAAGAATTTCGCCAGGGATGCTTCCAGAGGGGGTTCGCGCAACCTCTGCCGCTGCCCCCGGACTCAGCGGTGTTTTCCCGCCCCTGAGCGAAGCGCGTACTCGGGCCCGAGTTGGCGGGTCATCAGGGCATGAGCCGCCGCCTGGGGTGTCGATTCGAGATCGAGGACTTCTCGCACGCTCTCGGCGATCGGGAGTTCCACTCCTAGTCGGTTCGCGAGTCGACAGGTTGCCCGGGTCGTCCGCACGCCCTCGGCCACCTCGCCGATCTCCTCGATGATCTCCTCGAGGCGCTGCCCCCGCCCAAGACCGAGTCCGACCCGGCGATTTCGCGAAAGGTCACCGGTGCAGGTCAACAGCAGGTCTCCCATGCCCGCCAGTCCTCCCAGGGTTTCGAGTCGACCCCCGAGTTTCAAGGCCAGGCGCATGATTTCGGCGAGGCCCCGCGTCATCAGGGCCGCACGGGCATTCGTTCCAAGTCCCATGCCGTCGGAGATGCCCACCGCGATGGCGATGATATTCTTCAGCGCGCCGCCGACTTCGACTCCGACGATGTCATCCGTCGAATAGCAGCGGAAATTTGCGGATGAGAGCGTGGATTGCACGGCGATCGCGTAGCTCTCTTCACGCCCGGCGATCGTGACCACTGTGGGTTTCCCCTCGGCGACCTCGCGCGCGAAGGAAGGGCCCGAAAGGCTGGTGATGCGCGGGTGATGGTTGGCATCCAGGACGTCTTCCAGAACTTCATGGGGCAACATTCCACTTTCGAATTCGATCCCCTTGATGGTGGAAACCACGATTGCCCCGGCTGCCAGATGCGGTGCGGCCAGGGTCATGACCTCCCGCAGTGCATGACTGGGTACGGCGACCACCACGATTTCCGCCCCGGCGAGCACTTCGACGTGGTCGTTGCTGACCCGCACCGTGTCGGGAAGTAGCAGATCGCTCAGGTAGAGGGGATTTCGGCGCTCTTCCCCCATGGCGCGGGCTGTTGCTTCGCTTCGGGCCCAGAGCCGGACATCGTGGTTCGCTCCGCAGAGAAGAGCCAGACACGTCCCGAAACTTCCCCCACCAAGAATTGCGATCGGAACTCCCATGACGACGAGGGTATCATTTCCGCCTCCCCCGGGAGTCGACCGGATTGACGCCCGGGGGGTGCCTGCTAAGTTGAGAACCGCCTTCCGCGCCGTTCGAGCTTTTCACTTCCGGGGATTCGGCAGATCGAGAGGGCTCGCCGAAGGGAGCCATGGGGCATGGCGGAGTACGGCGGCTTGGTCATCATGCTCACTCTGGTCGCCATTCCGGCGTGTTTCTATTTCCTGCGCTCCGGGCGCGCAATCCGCGCTTCCCAGTCGCACGAAGAAAAGCGGGCTCCGCGATCGTCCGCTCCCGATTCCCCGGTGGCGATCCCATTCGTTCTGGTTGCGATTCTTTTCATGCTCCTCGAGGTTGCCGCCGTCGTCCTCTACAGTTGGTTGCCCGCTCTCGGGCCGCTGGGCGAGCCGGGCCTGATCGCCGCCATGGCCTTCGCATTTCCCATCGCTATCGGCGTCGCTTATGGCTGGATTCGGGGAGTGTTCTGATGGTCGGCGCGGAGTTTGGTTCCCTCGCATGGCAAGGGCTCTTTTCGGCGCTGCTATTGCTGCTGGCACTTCTCGGTCTGGGGGTGCCCGTGGTGGTCTGGATCGAGCGCCGGCAACTCGCCCTGATCGAGGATCGCTCGGGCTTTGGCCCCGGCAATCCGGATGGCTTCGTCCTGGGGGGGGCGCTGCAGATCGTCGCCGAGTTCCTGAAATTGAGCAGCAAACGCTGGACGCCTCCGGGCGATGCCAATCGATTCGTCTATTTGATGGCCCCATGGGCCGTTGTCGCGACCGGCCTGCTCGCCTTTGCGGTGGTTCCCATCGCGGGTCGCTATCGCCTCGGGGATACCTGGTTTTCGCCGATCCTGACTTCACTCGAATGGGGGATTCTCTATATCGTGGCACTCGGCTCCCTGGCGGGCCTCGCCCTGGTCTGGGCCGGTGCCTCGAGCGGGAATCCCTGGGCGCGCCGTGCGGCCCTGCGGTCGGCATTGCGCGGTCTGTCCTCGGATCTGGCGCTGCTTCTTGCCGTGGCTCCGATGGTCCTGCTCTACGGATCCCTGAGTCTCGAGGCAATGGCGGCTTGGCAGGATTCGACCGTCGGTGTCTGGAGTTGGCTGAGAATCCTGGTCGAGGACGGTTCATTCCTGGAATCCGGCGTTTTCTCGATCCCCGCCTGGGGGCTCCTCCTGAACCCCCTCGCCTTCGCGATGTTCCTGCTGGCCGTTTTCGCGCGCAGCGGGCTTCGCCCCTTCGATGCCGATCATGTCGATGCTGAACTCGAGGGGGGCCTGGTCGCCACCTATTCGGGTTCCGCGCGACTGCTCTTTCTGCTCTCCGACAAACTTCAGATCATTCTCATCGCGGCACTCCTGACCCTGATCTTTCTGGGAGGCTGGAGCATTCCCTGGCTTCCCCAGGATCGGATCGTCGATCCCATCGAGGGCTTCGTGGGTGCGAGTGTCGCAAACGCGGTATGCCTGTTTCTCCACCTGCTGAGTTTCTCGCTGAAGTGGCTGGCCATGGTCTTCCTGCAGGTCCTGATTCGCAGTTCGATGCCCCGCTACGACTCCCGGGAACTCATGACCCTCTGCTGGAAACTCATCGTGCCCCTTTCCGTCCTCAATCTCTTCCTCACGGCAGCGGTTCTGCTCGCCTTCGGAGAGAATCCGCCATGATGGCCGCGGAGTTCGCCTTCTATCTTTCAGCGGCCGTGGCGCTCGCGCTCCTCTTCATGCTTCTCACCGAAGTGCGAACGGCCGTCGTTCTCTCGATCTGCCTGGCAATCCTGGGCGCCGCTATTTCGCTGCTGATGGCCCTCCTGGGGGCCTTCTTCCCCGCGCTCGCCGCTCTGCTCTTCACGCTTGCCGCATCCCTTACCTTCCTGCTTCTGGGAGGCTCGTCCTGGGGCTGGGGGCCCCTCGAACTCGCTTTGCCATCGCCCTCGCGGGTGGGCCTCAAATTGGTCGGTGCGCTCGCGGTCCTGGTCGTGATCGGTCTATTGACTTCCCTATTGCTGGAAGCGCCCGGGGGCCCGCTTCCCATCGTGGATCTTTCCGCATCTGGCGGCGAAGAATTGGGGCTCCTGCTCTTTGGCGAGGCGTCCCAGGCCCTGCAACTCCTCGCATGCCTGATCCTGGTTGCCCTGGTGGGAAGCATTCTGCTCAGCGAAGGCGAGGAGGGTTGAGTGGTTCCCCATGAGCATGCGATCGGCCTGTCCTTGCTCTTCTTTGGGCTGGGACTGATCACGCTCCTGATGCGGCGCAACCTTTTGTTGATGCTGGTGGGCGCCGAGACGATGGGCATCTCGCTGGCCCTGATCTTCGTGGGCTTTGCCCGCATGCGGGCCGCATTGGCGCCCGGGGAAACCGGCCAGGTACTGGAGGGTCAACTGCTGGCGTTTTTGGTGCTGGCGGTCGTCTTCGTTCAGCTTGCGATCGGATTGGCGATGCTCGTGGCCTTCGTGCGGCGAAGGGGTTCGACGGACGTCGAGGGAGCGAGCGTTCTGCGATGGTAGAATCCGGATGAGCGGAGAGTGGGCGGGAATGGATTGGACGTTCATGCGCTTGATCCCGGCTGCCCCCCTGCTGGTGGCCGTGGGCCTGGCGGTCTCGGAGGGGTGGCCGGGCCGGAGGCCGTCGCGTCGCACGGTCTCCCTCGCAATTCTCCTGGCGACGGGGGCGAGTTTCCTGTTTTCGATCCTCGCCTTCTGGGAACTCCTGGAAAGCGACGAGACGAGTGCCCTGGTCGATCCGATCGCCACCTGGATCGGCGTGGGGGTCGGGCATTCAGCCCTCAGCGGCGACTTCGTATTCAGGCTCGACACCCTCTCGATCGTTTTCGCTCTCGCGATCTCGGGACTCGGGCTCCTGATCCTTTTTTATTCCCTGCTGGAGATGCGGGTCGAGGTGCCGGACGATGCCCGCTACGCGCGTTTCTTCTGCCTGGCCAGCTTTCAACTGGCCAGCAGCCTGATCCTGGTCCTGGCCGACAATATGGCGGTGGTTCTCCTGGGCTATGGGGGCGTGATTCTCGGCAATGGCCTGTTGGCGGGGTTCCGGTACGGAGACGGGGAAACTCGCTCGGCTCATGGCGCCCTCAGATCCGGCTGGGTGGGGCAGGCCGCATTGCTGCTGGCGACCCTGCTGATCTTTCGATTTCTCTCCGAACTCGGCGCCCCCGCCCTCGCGATCGACTCCCTGCGTTCGGCGCTGCCCGAACTCGCAGGCCTGCGACTCGTCGGCTGGGGGCAGGTCGAACTCAGCCTCTATGGGGCCCTGGCACTCTGCATTCTGCTGGCCGCCTGTGCGCTGGCCTCTCAGCTGCCCCTCGTCAGCTGGTTGCCCGCCTCCGACCGCATTCCCCTCGGAGCCGGTGCATTGCTCCAGACCGTCACCAGTCTGCCCGCGGGCGCCTACCTGATCGCGCGTTTTTCCTTTCTATTTACAGTGGCCCCGGGCGTCGCCGAGACGATGGCCTGGCTCGGGGGTGCCTCGGCGTTCTTTGGAGCGTTGATGGCGGCCCGCAGCAATCAGGTGGGTCGGGTTCTCGCCTGGTCGTCGGTGAGTCAACTCGGCCTGGTCTGGGCCGCGGCAGGAGCCGGCGCCCAGACCTCGGCGGTTTTTCATCTGCTGGGTCATAGCTTCTCGAAGGGCCTGCTGCTCGTGGCCACGGGGGTGGTCGTCCTGGCCCTGGCGGGCGGACGGGATTTGTGGCGGATGGGCCACCTCGCCAGTCGCCTGACGCTCACTCGGCTGGCCTTCTGGGTCGGAGCTCTCTCGCTCGTGGGCAGCCTGCCCCTCACGGTGGGATTCTTCTCGACGAATCAGGTGCTGGTCGCCGTCCAGGGGGCGGATCAGATGGCGAGCCATTTCGAACTCCTCGTCCTGCTGCTGATGGCATCCGGACTGACGGCCTTCTATAGCGTTCGCTTCGTCTTCCTGATTCTCTACGGCGAGAACCGATTGCCCCAGAGCGTCCATCTCGAAGAGGTCGGGGATCCGGCCCTCGGGATTCTCTGGGCCCTCGGAATTCTCGCGACGCTCTCGGTCCTGGGTGCGATGATCGGGCTGCCCCAGTTCTGGGCGGACTTCTTCTTCGACGGCGACGTCGAGAATTCCAATAGCCTCCACTATTTCCTCTCCGGCGTAGTCAGCACCATGCCCGAGACGACCCTCGGCATGGTGGAAACATGGTCCCTGATGGGTTGGGGGTTCGTGGCGACGAGCCTGGGGCTGCTGGCGGCGCTGATGCGATATGTGTCGCCCGCCGCCGGCTCGGGAGGAGACGGGTTGCCGTGGGATCGCTTCCTCGCTCTTCTCCAGAAGCCCATCGCAAGATTCGAGTTCGGGCGAAGACGGATTTCGGCGACGTTGGCGACTCGCATCGAGTCGCGGGGAGGCATTCGCTTTTCCGACCCATCGACATGGGGTCGCGGTGGGGCTGCAGCGGTCCAGGAAAGGGGGAATCTCTCCCTTTCGGCCGGGCTTCTGAGATTCGTCGCCGATCGCCTGCTGAAATTCGCTCAATCGGGAGTGGCCCAGCATTATCTCGCCATCTCGATGCTCGGAAGTCTGGCCGTGCTGATCTATTTCCTATGGGCCGGTCGGGGGTAGCGGGTCGCCATGGGTCCCTATCTCGAAGGTCATGTGCTCAGCTGGATCATCTTCCTGCCCGGGGGTACCGGCCTGTTGTTGTTGCTGCTGGGCGCCGCTTTGCGCGGGCTCTTTGGTTCCGATGGGTTGCCGGGTGAAGTCTGGCGGGCGATCGGGCTCGGGGCGAGCCTGCTGACTTTCTTCCTGGCATTGAGCGCACTCCTGCCGAATTTCGATCCCGAGATCTTCGGGCCGCAATTCGTTGAATACGCTCCTTGGCTGGCCGGCTACGGGGCGCATTACTTCGTGGGCCTCGACGGGATCAATCTCTTCCTCGTCATGCTCTCGACCTCGATGATCCCCATCGTGTTGCTGGTTTCCTGGAATCACGTCCAGCGCTCCCTGCGCAGCTTCATCCTTTTCCTGCTCCTTTTCGAAACTGCGATGCTCGGTGTCTTTCTCTCCCTCAACCTGCTGCTCTTTCATCTCTTCTGGCAGATCGCGTTGGTGTCGATGTATTTCCTGGTCGGAATCTGGGGAGGGCGGCAGAGGGTTTCCGCGGCCACCCGCCTCCTGCTGCATACGGGTGTCGGCTCGATGATGATGCTGGCCGTGATTCTCGTCCTCTACCGCTTGAACGTCGAGCAGGGGGGAGGTCCGAGCATGAATCTGGTCGCGGCACCCGGGGTTCCGTTTTCGAACCTATTGGATTTGCGGATTCCCGTTGCTGGCGAGGGAGTCCCGTGGTGGCAGAGCCAGACCTGGCTCTTCATCGGTTTCGGGGTGGCCTTCGGCATCCCCTTCGCCCTGGTTCCCCTCCACGGCTGGTTCTTCGAAGCACAGGCGGAGGCGCCGGCCTCGGCTTCGATCCTGATGGCTTCGCTATTGCTCCCGATGGGCGGCTATGGCTTTCTGCGTTTCGCCCTGCCTCTCTTTCCCGACGCCGCCCGGGAGTTCAGCATTCCGCTCCTCGGATTGGCGCTGATCGGTATCCTCTATGGAGCCGTCGGGATCTTCCTCCACCTCGACCTGAGGAAGGTGGTCGCCCACGTCTCGCTCGCGCAGATGGGCTTCGCGGCCCTGGGCATTTTCAGCATGACTCAAATAGGATTGGTGGGAGGAGTCGTGGCTCTTCTCGCTCAGGCCCTGGGTGTCGCGGCGCTGCTGATCCTGCTCAGCGCATTGGAGGATCGCCGCTCGACGCGCCAGATTGCGGACTTCGGCGGCATCTCGAGATCGATGCCCTTGTTTTCGCTTTTGTGGACGAGCGTCATATTGAGTTGCATGGGCCTGCCGGGCCTGGCTTTCTTCGTTCCGGAGTGGTTGATTCTCAGCGCCGGCTTCGAGCGTTCCACCTGGGTCGGTAGCCTGGCCTGCCTGGCGGGAACAGCCGTCGCCCTCGGGCTCTATCGAGTGCATCGCCGGGTCGTCCTGGATCCCAGCAGCCGCGCCGAAAATCACGAGCTGAATGATCTGGATCGGCGCGAGTGGGCGATTCTGCTGGCTCTGCTCGTGCCCATGCTGGGGATCGGCCTCCGGCCCGACCCGCTCCTGCGGCGCGTGGAACCGGCCGTCCTGGAGTTGTTACGCGAGATGGATGAACGCAGCGCAGTGGAGAGTCGAAGGCCTCTGCCCCTTCTTCCGAGCCCCTCTTCCGAGTCGACTGAAGTCGGGGATCCGTCGTGATCGATCCGGCTTCCCTGCTGGCCTTCGGCTATGCGCCGTCGGGGATCGCATCCCTGGGAGCGATCTGCGTTCTCGTCCTGGCCGCCGCCTTCGCGCGTATGAGTCGGGTCCTGGGCGCGCGCGCTGGGGCGATCCCACGCATGGGAAAGGAACTCGGCGCGCAGCCATTCGCCCATCTCCTTCGGCTCCTCCAGGCCTGGATGGCGGCCCTGGTCCTCGCCGCCGTGGTGCTCGTCTCGCTCTCGCAACTCCTGGGCGATCCCTCTCCCCCCGGCGAGAGTCTGCTCGAATTCGACTCTCTCGCCGCCATTTCCGTTCTGATCGTTTCCGTAGCGGCCCTGCTGGTGGTCGGTCTCTCCAGCGGCTATCGCCGCTTGCTTCACCTCGGCTACGGGGAATTCTACTTCCTGATCCTGCTCTCCCTGGCGGGCGGCTTTGCGGCCCTGGGGGCCGAACACCTGCTGGTGGTCTTCCTGGGATTGGAGTTGATGGGCCTGGCCACGAATGTATTGGTCGCCCTCGACCGCGAGAAACTTCATGCTGATGAGGCGGGTCTCAAGGCCTACTTCGCCGGCATTCTATCCAGCGCCATCTTTCTGCTGGGGATGGCCTTTCTATACGGCTCCACGGGCAGCCTCGCTTACGCGGACCTGGGAGTGACCGTGGATGGCGGGGATTCCCTGGCCCTGGCGGGCGTGGCCCTGCTCTTTGCGGGCTTTGCGATGAAGTTGGGCCTGGTGCCTTTCCACCAATGGCTGCCCGATGTACAGCAGGCCGCCCCGACCCCGGTGGCGGTCTATATCTCCACCTGTGTCATGACGACGGTGGTACTCGCCTGGTTGCGCGTTCTCCTCTACGCCCTGCCACAACTCGCCGAACTCGCACACCCGTTCTTTGGCGTGCTCTCTGTGACGAGCATCGTGATCGCGAACCTGATGGCCATGCTCCAGAACAATCTGAAGCGTATGCTGGGATGGCTGGCGATCGCCCATGCGGGCACCTGGATTCTCGCCTTTACGGTGACGGGCCAGAACGCCTATGGTGCGCTGCTCTTCTATCTGATCGCCCATGCCTTCGCGATGTTGGGAGCCTTTGGAGTGGTCATGACCCTGAAGGGCGGGGGTCGTGAGCTGGAGAGACTCGAGCACTTCGCGGGCATCGCCACTTCCCGCAAGGGACTCTCGGTGACGATGACACTCTTCATGCTCGCCCTGGCCGGGGTGCCCGGCACCGCCGGCTTCTGGGCGAAGTGGCATCTCCTGAGTGCGGTGGTGGCCGGTGGGGAATTGGGGCTGGCCGTCGTCACCGTTCTTGGCAGCGTGGTCTCGCTCTATACCTGCATGCGGGTACCGGTCATGATGTATATGCGGGAGAAGGTCGAATATGAAGCGAGCGAGTCCTCGAGAAATGAACTCGCCATTCTTCTCGTCTGTGTCGTGGTGGTGATCGGACTCGGAATCTGGCCGGATCCGATTCTGCCCGAGCGCGCGATGACCCTACTCGACTTCCTCCAGGCCGCCGCCTCCGGACGCCTCTGAACCGGCCTCCCTGCGGCCTCCAGCGCGGGCGATCCTGATCTCGCCCCGGCGCCGGGTGACGTGCAATTCGTCGAATAATTCCATCAATGGCATCGCCGTGCGGCGGCTGGTTCCGATCAGCGTCTTGTAGGTCTGGGTATCGAGTTCCTCCTCGCTTTCGAAATGCCGGAGCACTTTCTCCTGCAATGTCTCGATCGCCGACGCCGCGAACCAGAGATCGCCCGGGGCCCGGATGAGTTCTCCCTCTCGCTCGAGGTATGCGACGAGATCCCGAAAGCGCTCGAGGGAGATTCCGAGGCGCTCTGTCCAATCCCGGCCATTCGGAGGCTCGAGGTCGCTGGCCTCGGCCTCGGCGCGAATCCTGTCGGCGAGGGCCCGGGTCTCCGTGTCCAACTCGACGCGATGCGTGACGAGGCGAACGAGGTCGGCTTCGCTCACGATCCGCTCGGCGGCCCGCAGGCGGTCGAGCGCCAGTTCCGCGATCTCGCGCGGGACGTTCTCGGGCAGGCGCCCACGCAGGGCTCCCCGGGGCATGCCCGGGCGCATGGGTTCGGCGGCGTGGAATGCCTCGAGGGCGCCGACGAGGATTTTTTCGAGATCTCCGATCCTCGCTTCGGCGATCCATAGGGAACCCCCCGCCCGCAGCAGTTCATGCCCCCCGGCGACGTCCAGCAGGCGCTTCTCCACCGCTTCTCCGCTCAGGCCCATTTCCCGGCCGAGTTCACCGCCGTCACGGCCCGCATAGCCCGCTCGCATCACGCGGGCCCGGAGGCCCTCACCCACATCGCCCCCGGCGAGGATCTCGAGTTCCGCCCTCAGGGCGGGGTCGCTTCGGCGGCGGCGCGGCGGCGCGCAATCGAGTACGACGCCGCCTCCCAGGGTAGCCCCGTAGCCGGAGGTCTTCGCAAATCCGCGGACGATGAAACGATCACCGGGAAGCAGCGTGAGCGGTGCGCCATCGATGTGCAGGCGCGCAAAAGTTCTCCCATCGGGCGGGGCATCGGAGTCTCCGATCGAAGCCAGGCGCGCGCGACGCTCGGCGGTGCCGACGAGCAATTCCACCGCCGTGATTTCGTCATCGCTCCTCGCCCCCTCGAGCCAATGCAATTCGACGTCGGCGCTCAGGCTGGAGGCCAGGCTCCCGGTCCGGGTGAGGACATCGCCCCGATGCAATTGGGCGACCTCCAACCCCTGGAGATTGACCGCGCAACGCGTACCCGGGGCGACGCGATCCACCTCCTGGCCGTGACTCTGGAGCCCACGGATTCGGCTGCTGAGCCCGGAGGGATGCACTTCGATGGCCTCTCCCTTTTTCAGCGCCCCGCCCACCAGGGTGCCGGTGGCGACGGTTCCGAAGCCCCGCATGGCAAAGACGCGGTCGACCCCGAGCCGGGGCGGGCCATTTCTCGGTGTTCGCGGACGGGCATCCCGCGCCGCCCGCGCGATCGCTTCGCGCAGGGCTTCGAGCCCTTCCCCGGTCTGCGCCGAGACCGGAACGATGGGGGTCCCCGCCAACCCGGTCGTTTCGAGCAACTCCGAGACTTCCTCGCCGGAGAGTTCGATCAATTCCTCGTCGGCCAGATCCGTCTTGGTGAGGGCCACCACCCCGCATTCGAGGCCGAGCAGATCGCAGATGGCGATGTGTTCACGCGTCTGGGGCATCACGCCCTCGTCGGCGGCAACCACCAGGAGCAGCAGGTCGATGCCCGTGGCGCCGGCCACCATCGTGCGCACCAATCCCTCGTGGCCCGGTACGTCCACCACCGAGAGTCTTCCCGTGTCGGGCAGATCGAGGGCCGCGAAACCCAGGTCGATGGTGATTCCCCGACTCTTCTCCTCGGGCAGTCGGTCGGTATCGGTTCCGGTCAGCGCCCGGATCAGGGCCGTCTTGCCGTGATCGATATGCCCCGCCGTTCCCAGCACCAGGCCCCGGGAGCCGTCCCGGGCAGTGGCGGAGGAATTTACGCCTGCCCGGCTGCGCTCGCCCATGCTGGCCCGGCTCCCTTCAACGGGGGCCGATGCTATCGCATCCCATATAGGGGATGAGGGCCTTCGGAATCCCGATGCTGCCATCGGCGCGCTGATGGATTTCGACCAGGGCCAGAATCGCGCGGGCGTTGGAGATCGCGGTGCCGTTGAGGGTATGCAGCACTTCCGGCTTGCCCCCGTCGGCGGGCCGGTAGCGGGATTTGAGCCGCCGGGCCTGGAAATCCGTGCAATTCGAAGCGCTGGTAATCTCTCCCCAACTGCCGCCATCCCCTCGCCCCGGCATCCAGGCCTCGAGATCGAATTTCCGGTAGGCGGGCGCACCGAGATCGCCGCTCGCCACGTCGATTACCCGGTAGGGGATCTCCAAGGAGTCGAAGATCTCCTCTTCGATGCGGCGCAACTCGGCGTGTTGGGCCTCGCTATCCTCGGGGCGGCAGAAGACGAACATTTCGGTCTTCGAGAATTGATGCACGCGATAGAGGCCCTTGCTCTCGCGGCCATGCGCGCCGGCCTCGGTGCGAAAACAATGGGAGATCCCCGCAAGGCGAATCGGCAGTTGGGCCTCTTCCACGATGGAATTGGCCAGCATGCCGCCCAGGGTGATCTCGGCGGTGCCGACCAGGCAGAGGTCGTGATCCTCGATGGAATAGATCTGGGTTTCCTCGCCGCGCGGGTTGTATCCCATATTGCTGACGATCCCGGGACGGGCGAGGTCCGGAGTCGCGACGGCGGTGAAGTCCTGCTCGATCAACTTGTCGAGGGCGAAGCGCTGTAGGGCCAGGTCGAGGAGCGCGGCCTCATTCTTGAGGAAGTAGAATTTCTGCCCCGAAACCCGGGCCCCGGCTTCGAAATCCACCAGATCGTTCTGCTCGCAGAGGGTGAGGTGATCCAGGGGTTCGAAGTCGAATTGCTTGGCTTTGCCCGGCTTGAGGATTCGGAACGCTTCCTCGCCACCCACCGGAGCATCGGGGTGTACGAAATTGGGCAGGTCGAGCATCAACTCCTGGAGGGTCTGCTCGTGCTCGCGCAGCTCCGATTCGATGCCCGCCACGTCCTGCTTGAGCTTCCGGCCCGCTGCCACGTGGGCGTCGCGGTCGGCGTCTTCCATGGGGCGCTTGCCGGCCTTCTGATGCTCGTTGCGCAGGCGGTTCGCATCATTCAACGAGGTGCGCAGGGCGGTGACCCGTTCGTGTTCCGCGAGGGCGCCCGCGACGTCGGGACTGACATTGCGGCGCTGGCAACTCTCGAGGATTTCCGCGTGGCGTTCGCGAAGCGTTCGCAGGTCAAGCATGGCGAATAAGGGAAGCACAGGGTCCCTGGCGCTGCCATCGTGCGGCGTCCCGGATCTTCCGCTCTGGATTTCAGGTCCGGTGAGTTCCCGCATGGGGGGAAATTCTCGCCGGGTCGTCGCGAGAAGTGTTGCGCTGTCGCGGGATCGAGATCCGATTCGCAGAGACGCCCCCCCCGCGGCCCCCCGAAATCGCCGAGCGGCTGCGAGTGGATCCGGGAGGCGGCAGAGCGCTTATGGCGGGCCCTTGTAGAGAGCCCTTGTAGAGGGCGCTCGTAGAGAGCGTTTGTAGAGGGCGCTTGTAGAGAGCGTTTGTAGAGGGCGCTTGTAGAGATCGTTCATGCAGAGCCCATGCAGAGCGCCCTGGTGGCGGGCGCTTCCGGTGCGGCGCCCGCGACGGGACCGACTCCCGGGGTTCCATCGACTCCTGGCAGCAGCGGCCCTGCAACGACGGCCGATTCATGCGAGGGAAAATGCCCCGGGGATCTCCCGAAGATTCCGCTCTCGGTTCGCGGCCGCGCTCGCCATCCCGTCGGCCCCCTCCGCGAGCGGGTCTCATCGCGCCCCGCCCGCAGAGCCATGCCCCCGGGCCCCCAAGAGCGCGCCCACGAGCGATCCGCAGCCCTATCCGGGCCCGCGGCTCCCGGGCGGCGGCGCATTTCCCGAGGCTGCGAGCCGCCCCCGCTCCGAATTCCCGCGGCCGAGGGCGCGGAGTCCATCGGCCGCCCGCCGCCGCTTTCGCCAAATCGTGGCAAGATGTCCCAGAAACATCTTCTTTGACTGGGCCCGGGCGGTTAGACTCGAAGCATGCTGAGCCCCTATCGCGTCATCGACCTGACGGATGAACAGGGTCTTCTCTGCGGCCAGATCCTGGCGGATCTCGGGGCCGACGTCATTCACATCGAGCCGCCGGGGGGATCCTCGGCCCGGGGGCTCGGCCCCTTTGCGGGCAATGAATCGGGCGGAGAACGATCCCTTTATTGGTGGGCCTATACGCGCAACGAACGCTCCCTCGTGCTCGATATCGAGGAGCCGGGAGATCGCGCGGAGTTGCTGCGGCTGATTCGGGGGGCCGACTTCCTGATCGAATCCGAGCGCCCCGGCAGGCTGGCCTCCCTCGGCCTCGGTTACGAGGATCTGGCGGCGGAGAATCCCGGGCTCATTTACGTCTCGATTACTCCCTTCGGCCAGACGGGCCCCAAGGCGCAGTGGCTGGGCGAAGACCTGATCGCCATGGCGGCGGGGGGCCACGCCTATTTGACCGGCGAAGAGGATTCCGGGCCGCTGCGGGTTTCCATCCCCCAGGCCCACGCCCATGGGGCGACGGATGCCGCAGTGGGTGCGCTGGTGGCCCACTTCGCCCGGGGTCGCAGCGGCCGTGGCCAGCACGTCGATATCTCGCTCCAGCAATCCGTCACCCTCGCCACCATGTATCGCTCCCTGGATGCGCCCCTCGAGGAGGCTCCGGCCAGGCGCATTTCCGGGGGCGTCTACCTTTCCGGAACCTGGATCTCGACCCGTTATGCGCTGAAGGACGGCAGCGTGGTCCTGGGTCCGGCCTGGCTGCCCTCGACGGGCCATTTCATGAAGCGCTTGATGAATTGGGCCCATGACCTCGGCCTATGTGATGATCCCGCGTACCTGGAGGAGGATTGGGGGAGCTACGCCCTGCGGATGACGGCCAGGCAGTTGAGCGGCGAGGATTTCGAGCCCGTCGACAGGATCCTCGAAACGCTCTTTGCCGGCTGTACCAAGGCCGAGATCATGCAGACGGTCCTGGAGCGCCGCCTGCTCGCGGCGCCCGTCTTGAGCCTCGGCGAAATCATCGACGGCGAGCAGTTGTGTTCCCGGGAGTTCGTGGTGGAGGTTTCCGCCGAGCCCGCCCAGGAGCCGATTCGCTATCCCGGACCCTTCGCGCGCTTTGCCCGCACGCCGATCCGCTACCGCCTTCCGGCGCCGCGACTCGATGCGCATCGGGAGGAAATCCTGGCGGAGCCCGAGCGCGTGCCGGCTCCCCTCGTGCGCCCGAACGACGATCTGGGGCAAGAGCCCTTCGCGGGGGTCAAGGTCCTCGACCTCTTCTGGGTTCTGGCCGGTCCGGCCGCGACGAGAAATCTGGCCGATTATGGCGCGACGGTCGTGCATGTGGAATCCGTCAAGCACCTCGATACTTTGCGCGTGATTCCCCCCTATCGCTTCAATCACCCCCATCCCGAGGGTTCCGGGGGATTCCAGAGCGCCAATGCGAACAAGCTGGGCCTGAGCCTGGATCTTCACGATCCCCGTTCTCGAGAGATCGTGCTCGAACTCGCGGCTTGGGCGGATGTGGTGACGGAATCCTTTGCGCCGGGTGTGATCGAATCCCTGGGCTTGGGCTACGAGAGCCTGCGCGAGGTCAACCCGGGGTTGATCATGATCTCGAGTTGCCTGATGGGACAGACCGGTCCCTGGAAGAATTTTTCGGGCTTCGGCAACCTGGCCGCGGCTCTGACGGGCTTTCAGGGCGTCGCGGGTTGGCCCGATCGCCTGCCCTCGGCCCCCCACGGTGCCTACACGGATTTCATCTGCGCCCGCTACAACGCGCTGGCCATCCTGGCGGCTCTCGAACACCGGGCGCGAACCGGTGAGGGGCAGTACATCGATCAGTCCCAGGCGGAGGCGGCCCTGCATTTCCTGGCGCCGGGCTTTCTCGACTACACGGTGAACGGCCAGGAGCGCAAACAGGTCGGCAATGCGGATCTCGAACTCCACCCCCACGGCATCTATCCCTGCGCGGGCGAGGATCGTTGGCTCGCGATCGCGGTGGCGACCGGGGAGCAGTGGGAAATCCTCTGCCGCGCGATGGAGCGCCCCGATCTGCTCGGGCGCCGCGATGCCGGGGCCGACGTGCTCGATGCCGAGATCTCGGCCTGGACCCGGCAGGGCGCCGCCGAGGAACTCGAGTCGCTGCTGCAGGAGAAGGGCGTGCCCGCGCATCGGGCCCTCGATACGACGGATCTCTTCGAATGCCCTCAACTCCGACATCGCGAACACTACGTCGAGATCGGATGCGATCTCTACCAGACGACGACGATCGAGAACTCGCGCCTGCTGCTTTCGCAGAGCCGCCCCCGGCGCCCCGAGAAGGCCCTCTCCTTTGGCCGCGACAACCGCCTCGTGCTCGAGACCCTCCTGGGTTACACGCCCGAAAAAATTGCCGCCCTCGCCGAGGCCGGAGTGCTCCTCTAGGGAGCCCCCTTCGGCACCCCGTCGAGGCTATCGCGCGGGCAGCCTGCCCATGGTCGCCGTGGCCACCGCCACGCGGCGATCCTTCGCACCCCGGTCGAGCACCTCCACCCGGAACACGGCGCCCGCCGCATCCGAGTGCAGGGGCCGGGCGAGGGCATGAATGGGGCCGACCCGGCCGGGGGATAGATAGTGGAGGGCGAGTTGGTTGGCTCGCCAATCCTCCCGGCCGATCTCGCGAGCTGCCTGCTCGGCGACCGCGTCCACGAGCAGCGCGAGCCCGCCACCCTGGAGGGCTCCGATGGAATTCTGCAGGTAGCCGTCGAGGGAGAGTTCGAGTCCCCCGGCGTCGCTCGCACGGATGCCCAGGCGCTCGACGAGAGGTCGCTGCAGGGCCGGCCCCGCGCTTTGAAATTCCGTGCGCGCGCTCTCGTTCCGGGAGGCGTGATGCTGAAGTTGTCGCGTCTCCTGCAGGGGGGTGCGGGCGGCGAGCCGGGAGAAGGTCAGGGTCGCGAGGCCGAGGGCCCCGGCGTCTCGGGCGTCCGAAAGCGCGATTTCGATCACCACCGTCGAGCGCCCCTCGCGGAGCACGCTCGCCTCGGCGACGACCTCCCCCTCGAGCGGGCTCGCGAAGACGTGAAGAACCAGATCGCAAGTCGCGATCCAATCCGGCATTACGGCGCGGGTGGCGAGGGAGCCCCCGAGCACATCCGCGACGGTGGCCAGTACACCCGCTCGCACGCCATGGGGAGAACTGCAGAAGGGAGGCAGAATCTCGAGCCCCGCGCGGGCCCGGTCGCCCTCGCGCCCAGCGCCCCGCCAGTCCTCCAGCCAGATCCCGAGATCCCGCAGCAGGTGGGGGTCTGGGGGATAGCCGCTTGCGGCTGGGGGATTGCCGCTTGCGGCCGGGGGATTGCCTGCGTCATCTCCCGCCATCTTCGTCAACGCCGGGCCATTCCCGCGCCGGGGTCGCTTCGACGCACCTGAGTGCCCTCGAATTCGGCGACCGATCGTTCCCAGAGGCTGCCCGGCTCGGCGTCGAAGACCTCCCTTGCCCGGGCGGTCGCGACGTACCAATCCCCCCGCGCCAACTCCATGTCGAGCTGGCGCGGCCCCCAGCCCGAGTAGCCCGCATAGATGTGCAGGCGAGTTTCCGCGATGCCGCCGCTGAGCAGGCGCCGCAACACCCCGAATCCGCTCGTCACGTAGACGTCTTCGATGATTCGCAGGGAATTCCGGTGCACTTCATCCGAGCGGTAAAGGAAAGTCATGCGGCGCGGTTCTACCGGTCCCCCGACGCGAATCCGATCCCGACGTCCCACGTATTCACCCGCTTCGGGAAGCACCTCGCCGAGGATCGCCGAGGTCGGCCGATTCAGGATGAGTCCCATGGCCCCCCCGGGAGAGTATTCGAGTAGCAGGATCACGGTCCTGGCGAAAAAGGGGCCGTGCATTCTACGCGTCGCGATCAAGAGGCGCCCGGAGGCGGGTCTCAGGGGAGCGGTGTCGGAAATGATCTTCGGCGTGTCGGGAAGCGGGGCCTTCGGCGCGGGCGGTCCCGGGTCGGCCTCGGCTTCGCCGATGCGCGCGTATTCGGTGGGCGCCGGGAGCGGGCCGGGCCCGCTCCATCCGGTGGGGAATGCGGGGGAAGGCGCGAGTCGGGGAGGGCCCGGCTCGGCGGCCAATGCGCTGCCCGCCAGGGCCAGGCATGCGATCCAGCCCAAGTAGGCAATCGATCGTCCCATTCTCCGCTCCCGGTCTCCGTGGTTGCGGAAGCAATCGCCACCTCCGCGCTCGAGATTGATTCACATCCGCCTTGCGCCACACTATACAATTGAATTCCAGGCGCTCGCGGGCGGTCGTCAAAGGGGATGATCGTCCGGCCTGGATTGGGAGAGATGCTATGGCGGGACCTCTGGCGGGTATCAAGGTGGTGGAGTTGGCGGGCTTGGGCGCACTGCCCTTCGGCTCGCTCAAATTGGCGGATATGGGGGCTGACATCGTTCGCATCGATCGCCTGAGCGAGGTTCCCGAAGACCCCGAACCGCGCGCCCACAACTTCTGGGATCGCGGGCGGCGCAGCATCGCGCTCGATCTGAAATCGCCCCGCGGCGTCGAAGTCGTGCTGCGGCTCGCGGAGGGGGCCGACGTCTTCCTCGAGTCCTACCGCCCCGGGGTTGCCGAGCGCCTGGGTCTCGGGCCGGAAGTTCTGCACGAGCGCAATCCCCGCATCGTCTATGGGCGTCTCACGGGTTGGGGTCAAGAGGGTCCCCTCGCTCACGCCGCAGGCCACTCCCTCAACTACGAGGCGATTACGGGAGTGACCCATAGCATCGGCGCCCGGGGCGGCCCCCCGGTACCCGCCCTGCAGGTTCTGGGCGATTTTGCCGGGGGTGGGCTGCATCTCGCCTATGGCGTCGTATGCGCTCTGTTGGAGGCCCAGCGCAGCGGCCGCGGCCAGGTCGTGGATGGCGCGATGGTGGACGGGGTGATGTCCCTGATGGCGGTCTTCTACGCGATGAGGAGCATGGGGATGTGGAGCGACGAGCGCGGGGAGAATATCTTCGATGGCGGGGCCCCCTTTTACGGCATCTACGAGACCCGGGACGGTCGCTATGTGAGCGTGGCCCCGGTGGAGCGCCACTTCTACGCGCTGCTGCTCGAAAAGCTGGAACTCGATCCCGCCGAGTTGCCGGATCAATACGATCAAGCGCGCTGGCCGGAACTGCGCGAGCGCATCGCGGAGGTCTTCCGAACCAAGACGCGGGACGAGTGGACGCAGATTCTCGAGGGTACGGACGCCTGCTACGCGCCGGTGCTGACCTTGTCGGAGGCCCGGGAGTACCCGCATAATCGCAAGCGTGTGGCCTTTCTCGAGGGCGTCGAACCGCCGGAACTCACCCCCACGCCGCGCCTGTCGAGGACCCCGGGTGATCCCGGGACCTCGCCCGCCTGGCCGGGGGCGGATGGCGAGACCCTATTGCGCGAGGCGGGCTTCTCCGAGGAGGAGATCGCCGGCTTGCGGGGTGGCGGCGTACTCGGCTAGTCGGTTGCGCTGAGGGCCGCGGCGCACGCGCGCCGCGCATTCGATCCGCGGACGGGTTCTCCATGCCGGCCGCGAGGGGTATCCCTCGCCCGGAAATTCCCCTGTGCGGTCGCGGACTTCGGAGATTCTCCTCGGGGGATTTCCGAACTCCTGCCGGGCCTCGCTTTTTTCCCGGAGGTTCAGCCGGGGTTCAGGTTCCCCCCGCTAGGTTGCTGGCGTGACTCGAAGAAGCCGTCGCTGGCCCAAAATGCCGAATGTCGAGTACCGAGTACCGAGTACCGAGAGCCGAGAGCCGAGAGCCGAGTGGATGGCGGGCCCAGTGGACGGCGGGGAGAAGCGAGATGAGAGAGCGAAGCCGAATAGCGATTTTTTCGATTCCGATTCCGAT
>CAYTAT010000018.1:73773-88102 GCA_964435795.1 uncultured Spirochaetaceae bacterium
ACATCCGCCACACCCGCCACCACGCCCGGCACGACATGCGCCACTACGCCCTCCACTACACCCGGCACGACATGCGCCACCACGCCCGCCATGCGCCAGGAGTTCTCTGGGGCCAGCCCGTGCACCGTTGGCAGCGGGGTCACGGTCGTGGGCTTCGGCATCACGATC
This sequence comes from uncultured Spirochaetaceae bacterium, assembly GCA_964435795.1. Taxonomy (GTDB): domain Bacteria; phylum Myxococcota_A; class UBA9160; order UBA9160; family UBA4427; genus JAZXM01. The sequence goes on from CAYTAT010000018.1 coordinate 73,942, forward strand.
CCTTCCACCGACGCCACCACGACCGACGCGGCGGTGATCGGGTTGATGCCTCGCTGCATCCGCTGGTCTTCGGCCTGGCATTGGGGGGCCTGCTGGCCCACGAAGAGGTCCATCGCCCCGGGCGTTCGGATGCGGGCGTGGGGCGAGATCGAAGACTCGAGCGGCGGGGCGGTCGGGATCGCGATCGCCCCCGCGGCCGGCGCGAGCATCGGCAACGGGGTGAGCGCGGCCGGCGCCGATGAGTGAATTCCGCGCCTGTGCGCGCCTGTGGATATATCCGAGATCCGAGGATGCGCGTGCGAGCGGGGCATCCGGGCTTCTGCGGGGGCTTCGAGTTCGCGCGCCGGGCCCCGGCGTCGCCTCGGCGCGAGGGAGTCGAAGACCCGGGGCCAGTGCTCGAAGCGGCCCTCCCAAGGCCCGGCGAAGAGTTCGATCAGAAAAGGAGAAATGAAATGATGCGGCGAAAGATCACGATATCGATCCAGATACTTTTCCTGGCGCTACTCGGCCTGCCCGCTGCGGTGGGGGCGCGTTCGAGCATTGAATCCGACCCGCGCCACCACGCCTGGGCCCGGGTCATCGAGAGTGAGCCCGTCTATGCATCCGTTCGTGTCGTGACTCCGCATACCGAGTGCTGGACCGAGCGGGTGGTGTATGAGCCGCAGCGTTCGGGCCCCGCCTCCCCGACGCCGATGTTGCTCGGCGCCACGATGGGGGGACTCCTGGGCCGCGAGATCGGGCATCGGGGTCGGGGCCGAACCGTTGGCACCATCGTGGGTGCCGTTCTCGGGGGCAGCATCGGTCACGACATGGCCCGCAGGCATGAGGCCGGCAAGCGGCGGGGATATCGGGAGGTTCGGGACGAAGAACGCTGTGAGACCCGGGAGGAGGTTAGCTGGGAGCGGGAATTGACGGGTTACGATGTCCGCTATCGTTATCAGGGCCGCACCTACGAGACGCGGATGGCGAGCGATCCGGGTGAGCGCCTTCGCGTGGTCGTCGAGGTCTTTCCGTCCGAATAGCCGCTCGGTGGGTCGTTCGGGAGGCTTCAGGGTTCCCGGTCGCGACGGATTCGGGACGCGCGCGTCGGGGATGTGGGGGCGGAGCGGATCGCGAGGTCAGAAGGAGCCCCACATGAATCGCATGCGCGAGGTCGTTCTCGCCCTGGCCGCCGCGGCCGTGCTCTTGGCTTCCGCGGGCCCGGCTGCGGCGGATGATGCGGCCGCGGCCGCCGCCGCCGCCGCGCGGGCCGAGCACGGCGGACGCGTGTTGAAGGTGGAACGCAAGGGGGATGAGTACCGCGTGAAGATTCTCAAGGACTCGGGCAGGCTGAAGATCGTTCGCGTACCCGTGGCGAAGAAGCGCGTTCCGGGCAAGGCCGAGTCCCCGCCGCGCAAGCGTCCGGACGAGTCGGTGCGAAAGCGGAAATAACGTGCGCCTTCTCGTCGTCGAAGATCAGCGCCACCTGCGCGAGCAACTCGAAAGAGAATTGGCGCGAGCGGGTTTCGCGGTGGATACGGCGGCCGATGGTCCCCGGGGTCTGCAACTCGGGCGCGAGAATCCCTATGACCTGGCCGTGATCGACCTCGGCCTGCCCGGTCTCGGCGGGGCCGAGCTGATCCGCACGCTGCGCGGCGAGGGGGAGCGTTTTCCGATCCTGATCCTGACGGCGCGGGACGATTGGCAGGATAAGGTGGCGGGTCTCGAGGCCGGCGCCGACGATTACGTGACGAAGCCCTTCCATATGGAGGAATTGAAGGCGCGACTTCAGGCCCTGCTGCGAAGGAGCGGTGGCCAGGCGAGTTCCCTGCTGGACTTCGGATCCCTTCGCATCGACACGGGGTCGAAGCGCGTCCTGCGCGAAGAGCGGGAGATCGAACTCACGAGCTATGAGTACAATACCCTCGAGTACCTGGTGCACCGCAGGGGCGAGGTCATTTCCAAGACGGAATTCACCGAGCATCTCTACCATCAGGACTTCGACCGCGACAGCAACGTGATCGAGGTCTTTATCGGCCGATTGCGCAAGAAGTTGGATCCCGACGGGGAACTCGCACTTATCGAGACGGTTCGGGGCCAGGGGTATCGCTTCGTGCTGGAGCCCCTGCAGCCGTGATGGGTCGTTCGCTCGCGGGAAGACTTCTGCTGGCTTCCGCCCTGCTGCTGCCGGTCTTTCTCGGCCTGGCGGGCTACGGACTCGAATCCGCCTTCCGGCGGGCATTGCGGGCCGGGGAATACGAGCAACTGAAGGCGCAGAGCTACCTGATCCTGGGGGCCGCGGAACTCGAGGGGCGGCGGATCGTCGTGTCTTCGACGCTCTCCGAGCCGCGTTACGCACAACTCGGTTCGGGTCTCTATGCGTGGCTGAGGGGGGCGGGGACCCAGGGCGCGCTCGGCGCAGAATCCTGGCGATCCGCTTCTGCCCTGCTGCTCGAGATTCCCCCTCCCGAGCGGCATCTCGGCATGGGGGAGAGCGATTTCGGGCCAGCCGAATTGGGGGCTGAAGTGCTCTTTCGCTATCGCGTGGGCCTGGCCTGGGAGGGCGAAGACGGTGAAGAAGTGCCCTTCGTACTCGAGATCTGGCATTCCCGTGAACCCTACCTCGCGCAACTCGCGGGCTATCGCGGCAGTCTGCTCGTCAGCGGCGGGCTGCTGGCGGGGATCCTGCTGGCCCTGCAATTCTTCATCCTGCGCTGGGGACTCGGTCCGCTGCGCGGACTCGCGAACGATCTCGCCCGGGTGGAACGGGGCGAGGTGGAGCGCCTGGCGGGGGAATACCCGCGCGAGGTGCGGGGCGTGACGGAAAACCTCAACCACCTGCTCGCCAGCGAGCAGGGACGCCGCGAGCGCTATCGAAACACGCTCTCGAACCTGGCCCATAGTCTCAAGACGCCGCTTTCCGTTCTGCGCGGGGCCCTCGAATCGCCGAGTCCCGAAGCGGATCTACGCGAACTCGCGGCGGGGGAACTCGAGCGGATGGAGGAGATCGTCGCCCATCAACTGAGCCGGGCCCAGCGTCGTGGAGAGCGGCCCCTGGCCGGTTCGGCGGCCATCGCGCCGGTGGTCGAGCGGCTTTGCGCGGCCCTTGCGAAGGTCTATCGCGAGCGGGCTCCGCGATTCGAAGTGCGGGTGGCGGCGGGACTCGAATTTCGCGGGGACGAGGGGGATCTGATGGAAATGCTCGGCAACCTCCTCGACAATTGCTGCAAATACGGGGGTCAGCATATCGCCGTTGTGGCGGGTCGCGACGGCGCAGGGCTGCGAATCGACGTGAGCGACGACGGGCCAGGAATCGCGGAGGACGAACGGATGCGGATCCTGGAGCGCGGGGCACGGGCGGATCGCTCGGCGGCCGGGCAGGGAATCGGCTTGTCGGTCGTGCAGGAGATCGCCACGAGCTATGGCGGAAACCTGGAGATCGGCAGCAGCGCCCGGGGCGGGGCGAGCTTCCTGCTGCGCTTCGCTTGATGTCCGGCGCCATTGTGTGAGTCCGGGGGCTTCCGGGCCTCGAAGGCCGATGCGACGGGCGCGGGAGCGCCCGTCGCGCGCGACCTTCTCGCCCCGCGACCCGGGGCGGAATGCGGGCTAGGCTCTCGGCTTCTCGGGGGCGTCGCCCGCCCCTGTCCTCTACTCCATCGCTCTACTTTCATCCTTCTAGCTTCAGCCCTTTACTTTCATCCCTCTAGCTTCAGCCCTTTACTTTCATCCCTCTAGCTTCATCCCTCTAGCTTCAGCCCTCTACCTTCATCCCTCTACCTTCATCCCTCTACCTTCAGCCCCGGAGTCAACGATCGATCCGCCCCGACGGCCGGCTGCAAGCCCACTCAGACATTCATCCCCGGAGAGAGTTCCCGGATCCATATCAGGAGATCGCCATGAGCGCAGACATCCAATCCTTCCGTATCGAAACCAGTGACGCCGAACTCGACGATCTGAAGCGCCGCCTGGCCGCGACGCGCTGGCCCGAAGCCGAGACGGTGGACGATTGGTCCCAGGGCATTCCCCTCGCCTATCTCCAGGAGGTCTGCGCCTATTGGGGAGAAAAATACGATTGGCGGGCCCGGGAGGCGCGGCTGAATGAATTCGCGCAATACCGGACGGAGATCGACGGACTCGGCATCCACTTCATCCATGTGCGTTCGCCCGAGGCCAATGCCCTGCCGCTGGTGATCACCCATGGCTGGCCGGGCTCGGTGGTGGAATTCCATAAGGTGATCGGCCCCCTGACGGATCCCGTGGCCCATGGCGGGCGTGCCGAGGATGCCTTTCACGTGGTCTGCCCCTCGATGCCCGGATATGGCTTCTCCGACAAGCCCAAGCAGGCGGGGTACGGGGTGGAGAAGATTGCCGACACCTGGGCGCAACTGATGGCCAAGCTCGGATATTCGCGTTACGTGGCCCAGGGCGGGGATTGGGGCTCGATGGTGACGAATCATATCGGCCTGCGGGATACCGAACACTGCGCGGGCATTCATCTCAATATGCCCGTCGTGGCGCCCGATCCCGAGACCATGTCGGATCTGCTGCCCGTCGAAAAACGCGCCCTGGCGTCGATGCAGCACTACCAGGACTTCGATTCGGGTTATTCCAAGCAGCAGAGTACCCGGCCCCAGACCCTCGGCTATGGGCTCGTGGATTCACCGAGCGGCCAGGCGGGCTGGATCATCGAAAAGTTCTGGTCGTGGATGGATTGCGATGGCCATCCGGAGAATGTTCTCACCCGGGATGAACTGCTCGACAACGTGATGCTCTACTGGCTGCCGGGAGCCGGGGCCTCCTCGGCCCGCTTGTATTGGCAGAGCTTCAACGCCGCTTCCTTCGATCCCGTTTCGGTGCCCACGGGTTGCAGCATTTTTCCGAAGGAGATCTTCCAATGCTCGAGGCGTTGGGCCGAGAAGAAATTCCAGAATCTCGTGCACTGGAACGAACTCGATGCCGGCGGGCATTTTGCGGCCTTCGAAAAACCCGAGATCTATATCGACGAGATTCGGACCTGCTTCCGCCACGTGCGTTGACGCGGCTGGGCAGATCTCGGAGCGGGGAATGGCCGCTGCTCAGACGGCATCCGCGGGGTCGAGTTGATCCCGCAGTTGGCGTTTGAGGAATTTCCCACTCGCATTGCGGGGCAGACTCTCGCCCTGGATCCAGATGAAGCGGGGAATCTTATGCCGCGCCAGTCGGCCCTCGCAATGGGCGCGGAGTTCTTCGCCGCCGATTGAGCTCTTCTCGTTGAGCAGGATGGCGACGCCGACCTCTTCTCCGAGTCGGTCGTCGGGAACCCCGAAGGCCGCGCACTCGGCCACGTCGTCGTGGTCGAAGAGGGCGCTCTCGACTTCGGCGCAGTAGATATTCTCACCGCCTCGGATGACCATATCCTTGGCGCGGTCGACGATGAAGATAAAATTATCCTCGTCGATGCGTGCGATATCTCCGGTATGCAGCCAGCCGTCGGTGATGGATTCGGCGCTGGCCTCGGGGCGATTCAGGTAGCCGCGAATCACCTGGGAGCCCCGAACCCAGAGTTCGCCGACGGCACCGGGGGCGGCCTCCTCGCCCTCGGGCGTCACGATCCGCGTCTCGAAAACCGGCATGGCGGGGCCGGCGCTCTCGGGTTTGTCGACGAAGAAGTCTCCGGCGATGGAGGTGATGATGCCGCAGGTTTCGGTCATCCCGTAGCCGGTACTGGGACGGGCCGTCTTGACCTGATCGTCGATCTTTTGCACCAGGTCGGGTTGCAACTGCGCGCCGCCGCCGCCCAGGGATTTGAGGGTCGAGGTATCGCGCTTGCTGAAATCGGGATGGGCGATGAGTTCCCGGGCCATCACGGGAACGCCGCTGAGATTCGTGATGCGCTCGGATTCGATCAATTGCAGGGCCTGCCCGGCCTCCCATTTATACATATGGACGAGCTTGCCCCCGGCCAGGGTGGCGGAGTGGGCTACGCAATTATTTGCGGTGACGTGGAAGAGGGGGGTGACGACGAGCAGACTCAGCTGCGGGGGCGGCCCCGGATCGCCGGCGGGCGCCGGGGCATCGGCGCCCGCAGCCCGTTGCCCCGCCGCTGCGAAGGCCAGGTTCGCAAAGGCGAGGCTGAAGATATTGTTCACGCAGCCGCGGTGGGTGAGTTGGGCACCCTTGGGTCGCCCCGTGGTGCCGGAGGTATAGAAGATGCAGGCATCGCTATCGGGATCGATGTTCAGATCCGGAAGCTCACCTCCGTGGGCGCGGAGTTCGGTCCAGGGCACGGCATCCGGGGGCAGTTCTCCCTCGACGCGCACCGTGATCAGCTGGCAATTTGGCACCTTGTCTCGGTGGGGAAGGAATCGCTCGAGTCTTTCGCGATCGACAATGATGGCAGTGGGCTGACAATCTTCGACCGCGTAGGCGACCTCGTCGCTCAGCCACCACGCGTTCATGCCCACGACGGTGGCCCCCATGGAGATGATCGCCCAGTAGGCGAGCAACCATTCGGGGTAGTTGCGCATCGCGATGGCGACGTGATCTCCGGGCTTTACGCCGTGGGCGCTGAGCCAGTTCACCACCGATGCGACCTCGCGGTGGGCATCGGAAAAAGTCCAGCGCTCGTCTTCGTAGACGAGGTAGTCGGCATCGCCGTGAACCGCCGAGCCGAGCCAGAGTTCTCTCAGCGAGTGGGGAGCCGACGCGTAGACTTTCAGTGGCCGGCCCTCGACTTCGACTTCCTGGATCTCGAAGGGGGCCCCGGCGGCGGTCAGTTCGGACCAGACTTCTCGCAATGCGTCGTACATGAAATTCCTCTTCGTGGTGGGGAGTCTCCGAACGGGCTCGAAGCTTAGCCCGCTTGCCACGACCATGGGCCCTTCTGCTGATAAGGAGGTCCACAGGCGGTCGAGAGCCGCGGATTCTCCGACGTTGCCGCCGCCGCGCATGAACGACGTTTCCAAATCATTTCCGGAACCCCATCCGCACTCGCTTCTACAGTCCCACACTTGAGATATCTGTTCATACTTCATATTTCGTTAATGCCCGGGTAGTCAGGGCTGCCCGGATCCCGATAGAATTTGAGAAGAGGGGTTTTTATCCGTCCGGTTGATGAGGGAACCATGTTATACTCACGGGTCTGAGCGTCTGGATCCGGCGCTTCTGGATGGTGAGAGCAAAGGGCGGCTGAAGAGAGCAAAGGTCTTGCGTTTTCGGGGTTTCCCGAATCTTCTGGCAACGGCTTGCGACCGCATTGCACTCGGGCTGCTCGTCGACCAGAGCGAGTCGAGCGAGTGAGACTCAGAAAGAGATCTGGAAAGATAGTGAGGCGAGGTCTCGGGATCGTTCCCGGACCACGAGTGATCGAGTGAAGAAGACCGCTTACAGACTCGTACCCCTACTGGCGATCGTCGCCTTCCTGGCGGCCACCGTCACTCCGTGCCCGATTCAGCCCGCTGCATTGGGGGCGGGCGGATATGCGATCGGCCAGGGAGAGCCTCATCGGGGTCATCGGATCGATAGAGCGCATCATCACGAAGACTCGGAGATGACTCCGGCCCAGGTCCAATCCGATTCGAGCCAGGGTCAGGAAGAGGTGGCTTTCCTGACGGCCCCCTGTCCCTGCGGCTGTGGTCAGCGCTCCGGAAGCAGCGTGGCGGCCAAACGCCTGGGCCCGATCCTCCTATCCGAGCCCGAGGCGATGCTGGTTCTCGAACTGCCGCCTGCGGAAACCGCAATGCTTCAACCGGCGCCCGAGTACGCGCCATCCCCTCCGGATCAGATTCCAATTCCAAGCTGAGAATCGATGCAGTGAGTGCGTGTCACGAGCACTCGAGGAGCGGGAATCGCCCATGGGCGATTTCTCCGCCTGGAATTTCGATGATCAGCTCGGAGAGGTGAATCATGGTGGGAACCTATCGTGGACTTATGCTCGCGGACTCACGTTCGCAGCGAAGTCTGGCAGAATCAGTATTGGATCGAGGCAATAAACGGGAAAGAACGCACGAAGAACGAGAAAGAATCGGGGATGAAGGCCGGATGGCCCGGCTTCTGGCGGCGGCCCTCGCCGCAGCCCTGCTCTTCTTTTCTACGGGACTTGCGTTTACGGGACTAGCGGGATCCGCACTCGCCGCGGGCGATCAGGCATCGGCGAATGGCGGCCCGGTGGAAGAGATCGTCGTCACGGCCACGCGCAACAATCGGGCATTGAGCCAGGTGCCCATGAGTGTGACCGTTCTCTCTTCGGAAGAGATCGCGGCGGCCCCCGCCCAGGCGGTGGACGATATTCTGAGGACGGTGCCGGGGGTGAACCTGCCCGCCGGCAGCAGTCTCGTCACCCATCCCACGTCGCAATCGGTCTCGATTCGCGGCCTGGGGCGCACCCGCGCCCTGGTGCTGCTCGACGGCGTGCCCCTGAATGACGGTTTCGGGGGTTGGGTGAATTGGACGAAGATTCCCTATCGCAATATCGAGCGCATCGAGGTCGTGCGCGGTGGCAGTTCCAGTCTCTATGGCACCTACGCGATGGGTGGGGTCATCAACGTCCTCACCCGTTCGACCGGGGAAACCGGGATCGCGCTGGAGGGCAGTTATGGCAGCCAGCAGACCGGGCAGGCGCACGCCTACGCGGGTGAGAGCTTCGGAAATACCGCCGTAGCCATCAGCTACGACCATTACGATACGGATGGTTATAAGGTCGTGGCCAAGGATGAGCGGGGGCCCATCGATATCGAGGCCTACTCGCAACACGACAACCTGCAGGTCGAACTCAATCACTCCTTTGAGTCGGGGACCAGTGCCTACCTGCGTACGAATCTCTTCCGCGACAAGCGGAACGTCGGCACGCCTCTCTCGAATGATTCCCGCGACGTCTGGGATCTGGCCCTCGGGGCCAAGACCTCGGCCGGGGATTGGGGAGATCTGAAGTTTTCCTTCTTCAGTTCCCTTCAGGATTTCGACAACGCGAATGTGACCATCGCGGCCGATCGTGCAAGCGAGACCCTGGCGCTTACCCAGGACGTGCCATCCTCAGATGTCGGCGCCTCGGCCCAGTGGTCCCAGGCCTTCTCGTGGCTGTCTTCGTCGGCGGCATTGGGCATCGACTTTCGTCATACCCAGGGCGAGAACCGCGAGACCATCATCAATCTTCCGATCCCCGGTGTCGTTTCGAGTACTGCGAAGGGCAGCCAGAATGCCCTGGGCGTGTACGGGGAGATGAGCTTCTATCCGCTTCCGAAACTCGAGGCCCTCATGAGCCTGCGCCTGGATTATTGGAAGAACTACGACGCTTCGCGCCGGGAAGCGGGTGGCGTGACGAACTTCAGCGAGCGCTCGGCTGTGGAAGTCAGCCCGCGACTCTCCCTCGGCTACGATCTCGAGGGCGGTTGGTCTCTGCGCGGAGGGGTCTACCGGGCCTTCCGCGCGCCGAGTCTGAATGAGCTCTACCGCGGCTTCTATGCGGGCAATAGGGCCTTCAGGCCGAATGCCGACCTCAAGCCGGAACTGTTGCGTATCGGCGGTGAGATCGGGGTGGATTTTCGGCGCGAAGGTCTTCGCGCTTCCTTGACGGGCTTCTGGAATGAACTCGACGATACGATCGCCTTCGTCTTCAATTTCGTTCCGCCGCCGGGGGCGTCATTTCTCCAGCGCGAGAATCTCGTCGGCACCCGCAGCCGGGGCTTCGAATTTGAGTCCGAGATCGAATTGCCCGGCGGCTGGTCTCTGGCTCCCTCGTATGTCTTCACCGAGTCCACCATCACGGAATTCCCCAATAGGCCCGAACGCGTGGGGAACTGGCTCCAGGATATCCCCCGCCACGAGGTCGCGGTGATCCTGCGCTACCAGAACCCGGATCTCCTCGACCTCGAGGTACGCGGTCGCTACCTGGGCAAGCGTTATGCGAACGACACCAATAGCCAGCTATTGCGTTCCTTCGGCGTTCTGGATCTCTCGGCTTCGCGTCGTATCGCCGAGCATTGGGAGATCTTCCTGGTGGCGGAAAACCTGCTCGACGAGGAATACGACGCCAGTCGGACGGGGAACATCACGCGCATAGGGGCACCGCGCCAGGTATGGGCCGGCGCGAGGCTCCAATACTGAGGGCGGGGATGGCCGATGGGGAGCCGGATGTCTTGATGTTGCGGGAAGAGAGGGCCAGAATGTACCCGCGTGAGCGGGGGGCGAGGAGGGCATCGATGTCCGATCAGGCCAGAAGAGTGCGCAAGCGTCCCGGCCCTGGGCCGGGGCGCTCGCGATGGATTCTCGCCAGCGCTGCGCTCGGCCTTCTGCTCCTGGCGGGCTGGGGGATCGGCTGCACTGTCGGCGATCGGCCGGAGCTCAGTTTCGAAGCGGCTCCCCATCCCCTCACCCCGGATGCCTCGCGGGATCCCCAGCTGATCGTTCGGGCTTCCGGGGCCATTGCGGCGCTGGCCGTTCAGCCCGGCGCCGAAGGAGGGGAGGATCTGAGGCTCTTCATGTCCCGGAGCCGGGGGGATGTTTTCGAAGCGGGGGCGCGGGTCAACTCCCAGACGGGCGGCGTGCTCTCCCACGGAGAGGGCACGCCGCTTTTCCTCCAGGCACCTCGGGGCAAGTTCTACGCCGTATGGCTCGGGCATCGCAGTGAGAGTGATCGTCTTGCGACGCTATGGGTGGCGCGTTCCGATGATTTTCTGCGCAGCTTCTCCGAGCCGGTTGCCGTCGATCCGGATTCCGACGCCGGGCCGTCCTTCTTCGACGCGACGGTGGCGCCCGACGGCACGCTCATCGTGTCGTGGCTCGGCCGCGGCTCGGGGGAGACGCTTCCGGGCTCCAGCCAGGTGCTGATCAGTTCGAGTCGCGACGGGGGCCGAAGTTTTTCTCCAGCGACGACGGCCGCGGCCGACATTTGTCCGTGTTGCCGTCCCGCCGTGGCGGCCGATGATCGCGGCCATTGGTTCCTGGCCTGGCGGAAGATGGACGAGGAGAACGTGCGAGACCTGGTCGTGGCCACCTCGAAAGATCGCGGGGCGAGTTGGTCGTTGGGGCAGACCGTGCCGGGCCCGAGCTGGCAGATCGACGGTTGTCCGCATTCGGGTCCTTCCCTGCGCGTTCTGGACGATGACCTCTACCTGGCCTGGTATACCGAGGCCACGGGACAGTCCCGTCTCTTCTGGTCGAAATCCGCCGATGCGGGGAGGACTTTCTCCGCCGCGGCGGATATCGCGGGAGAGATCCTCGATCCCAACCATCCCCGACTCGGCGAAGCGGATGGTCGACTCTTCGTGGCCTTCCAGGGCCGTGATCCCGTGGAGGCGAGCAGTTGGGGACCCGCCACGATCTTCGTTCGCGAGATCGGATCCGGGGGGGGATCCGCTCCCGTGGCCCTTCCCCGGGGCCAGGGAAGTGCCTCGTATCCGGTGCTGAGCGGGCTCGGCGCCGGCCGCCTGGTGGTGGCCTGGACGGATTCCACGGAGGCGGGGCCGGTGGTCCTGACCGCCCGGGGGCGCCTGGCGGGCCACTAGCTCCCCCGCTCGGCAGTCCGGGGCTTCGCGCTCGGCGTTCTCGCTGGCCCATCCACCGCGGGGCCACCCCGGGTCGCCTTCTCGCCGCCCTTCTTTACGAGGGGCCGGGGAGATCGTTACACTCGGCGGCTTGCGGATCCGGCTGCCGGGGCGCCGTCCGCTGCTTCCCGATGCTCCCTTCCCTCGGTGAGGAGTCTCTGAATCATGCACGAGAACATTGGTTGTTTTCTGACCCGCCGCGCACGCCGCGATCCGGATCTCGAAGCCCTGGTGGAGCCCGCCACGGGTCGGCGCTTCAGCTATGCGGAACTCAATTCTCGATGCAATCAGACCGCTCATGGGCTGTTGGAACTCGGTGTTTCGCAGGGCGATCGGGTAGCGCTCCTGCTCATGAACGGAGTGGAATTTTCCGAGAGTTTCTTCTCCGCCGCCAAGGTGGGCGCCGTCAACGTGCCCCTCAACTGGAGGCTGGTCGCCGATGAGCTGGAATTCATCCTGACGGATGCCGGGGCGACCCTTCTCATCTACGGCGCGGAATTCGCGGAGAACGTCGAGATCCTGCGCTCCCGGGGCAAGACGGCGATCGAGCATTGGATCCAGGTGGGGGGCGAGACCGCCGCGGGTTCCCGGGACTATGACGAGTGGATGGGCGCGGCCTCGACGGCCGAGCCCGAGGCGACGGCTTGCGGGGATGATCTCGTTTTCCTGATGTACACGTCGGGGACGACGGGACTTCCGAAGGGGGTCATGCACAGTCATGAAACGGTCTTCTGGATGACCCAGACCATGACGAATACCGCCGACATCTGCTATCGGGATCGCTATCTCAACAGCTTGCCCCTCTTTCACGTGGGTGCGCTTTCTCCGGTGATCGGCTGTTTCTTCCGGGGTTCCACGGTGGTGATCATGAAGGCCTTCGATCCCAGCCAGGCCTGGGAGTTGATTCGCGACGAGAAGATCACGACGACCTTGATGGTGCCCGCCATGTTGCAATTCATGCTCGGCGTTCGGGACGCTGAGACGCATGACTTCTCGACCCTGCGCTGGGTGATGAGCGGTGCGGCGCCGGTGCCCGTGACCCTGATCCACGCCTACCTGGCCCTGGGCATCGAGATTCAGCAGGTCTACGGCCTGACGGAGACCTGCGGTCCGGCCTGTCTCAGCCTGGCGGGTGACGATGGCGCCAAGGCGGGTTCCACGGGCCGTGCCTTCTTCTATACCGAGGTTCGCGTGGTGCGCGAGGATGGCAGCGATACGGATCCGGGCGAGGGGGGGGAGGTCTGGGTCAAGGGCCCGCACATCATGTTGGGCTATTGGAAGCGCCCCGAGGCCACGGCCGAGAGCCTGGTCGACGGTTGGCTCCACACCGGGGATGTGGGAATCGTGGACGAGGATGGATTCGTGACGATCGTCGATCGTGTGAAGGATATGTTGATCTCCGGGGGGGAGAACGTCTACCCGGCGGAAATCGAGAATATCCTGCTGAGCAACGAGAAGGTGGCGGATGCGGGTGTGATCGGGATTCCCTCGAAGACCTGGGGCGAGTCGCCCCTGGCGGTTGTGGTGGCCGGGGATGAGAGCCTGAGCGCCGAGGAATTGATCGAATTCTGCCGGGGCAAGCTCGCGCCCTTCAAGGCCGTGAAGGCGGTGGAGTTCGTGGATGAGATTCCCCGCAATCCGAGCGGCAAGATCCTGAAGCGCGAATTGCGGGAGCGTTTTTCCCACGAGGCATCGGAATAGGGTGGGCCGAGGGGGTCTGGAGCCGGGCCGGGGCCCTTTTTTCCCCGCGCGGATGCGCGGTTGGGGTCGTAGCGAAGCCCGGGCCGGCGGTTCGCGCTTGCCCGGCGCCCTGGGCTGGCGATACTCTTTGGCGGCCCGATGCGGAGAGGTGGCCGAGCGGTTGAAGGCAGCGGTCTTGAAAACCGCCAGAGTGAAAGCTCTCGAGGGTTCGAATCCCTCCCTCTCCGCCAAGGCGGCATTTCCGCCCGGCCCGTCTTGCCCTCAAGCCCGTCCTTCTCCCAGGCCCGTCTTTCCTCCTGGGTTCGTTTTTCTCCCAGGCCTCCCGCCACGCTGGGGTTCGGGGGGATTCAGCGGGATTCGGGGTTTCGCCCGGGCCGCTCCTTCCCCATGGGGTATCGGTCTTTGGGGGTGGGGAATTGGCGCATGAAATCGTATGTTTCCGGCCGCGCGGAGAGGTGGCCGAGTGGCTGAAGGCGCGCGCCTGCTAAGCGTGTAACGGGCAACCGTTCGAGGGTTCGAATCCCTCCCTCTCCGCCAAGTTTCGCCGGGGTATTCTCGCGACGCGGTTGCGTTTGACCGGGCACGTCGCGGGGGATCTGGCGGCTGCGGGAGGTGTGATCAGGATGATCCGGAGAGATGGCCGAGCGGCTTAAGGCGCACGCTTGGAAAGCGTGTGTAGGGCAACCTACCGTGGGTTCGAATCCCACTCTCTCCGCCAACCTCCGCCAACCTCCTTTCTCCGGTGCGGCTGTTGCTGGGGATGTTTTCACGTGGCCCGCCCTTGGCAGCAGTTTTTCGCTAGAGTGAGCCGCCCTCATCCCAAGCAGGAAAATCGGATCGGGGAATACCAAAGGGCGCCCGTAGCTCAGCTGGATAGAGCATCGGCTTGCGGAGCCGAGGGTCGCAGGTTCGAATCCTGCCGGGCGCGCCAAATACGTATCGCAGAAGAGACGCTGCTGGAG
>CAYTAT010000019.1:0-10498 GCA_964435795.1 uncultured Spirochaetaceae bacterium
CACGAGGGCCTGCGCCGCATAACCAAGAGGGTGTCCAGTTTTCTGGAACAAGGTCACACTGTTGGGTCGACAATGGACGACTGATCTACTGGACGGAGCGCGGTAACGGAGAAATTTTTCCGGACTGAGTTCCGTCTGCGGGCCCGGGATGAAACCCAATGGCCAAATGCTGAAGGGGCACCGCGCCGAAGTGCGGACCGAATGGTCGAAGGGTTAAGGGTTGATGTCGAAAACAATGCATCTGCTGGGAGCCATCGGGAGTCGGGCCAGCCGCTTGCTGGGCCTGACCCTGGTCGGAGTCCTGCTGGGGTCAGTCGCCGCGCATCCCGTCCGCGCTTGTACCCTGGCGATGGATGGCTTCACCTATGCGAATGGGAGCAACCTCCACGGCCAGTCGGGGGGGTCCGACGGGGCCGGAGCCTTCTTCACTTCGGGTTGGCAGGCCTCTGGCGCAACTCCCACGAGCGCCTTTGGCATCGAGAATGGCCAGGTCATGATCGGCGACACCGGCGGCAACGACTACCGCATCTCCCGGGGCATGGACCTCAGCGGGGCGCAGCATCCGGGCTGTGCACCGAGCGATCCCGGCTGCAATAGTTCGCCGATTTCGAATCCCGGGACCAGCTTCTTTGCCGGGCAGATGGCACAGATTATCGACAACCATGCCGCTTATGAGATCGCCGTTGAGTTCAGCGACACCTTCGGTATCACGGCGGCCTTCGGGATCGAACACGACGGGATCGGAGCCGACGACTATTTCTTTGCCGAATTGGGCACCTCTCGCATCGTGTCCAGCGTCGCCGCGGCGCCCGACACTCCGTACTACCTCTACGGAGTCGTCGACTACGATATCGCAGGCGGATCGGATGAACGCTTGCGCTTCTGGATCAATCCCGCCTTCAGCGATGTACTGGACGGAATCAACGCCGATATCGACATGACCTTCGACCTCGAATCCATCTCGGGTAGCACTGCGCGCTCCGATCTCGGCGATACGATGTCTCTTTTTGCGAATACCAATCAGGCGGGAGTCTTCAAATCCTTCGATGACGTGCAGATTGCCCGAGACATCGGCTTGCTATCCGTTCCCAGGCTCGACATCGGGAATGGGACCCTGCAGGTAGCCTTCGAGGAGTGGGCAGTGGGAACCACTCCGCAGCCCAATTTCTCGATCAACTTCGATCAACAGACCTATGAGCCCTCGATCTCCTCGCGCATCGTCAGCCTGACGGTGGATGCGGTCGACGGTGGGCTCAACGTCAGCCCGGTGGAGGACACCTTGAGCGCCGGGTACGCGGATTCCCTGCGGGCGGATCGGGTAGAGGCCGCCGGCGGCGTCCGGCTGACGTTCTCGAACCTGCTTGAGGATCAGTACTACGTGAAGACCTTCCACTACCAGACCTCGGATAACGATCCGGTCGACGTCTACCTGAGCGAAGACGACGGCATCAGCTTTACTTTTTATGGAAACTTTACTCCGGCCGGCGGTACCGATGCCGCCACGGAGTTCATGATCTTCTTCGAAACACTGGCGGGACTCGATATCGTGGTTGAATTTCGACCCACCGTCGCCGGCAACATCGTGGGCCTGAGCGGCCTGCAATTCGTCCCGGAGCCCGGCACGGGCCTGCTCCTCGGCCTGGGACTCGCGGGCCTGGCCCTGAGGCGTCGACGCCAGACCGCCTAGTGGTGGCGATGAGGCGTGGGATGAGGCGATGCGGGCGGGGGCGGATCAGTGCTTCGCGAACCCGCTGAGGGCGCCCGAGTTCAGCCGCCGACCTCGTACATCTCCACTCGCCCCCGGGGCTCCTCCCCCGGCCGTCCGGTCTCGGATGCGACGGCTCTCAGCTCGGAGTAACGGTCGGATCGCCCCAGCCAGATGCCTCGAATCAACTCGCGCAACCCGTCGTCGTTCATGCCATCGCGCAGAGGCGTCTTCAAATCCGTCCCCGTCGATGCGAAGAGACACGTCACCAGCCGGCCATCCGTGGTCAGGCGGGCCCGGCTGCAATCGCCACAAAAGGGATCCGAGACCGAACTGATGATGCCGATTTCTCCGTCGCCATCCCGATAGCGCCAGCGACGAGCCACTTCACCCCGGTAGTTGGAGTCGACACTTTCGAGGGGCATCTCCCTGTCGATCAAGGCCACGATTTCGGCCCCTGTGACCACGTGCTCAAGCCGCCAGTGATTCCTCGTGCCCACATCCATGAACTCGATGAAGCGAAGAATATGTCCACTGCCCTTGAAGTAACGCGCGAGATCCAGCAGCGCGTCCTCGTTCACCCCCTTCTGCACCACGCAATTGATTTTGATCGGGGAAAAGCCAGCCCGCTCGGCAGCCTCCAGGCCCTCGAGCACCTCCTCCACAGACAACTTGCCACCATTCGTCTGAAGAAATACCTCGGGGTCCAGGCTATCGAGGCTGACCGTCATGCGATCCAGGCCCTCTCGCTGCAACTGGCCAGCCATGCGCTTCAGCAATGTGCCATTCGTGGTCAGGGCAATATCCTCGACCCCGGGAATTCCCTTCAGCCCCCGAATCAATTCGTGAATCCCGTGGCGAAGCAGGGGTTCGCCCCCCGTGATGCGAATCTTTCGAACGCCGAGGGGCACCATGATGCCGACGAGGCGCTGGATTTCCTCGAAGGTCAGAACTTCCTGGCGGCCAATGAACTTGTAATGCTCACCGAAAACTTCTGCGGGCATACAATAGGAGCAACGAAAGTTGCAGCGATCCGTGACCGAGACACGAAGGTCTCGCAGCGGACGATCCAGACTATCCCGGAGTTCGGACGACATGGGGCGGTCGAGGGTAACGTGGAATGGCGCGATTCCCCATTCCCATGCGAGCAGTCTCGGTCGCCCCCGAGTCCTTTCCTGATCTTCCCGGCCGGAGAAGGCCGGGGTTCAGCCAATCTCCTGGGCGCTGCTCACGATCTTCGAGATCAGGCCATAGTCGAGGGCCTCGTCCGCATTCATCCAGAAGTTGCGGTCGCTATCGGTCTCGATCCGCTCATGGCTCTGACCGGTCTCCCGGGCCACCATGGCGTTGATTCGCTCCCGCAGTTTCAGGATTTCTTCGGCGGCAATGCGGATGTCGCTCGCCTGCCCCCCGGCCCCTCCGCTCGGTTGGTGGAGGAGAAAGCGGGTATTCGGCAGGGAATAGCGACAATCTTTTTCCGCCGCGAGCAGGATCGGAACCCCGATACTCGCCACCCAACCCGCACCGATCGTGAGAATCGGAGACTCCACGAATCTCATCATGTCGTGGATGGCGAAGCCGGAATCTACGTGCCCACCCTGGCTGGTGATGACGACCCGAATCGGATCGTGGCAGACGGAGTTCAGGATCAGCAATTGGCTGATCGTACGCTCGGCGAGCTTTTCGTCCACCTGCCCCGAAACCAGGATCGTTCGCGTCTCGAGCATCCGCGCCACGAGTCCGTCCGGTTTCTCGGCAGCCTCTTTTTCTTCACTCTCGTAAAAAGTTCTCTGCTTCGCGGCGTCGGCCGGGGTCGTCGAAATTCGATCCATCATGAATCCCACGGTAGCGGATCTACGGGCCCCCGCCTCACTCGGAAAAACTTCCATGGCGACCCGCGCCCCCGGCGAATCTGCTGGCTCCCTCGAAACTCTCTCCCGAATGGATGACCTCCAGCCCTCCCCGCGTTTCCTCCATCAGCGCCGAATCGAGATCGAGGGACCATTGGGTGATCGCGGAGAGTCGATCCGCGCGTAGACAACGCTGGGGAAATTCGGCCAGTTCGGCTGCCAGCACGAGGGCTTCGTCGAGGGCTTCACCCGTTTCGACCAGGCGGTTGGCGAGGCCGACCCCGAGGGCTTCCTGCCCGGAAATGCCTCGCCCCGTCAGGATCATGTCCATCGCCACGCTCTGCCCCACCAGACGCGGCAGACGAATCGTACCGCCGTCCACCAGGGGCACTCCCCAACGCCGACAATAGACACCGAAAACGGCGTCCCGGGCAGCGACCCGAAGATCGCACCAAAGGGCCAACTCCAGCCCCCCGGCTACGGCATGACCCTCCACGGCCGCGATCACAGGCTTCTCGAGCAGCATCCGGGTCGGCCCCATGGGCCCCTCTCCCTCCAGGCGAACCCGATTGCCACGTCGGTCATCCATGGCCTTGAGATCGGCCCCCGCACAAAAACAGCCCTCGGCCCCCACCAGGATCGCCACCGATCGCTCGTCATCCGCCTCGAAGCGCCGAAAGGCATCGGCCAACTCGGCGGCCGTGGGTCCGTCCACGCAATTTCGCACCTCAGGTCGGTCGATCGTAATGATCGTCGTGCTCTGTTCCGTCTCGTAGCGAACGTTGCTCATGCGAGCCTCCGTGGAGGTTTCAAGAAATGCCCTGTCGAGTCTCTCCTCAGCATAGACTACCCTCCACGAGCGGGTCGAAACCGAAAAGCCTCAAGCAGTGGATCGTTCCCCGCCTTTACTCAATTCCCCATAAACCTGAGATCCGGGAGTAATCCGCATGCAAGTCCCCCTGCTCGTAGACGATTTCCTTCGCAGGGCCGTCCAGATCTACGCCAAGAAAACGGCCGTGGTAGACGGCTCCCTGCGCTTCACATACGCGGAATTGAATCAGCGAGTCATACGCCTTTCCAACGCCCTGCTATCGCTCGGGATCCAGCGCGGCGATCGGGTCTGCATCCTCTCACCCAACTCGCACTTCTTCCTCGAGAGCTTCTACGCCACCAGCCAGATTGGCGCCATCCTCGTGCCTCTCAACTATCGCCTCAACGCCGCCGAGCACGTCTACATCCTCAACCATGCCGGGGTCCGAACTGTTCTGGTCGATTGGGAGTACACCGGCGTACTCGATGAAGTACGCGACCAGTTGCCCGACGTGCAGGATTGGATCGTGGCCCGGGATGATGACGCCGAGAGCCCCGAGGGCTGGCTGGATTGGAATGGGCTGATCGAGAAATCCGGCGACACGCCGCCACCGATCCTGGATATCGATGAGAACGACATCGTCTCCATCAACTACACCTCGGGTACAACTGCGCGACCGAAGGGGGTCATGCTCACCCATCGGAACTGCTACATCAACGCCTACAGCCTGATCGCGCACCTGGGCGTCCGACACGACGACGTCGAGTTGTGGACGCTGCCGATGTTCCACTGCAACGGCTGGGGAGGGGTCTATGCGCTGACGGGAATGGGCGGAACGCATGTGATCCTCCGCACCATCGACGACCAGCAGATCTTTCGGTTGATCGCGGATGAGGGTGTCACCTTCGCCTGCATGGCGCCCGCAGTGCTGCGCACCATTCTCGACTGTCCCAACCGGGAGGATTTCGACATTCAGACTCGGCCCCGCTTTACGGTCGCCGGAGCCCCGCCCCCGGCGGCATTCATCGAAAGGCTGGAGGAGGAGTTGGGATGGCAGTTCATTCAACTCTATGGCCTGACCGAAACCGCTCCATTCCTCACCTTCAGTGTCCCCGACCACCACACCGAAAGCGGAGACTACGCGCGTCGAGCCCGGGCGGGGGTACCGGGAATCGGGGTCGAGTTGGCGGTCCTCGACGAAAAGGGAGAATACGTTCCGATGGATAACGAGAGCGTGGGCGAAGTCTGCGTACGCTCGAACGTCGTCTTCGAGGGCTATTACGAACAATCCGAGGCGACCCGAGCCGCGGTCTACGATGGTTATTTCCACACCGGGGATCTCGGGATCTGGGATGAAACGCGCTGCATCCACATCGTTGACCGCGAGAAGGATGTCATCATTTCGGGCGGGGAAAACGTGAGTTCACCGGAAATCGAGGACGCCCTCTATCAGCATCCCGCAGTCCTCGAATGCGCGGTGATCGGCGTACCCGACGAAAAATGGGGCGAAACCCCAAAAGCCCTGGTGGTTCCGAGACCCGATCACTCACCCGGCGAACGGGAGTTGATCGATTTCTGCCGCGAGCGTCTGGCCCACTTCAAATGTCCTTCGAGCGTCGAGTTCGTGGAAAACCTGCCGCGAACCGCGACCGGAAAGCTTCAGAAATTCAAATTGCGAGAAGAATATTGGGGTGAGGGCAAGCGCCGGGTAAGCGGGGGCTGAAAGATCGCCTGGAGGGCCTTCAGGGCATCGCACGTGGCCCCATATCCATCTGGCGGCCTCTTGAATTGGCCTTTTGGCCAGCTGGAATTTGCAGACATAATCGCTCTCCGGCGAGCGCGTATCTGGTACCGTTTGGATTCATGTCAAGCGACCCCGAAAACTCGAATGAAGAGCCGGGCAGCATCGATCCCCGCATCGCCCGCGCGGTGAGATCGATCGCTTGCATCAGCCGAGCCTTCGAACAGGTCTGCCGGATCGAGGGTCTTAGTCTCCCGCAGTACCGACTGCTGCTTTTCCTGAGGCACGGACCCAAGCGAGCGGGTGAACTCGCAGCCCAGGTCGCAATCAAGCGCCCGACCCTGACTGCCCTGGTGGACGGACTCGAAAGAGAGAGTTGCCTGAAGAGGGTCGCGGATATAAGCGACGGCCGGGGAGTCAGTATCGAGATCACCCCCCACGGCAGCAGGGCTCTTCTGGAGGCTGAAGGGCGCCTGGGCGAAATCATCGATCATCTCTGCAACCTCGGAGAGTACGAATCACTTCTCGGTGCCCTGGACAATCTCGCGGCAATCGTAGACCGGGAATTCGAGCGGCTCGTCAGTGAATCCGACGGCCGGGAAAGCCGATCTCAGGCGAACTGACCTCGCATTTCCCCTCGCCGACCGCTGCCTCGCTCCCTCACGAGCAAAGCTTCGATCGTGACGAGAAGAATGGATCTCGCCAGATTTGCCGAAGGCGGAGGGCCCACGCCATCTGAATTCACGACCGGGGAACTCGCTAACGGGGAATGCCGCAGCAGGGGCCTGCTATGCTGCTTCGATGGCTGAAGATTTGAGTGCCGAAACCGCGATTGAAGACCTCCTCGAATTGCTCGATCTCGAGGAGATCGACGAAAATATCTATCGCGGACAAAATGAAAAGGATCGGCCGGGGCGCCTTTTCGGGGGACAGGTCGCCGCGCAATCCCTGGCAGCCGCCGGACGTACCGTTCCCGAAACCCCTGCCCACTCCCTCCACGGATATTTTTTGCGACCCGGAGACCCGGCCTTTCCCGTCGTGTACAGCGTCGATCGAATCCGCGATGGCCGCTCCTTCATCACGCGCCGCGTCGTGGCACAACAACGCGGCAAGGCGATCTTCAACATGGCCGTCTCCTTCCACGAAGCCGAGCGCGGTTATGAACACCAATTCGAGATCCCCGACGCTCCCGAACCCGAGAATCTGCGCAGCCGTCAGGACTACATGAAGGAATTCATCAATCGGGTTCCCGAAGAGTTCCGTCCCTGGGCGAATCGGCGAGGCCCGATCGACTCTCGCTATTCTCGGCCCCCTTCCTTCGTGACGGGCCATAGCGATGAAGGCCCGGGAGTCGTCTGGCTACGAGCGGCGGCCCGCCTGCCCGATGATCCCTTCCTGCATCAATGCGTACTCACCTACGCGACGGACATCTCCCTCATTGACGCCATCGTTCAACCCCACGGACGCATGGGAGAATTCGGCCCGCTGATGACGGCCAGCCTCGACCACGCCGTATGGTTTCACAGGCCTCTGCGGGTCGATCAGTGGTTGCTCTACGATCAGGACAGCCCCTGCGCCTCGGGCGCGCGAGGCCTCGCGCGTGGCTCCATTTTTACCCAGAGAGGAGAACTCGCGGCGTCCACGGCCCAGGAAGCCCTGATCCGACCGGTCAGCGCGCCCGAGGATCGCTCGGAGTAGTGCCGGAAATCGCAGTTCCCGGCGGAAATCGATCGGTCGGAAGAGTCGGGACTCCCGCCTTGGGATGGCCTCCCCTCTGGCCTCTTCGGCCGCGCGGGATTCATGCCCGAGTCGGTGGTCCGGCGTAATTTCCCGAATCGGCCGCTCACGAATTCATCCGGGGATAGGCGCGGTATCCTATCGGAGAATATGAAAACGAGAACCGACATCGGCTTCCTGACTTTCCTCGCCTGCCTGCTCCTGCAGTGGGTGATGAATGCGACGGCCCAGGCGACGGATGAGACCGTCGATCTTCGGGGGACCTGGTTCTTGTTGATCCACTACAGCGATCCGGAAAGCGCCAATCCCGAGGCGACTCGTTGGCGAGATCTGGTCTGGTCCTTCTCCCTCAAGGGCTCGCGCCTTCAATGGCAGGAATACCCGATCGTCTACTTCGAGGATTCCAGCGGCCGCTTCGAGGCGTTGGGCGACAATCCACGCAGCCGGATCCTCTCGGGATGGGAGCCCAATGCAAAACAGATGGAGACGATCATGAACGGCCCCCGGGTCAATTCCCGGGGTGCAAAGACCAAGACCCTGAAGGGATCGAATTCCGAGGGCTGGCGCTCGAGCCGACGCAGGGCCCAGACCTCGGCATCGGTCCTCGGCTATCACGAGAGCCTGAGCATCGAGAAGTTGGAGGGCCAGCCGATCTTCGAGCGCAGGGATATCGTAGGCAATGCTCTTTCCCAGTCGGCGGAAGGTCTGACGCGCTTCGAGGTGACGGAGATCCTTGAAGCCGGCAAGACCCTGATCGGTCGCTACGAGCGGGACGGACGACATCGAGGGGTCTTCAGGATGTGGCGCACGCCTCCCGCTCGCGGACTCGAGAAGAAGGATCGGACTCCCAACGAGCGCGCCAGGGATGCCCTGCTCAGGAAGGCCGGCGAAGCTCCCTGAGTGCCGAATGGCCGGCTGATCTCCGGGAAACGATCCGGGGGAGCCTTTTCCCCGCTCCGAAGCTCGAAGTGAAGCGGCGAGCGGAACTCTCTCCACGACCTCCGCCACCTCGACGACGAATCGTGGCGAGGCATCCGCCGAGGCCCGAAACGAGCCATGCCAACGCCAGCCACTCCACCTCTACGATGGTTTCGCCGAGGGGCGGAACGGCCCGGAAGGGCTCTACCAGCAGCCGCAGAAGCCCGAAGCCCCCGAAAAATACGGCGGGAACCCAGCGGTCCGGAATCCTCTCGAGCAGCAGCGTGAGAAACAACCAGCCGAGCATCTCGTAGAGGGGAACCCCGTGGCTCCAGCCCCCTTCGGATACTCGTCCCGAACAGCATCCCGCGAAAATACAGCCCGAGCGCGCGAGCGCGAAGGCCGGGGGCAGCGCCCGTCCGAGCCGCACGCAGTCATCGAAGCGGACTTCGGGCTCCCGCTCCGACAGAGCCAGCAGGAGCAGCGGCCCGAGCGGAAAGAAGAGTATCGTGAAGCCCGCTCCGGGGCGCAGCAGAATTTCGGGCATCGAGAAAAGCTCGGGAAGGTGGAAATGCAGGAGCCCCCAACCCAGACGTGTCAGGGCTCCGCCCAGGCCGAGCCCGAGCACAAAAAATTCTGCCCGCACAAATCCGAAGCGCCCCAGGGCCAGCCAGAAAGCCGCCACATGGCAGAGCCAGAAGTAATGAATGAGCGCGATTCCGACGTCCACCGCCCTTCCTCGGCCGGGACGAGGACCGGGGCATCAGGGCAAACTGCCCCGGGTCGGCTGGATCGGAAAGGGGCGGAACCTCAGAAAAGGATCATGATTCGAGAACCAAAGCCCGGGGGCCTCGCGCCGCTAATCCTTCGCCTCCGCGATCGAGATATCCACCATCAGGTTCCCGGCGATCTTCTCCAGGGTTTCTCGCAACTCATCCACGGAGTTCGAGATCGGATGGTGAAGCCGAGCCGTCGCACTGAAGAGAGGCTCCCCGGACATCGGGGCGCTCGAGCACTCCGTCGATAGTTCCACAACATTGACCCCGGCAGCCGCCAATCCCGCCGAGATATCGCGAACGATGCCCGGACGATCCTGACCCACCAATTCGAGACAGAGTTCTCGATAGGCCGAGATCTCCGAATCTCCCCGGGCGTCTTCGACCACCACGCGAAGACCCCGCTCTTCCAACTCATGAAGCGCCTTGAAGAGGGAGGCCGACGCCTCGGCGGGAACGCTGACCTCAAGAATCCCGGCGAAGAAGCCCGCCAGTCGGGACATGCGGCTGCTCTCCCAACTGCCCCCATGAGCGGCAACCGTCTGGGCAACCGCCTCCACGAGTCCCGGTTGATCGCTTCCGATCACCGTCAGAACCAGGGATGTCGGCATTTCACAATCTCCTTGCCGGGGACGCTGCGATCACGGCTGAACCGTAGCCGCCGGCGATAAAAGGCGGGCGAAGCGGGCGGTCATGGCAGGACGACCACGATCCCTCCGCTTCGATGCACGGATTCCCGCATCGCAAGATCGAGATCCCAAAATCGACGGATTCCGCTCCGGCCTCAGCCTGCGGCCAGCGACCAGAGAACTCGGGAGGAAAACTGCCTCGCGCGAAAAAAAAATCACGAATCTCCGCCACCTCCTCCGCAAACCGGACACTCTATTAGTGCATCCACAAAATATCCCCTTCCCAGGGAGCCCCGGCCACCACGCAGGTGTGCCGGGGCACTTTTTTTGG
>CAYTAT010000019.1:10598-12385 GCA_964435795.1 uncultured Spirochaetaceae bacterium
TACCCCCTTCCCAGGGAGCCCCGGCCACCACGCAGGTGTGCCGGGGCACTTTTTTGGGGGGGGGGCGCGGCCGCGGAGCGAAATTTTTTTCGATAGGCAATCCGGCGGTCCATCCCAGCGAGGCGACTGTAATTTGTAGTGTGATTGAAATTCCCTTCCAGCGGAATGCAAAGGAATTTCGACACGAAGACCTATTCCGGTCCACTTACTTACAGAACGTCCCTGGTGTACTGAAAAGTATCCCCTTCCCAGGGCGGCCCCGGTTTCGTTTAGCAGAAACCGGGGCCATCATTTTTGGGCTGCCTGAGCCCCGATTCGGCGGATGAATTCCGCTCGATCCACCAGGGCTCGCAGGGCGCCCACAGCGCGGTGAGCACTCGGATAACAGACTCGCCCCGCCCCGCGCACCGCCGCCGGACCCGGATTGTCGGGATTCGAGATGGCCAGTTCGGTCACCGAGAGAATCGGTTTCCCATGGCGCTGCGAGGCTTCGCAGGCGGCCAACGCGAAGCGCTCATCCTGTTTTTCGTGATAGGCCACGATCCGGGAGAGCCCGTGATCGGGATGAAAGCGTCCGCTCTTGAAAACCTCGGCCTGGGCGGATTGGATCCCCAGACCCAGATGAATCACGGCATCCACTTCGGGATGCGCGGCCACGAGATCGAGTACCTCCGGAACCGTATCCCGCGTCTCCCCACTGGCCAGATCGATGGGATTGCCACGGCTCCAACGCGCCGGAACCCAGGTGTCGATCTTCGCCCGAACCTCATCCGGCAAGGGAATCAATTCGAGCCCCGCCCGGGAACAAGCATCGGCAGCCAACACCCCCCAGCCCCCGACGGTGGTGAAGACCAGGGTTCGGGCACCCCGGGGCAGGGGTTGGGTCGCCAGGGTCGCTGCCCACTCGAAGGCCTCCTCGACGGTGGTCGCCCGCAGAACGCCGAGTTGTCGGCAGATCCCGTCAAAGACCCGATCATCGCTGGCCAACGCACCCGTATGGCTGGCCGCGGCACCAGCCCCCTCGAGACTCGTTCCCCCCTTGACGAGTACCAGCGGTTTTCTAGCCGTGAGGCGGGCCACTGCACGCTGGAATCTGCGGCCCTCTCCCACTCCCTCGACATAGGCGAGAGCGACGTCGGTCTCGGGATCGACCGCGAAATACTCGAGCAGATCCGCGAGTCCCGTCTGGGCGGAGTTGCCCAGGGATACGGCCTTGCTCACTCCCACGCCACTGGCGACGGAATAGTTGAGAAAGGAGGAAACGAGATTTCCGCTCTGGGAGGCCACGCTGATGCGGCCGGGCGGAGGATAGGGGGATACGATCTGGGCGCACATCCGATCGGATGTCGAGATGACGCCCTGCCCGTTGGGACCGACCAGGAGCATTCCGAGTTCTTCGGCCGTTGCCACCAACTCCCGCTGGAGCTTGCGCCCCTCTTCTCCGGCTTCGCCATAACCCGCGCTGGCGATGAAGGCCGCCTTCACGCCCTTCTTCGCGCACGCTCGCAACAACTCGACATTGGCTGCCGTGGGCGTACAGACAAAGACCAGATCTGCAGCGCCGTCGGAGATCTGCGAGACGTCTCGCAGAGTGGTATTCCCCAGCACTTCGGCCCCATCGATCTTCAGCGCTTGAACTTCTCCCTCGTACCCGTATCGCAAGAGGTTGTGCAGGGTGACGAAACCGAATTTCCCCGGATGCCCCGAGACCCCCGCCACCACGATGCCGCGCGGATGAAAGAGCGGGCGAAAGCGTTCCAGGATCGCAGCGTCGGACAGACCCGTGG
>CAYTAT010000019.1:12485-61261 GCA_964435795.1 uncultured Spirochaetaceae bacterium
GACAGACCCGTGGGCGCCTCCGACATCGAGACCTCGGGACACAATTCGACCAGGGCGTCGACGGCCACCGGCCGCCCCCCGGATACGATCAGCGGGTTCAGATCCACGCTGGCGATGTCTTTTCGCTCGACGGCCAGGCGCGAAAGGGCGAGGAGCAGATCGGCGAGGGCCCCGCGGTCGATCGCAGCCTCCCCCCTGAATGGATGAGTCAGAAGAGCGCTGGCCGACAGGCGGTCCACCAGGCATTCCGCCTCGCCGCCCTCGAGGGGTGCGGCGGCGAAGACGACATCCTTCAGGGCCTCCGTCAGCACGCCCCCGAGCCCCAGCAGAATACAGGGGCCAAATTGGGGATCCGCCACCACGCCGGCGATCAATTCCCGCTTTCCCTGGACCATCTCGGCGACCAGGAGATCCGCGCTGCCATCCTCGGGACGCGCCCGCCCCAACAACTCCCCGGCCGCGGCCTCGACCGCGGCCGCATCCCCGAGTGATAGACGCACGAGATTGCGCTCGCTCTTATGCGCTATGCCCTCTCCGTTGAGCTTCAGGGCCACGGGAAATCCGATCGCCCGTGCGGCAGCAACCGCTTCCGCGGCATCTTTCGCCCTCTCCTCCCGCGCAAAGGGAATCCCATAGGCCTTCAGCAGCTCTTTGGAATCGGCTTCCGAGAGGGTCGAGTTCGAAGGGGGTTCCATGGCTCGTGCAGCTTAGTTGAATGCGGTCGCTCCGCCAGCAGATGCGGACGCGGCCATTCGTCCCGAATCGATTATGTTCTCGATCCTCGAGAACGATTTAAACCGACATCGCGAGCCGAAGTTCGGCGGATCCGAGCCAGTTCGCAATGTCCCATCCCGGGAGACAGGATGTACGCGCAGATCCAGAACGGATTGATCGCCCTCGACAAAGGCTTCACCGACTACATCGTCTCTCCCATCAGTCGCCTCTTCTTCTTCGATATCGTCTTCTGGGACAACGGGCAGAGCGGCGAAATCAACCTTCCGATTGTTGTCGTCTGGCTCATGGCCGGCGCGATCTATTTCACCCTGCGCTTTCGATTCATCAATCTTCGGGCCTTTCGCCACGCCGTCGATTGTGTGCGGGGCCGCTATACGAATCCCGATGAAAGCGGGGAGATCTCGCATTTCCAGGCGCTCTCCGCCGCGCTCTCGGCCACGGTCGGACTCGGAAATATTGCCGGGGTCGCCGTGGCGGTCGGGGTGGGGGGGCCGGGGGCGATCTTCTGGATGGTCGTCGCCGGGGTGCTCGGCATGACCTCGAAATTCGTGGAATGCTCCCTGGGGCAGAAGTATCGCATCATCGATTCCGAGGGCCGGGTTTCAGGGGGACCCATGATCTACCTGCGCGACGGCCTCGCGGAGCGGGGCTTTCCACGCCTCGGCACCCTGCTCTCCACCGTCTTCGCCGTCATGTGCATCGGCGGCAGTTTCGGAGGCGGCAATATGTTCCAATCCAACCAGGCCTTCGCAATCGTATCCTCCCAGATCCCCTGGCTGACGGATCATTCCCAACTGGGTGCTGCCCTTTTCGGACTGGTGATCGCGAGCCTCGTGGGGCTGGTCATCGTCGGGGGAATTCGACGCATCGGAGAAGTCGCCGGATTCCTGGTGCCCTCGATGTGCGTTCTCTACGTGCTCTCCGGTATTTCCATCCTGCTCTTCAACGCAGCACGCGTGCCGGAGGCCGTGGCCACAATCTTCTTTTCGGCCTTCAGCCTCAAGGCGGGCATCGGAGGCCTGGTCGGCGTGATGATCCAGGGTTTTCGCCGCGCGGCCTTCAGCAACGAGGCCGGCGTCGGTTCTGCGGCCATCGCCCACTCCGCGGCCCGCACCAACGAACCCCTGCGCGAGGGTGTCGTGGCCCTGCTCGAACCCTTCATCGATACCATCGTCGTCTGCTCGATGACCGGGTTGGTCATCGTCGTCACCGGCGCCTACCAGGCCCCCGAAGCGGGAGAAAAGATCGCGATGACCGCCTACGCGTTCTCCACCGTCTTCCCCTGGTTCCCAGCCGTCCTCTCCGTGACGGCGGTCCTCTTCGCCTTCAGCACCATGATCTCCTGGAGCTATTACGGCGAGAAATGCTGGGAGCACCTCTTCGGAGCGAATTCGATCCTCGTCTACAAATTCCTCTTTCTCTTCTTCTGCTGGGCGGGGGCCGTCGTCAACGCGAATAGCGTGGTGGATTTCGGCGACTTGATGATCCTCGGCATGGCCTTTCCCAACATCCTGGGCCTGCTGATCCTGGTGGGCCCCCTGCGCGAGGATACCCGGAAGTATTTTCAGAAATTGAAGGCGGGGGAATTCCCAAGATTCGGCTGAGGCAAAAATGGCCGGCGAGCGGGCCAATGGGTTAATCTGATCTCCGCTCCCACCCCGCTTCAGGGAATTCGCGCATTCATTCCATCGCCCTCGAGCGCACTTCCCTGGCATGGAAAGGATCAGAAATGACTCTTGAAATCGGCCGACTCGGCGTGTGGGCGTCGCTGGATGGATTCAGCGCCTGCCGGGCACTGGCTTTCGCGCAACAGGTCGAGGCCTGGGGCTATTCCGCCCTGTGGATTCCCGAAGCCGTGGGCAGGGATCCCTTCAGCTTGATCGCCCACCTCGCGGCCAATACGGAAAAACTCGTCTTCGCCACGGGCATCGCCAACATCTACGCGCGGGATCCCATGGCCCTCAAATCCATCCACAAGACCCTTTCCGAATTGGCTCCCGATCGCTTCATCCTGGGCCTCGGTGTATCCCACGAACATCTCGTGAACCGCGTCCGGGGACACGAATATCGGAAACCGCTCTCGACCATGCGCAGCCATCTGGACGCCATGGAGCAGGCCCTCTTCATGGGCCGGGAACCCGAAGCGGAAGCTCCAATCGTATTGGGGGCTCTGCGGGATCAGATGCTCAGCCTGGCGGCGACCCGCACTCGCGGTGCCCACCCCTACCTCGTACCCCCCGCCCATACCGCCCGTGCCCGAAAAGTGATGGGCCCCGATGCCTGGCTCTGCCCGGAACAGATGGTGCTGCGCGAAAGCGATCCCGACAAGGCCCGACAGATCGCCCGGGCCCAACTCGCCGTCTACATTCGCCTGCCCAACTACCAGAACAACCTGAAGCAATTCGGCCTGACGGAAGCGGACTTCGAGGCCGGGGGAAGCGATCGCTTCGTCGATGAAATCGTGGCCTGGGGGGATGAAGAGGTCATTCGCGAACGCATTCAGGCCCATTGGGATGCGGGGGCCGACCACGTCTGCATCCAGGCCTTCCAC
The DNA here is from genome assembly GCA_964435795.1 of uncultured Spirochaetaceae bacterium. Lineage (GTDB taxonomy): Bacteria > Myxococcota_A > UBA9160 > UBA9160 > UBA4427 > JAZXM01. Next base: position 15,772 of record CAYTAT010000019.1, read on the forward strand.
CCCGATGGCAACGCCGAACCCGACGAAGAATTGCTGGCCGGACTGGCGCCCCATGCCTGAAGCCAAGACGGGGCGGAGAAAATTCTGGGGCTGGGGGGCCGAAGGTGCCGGGCCGAATCCCGAGCAGCAACTCCATATCAAGACCAGCATGGAGGAGCAATTCGGGCGCGCCCTGGATCTCGTCCCGGAGCCCGCCCTGGAGGAGATCGAACTTCCCCCCGCTCGGCTCGCCCCTCCGAGCGCCCTCGAGAAGATCTGCAGCGCCGCAGCCTACGACCGCGCCGGCCATAGCTATGGCAAGAGCTACCGGGATAGCGTGCGCGGAATTCGCCGGGATTTTTCGAGCCCGCCCGACTTCGTGGCCTTCCCCGGCGACGAAGAGGAGATCCATGCCCTATTGGATTGGGCGAACGACGCCCGATGTATCGCCGTCCCCTACGGCGGGGGCTCGAGCGTCGCCGGAGGCGTCGAAACGATTCTTCAGGGCGACTATCGCGGCGTCGTGAGCATCGACCTGGGAGGGTTGGATCGCGTGCTGGATATCGATCGCCAATCCCGGGCCGCCCGGATCCAGGCGGGAATCTACGGGCCAGCCCTGGAAGATGCCCTGCGGCCCCACGGCCTGACCCTGCGCCACTTCCCCCAATCCTTCGAGTTCTCGACCCTCGGCGGTTGGATTGCGACGCGCTCGGGGGGACATTACGCAACCCTCTATACCCATATCGACGACTTCGTGGAGGGCCTCCGGGTCGTGACCCCCAGCGGCGATCTCGAGACTCGACGCCTGCCCGGTTCCGGGGCGGGGCCCAGCCCGGATCGTTTCTTTCTGGGCAGCGAGGGCAGCCTGGGCCTGATCACGGAAGCCTGGATGCGCCTCCAGGATCGACCGACCTTTCGCGCCTCCACCGCGGCCCGCTTCCCGGGAGCCGACGGTTTCATGCGCGGCGCCGAGGCCGTGCGTGCACTCAGTCAGTCCGGCCTGGCCCCCACCAACTGTCGGCTCCTCGACGCCGGCGAAGCCCGGACTTCCGGCGCGGGCAGTGGGGATGAGGCCATCCTGGTTCTCGGATTCGAATCCGCCGACCATCCGACGGAAGCCTGGATGGAGCGCGCCCTGGAAATCTGCCTGGATACCGGTGCGAAACTGCCGGAGGATGCCGGTCGCGTGGAGACTCAAAGAGGCGGCGGCAGCGGCGGATCCCAGCGCGAAGGAGCGGCGGGAGCGTGGCGCAACGCCTTCCTGCAGGCCCCCTACGTGCGCGACGTATTGGTTCGCATGAGCGTGATCTGCGAGACCTTCGAAACCGCCATCACCTGGGATCGTTTTCCGGAATTTCACGCAAGTGTGACGACCGCAGTCGAGGATGCCATCAAACGGGTATGCGGAGCCGGCAGGGTCCAATGCCGCTTCACCCACGCCTACCCCGACGGCGCGGCCCCCTATTACAGCATCATGGCCCCGGGACGGCGGGGCAGCGAACTCGAGCAATGGGCCGAAATAAAATCGGCGGCCAGCGAAGCACTGCTCGCCGCGGGCGGAACCATCACGCACCATCATTCGGTTGGCAGGGATCACCGACCCGGGTACGACCGCCAGCGGCCGGAACTCTTCGGGCGCGCCCTGCAGGCGGCCAAGCGAGAACTCGATCCCGGCCACATCCTGAATCCGGGCGTCCTGCTCGACTGAGGCCCGCTTCCACCCCCTGCCCCTCGACCGACGGCCGCGGGAATGTCCTCGCAAGAAATTCTCCCGCGGAGAGGATTCAGCTCTTGAAGGCCGCCTGCCACCCTTCTGCTTCGAAAGCCTCTCGGCTGGTATGGCTGGAGCGCGGGACATAATCGTCGATTTCGGGATCGGATTCCCCGAGGTCGATCGCATTCTTGAGTCTCGTCAACCACTCGCCGCGCCTCAACAGCATCCGAAACGTCAGCTGACCGTCCAGGTAATTCCCCCAATCGAGCCAGGTCACGCCATTCTCGGCGGTCGCATTGGCCGGCCGATCCTCTTGAGTCGAAACGACGATCGTATAGTTGCCCTCGCTATCCACCGGAATTTCATGGTCGACCACCGCGGCCTCACAGATGCCCGCCCAGAAGTTGTAGGTGGTGATCGTAAAGCCCCGGATCTGACGCTCCGGCAGCCAGGTCGGCTCCTTCGGCGTATGGGGGGTCGTAAACTTCCTGCCACGGGTCACGTGCACCCGACCGAGGCGACTGGTGTAGGGGGTAACCAGGTAGAGGATATCGTCGCTGGCCAGGATGTCGTAGGGAAGCCCCCAATTGGATTTCGTACTGTATTTCTCGGGCCAGCAGAGGGCCCGGTGATCCGGAATCGGAAGAGGCGCAAAACGGGTGGTCTCCACGGGGGGTTCCTGGCCTGGCGGATGGGGATCGATTTCATCGAAGAAGGCCGTCTGCCTGCCCTCGGCATCGTAGACCGTGATCGAGGGTAGGAGCACGCCGGTATTGTTGGGAGGCATCGCTCCCAGGACGGAATCCGTCGTGCGGTAGATGTTGAAGACCGCCTGATTGGGCCCCCCATTCTTCTTGACTCCGCAATAGGTGGTATTGGCCTCCGGATGCTCCGGCTCCTCGCTGAAGACGAGGTGCGCAGTAAAACGTCGCCCCATGCCCTCGGGTACTTCCTCGCGAAAGGGATTCCGGCTGCCGGGATCCGGATCCAAGTCTTCGTCCACCAATGTCGCCAGATTATTCGTATCGAAATCCGAGGGATGAAAGGCGAAATAGCGGGAATAGGGAAACTCTCCCCGGAAGCTCACCCGCCCGCCCTCGGGCACGGGAATGAAGCCATGGGGTGCATTCTCTCCGTGCCAGAAGCGATTGCTGAAATAATTTGAAGCCGATGTATCGAGGAGGTATGGGAAGCGGTTATTGGTCAGCGGGCTACCGACTCCCGGCCAGCCCGGGCAACGCGATTCGCCGATCAATTTGCCCACTACGTATTCCGGATCGCCCAATCGGATCCCACAATGCTCGGCGATATAGTCGGAAATCCGACCCTCCACGCCCGCCAGTTCCGGATCCGTGAGACGCGGGAAGATGCCGAGCACGGCGCCGCCCTCGGCTTTCGCCGCCGAGGCCATCAACTCATGGAGGAATCGGAGGTCCTCGCGGATCGCATCCGGGGCCACTTCGAGAAGTTGCCGAACGACGTCGGCATGGCCGACGAATTCATTGAAATCCCATTCGATGGGCAATTCCCCCGCAATCAATTGTCGAAGGGTGCGTTCGAATTTCTCATCGTCCTGACTCATCGAAATCTTACTCCTGCAAGCAGCTGAAGGGTCCGGCCTCTACTGACGTTCGTAACCAAACGCATCGAAGGCAAATCCCCAGTGACGGTTGACCGTATCCACGATCTCCTCCGGAAAATCAAAGCGATTCTTTTCATAACTGCCCAGACTCTCCAAATACTCGACCAGTCGAGGCTTCACGATCGCGAAATCTCCGAGATCCAGGTTTCGGTAGATCTGCTCGAGAATCTTCAGGGGTTCGGCATCCAGATCTTCATAGCGGATCTCCACGAGCCGATCCTCGGGAATCAGATCTCTTTCATCGAGGTATTTCTGCATCTGCTTCTGATAGGCGCTGACGATCCACTCGTCGATCTCTTCCCAATCGAATTCCTGGAGAACCGCCCCGGGCATGGTCTTGCGGTACATATTCCGCATGGACTGATAGACGGGATAGGGATTGCGAACGATGTTCACGAAGCGCGCATCGGGAAACATTTCCAATAGGACGCCGACGCGAGCGGTATTCGGCGGAGTCTTCAGCACCAGCCGTTTATGATCCGAGAGGATGGTCGCCTTCTTCAGCACCTCGAGATAGGCACGTTTCCAACCGGCGGTCGCAGCCGCATCCTTTCCCAGATCCACCACATAGCGATCGTAGAGTTCCGGGATGGCCCGGGGAAAGTTCATGACATGCAGAGGGGCGTGTTCGGTCGCATTGATCATCGCCATCTCTTCTTCCTGGGGGCCCTCGAGGGATATGGCCACGTTATCCATGGGGCGCTTGCTGGGGAGTTTTCCCGCGAAGAGCCTCGGCAACCAATTCCTGCCCGTGAGGGCAATCGAGTGCATGCTCGCCTGGTAGTTGGTGACGCCTCCGAATTGGGGATCCTGCCAGATCAGGTTGTGGAGATGGGTCGTACCGCTGCGACCGAATCCCAGCAGGAAGACGGGGGGAGCGGTCAATTCTGTCTTCCGGATCTGCCGCCCCCAACGCAGATTCTCGTACCAGCGCAGGGGCTCGATCAGGGTGAGGAATTGCAGCCAGGCCCGCTTGCGTGCCCGATAGCGGGCGTCGACGGGATATTGCTTCAGCAGGCGGCGCGCGGCCGGAAGGGGCAGGAATTGGGACATGGAAGCCATTGAGAATTCTCCAGGGTCGCCATCGAGAAGGAGGGTTTCCTATTCGGGCAACTCGATTTTCCAGGCGACGCCATTGATATGCCCGCCTCCATCGGCGTGGATTGTATTGCCCGTCACATAACGAGATTCATCCGAAGCCAGGAAGACGACGACCGGACCGATGTCATTTTCACAATCCCCCGCATGAGGAATCGGATTGCCCTCGACGATCCCCCGGGCCGCCTCGGGATCGAACTTCTCGAATCCCCGCCAGGAGGGAGTCGCTGCGAAAGGGCATAGGACGTTGCAGGTGATCCCATAACGCCCCCACTCCACGGCGGCCGTCCGGGTCAGGCTGCGGGCCGCCTCCTTGGATCCGTTGTACATAGCCGTATAGCGGTGGGCATTGATGCCATTCAGGGAACACATGGTGATCACGCGCCCCCAACCCCGCCGCTTCATATGCGGGAAGACCTCTTGCATGGCCCAGAAGGAGGCCATGTAGTTGACTCTCCAATATTCGTTCATCGCTTCGTCGGTCATGGATTCGAGGCGCGCCGTGCCACCCGTCGGGGTGGCATTGTTGACGAGAATATCCACGGCCCCAAAGCTGGAGAGCGTTTCCTGAACCAATTCCCCTACGCTCTCCTTGCGGCCGACGTCGGTCTGAAAGTAGAGAGCCTCTCCTCCCCGGTCGGCAAAATCCCGGTTGATCTCCGCAGCTGCCTTTTCTCCCGCCTCGCGGCGTCTACAGGCACAGGCCACCCTGGCCCCCTCGGCCGCCAATGCCCGGGCCACCCCCAATCCGATGCCCTGCCCCGCTCCCGTGACGATCGCCACCCGATCCTGCAAACGTCCCATACCGGCCTCTCCCTCGATTCCCTGATCGATCATTGTATACAACTGTAAAGTGAGATATCAATAGTCAAGTGATCGATTCTTCCCCGACGCGATCACAGAATGGATGATGTGGAGCGGGGAGTCGGAGCGAAGGGTGGAGAGAAGGACGGAAAGAAGAACGGGTAGAAGCGCGGGCAGAAGGGCTCGCGAGGCCGGCGAGAAAGCGACTCCGCGGCCCGGGCAGGCCCACGCGGAGGTCCTCCTGCCAACCCGCGAACGGCAGCGCCTCGCCACCCGAAATCGAATTTTCGAGGTGGCCCTTGAGGAGATCTCCGAGAGCGGGCTGGCGGGCCTGAAAATCGAATACATCGCTCGCAGGGCCGGGGTGAGTCGCCCGACGATCTACGCGCATTTTCCCGCCCGGGAGGATTTTCTGCGCGAGTTGCAGCATCGGACGGAGCGGAGTGCGCTCGAAGAACTCCGCAAGCGCCTGAAGAAGGGGCGGCGGACGGCTTTCCTTCATCGCTTCGCCGACGCCACCTTCGACCTGCTCGCAGATTCCGACCCCGTTCTACGCCGCGAGACCTTCTCCTGGATGCTGCGAGCATCCCGAGAAGAGGATTGGATGGGGGATTCGCTCTTCGGATTCATCGAGGCCGAACTGGCGGGAGCCCAGGATCGCGGAGAAGTTCCTTCCAAGCCCTCGGCCAGAATTCTGACAGGGATTATCCTGAAGGCTCTTTTCGGCTTCTTCGTCGTCGAGAGCGAAGTTCCCGCAAAACGCAGAAGGCAAGCCCATCAGATGCTCGATCTGCTGGTGGGCAAAGAGAGTGAGAGGGCAAAATGAGCGGAAGACTCGAAGACAAGGTGGCCATCGTCACGGGGGCCGGACAGGGCGTGGGACGCGGGATCGCACTCGCAATGGCTCGCGAAGGGGCGCGCTGTGTCGTCGCAGACATGAACGAGGAGTCGGGTAGGAAGGTCGTCGATGAATTGAAGGCCATCGGGCCCGACACTCTCTTCACCCGCTGCGATGTCACCCGACTGGAGAGCATCCAGGAGACCGTCGCTCGGACGATCGACTCCTTCGGGCAGTTGGACGTGCTGGTCAACAATGCTCAACGCGCCCCCCTCTCCCCGACTCCCCTCCTTGAGCATACGGATGAAATCATCGACCTCTGTTTCGAAACGGGCTTCCGGGGCACGTTGCGTTTCATGCAGGTCGCCTACCCCCACCTGAAGGCGAGCCGCGGAAATATCATCAACCTCGCCTCGGGTGCGGGTCTCGATGGGCTGGCTGGACAGGCTGCCTATGGAGCCGCCAAGGAGGCGATCCGGGCCCTCAGCAAGACGGCGGCCCGGGAATGGGGCCGAGATGGCATCAATGTAAATATCCTCTGTCCTCTCGCCAATTCCCCCGGTGTGGCCACCCTGCTCGAAAGAGCACCCGAAATGGAAAAACGGATGACGGCGAACCAGCCTCTGGGCCGCATCGGAGACTGCGAGAGGGATATCGGTCCGGTGGTCGTCTTCCTCGCGAGTGAGGACTCGCGCTATGTGACCGGACATACCCTGCCTGCGGACGGGGGAAATACGATGGTCCGTTGAAGCGCCTGCCGGGCAGCGTACAACTCCCGCCGGCTTGCGCGGCGGACGCGGTTGCACGGCGAAAGCAGAGGGAATTGCGTTACGTTTCTCCATGCATCCAGGGCCCTCAGCAGTCGGGAGACCGAGCATCGTGAGCAACGCCAGGTCGGTCCCCCCCTCGCATACGAGCCCGGGCGTCGCCCTCTCGACCAAGCTCTATTACGGCCTCGGCTCCCTTGCCTACGGGGTGAAGGATAATGGCTTCTCCTTCCTGCTCCTGATCTACTACAACCAGGTGCTCGGGCTGCCGGCGAGTTGGGTCGGATTGGGCTTGATGACGGCCCTGATCTTCGATGCCCTCTCCGATCCACTGGTGGGCTATCTCTCCGACAATCTCCACTCGAAATGGGGCAGGCGCCACCCCTTCATGTACGCAGCCGCCCTGCCCGTGATGTTCTCCTTCTACCTGCTCTGGAATCCCCCCACCGGATTGTCGCCCGAAGCCCTGCTCGTCTACTTCATCACCGTCTCGATCCTCGTCCGCACTTTTGTCACGCTCTATGAGATTCCATCCACCTCCCTGGTGGCAGAACTCAGTGCGGATTACGACGTTCGCACTTCGATGCTGAGTTTTCGATATTTCTTCGGCTGGTGGGGGGGGCTGGGCATGGCGGTACTCGCCTACTTCGTGCTGCTCCCGGAAGAGCAGGGGGGCATCCTCTATGCGGACGGCTATCGCACCTACGGCCTGGTGGGCGCCCTGATCATGACCACCGCAATTCTAGTTTCCGCCCTTGGGACGCACCGCCACATCCCGAATCTGAAACAGCCCCCGGCCCGGCAGAACTTCAATCTGAAACGAACCATTTCGGAATTGAGGGCTACGCTTTCCAGTCGATCCTTTCTGGTTCTCTTCTTTTCCGCGCTTTTCACCGCGATGGCGGCGGGAATTTCGACTTCCCTCAACATCTACTTCAACAGCTATTTCTGGGAACTCACCACCGAAGAGATGGGATTGCTCAATCTCCCCTATTTCCTGTCGGCGGCGGTCGCGCTCTTCGTCGCACCCAAAGTCTCGTTGCGGATAGGCAAGAAATACGCCGCCCTGCTGATTGCGGGCCTGGCCTTTTCGGCCGCCCCCCTGCCGATTGTGCTGAGATTGCTCGACCTCTTTCCCGCCAACGGCACGCAGACACTCTTCTACTCCCTGCTCGCCTTTGGAAGTGTCGAGGTCACTCTCATCATCACTTCGAGCATCCTGATTTCATCGATGGTGGCCGATGTCGTCGAGGAAAGTGAACTCAAGACGGGGAGAAGGTCTGAAGGGGTCTTCTTTGCCGCGCGAAGTTTCGCCCAAAAGGCCGTACACGGTATCGGAACCTTCAGCGCCAGCCTGATCCTCACGGCGATCGCCTTCCCCCAGGAGGCCAGGCCCGGAAATGTCGATCACGAAATCCTGCGGAATCTCGGCCTCGTCTATGTACCGGTGATCATGGTGCTCTACATTTCTGCTTTCGGATTCCTGACGGGCTATCGGATCAGCCGGGCAAGCCATGAGACTCATTTGACACAACTCGACGGGCCAGACGGACCAGCGGAATGAACTCGCGAAAAGATGAAGAAATCGACCGCCGCCCACTTCTCATCTGCGAGGGGGACTCGCTGCAGGACGTTCTCGAGTTGCTCGAAAGAATCGGAGTCGAGCCCCTGATCTGCGAAAAGGGGCATATCTCATCGGCGGAGGCCGCACGACGGCTCGTGATCGTCGATGCGGAGACCGCGCTTTCCCTCGACCTGTCGACCATTTTTGAACATCCCCGGACCCTTCGAATCGCCATCACCTCGATCGAAGCCAGCAGCGTTGCAGACAGACTGAGACGGCTCGGCTATCACTACGTGATCCAGCGCCCCGTGCATGAACAATCCGTCCAATCCCTGATCTTCAATATCCTCCATGAAGGCCAGGACCGACGCACCACACCCCGGGCCAGCCTGGGAGCCCATGCCCGAATACAACTTCGCAGCTGGTCCTGGCCGGAACATTGCCTGCTGGTCGACCTCTCCGTGGGCGGCTGCCTCGTGGCAACCCGCTCGGGAGCTTCGATCAATCAAAGGGTGAGACTTCATCTCGACCAGGAATTGATGCAGGGGCCCAGCATGATCCTGGCGGGGAAAGTCGCCCGTAGCCGCGCGGACAAGAGCAGCGGAGAATGGTGGCTCGGGGTGCGCTTCACGGATTCCGTCGCGGCCCGGCAATGGCAACTCGAGGAATTGATGGGGCGGGCGATTCCGAACCCTCACTCGCGCCTGAAGCCGAGCCCGTGGCAGGACCTCAAACGAGCATTGAACGCCCTGATGGGTCGGGATCCGACGTCCAGGCCCCCTCCGCGCTCGGCCCCTGCCTCCGCATATGACCTCGACGACCCGGCCAATCGCGTCACGGTACTGCTCTCGGGCTACGAATTGACGCTCCGCGGCGTGCGGCTCAGACACCACCCCCAGCTTCGGGTCGGCAGCCGGGTCCTGGCCGCAATCCACGACCAGGTGAGACAGAGACGAATTCGAATTCCCGCCGAGGTGATCTCGGATCGGGAGGGCCATGGATTCGCCCTGCGCTTTCTCGAAACAGGCACGCCGAGGACGGGAGAGGTCGCGGCCCTGGTACAGGCTCTCAACGATTTCAGCACGATCCTCACCGTGGCCATCGAGGGAGACCGAAGTTTTCGCCAGCCCTAGCCCTGAGATCTCGCGGCGGCGGAGTTGCGCGAGCCGATTGGAAACCGGCAAAATATCCCCGCCACGCGACAGGAGCGGCTTAAAACGGGGATTTTTCGGGATTCGGTTGCGATCACGAATAAAAACATAGTAATGCTATACTTTTGCTATAATTTTCTGTAGCATTAGACTGCATTTCGGATCCGGGGCAGAGACGACTCGATTAGAAGTCAGGAATACAACGGATTCGAGGAATTCCGGAATCGCCCCCACAATCTCGAGCGCGGGGCGCGTGGCTGCGGGCAGAACTGCCCTGGGGAGATTCCCGAGGAATTGCGAATTCGGCAGCTGGGCTTGGAATTGGGCTGGACCTCGTGACTCGCCTGCAACAGGATTCCGCTTCCAGGCAGAGAATCCAAGGAGGAGAAATGGGAGAAATCGGACTCTACGAAGCCATGAGCACCCTGCGCGCGGTGCGCAGACTTCGCGCGGATCCAATTCCCGAGGAAATCCTGGCGAGGATCATGAAGGCGGCGAGTTGGGCCCCGACGGGGGGAAACGTCCAACCCTGGCGGGCGATCGTCGTCAGGGATCCCGAACGCAAAGAACGCCTCGGTGAATATTATCTGCGCGGTTGGAATGACTACTCCGCGGGCCATCGGGAACAACTCGCCAACGCCCCGGAGGCCCTCCGGACCCAGCAGGAGAAAATGCTCTCGGCCGGGGACTACCTCGGGGCCCACTTCGGAGAATCTCCCGCCGTGGTGATCTTCTGTTTCAATCCCAAGCTCATGGCAATCACGGACGCTCGACTCGATCGGATCTCGGTGGTCGGTGGTGCATCCATCTACACCGCGGTAGAGAACCTTCTCCTGGCATGCCGCGCGGAGGGGCTCGGCTGTACGCTGACAACGCTGCTCTGCGGCTACGAGGACGAGGTACGAGGGATTCTCGAAATTCCCGAGCCGTGGGGAACGGCTTGCGCAATCCCCATCGGTTATCCCGTCGGCGGCGGACACGGGCCGATCTCGCGCCGACCGGTCGAAAAACTCGCATTCCTGGACCACTGGGGAAATGCCTTTCCCTCCCCCAGCCACTGAGAGGAATCCATGCTTTTCGCAGATGAAAGTGAGTCCCTCAGCGATCTGCGCGATATGCTGCGCAAGTTCGTAGCCGAGGAAATGCCGCCCGAAAAAGTTCGAAGCTGGGATCGGGAGCATCGATTTTCCTTGGAGGTCTTTCGCAAACTCGCGGATCTCGGACTCTGCGGCATTACGATCGATAGCGAGTACGGCGGCCTGGGAAGGGATCTCGTGGCGGCTGTCGCCATCATCGAAGAACTCTGCCGGGGAGGATCTTTTGCCGCCGGCCCCTTCATCCACTCGGCCTTCTACGGTGGCTTGAATATTTCCGAGAATGGCTCGGAGGCCCAGAAGCGGGCCCTGCTCCCAAAACTCGCCCGGGGTGAGCAATTCTTCGCGTACGGTCTCTCCGAACCCGATGTCGGAGGCGACCTCGCCAGCGTGAGGACCACCGCGCATAGGACAGGGGATGGCGGTGTCGTCGTCAATGGCTACAAGCGCTGGTGCACTGGAGCGGACTTCGCGGATACCATCTACTGCCTGGTAAAGAGCGACGAGGACGGGCCTCGCCACGGCAACCTCAGCTTCCTTCTGATTCCGACGCATGCCGACGGGGTCACAGTGCATCCGATCGAGCATGGGAATCTCAGGTATACGCTATCGAGTGATGTGATTCTCGAAGATGTCGAACTCCCCGCCGAAGCGATCGTGGGGGGAGAAGAGGGCTGGAATCAGGGCTGGGGGATGCTGACGGGACGCGCCCTGGACGTCGAAAAGATCGAAATCACGGCCGTCACTTTCGGCATCGCCCAGGCCGCCGTCGAAGAAGCCTGGGCCTACGCCCAGCAGCGCAAACAATTCGGGAAATTGATCTCCGCCCATCAGGCGATTCGCCATCGGCTGGTCGAAGCGCGTACCCGACTCGAGGCCTGCCGACACATGCTCTATCACGGGGCCTGGCTCGCCAATCAGGGCCGACCCTGCGGCGTGGAAACGTCGATGGCCAAGCTCTTCGTGGCCGATACCTCGGTCGAGATCGCACTCGCATGCCAGCGGGTATTGGGTGCCTACGGGCTATCGGAGGGCCACGACATGGAGCGCCATGTCAGGGACCTGATCGGCATGCCGATCGTGGGGGGATCCTCGGATATGCAGAAGAATAATATCGCGAGCCTTCTGGGACTCGCTCGCTAAAGGAGACGAAGATGAGCAGCGCTTTATCAATCGCATCCGACGTCATCGAACGCAGCCTCGAGATGGTGCCGACCCTTCGCAAGCGCGGGGACGAAATCGAGGAAGTGCGGAGACTTCCGGATGACCTCGCGCAGAAGATGGCCCAGGAGGGCTTCTACCGACTCTGGGTTCCCCGATCCCTGGGCGGATTGGAACTTCCCCTCAATCCCTCTTTCGAAATCATCGAGAACCTCGCCGCTGGCGATCCCTCATCGGCCTGGTGCGTCACCGTTTCCGTAGCCTCGAGCCTGGCGCTCTCCCAACTTCCGGACGAGACCGCGCGCCAGATCTTCTCGAGTCCGGAATCCATCCTGGCCGGCGTCTACGCGCCCAAAGGCCATGCCGACGCCGTCGACGGGGGTTTCCGCGTATCGGGCCAATGGCCTTTTGGCTCGGGCACCCTGAATGCGGATTGGGTCCTCGCGGGCTCTCATTATTTCCGCGACGGCCAGCCCATCCTCGACAAAAGGGGCGATGCCCGCACCAATATGGTCGTGGTTCCGGCGGGCGATGTGGATTTTCTCGACACCTGGCATGTTTCGGGATTGGCGGGCACGGGCAGTACGGACTTCCGACTCGAGAATGTGCTGGTCTCCGAAGACTTCATCCCCGGCTGGGAAGTGCGCAAACCGCGGGACTACCCCATCTACCGGATTCCCCAGGTGGGTTTGCTCGCGGTCGGATTCGGCGCCATTGCCCTGGGCCTGGGGCGTGCGGCGCTCGAGGAGTTGACCGCCCTCGCGGAGACAAAGACGGCCACCGGACAGTCCCAACCCATGGCGCACCGACGGGATTTCCAGGGGGAGTTGGCCCGAGCCGAAGTCGGCCTGCGGGCCGCTCGCGGTCATTACTACGAATGTGCCGAGGCGATGTGGGAGGCCGCCTGCGAGGATCGCGTGGGCGTGGAAGAGCGCGCATCGATTCGCCTGGCCACCCTGCACGCCGTGGAAGTCGGCGCCCAGGTGGCGACGAGCGCATACCGCCTCGGCGGCGCGACCTCGATCTACTCGGAATCCCGGCTACAGCGCCTCTTTCGGGATAGCCATGTGATCACGCAGCATGTGCAGGTGCGACCGGATCTATACTCGGTCATCGGCAGCCATCTCAGCGGCTCGCCGCAGGGAACCCATATCCTCTAGGCATATCTTCTAAGCGCGGCTCGAGCTGAGCAACGGCGCCATTCCGGAGGTCTTTCAGTAGCGGACCCACCGAGACCCTTTTCTCGAGCAGCAGTTGCGATTTTTTTGGAGCCGACCCAGAGGAGTTGGCCTAGGCTTGAAAGGATCAGAAGGAAATCGTGACTTCGTCGAAATCTCAGAACGGTCGGGGGAATAGGCCCAGGAAATCAGGCCCGTAGAATAAGCCCGAAGAGAAGAATCGACGATGAACCCAGGGGGGGGGATCTCATGAGTCGCTCGCTGCAATTTCGAAAACCACTTCACTGTCCACTCGTCCTTTTTCTCGGACTCATGTTCGCTGCCAACGCCCAGGCGGATGTCGAGAAGATCAATCTCGGCCTCTACGGTGGGCAAGTGGCGGACATCGAAGCCTTCGACAATGGGGGAGCCACGGAAATCCTGATCGCGGTGGATTCCAGTCAGCGAGGAGTATTCAAATGGGATGCCTCCACGCCGAAATGGAGTTCCGTGACCTTTCCGACCACGACCGCGACCGGCTCGATTGTGGGGCCGGCCAGCCAGGTCGAATTCAATCCCAATTCATCGTCGGATGTATATGCGACCGTCAGCACCGCGACCGTCCATGACGGCCTCTACGTAAGCCCCGACGGGGGGGATGTCGTAGCGGGCGCCGTGTCGTGGGTGGAGGCCAATAAGACTACGGGCGGACAATTGGATGAGGTGACGGTGCTGCGGGGAGACGCCTCGGGGATCTACGCGGGGACCTCGAGCGGAGAGGTTTATCTGAACACCGGCGGCGCCTCGTCGACCTTCACATCGGTCTTCAGTGGAGCCTCGGCGGGCCGGGTGCTCTCGATTGCCGTCACGAGTTCCAGCAGCGGCTATGTATTGATGGAAGATCTCGGCGTGCTGACACTCTGGCAGACGGATTGGGCGGGCGGCAATACGGATCTCTCCGGGAACCTGCCCGCAACGGCCCCCGTGGAGAATTGGACCGGCAGCTGCCCGGTTAGCGATTGTTCCCTGGACGTGCGATTGGTGGCGGCCGATCCCGAGGATTCATCGGGGCAGATCCTCTACATCGCCGGCTCGTCGGTCAACGCCATGGCCTTCCGATCCGACGATGGTGGAACCAGCTGGAATAATGGCTGGGACTACCAATGCGGCCTCTCCGCAAGCGGCTGCGAATCGAATGGCTTCATGGACGGATTCCCCAGTGTAATTCGCTTCAAGGGCAGTGCGAGTGGCGGCGGCGGCGAGAGCCGCTTCGTCTTCATCTCCACCTCCATTCTCGACAATGATGCCACGACCCCCTCCTGGAGCGGAGTCCCGAATCTCTCCTCGACGATTCAGCCCAGCGGACCTTCTGGACCGACGGTCATCCAGTTCACGACTCATGCCAACGACCCCTCCCTGGACATCGACCCCAACGATTCGGACGTACTCTACATCGCCACCGACATGGCAATCGGTGAAATCGCACACGACAGCACCACCGGATTTCCCGAACCGTCCGGCGAGGAGATGGCGAATGCGCGGGGAATCGAAGGCGTGGTCATCTACGATATGGACTTCTTTGAGAATTCCCCCACGGATAAGGATCTGTGGATCGCGACCAAGAGCGGCGTGGGCAAGGCCCTGAACTTCGATCCCACGGATCCGGCGAGTACCGCGGCGGCGGGCGATTGGGTCTATCCGATCTTCCCCCGCTCCGACGGTGCCCCCCCCACGGCCGTCGCCATCAACCCCTCGGATAGCAGTCAGGTCTTCGTGGGAAATGGCAAGGTCTACCGGAATGATCTGTCGACGAGCCTGCCCGAAGCCGCAACGGATTGGACGCTGACCTTCTCCCCCAGCGATTTCGACGGCATCGGAGAACCCCTGGAAAGCGATCGCTCGGATCGCACTCGAACGACGGCACTCGAATTCCAACAATACGGCAGTTGCGACCGGGTCTATATGACGGCGGCCAACGAAGATACGGGGAGCGAGGGGGGGGTCTTCTACACCGACGACGCGGGTGTGAGTTGGAGTGCGGACGACCTCAACTCGGGATCGAGTCTGCTGAAGATGCCCGTCAATGCCCTCTGGGTCAGCGACCAAACCGTCTGGGTCGGTGTCGGGGATGATAGCGGCCAGGCTCGAAGCCCTGAAACGGGCATCCGCGCCCGCCTCAGCCTTTGTCTTTCGAGCAGCTTCTGGCAACCGAGTTGCTCCTCGGATGCCACGATCACCCAGATGCAGAGCGAGGTCGTGGCCGCAATCGACGGGGTCGAAATCAGCGGGGATCATACGGTCTACGTCGTCACACAGGATTCCGTCTACAGGGGCGAATTGCCCTCGGGATCTCCGGGGGGATTCTGTTCCTGGACCTTCTCGGACATCGCGCCGGTGGGGGGCAGTCAGTTCACGTCGGTCGCCGTCGACGACGGCGACGCCGATCACGTCTGGGTCTCCTACGGAAATTGCATTCAGGAATCCAGCGACGGCGGCGCCAGCTGGGCCGACTATGGGAGCAGTTGCCAACCCGAGCATGAAATGATCCAGAAGCTCGTATTCGATGACCTGCTGGCCGGCACCGATAACGGGCTCTTCGTCATCCCAGAGCCGACGGCATTGATGTCGAGCCTGGCCGCACTTCTCACCCTGCACGGGCTGGCACGAGCCCGCAGAAGGAAGCGCGGGCGATCCCGGCCCTAGCGGGACTGGCCCAGAGCATTCGCCAATTCCGCAAATTGATCGAGTAGGGGCAGGGCTTTTTCGGACGGCAGCGAGGGCAATGCGAAGGCGAGTTCCGTAAAGCCCGCCTCGATCAATCGCTTGGCGGCATCCAGCTCCGGGCGGGGCGCGAAGATCGGCTTTTCCAGGCTTTCGAAGTCCCGACCCGTCTCGTCGCAGGCTTGCCGCAACTCGTCCATGCCCTCCACGCAATCGCCGCGAATGGCGATGGGCATCCAACCATCCCCGTATTCCACCACCCGGGGCCAGGTCCACTTCGACTGGGCGCCGATCATGACCTTGGGTCCCCCCGGTTGCACGGGCTTGGGCCAGGACCAGAGGGGATCGAAATCCACGAACTCGCCGTGGAATTCCGCCTCGTCGTGGCTCCAGATCGCCTTCATGGCCAGAACCTTCTCCCGCACGATGGCCCAACGCCGATCGTAACGAACGCCGTGATTCTCCATCTCCTCACGATTCCAGCCCGCCCCCACGCCCAGCACCACCCGGCCCTCGGAAATCAGGTCGAGGGAGGCCACCTCCTTGGCGAGTTGGATCGGATCGCGTTCCACCACCAGGCAGATCCCCGTACCCAGGCGCAATTTCGTGGTGACGGCCGCCGCCGCCGCCAGGGCCACGAAGGGATCATGGGTATGGGCGTATTCCCGAGGCAGTTCCGAGCCCCCGGGCCAGGGCGTCTCGCGACTCGTGGGGATGTGGGTGTGTTCCGTGACGAAGAGGGAGTCGAGCGCCCTCTCTTCGAGGGCCCGCGCGAGTTCGACGGGCTGGATCGAGTAGTCGGTCGGAAAAAAGGCCACGCCGAATCGGGTCATGAATTCACCTCCAGCAGAATGCCCAATACGATAATCGATCCCGAGACGTCAGAGCCACTCCCCCAGTGAAGATTGGGCGGGCTGCTATCCTCAAGCGCCTCAGCCTCGCTTTGACTCTCAACCGGCCTGGAGAACTCGCATGATTGCCCGCCTCGGATTCGCGATCACCCTCTTCCTGGCGCTTCCCCTGCTTGCGCAGACGTCCTCCCCTTACGGCCCCGACGATACGCTGGGGGCAATCAACAACCTCTCGCCCGCAAAGGTCCTCGAGGCCATCCAATTGGTGAAGCGCGGCAAGACCTACGCCCTGGGCGTCGAAACGGGACCCGATACTCCCGCCTACGGACCCCGAAGCTACCAGATGACCGTGCTCCAACTCTCCGATGGCTCCGGCGCAACCCTGGGCAGCAACAAGGCGACGGGCAATGACGATCTGATGCAACTCTGGATGGGAATCGGAAGCCAGATCGACGGCCTGGGCCATATGGGCAAGAACCACGTCTACTACAACAACACGCATGCGAGTGAATTCGTGCGAACCACGGGACTGCTGAAATTCGGAACCCACGCCCTGCCCCCCATCGTCACCCGGGGTGTTCTACTCGATATGGTTCAGCATTTCGGCAAATCCCCGCTGCCCGAGGGCACGGCGATCAATCGCGAGGCAATCGAATCGGCGGCCCGAAGCCATGGCATCACGATCCGGAAAGGAGACGTGGTGCTTCTTCATACGGGATGGCTAGACATCGCGGACTCGGATCCCGCGCGCTTCATGGCCGGGGAACCGGGACTGGGGCTGGAGGGGGCCCGCTTCCTCGCCGATCAAGGCGTCGTGGCCATCGGGGCAGATTCCTGGGGACTCGAAGCCCTGCCCTCCGAGAAGGAAGATGAGATCTTCCCCGTTCACCCCGAACTCCTCGCCGAGCGGGGAGTCTACATTCTTGAAAATATGGACAGCCGGGCCCTGATCGCCGATGGCGTTCACGAATTTCTCTTTGTCCTGGGGCAGCCGCGCTTCGTAGGAGCCGTCCAGGCCGTCATCAATCCTGTGGCCATCCGCTAACGTGCCGGATCGGGGGCCTGAGAGCCGACAAAGTCGCAGGGCGTTTCGGATCGAGATCTCGCATGCAGACGGGAATCCCGGCTCCCGGGGAATGGTCAGGAGATCAGCGACATGAAGGAGCAGCAGGATCTGCCCGAGGTCTCTTTCGAGACCTCCGATCTGCTCGAATCCGCTCGCCGGGAAACCGGTCTTGCGGATTTCGGCGCAGAAGAATTTCGCGAGGGCCTGGAGGTACTGACTCGAAGCATCGAAGAGGAGGCCGACCTCAGTGCCGCCGGCCGACTTGCACAGCATGGCCGCATCCTGGGAAGTCTCTGCACGCGCCTGGTCGCGCAGGATCACTTCAATCGTCATCCGGAAATTCTCGCTGAGAAGATCGAATCCCCTCTCTTCGTAGTGGGGCTGGCGAGGACGGGGACGACGCGACTTCATCGCCTTCTGGCCTGCGATTCGGATGCCTACTCGGTGCTCTGGTGGGAAGCGCGTTTCCCCTCTCCATTTGCTGAGAATGGCGATTGGCGCACTCGCGATCAGCGAATCGCCGCAGCTCATGCAGAGATCGACATGATCCTCGAAACCCAGCCTGTTCTCGCTTCGATTCATCCCTGGGATGCCGAAGGCCCCGACGAAGAGATCATGCTCTGCGAGCATGATTTCAAGAGCTGGGTTCCGGAATCGTTCATGAATGTGCCCAGCTACATCGCGTGGATGGCCGACCAGGACCTTCGGCCCACCTACGCATACCTGGCCAATATGCTTCGATTCCTGCAGTGGCAGAAGAAGGAATCCGGCCGTGAAGCCACCCGCTGGGTGCTGAAGGCCCCCTTCCATCTGGGATTCGGGGAAATACTCTTCGAGACCTTTCCCGAGGCTCGGATCATCCAGACCCATCGCGATCCCTGCGAAACCCTCCCCAGCATCGCCTCGATGGCCTACGCGCTCTGGCAACTCAATCGCGCCGATGTCGACCCCCATCTTCTGGGACGGCAATCCTTCGAGCGCTGGCATGGGGCGATCCACGACTTCATGGCAGTCCGTGACGCGATGCCGCCGGAGAACTTCTTCGATTGTGATTTTCGGGCCGTCGGCCGGGATCCCCTGGCCGAAATTCGCCGCATCTATGCCTGGCTTGACCTGCCCTTCGAATCTCAGAGCCTGGGCGCCATGAAGAACTGGCTCTCCGCGAACGCCCGAGACAAGCGGGCGGCTCATGAATATAGCCTGGAGACCTTTGGCCTCCCACGCGAAGACATCGAGAGCGCCTTCGCGAGCTACCGCCAGCGCTTCGGACTCAGCGATCCCTGATCAGATCCTCGACTGAAACCACCCGGGTCTTCGGAGCGGGATTCTCCGCTGCCCGGATCCAGCGCAGACACATCGTCCCGCGGCGATGACCCGCCGTTTCGAGCCAATTCGGCAGGCCCGGATCCCGATTGGCGAGGATCAAGCTCACGGATCCGTCGGGGGCGGCTTCGGCCCCGTGATGATTGAGGGCGATCGTATGGTAGCGATAATCCAGGGATTCCATCCAATAGTTGTTGACCTGGAAATTCCAATACTCGCATTCGGGCGGCTTCAGGTCGATGACCAACGCCTCTTCGGGCTCCAATTCCCAATACCCGTGGTAGTAGAGGATATTCGGATCTCCATGTGCCGCCTGAGCGATGGACGGATCGAAAAAAGGCAACTCATTCTTCCGACCTGCAAAGGATTCGGCCCAATCCGTAAAGAGGGATGCCGTACCCTGGACATATCTGGCCGCAGCCTCCAGGCCAACATCGATGAATTCAGCCGTGATGGGCTCCGGGCCTGCCTCGGCATCGAGGCGCTCGATATGCAGATCCGCAATCGTCTCCCGCTCTCGATCCTCGAATGTCTGGCGGGCGATGAATGACGATGTATCGGGCGCCATCGGCAACCAATTTCCCGCCTGGGGGCGACAGCTCAGGATCGCCTCGAAAGTTCCATCCGCGGAGATCTCCATATCCGCGGCTTCGAGATAGCCACTCTGTCCCATCTTTCCCCCGGCCCCATAATTGCCCACGTAGGTTCCGAAGCCCAGGTAGTGCACGCTGCCCCGTTTTCCCCAGAGCCGATAATCGTATTCGCCGGAAATGGCAGCGCTCTGATAGTAGTTATCCGGATTATCCGCTCCGATCTTCACCGTTTCGTGAGAGGGTCGCCGCAATACGGGAAAACGGGGATCCGCCGCCTCGATATAGGATTCGAGGGCCACCCGGGTGAGACGGCTCAGATAACGAAAGCCCTCCGCCCGATCGAAAGCATCCCGCGGCGAGGCTTCGCGCAAAACAACTTCGCCGGCCTCTTTCAATCGATCACAAAATTCGAACCAGCTCAGGCCGGCCAGAATCCGTTCTTCGGAATCCCTATCCACCCATTCTTCTCCCCGCGAACTTCGCAAATGCCGTCCCGCCCGAACGATATCCCGACGGAAGTGGCCCGACCGAGGGAAACCCGATCGATCTGATGCATGCTGCCTGGCGAAGGAAGGACCATCTGAAGAGGGGTCGAAGAGACGGAAACTATGGCCGTGCCATGCGTCCCTCCGAGGTCGCAATCCATGCCCTATTCGCCGACCTCGATTTTGCCCTGAATCTTCAAATGGGGGTTCTCCCTCTGCATTCTCGATCCGGAAAGCCAGACCTCGTAGGAGTAGCTGCCCGGCTTGAGTGGACAGGGCGTGGCAAGACTTTCGTTGCCGCCGAGAACTTCGACGGATTCGATGCGATCTCCACTGAGAACGAATTGCGGCCGCAACTCGTCGCAGGTAAAAGCGCTCTTCATGCTCGCCGGGAAGTGGACGCTGGCGACATTATTCGACCAGTTGGTCCATACGACGGAATTGTCGGCACCCGAGACCTCGGCGACTTCGGGCGCCAACTTCATATTGTTGATCTGGACGACCCGATGGCTGCGAACCTCGGAGGGATTGCTCGCGCACCCCAGGAAGAGCAGCAAAAATGCCAGCAGCCAGGGCGGGTTCTGAATGCGTTTCATGAGGGCTCCCGGTTGGAGAAATCGTGGAAGAATTCTACCCCGTCAGTATGGGACAGCCGCAGGGGATCCCTCAACCCGCCCCCCCCAATAATACGAGGTCGAGGATCTCTAGAGATGTTTTTCTGGCCCGGCGGCCGAGATATCGGCCCTTCGCGCCCTGAATAGGCACGTCGCCTCCGCGAGATCCACCACCGCCGCATCCTTCGCAGCCCAGCGGGGGATCGAAAAGACCTGCGAGTCGCCCATGGACCCTGGGCACACTTCCCGCCGGCCCTTCGGGCTTGTAGGAGTTCGTCCCGATTCTCAGGTCGGCGGGCAGCCGTACTGGTCGAGCCGATCCCGGATGCGGCCCTCGGTCGGGAGTCCCCTCGCGTCTACAACGGGCCCATGCGCAATCGTGCATCCGGGTGGCCCCCCGCCCGGCCGGATGAGATCCCGGGAAAAGACTCGCAAAAGACCCCGGATTTCGTCTACCCTGGGCCCGCGAGAGATTCTTGGAGAGACTCGAATCCGCTTTCCCCTCCGGCGAGTCGAACGATCTCCCGGGAGGACCTTCATGACGTGATCGAGCGGATCCGAAAGCCCGCCGAGGCAAGATGGTTTCTCCCGATTCAAGAAATACTCATCTGCTCATCTATCCACCTACTCACCCGCTTGCTGTCGGAGACGAGAAATGCCTGATTTTTCCGAGATTCTCTATGAAAATCCCGAGGAGACGATTGTTCGCATTGTCCTGAATCGCCCCGAAGCCCGGAACGCCCAGGGGACTCGCATGCTCTACGAACTGAATGAAGCGCTGGATCTCGCGGCCCAGGACGACGCCGTGAAGGTGATCATCCTGGCCGCCAACGGCCCCCATTTTTCTTCTGGCCACGATCTTCGCGAAAGAGATCCGATCGGGAACCAACGTGAATTCAAGACAGTCTCTACCTGGGGGGGCTTCGAGGGTAAAGGCGCCGAGGGTCAATTCGCTCGGGAGCAGGAAGTCTACCTGGGATTCTGTGAACGCTGGCGCAACATTCCAAAACCGACGCTCGTCGAGGTCCACGGCAAGGTCATCGCGGGTGGAATCATGCTCGTCTGGCCTTTTGATATCGTGATTGCGTCAGAGGACACCACCTTCCAGGACAATACCGTCGCGATGGGAATTTCCGGCGCGGAATTCTTCAACCATCCCTACGAATTGGGCGTACGCAAAGCCAAGGAAATGCTCTTCACATCGGATGAGGTCAGCGCCCAGGATGCGCTCCGCCTGGGGGCCGTCAACCACGTGGTTGCGCGCGAAGAACTCTCATCCTTTACCCTCGCCATGGCACGCCGGATCGCCGAAAAGAATTCCTTCAGCCTGAAGATCACCAAGATGGCGGTCAATGGCGCCCAGGACAACGCTGGGCGCCAGGGTACGAACCAGACCGCCTTCGCGCTCCACCACCTGCTGCATACCCACTTCAAGCTGACATCGGGCATGGGAATCGACCCCGAATTCATGCGCAAGACATTCCCCCCGAAATCGGGATCCGAGAAATAAAGGGCGACGAAAAGAGGATAGGGCATATAGATCGCGGAGGATTTCTTCGAACTCGCCCCGCCGCAGAACGCCTTTGCCTCCCACATACCCGCGCAATTTTCCTGCCAGGCCCTCGAGCCCCCTGCCCCGCCAGTCGAGGTTCCAGCTTCCGCACGTCAAGTGCATGGCCCTTCGACCTTCTCGCGAGCACCGAATGTCGGCCGCTCGTTGAATCCGCATAGATCGAGCGTTTCTCGAACTCTGGATCCGATACTCCGTCGGCAAGGGAAAGCCGAAGCGAAGGCGAGGAGGAGAAGGGGATAAAGGGCCCCTGCGAAGATTCGAAAATGACACATTCTCGACAGGAAATTGCTATCGACCCAAAGGGGCGCACGAAGCACAACTGAACTATTTTTCCGCGCGAATCGCCCCCGGGCCGACGAACTTCGCGAGCGCCGCGAGAGATTTTCGACCGTCGCCCGATCCCGAACGGAGAGTACCATGGCAGAATACCGCGAAATGTCCGAGGCAGAGCTGCGCACGCGAACGCGGGCCCTCCTCGACGAAATCCATCCCGAGCAGTCTGAGAGCGTCGCCTTTCGGCGTAAGCAATTCGAGCACGGGCTGGCCTGGGTGCACTTTCCCGAAGGCCATGGCGGACTCGGTCTGAGTCCGAAAATGAACCTGGTGGTTCACGATGAAATTTCCAGGCATTCGAAAATTGTGCACGGCGATCCGCCGATCAGCGTCATCGGCATCGGCATGGGGGCGCCCGTCGTACTGACCTACGGCAACGAAGAAATGAAGAGGGATCTTCTGCCCAGAATCTTCTCCGGAGAGGATATCTGGTGTCAACTCTTCAGCGAACCCAGTGCCGGCTCGGATGTGGCCGGACTTTCCTGTAGCGCCGTGCGCGACGGGGATGATTGGGTGCTCAACGGCCAGAAGGTCTGGACCACGCTGGCCCATGTCTCACGCTGGGGCATGTTGCTCGCACGCACGAACCCGGACGTACCCAAACACGATGGCCTCTCCTATTTCCTCCTGGACATGCATGCACCGGGCGTCGACGTCCGCCCCCTCTATCAGATCACGGGAGAGGCCGAATTCAACGAAGTCTTCATGACGGATGTGCGAATCCCCAATGACCATATGCTCGGAAAGGAGGGGCAGGGATGGCGAGCAGCCATCACCACCCTGATGAACGAACGAGTGGCCATCGGCGGCGGGGGAGCCAAGAGGAAGGGGGGTGGAGCGACGAGTGCCCTCCTCAAGCTCTGGAAGAAGCGCAAGCCGGGGGCACTTTCGGCGGGCCAGGAGGCCATCCTCCGCGATCGCATCACGCGTTCCTATATGGAGAATGAGCTCCTCCGCCTGACCGCCCAGCGCGCTCGGGCCGCCCAGAAGGCGGGCAATCCGGGGCCGGAGGGCTCGGTGGCCAAACTCGCCCAGGCCGAAATCAGCAAGAGACTCTGGGAGACCAGCCTTGACGTGATCGGGGCCGACGGTCTGGCATTCGAGGCGGGATATGAATTGCGGCAGTCGGGGCCCCCGTTGGATTCAGCCGAGAGCCTCGCCAAATACCAATTCCTGCGATCCCGGGCCAATTCCATCGAGGGCGGCACTTCCGAAATCATGCGCAATATCCTCGGCGAGCGCGTATTGGGCCTGCCGGGTGAACCCCGAGTCGACAAGACAGTGCCCTGGAAGGACGTCCCGCGCTCCTGAAGGGTTCGGGGAAGGATCCCAATAAGCGACCCCGATAAAGGTATCAAGAGGCAAAGAGAAAAGAGCGAGGGAAGAAAGAAACCATGGCGATCGACTTCAGCTTCACCGATGAACACGAACAACTACGCGCCACCCTGCGGGCCTTCCTGGAGGAGAAATCCGACGAAGCCACCGTGCGTGAACAGATGGCGACGGAGTCCGGTTACGATCCGGCGGTCTGGCAGCAGATGGCCGAACAGATGGGATTGGCGGGGCTGATCATCCCCGAGGAGTACGGGGGAGCGGGCTACGGTTATGTCGAACTCCTGGTCGTGATGGAGGAGATGGGACGGGCCCTGCTCTGCGCTCCCTACCTGGGGACGGCCGTCCTGGCCACCAATGCCCTGCTGCATTGCGTCGACGAAACGGCTCGCAAGGAATTGCTCGTGGGGATCGCAGCCGGGAATACCCTTGCGACAGTCGCCTATGCCGAGGAGAACGGGCGCTGGGATCTCGCCGGGGTGGAGATGCGGGCCGATGCCTCTGGCGATGGCTACACACTCAGCGGAAAGAAGGCCTGGGTGTTGGATGGTCACGTTGCCGACGTCATCCTCGTAATCGTCCGCGAAGACGAGGGGCTCGCTCTCTTTCGAGTCGACCGGGGAGCCCCCGGACTCTCGACATCGTTGGTCCCCTCCCTCGATACAACTCGCAAGCTTGCACACCTGGAGCTGGCCTCGACCCCTGCGACGAAGCTGTCTTCGGGGGATCAGACCGATGCTCTCGAACGCGTCCTTTCCCTCACCAAGGCCGCCCTCGCAGCCGAACAGGTCGGTGGAGCCCAGTGCTGCCTGGAAACGGCAACCGAATATGCCAAGACCAGGCTCCAATTCGGTCGCCCCATCGGCTCCTACCAGGCCATCAAGCATAAGTGTGCCGATATGCTGGTAGAAGTGGAATTGGCAAAATCCGCCGCCTACGCGGCATGCTTTGCGGCCGCTGAGAATGACGAGGACTTTCTCGAAAGAGCGGCCCTCGCCAAGGCCTACTGCTCGGAAAGCTACTTCCATATAGCCGCCGAAAATATCCAGATCCACGGCGGCATGGGATTTACCTGGGAACTGCCCGCCCATCTCTATTTCAAGAGGGCCAAGGCGAGCGACCTCTTCATGGGCGATGCGGCCCAGCATCGGGAGCGTCTGGCGGAACTGGCGGGAATCTAGTTCAGAGCATTCACGAGCCGGGCATCCCCTCTCTCGGCCGCTGGGAGTCGAAGGAATCCTACTCGCCGATGAGTACCTTCCGGGCGTGCTCCGTATCCATATATTCCTTCCATTCGACGATCTTGCCGCCCTTCGCGCGCATCAGGAAATGATATTCCTGTTGATAGAGATCTCCTCCGACTCTTCTCCCCTCGCTCGTCGCCTCGATGGCCACTCGCTCCCCCTCGGCCGTCATGGCCTTGATGTTGAATCGGATCCCTTCAGGAAATAGGCCGAGAACAGCCGGCATCGCACTCAGGGCCCCGGCCTTGTCATTCGTACCGCTAAAGGGGAGCGAGCCCGTCACCCAGAGCTTGAAATCCTCGGCATAATGCTCCCGGACGAAATCCACGTCGGCCTTCGAAAGTGCGTCGATCAATCGCCGCGCGAGTTCCTTATTTTCCTCTTCCTGCTGACCCATTTTCAGATGCTTTCCCTGCGATCCCTGCGACGCAATCGCCCGTCTGCTGCGGAGAGAATTCTCCGCCAGGCCGATCAGTGTAGCGAGCCATGCGAGGAGGATCCCCGCATCGGATTCAGGGAAGACCATCCGCCGGAGAAATTCCGGATCTCGTCGAGCCCCCGGGTACTCTCTGGCCGGCCCCCGCAACCGCCACTGGCCTCACTCGCGAAACCAGCTGCCGCGCGAACTCCTCTGGCATCTCGAGAGGAACCATATGCGCTGCATCTTCGAAGAAGACCCACTCCTTATGGGGTGCCTCCAGGCCTTCGAACCACTCCTGGGAGATTTCGAAAGGGGTCTGGTAATCGTGATGGCCCGTAAAGAGAAAGAGGGGGACCTCGAATTCCCGCCCGAGTGTGCGCAGATCGATATCGACGATCTCCGGCATCAGCCGAGAAGAAAAGAAAAGGCCATGCAGCCACCAGGCCAGATCGAGCAGGGAGTGCCCGGGCGCAGACGCCGCGATGGCCAGCAGGGGCAACGAGCTATCCGCTCCGTGGATTGAGCCGCCATATTTCGTCAGGATCAGGCGCTGGCGTGAGAGCTTTCCCCTGATTTCACTCGCTGTCCCCGAATAGGGCGGCTTGCCGATCTCTTCGAGGGTCTCGATGGCTTTCTGATCATTCCGACGCCGGGCCTCCTCCATCGTAAACCGATAGCTGACTCTCTCATTCTCGAGGATATTCACAACCTGTCCGACCCCGATATAGGCGTGAAAGAATTCCGGATGTTCCTGGATCAAGATCGTCCCGAGCACGCTCCCCCACGAATGACCGAGCAATAGGATCTTCTCCTGGCCCAGGCGCCGGCGTATATATTCGACAACCTCCAGGCCATCGGATACGAATTGTCGGATGTTCATTGGGAAGTCGGCATTCGCACCGTTGCTCCGATGGGTCCGACCCGCCCCGCGCTGATCCCAGTTGACCACGGTGAAGTCCGACTCCCACGCGGGCTGGTAGACGTGAAGGAATGGAGTCATCGAACTTCCCGGGCCACCGTGCAGAAAGAGCAGAACCGGATTGGAGAGGTCATGCCCGCGGATTCCAATCCATTGGGGGATCCCCCCGATCTCCACACTCTCAAGTACATCGATTCCCGCAGACGAGTCGAAAGCGAGCTTCTCGGCATTCTCCAACTGCTCCAGATGGCGAAAATAGAATCCGGCCGCAACTGCAACGAAGAGGAGCATGGCTGCAACCAGGAGAATACGACGCCGACGTCCCGGGATCCTGGAATCGGCCCGAAGGATCATCCCGACCCGATGCCGATGCCGATGCCGGAAGCGAGGAGGGTTCCACTGATTCCCCGCGGCGCGCGCCAGGGAGAATGAAGCGCGCAAGGCATGGGCGCCGGGCATCTTCTTTTGCCGACCCATCCAGCCATCCCGGGGCTCCCTGCTCTATCCTGGAACTTTCGCGCCGGAAGACGGCGTATTCAAGCTTCCTGCTCTCCCGCAGAACCGATGAAATTCTGCGCGAGATAGCGTGAGATTTCTCTTCGAAAGCGGTTCTGGACCGAACGCTGGGGATCGTGCTCGCGCAACTCCAGCAGTGCCGCCAGCCCCGCTTCCACAGCGGCCTGTACCTGGTAGCGAAGGCGCATGCAGGCATCTGGATCCCCATGATCCCCGCCGAGCCGCTCCGGATCGGCTTCGATTGGCTCACCGAAATAGAAGTAGAAACGCTCGGGGCGGGGCAGTGGACTGACCCCCACCCCCCGCAGGACGGGCGGGAGAAAGTCGATCCGGGGGTGGAATCGTTCAATCAGCGGGCCCACGGGAGAATTCAGCAGATCATCTCCATCGAGAAGGACATCGAAACAATCATCGGCCCCCACCGAGGCAAAGGGTACGATGGTGTACCCGCTCTCGAGGGCCATTCGAGCAAATCCGCAACGCGACCCCCAGACGAGCTTATTCTTCTCCGTCTTTCGCTTCATGACCTCGCGAGCACCACCCGGAAAGACCATCAAAGACTTTCCTTCCGCCATCGCCCTACGACAATTTTCAGGGCTTCCCTCGATCACGCCAAAGCTCTGGACGAGATCGCGCCAGCCCGGCATTCCAAAATGCAAATGGTCGCCCAATGCATGAATGCCGATCGCCTTCTTCTGCCAGAGTCCATCCATCATGAGAGGCACGTCCAGAACTCCCATCAGGGTATGGTTGCCGACGAAGAGCATGGGCCGATCCTGGGGAAGACGATCCAGACCCACAAAAAGAGGATCGGTCAGCCAGCGCCAGGGCGCGACGAGCCGATTCAAGTGATTCATGACATCGCTCAATGGCGGCATCTACTCTTCTCCTCGGGCCTTCGGCGCCATCCCTGCAAAGAGCGGGCGCCATCCCAACTCGAAAGCCGGCTGAGACTTCCTCAGAGCCTCGGAGGCAATAGATGAGCTGATCATTTCCATTCTCTCCGGGCGGGTCGTCGCATCGGGCGTCTTTCTCCCGGCGGCATCTCTCGGAAAGCGCGCCCTCCCCGGCACCGACTTCGAGAAACAACCCCTTTAAATTCCCGCTCCTCAGGTGACTCTACACCTCCTCGAGCCGCGAACAAGAGCGCCCGGTCTTTTTTGGCGGGCCTGGAATTCCCGCCCGGATTCCCTGCCAATCTTCTTTGGATCGGCGAGCGGGGCCCGGGATCGGCTACGAATGCCGACCCCATCGCGATCACATCGGCCGCAGCATCCGGAAGCGAGCTCGTCCTCGCCTGTATACTCGCGAGAATGAGGCGACCTCTCGATGCGATGCGCGTAATCGATCTCTCGCTGGGGCCCGTGGGCGGCCTGGCCACCACGGTATTGGGCGATTTTGGAGCCGATATCGTCAAGGTCGAACGGCCCGGGGGCGATCCCTTTCGCAGCCTGCCCTCCTGGCCGCTCTGGCTTCGCGGCAAGCGCAGCGTGGAGATCGACCTCGGAAAAGCTCAGGGCCGCGAGCGACTCGCGCGCTTCATCGAGGGGGCCGACGTTCTTGTCTCGTCATTCTCGGCGGCGCGGGAGATTCGCTTCGGAGTGGATTTCGAAAGTCTCTCGACCCGACATCCGAAGCTGATTCACGTCGGCATCAGTGGCTTGGGACCCCGCGGCCCCGATTGCGAAATTCCGGGCTACGAGGGCATCGTAACCACTCGAACGGGGCGGATCTCCGCCTTCAAGGGACAGAAGGAGCGCGTCGGCCCCACCTTCGCCGCATTGGGCACGGCCTCCCACGCAGCCGCCCAGGGCGCGGTGCAGGGCATCCTGGCGGCGCTTCTCGCTCGAGAATATACGGGCCACGGTTCCCGCGTCGAGACGAGCCTCGCCCAGGGCACCCTGCCCTACGACCTGGGCACCGTATTGATCGAGGAATTGGGGCGACTCGATCCCGAAAACCGGCCGGACGATGCCGGCCTTCAGATGCAGGATCTGCCCACCCTCAACTATCACCCCGTCCAGTGTCGGGACGGTCAGTGGATTCAATTGGGGAATCTACTCGAACATCTCTTCCTGGGTTTTCTCGAGGCCATCGATCTGCTGAGCGAATTCATGGCGGATGAAGAAATTGCGACCCGGCTTCAGGCCCTGCCCTCCGAGAGTCTGGAAAGAGTTCGATGCCGAATCCTCGAACGCATGCTCGAACGCGATGCCGACGAGTGGATGGAAATCTTCAGGGCCCACGGTGGTGTCGCCGCGGAGATCTGGAAACCGAGCTGCGAGGCTCTCCAACATCCAGATCTCGTCGACAACGGCGATGTGGTCGAGCATACGCATCCGGATCTCGGACGAATCCGACAAATCGGCCCGATCGCTCAATTGGAACGAACCCCCGGACGAGCGGGTGGGCCCGCACCGGGAAGGGGAGAGCACTCGGAAGAGCTCGAATCGGAGAGCCTTCCGAGGGCGGAAGCGAATCCCCCCGAGCCGCCTCATCCCGTCCCGCCCCGGGGCCGCCCACTCGATGGCATCACGGTGATCGAACTCGGAACCATCATCGCCGCGCCTCTCGGCGTTTCGATGCTGGCGGATCTGGGGGCCCGCGTCATCAAGGTCGAAGCCCTCGACGGAGATCCCTTCAGGCATTTCGGCCAGGGTGCCTTTCGTGGACTCTTTGCGGATCGCATGAACCAGGGCAAGGAAAGCATCTGCCTCGACCTGAAGTCGGAAAGAGGCCAGGAGATCGTGGCAAGGTTGGTGAGCGGGGCCAACGCCCTGGTTCATAATTTCCGCCCCGGCGTCCCCGAACGACTCGGCGTGGGATACGAGCACCTCTGCGGCATCCGCCCGGATCTCGTCTGGGTTTCGGCCAACGGTTATGGTCCGGCCGCAGGGGGTGCAAAGAGACCCGCTACCCATCCCGTCGCCGGTGCCGCGATGGGGGGAGCCTGGCTGCAGGCGGGAGCGGGAATGCCCCCATCCGAATGCTCGTCCATGCGGGATCGCATCGAAGCCTCGCGCCAGTTGATGAAGGCCAATGAGGCCAATCCGGATCCCAATACGGCGGTGATCATCGCTTCGGCCACCCTGCTGGCCCTGCTCGCCCAGCGTCGCTTCGGGATCGGCCAGGCCGTATACGTCAACATGCTCACCGCCAACGCCTGGGCGAATAGCGACGACATGCTGAGCTATGCGGGCAAGGCGGATCGCCCAAGGGTCGACGCCGAATTGCGCGGCCTCTCGGCCTGCTATCGCTTCTATCCGACGAGGGATGGCTGGGTATTCCTGGCCCTGGTACAGGAAGGGGAATGGAAGGCTTTCTGCTCCTCGACGGGAAGATCGGAATGGCTCTCGGATCCGCGCTTCAGGACGCGCGAAGCGCGTCACGCCCATGACGATGCATTGGCTTCCTTGATCGAAGAGACCCTCGCTGAACGCAGCGCGAAGGCATGGGAGGGGCTCCTCCTCGCTGTGGGTGTGGCCTGCGTGGTGGCCGACGATCGCAGTCCCGCAGATTTCCTGGCCTCCGATTCGCAGGCATTGGAAAATGATTTTTCGAGACAGGTGCAACATCCCCGCTACGGGAAGTTTCGACGTTGGGGCCCCCTCGTCACCTGCGATGGGGGAATGGATCGCTACGAGGCCGCTCCCCTGGCGGGCCAGCATGGCCGGGCCCTGCTCGAAGAACTCGGCTACACCGCGGATGAGATCGAGGCCCTCGACGCGGCGGGCGTAGCGGCTTTTGATCCCTGAAGGGGATCGCGCCGGGAGCGGATCTTTTCGGGACCTGGTCTCGTCCGGGTGGGATGCCTTATGCTGCCGCCCCATGCATGACCTATCGAATTCCGAAGAGCCGGCCGTCTACACCCTGGATGGGGAATGGCTGGTTCCCACAAATCTTGCCCAGGGCCCCTGGAATCCAGAGCATCAGAGCGGCGGCGCGGTTGCGGGCATATTGGCGAGAGCCGTCGAAGCCGCCGAGTCCCCCATCCCCATGCGCATCGCCCGACTCAGTTTCGACCTGATGCGCCCCTTTCCCATGCGCCCGCTGAAACCGCGAATACGTCTGGTGCGCGGCGGACGACGTATCCAGGTCCTCGACGCCTGGCTCGAGGATGGGGACGTCCCGGTTGCGCGGGTTTCGGCGCTGAGAGTCCGCAGGGATTCCTCGCTGAATCCGGGAGGCGAATTCGTGGCTTCCGGACGTCCCCCTCCCCGCCCCGAACTCGATAGAAAAGACCATTGCCAGCAACAAAGGATCTCCTACCTGCCCGGATGGATGCGCGCGGTGGACTACCTGCGCGAGGAAGTCTCCGTGCCCGGGCAGACGAATCGGGCCTGGGTTCGCCTGCGCCACCCACTCGTCGCCTGCGAGATCACGCGGCCAAGCGCGCGCCTGGCCGCACTTGGCGATTTCTCCTCGGGCATCGCCAACGCTCTCGACTTTTCCGAGTGGACTTCACCCAACGCGGATCTCAGCCTCCACATCCTGCGCGAACCGGAGACCGAATGGCTCTTCCTGGAGGGATCGGCCGCGATCTCCGACGACGGGCTGGGGCAATCCAATGCGATCATTTCCGACGAAGTCGGCGTCTGTGCTTGGGGGCAGGCGTCACTGCTGGTGGACCGCCTGCCGCCTGGCTGACGCCG
Organism: uncultured Spirochaetaceae bacterium; assembly: GCA_964435795.1. Taxonomy (GTDB): domain Bacteria; phylum Myxococcota_A; class UBA9160; order UBA9160; family UBA4427; genus JAZXM01. Next base: position 47,384 of record CAYTAT010000019.1, read on the forward strand.
ACCCTGCCGCTCCCCCCTTTCTCGGAAGGGGATGGCGCCTTCATCGGAAGCCCGATCCGGCATGGAAGTCGGATCAGCGATCCGGCGCAGCTACTTCCTCATGGCGCTCTTCCCCGTCGAATGAATAGTCGCGAAGAGGCCGGCAGACTTGCACGCGGTACTCGGAATAGAAGCGATCGCGTCCGGCCCGCTGAGCGTCCTGATGTTCCGGCTGATCGCGCCAGGCTTCGAGGGCCGCCTCGGATTCGAATTCGACGATCGATACTCGTTCACCGTCCTTTGCCGAGTAGGAATCAAAGCTGACGAAGCCCGGCATCGAGCGGGCGAGTTTCAGCATCCGAATCGCCAGCGGGCGATATTCGGCCCCGGCATCCGCCCTCAACTTGGAACGAAAGATTGCAATGACCATTCGATTTCCCCCTCTTCGCCGATCCCGACGCCAAAGACTTTTCCCGAATGCCGGAGGGTACTGAGTCCGGCGGGATCCGGAAGAGTCGACCAGCGAGCCCCTGCTCCAGAGCCCTTCTTTCGGAAGCCCCTCTCCCCAATCCCGGCCAGCCACCGGAGCCCGCATTGCCACGAGCCGCAGAAAGCCGTAGAAGTAGAGCTACGGACGGTAGAAGTAGAGCTACGGGCAGCATAAATAGAAGCGGAAGAATATTCTTTCCGAATCCCGACGCTGGCAATTTCCATTCGGGCCCTTCGGAGCGGGAAAGCCGGTCGCAGCGGAGTCCGACCGGGAAGCGAATCAACATCAAGGAGAAACTCGATGCGGGAATTGCAGGGCCGGGTGGCGGTCATCACGGGCGGCGGCAGCGGAATTGGAGCGGCGCTTTCGGGGGCCTGTGCGGATCGGGGCATGGGGGTGGTCGTCGCCGACGTCGAGGGCCGCGCCGCCGAGGAGGTCGCTCGCTCCCTTCGGGAGCGGGGCGGCGATGCCATCGGCTGCGAGGTCGACGTGCGCGACCGCGATGCCATCGAATCCCTGGCGGATGTCGCCGACGAATATTTTGGCAAGTGCCACCTGCTCTGCAACAACGCCGGGGTCATGGTCACGCGCCCGGTATTGGAGCTGGCCGAGAAGGATTGGGAGTGGAGCCTCTCCGTCAATCTCTGGGGCGTAATCCATGCGACCTCGGTATTCCTCCCGCGGATGCTCGCTCACTCTGAGGGAGGGCATATCGTCAATACCGCCTCCATCGTCGGCCTGGCCGCCCTCGCCCAGGGCGGCCTGGGAGCCTATACGACGACGAAATTCGCCCTGGTCGGATTCTCCGAGTACCTGCGCGAAGAACTTCGGACGCAGGGGGCACCGATTGGCGTATCGGTTGTCTGTCCCGGAGCGGTCACCACCCGCATCGCCGAGAGCGAGAGAAATCGGCCCCCGGAACTCGACGTCGGGACGGTCCCGGTGGCGTCGGAATCCGATCCCCGAGCGACACAAACTCCGGGCAAGCAATCTTCCGAAGAGGTGGCCGAAGCGATCCTGGCCGGCGTCGAGGCGGACGATACCTGGATTCTCACGCATCCGGAGATGAAATCCTTGATCGAGTCTCGCAGCGACGCCCTGCTCGCCGCCTTCGACGCGGCCGCTCTGCGTCGGGCCGGGCTCAGGAGGGGCGATGCAGCCAGCCCCTGATCTGGCGATCAAGTGTCCGCGCGCGTCCTGGCGAAAGCCCCGGAACGGGATTTGACCCCTCGCCGAGGGCGCTCTATACTTTCGATACGCAACGGCTCGTATCTGCTATTCCCTGCGGCGAGCCCTTACCCCTGACCTTTGCAAGGAGCGTCGGATGGATTTTGATTTCTCGAAGGAAGAACAGGCATTTGCTGCCGAGGTAGAGCAATGGCTCGTGGACAACCACGACCCCGAGGTGATGGATCCGACGCGGGAAAATTTCAGCCAACTCTCCGACACGCCGGCGCGTCGTAATTTCATGAAGAAACTCGCCAAACAGGGCTGGCTGGGGATGTCGTGGCCCAAGCAATACGGCGGGCAGGAGATCGAGGGGGTCTATGAGTTCATCCTGAACGAGGCCCTCGCCCGCCACGGTGCACCGCAGATCGGCAAGGGCGTGGGAATCATCGGGAAGACACTCATTCGCCATGGCAGTGAGAAACTCAAGCAGGAATTCCTGCCCCAGATCCTTCGTGCCGAAGTCGAATTTGCCGTCGGCTATAGCGAACCCCAGGCGGGTTCCGATTCCGCGAATATGCAGCTGAAAGCGGAAAAGGTCGACGGTGGCTGGAAACTCAATGGACAGAAGATGTGGACGACTTCCGCCCATTTTGCAGATTGGTATTGGGTGGGCGCGCGAACGGATCCGGACAAGCCCAAGCACGACGGTCTCAGTCTCTTCCTGATCCCGATGAACCATCCGGGCCTGGAAATACAGAGTCTTCCCACCATCGGGAAGGATACGACGAATCAGGTCTTCTTCGAAGACGTCTTCGTCCCCGCCGACTACATGGTGGGAGAACAAGGCCGGGGCTTTCGCTACATCGCCGAGGCCCTGGATCTGGAACGTTTCACCATGTTTACGCTTTCCCCTATCGAGGACCGCTCGAACCTCCTGGTCGAATGGGTAAAGCGGGCCAAACGGGACGATCAGCCCCTGAGAGATGACGTCAATGTGCGCAGAACCATTGCCCATATCGTGACCGACACCCAGGTCGCCAAGGGGCTCGGCAAACGCTTTCTCAGCGCTGCGATGTCCGGAGGCAAGCCCCCGAGCATCGAATCCTCTGAGTACAAACTCTTCACCACGACCCTCTCCCAGCGGGTCTGCAAGGACGCCCTCGACGTCACGGGTGCGGCCGGACAGATTCGGGAAGGCCAGGCTGACGCCCCCCTCGCGGGGCGTTTCGAGGGAGCCTATCGGGCGACCTTGAATGAGACGGTGGGCGGCGGATCTTCGGAAATCCAGAAGAATATCATCGCCCGACGCAAGCTGGGACTTCCGAAGAATTTCTAGCCGACCCGTCGCAGAAGCCATTCGAGGCGAAGGACTGAATCCAAAGTTTCGAAGATTGAAGCTCGATTTTCAATGAATCCCGGCGACCCGAAGCGGCGCCAGATCGCAGGAGATCCAGAATGGACCTCGCTCTGAACGAAGAACAGCAGATGATCGTCGACATGACCCAGGGCATCCTGGAAGAACACTGCACCATCGAAGTCGTTCGCCAGATGGAGGATGATCCCAAGGGCGTTCCGGACGTGCTCTGGAAGCAATTCGTCGAATCGGGACTGACGGGAATGTTGATTCCCGAAGCCCTCGGAGGCGGGGGACAGACGATCCTCGAGGCCACCCTGGTCTACGAGCAGTTGGGCCGATACATGGCGCCCATTCCGCACTTCGTGAGTTCTGTCATCAGCGCCCGACTTCTCCAGAAGGCCGGGAGCGAGGCGCAGCAGACGGAGTGGCTCCGAAAGATCGCCAGTGGGGACGCGATTCTGACTCCCGCCTGGCTGGAGCCGGATCGGGGCTACGGGGAGATCGGTGTCCAGTTGGAGGCCGCAGCCGATGGCGATGATTTCCTGCTATCCGGTGTCAAGCGGCATGTATACTTCGCCAGCGCGTCGGAGAGGTTGATCGTCCTGGCGCGGAGCAGCGAGGGCGTAGATCTATTCCTGGTGGATCCGAATGCCGAGGGCCTCACACTCACCCAGCAGTATTCGCAGTCCGCCGACACTCAATACCGCCTGGACTTCGATCGCGTTCGAATCCCGGCGAGCGAGCGACTGGGAGCAGCTGGAAGCGGCTGGACGACCTTCGAGGAGGTCCTCCACGAAGGCATCATCCTACTCGCCGCACAGGCGATTGGCGGAGCCCAACAGATGCTGGACATCACGGTGGAATTCTCCAAGGAGCGCATCCAATTCGACAAGCCCCTCGGCGCCTTTCAGGCCCTCGCCCACTATATGGCGGATTCGGCGACACATATCGATGGGGGCCGGGTGCTGGTCTACGAAGCGGCATGGAATGCCGCAGAGGGACGGTCGATCTCGCGATTTGCCCCCATGGCCAAGCTCTTCGCCTGCGAGACCTATCGCGAAGTCACCCGCGTCTGCGCACAGATCTGGGGAGGCGTGGCCTTCACCATCGAATACGATTGCCAGCTCTTCTTCCGCCGGGCCAAGCAACTCCAATTGTCCTGGTGGGATGCCCCCTACCTGGAAGATCTTGTCGCCGGGGACGTGTTGGACGGCGACTAGCCGAATCGAAAAATCCCGGATCGGCTCTGCCCGGCGCCCCCCCCTTTCGCCGGGGATGGGGATGCCGGCCTTGGAGAAGGCCGGGGCAAGACCCCATCGGCCGGGAAGGGATCGCCCAAAACCCGCTTCGCTGCGCCGGGAGACCCGGCGATCCCGCCATCTCTCCCGGCCGTCAACCCATCCGATGTGCGAGTGGACTTTTCCGGGCTCGCAACTGGACTCGGGCGCACCCCCGCGAAACAGAGGCAATCCGGTGAGCCCTTGCTCTACACTCCTCGGATGAAGCACCCGTCCAACTCGATTCCCCCCGAAACCCCGAAGCCGGCGGGCTCTTCCGATCCCCTCCCCCCAATAGAAGCCCCCCCAATAGAAGCCATGGCCGGAAGACCGGGAACATCCCGATAGGAGATCCCGATGCAAGATCTCAGAGGACACCTGACCATCATCACCGGCGCCGCACGCGGTACGGGGGCAGCCATCGCCAGGCGCTTCGTCGAGCGCGGAGCCAACGTGGTGCTCGGAGACATCCTGCACGAACGGGGCGCAGAGGTCGCCGATTCCCTGGGCGAGAGGGCCCACTACGTACCCCACGACATCACCCGACCCGATCAATGGGAGCGGATCGTCGGCATTGCGCTCGAACGGGGCGAACGAATCGATAGTCTCGTCAACAACGCGGCGGCCCTGCATCTCGGCAGCATCATGAATACTTCCGAGGAAGACTTCCGACGCATTCTCGAGGTCAACACGGTCGGACCCTACATGGGATTGCGGGCCATCGTGCCCGTCATGCGAGCCCAGGGAGGAGGGTCGATCGTGAACGTGGGCTCACTCGATTCCCTGGTCGGAATGAACGGCATCACCGCCTATTGCGCCTCGAAATGGGGGCTGCGGGGATTAAGCAAATCCGCAGCACTCGAATTGGGCCGGGATGGTATTCGCATCAACTCGGTCTGCCCGGCGGGTGGAAATGCCGAAATGTATGGCCCGTGGCTGCCTCAACTGGCCGAACTCATCGACGAAACCCTCGCCTATACCGAGGATCGCGGCATTCCCGGCGAAGTCCCTCTCGAGCGAATCGCAGACGCGGTCTGCTTCTTTGCCGGAGACTCGAGCCTGCACTGCACCGGCGTCGATCTGCCGGTGGACGGCGGAGCCCATGCGGGGCATTTCCTTCCGGGATTCAACCGATTCTGAAACGGCCGCCGGAAGAGCGTCGAGGGCCCGCCCCCCCCGGTGGGGAACAGGGGGAGGGGGGCAAAGATGCTCCCGCGGAGTTCCTCGGGCCTGGCTCTGGCGAGCCGGGAAGAAATCAATTCCCCGGTCATTTTGGAAGATTTTCGGCCTCGACCCCGATTTCTGGGGCCGAGTTGGTCCACCTGCGCGGCGAATCACGACTGATTGAGCAAGGCCGGGACTGCAGGGAATAATCGACTTCGAGGAAAGAATTCGATCGAGCCGTTCAAGGCCGTCGGGGCACTTCATGGCCCCCAAAAAGCCTTGGAGATCGAATTCATGGGAATTTTTTCGGACCTGGATCAATTTGGATACACCCCCGGGATAGAAGAGAAATTCGAGAGGGAAAAACCGAATCGGAAAGCTCTGAAGCCCGCCCCGCAGCCGCGATCCAAGCCTCATGAATCCCCGACCCCCTTGAAGAGCCTGCTCTTTCTCCGCAACGAAATCGATCCCGAAAGACTGGCCAGCCTAGACACGAAATGGTGCATCGCGGATCTCGAGGATTCCGTCGAGGAGAACAAAAAAGCCTCTGCGCGCCGCTGGCTGAGTTCATTGCTGGAGCGGGGAGTCTTCCACGACCGCGGACTCCTGATCCGAGTGAACGGCATGGACCATCCCGAAGCAGCCATCGAGGACCTCCGCCACTGCCTGCATCCGGATGTCGATATGCTGATTCTCCCGATGCTCGAAAGCGCTCGGGACGTCCGCCGTTTCGACGAACTGGTTTCTCTCGAAGAGAAGCGGCTGGAAATCGAAAACGGATCCATCGAATTCATCTGCCTGCTCGAACGCCCCGCCGCAATCCTGGCGGCCAACGAAATCGTGAGCGCCTCCCCGAGAGTCAAGGCCGTTGCCTTGGGACACGCGGACTTCCTGGCGGAACTCGGCGGTATCGCCTGCGACGATACTCTCGGGCCAGCCCGCTCCGCCGTGGTCATGGCCGCCCGCGCTCGACGCCTGCCGGCCATCGCATCCCCCTTCCTGGATTTCAACGACCCACGCGGCTTTCAGCGCGAATGTGAAAAGATGAGGGAACTCGGTTTTACGGGCATCTTCACCATCCATCCAAATCAGGAGAAAATGGCCCGCAGAATCTTTTCGCCCAGCGCCCGGGAAGAATCCGAGGCTCGAGAACTGCTCGGAAAATTCGACGAGCGCGGTGGAGTCCTGGTCCATAAGGGCAAGATGGCCGGCCCTCCGATGTTGGCCCAAGCCCGGGAAATTCTGCGACGGGCGGATTCCTCCAGCGGGCCCCAGGCGCCGATCTCGGTCGTTCAGGGCCGGATTCCGCATTATGGCCTTGAGCTTTCGAATGCCAGCATCGGCCAGATCATGGAATGCCCCGCGGAAATCACGATCGATGAGGGCTGGCGAACGCTCTGGCAGGCCTCTTTTCCCTCTGCCTCGCGCATTCATTCGAGTTCGGAATACGCCCGTGCCTGGGGGCTCGAGGATACCGCCCTGCCCTTCGGCATGCTCCTGAACCTGACCCTATGTCTGGCCGTCGAACCCTTCAGCGAATCCTGCCGCCTGCACCTTGGACTTGAAGACGCACGCCAGGAGGCACGCGCGAAGATCGGAGATACCTTCAGGGGCTATGTCCGAATCGAATCCATGGCCAATACGTCTCGTAATGACGCCAGCGTGATTCGAACGACACATATCCTGATCAACCAGAAGGGTGAACGCGTCTTCAGCCTGATCAAGGATTCCTATTACGATCTCATTCCGACCGAAAGAGCAGAATTCGAACCTCAGACTGCCTCCGCCGACGCGCACCTCTTTGATGCCAGCCCCAGCCGAGCCCATCGTGAATCTATCGAGAATTGTTCTCGACCTCCTGAGGGACCGCGTTCCCCGCTCAGCAAAGGGGAGGTCATTCTCCATCCATCCGTTCGCCCGATCGGAATCAGTGAAAATCTTCTGCTCACGACCCTCTTCCGCAATACACATCCCGTACACTCGGACACCATGCGTTTCGGTAGCGACGGCCTGATCGTCTGCGGCGGATTCGTCCAGGCCCTCGCCCAGGCGTGCTCGGAGCGGGATCTGCGCCCTATTCTCGAAGAACGCCTCGAACGCTCCCACCATATCAATCCCGTCGCGCCGGGCGAGCGGATCGGGGCCATCAGCCGGGTACTCGAGGTGCGTAGCATCTCGCAACACCTCGAAGAGGTTCGCGTCCACACTCTCGGCCTGCGCGAAGTCGACGTGATCCGGGAACTCGGTGGGAAAGCGCTGCCCGCCCAACTCTTCAATCCAGCCGCAGTCAAACCATCCGAAATTCAAGAACTCTGTCATCGGCATTGCCCCGAACTCGAAGACAAGATCGCCCTCAGGTCACTTCGGACACTCATTCGGCCACGAAGCTGAAACCCAGACCGCCGACCCGGATGACCCGATCACTGCGAATCACTATGATCTTCCGATATGTCTCTTTCCCGATCAAGTGCGAGAACGGCGAGCTTCCCTCGACCCCAAACCCGAATCCGCCGCTGGCGGCGGATCGCCCTCTACGGATCCCTTGCGATCGGAATCGCGTCGCTGGCCACCAGCGTCAATTCCGCGCAGGGCGATAGCCCCCAGGCGATCCCTGACGAGAGAAGGCGCTGCGCTTCATATGATGTAAATCGCCGCCCCTTCTTCGGAGACACCCACGTCCATACCGGATTCTCCCAGGATGCGAGCACCCAGGACAATCGAATCACACCCCGGGAGGCCTATCGCTTCGCCAGAGGCGGTGAATTGGGGATTCAACCTCACGATGAGAAGGGTCGGCCCCTGCGAAGCGTTCAACTGGACCAGCCCCTGGATTTCGCGGTCGTGACCGACCATGCGGAACAACTCGGAGAGACCCATATCTGCAAGACACCCGGCACGGTCGGCCACGATTCCATCGTCTGTCGGATCTACCGCCGCTTTCCCCGCGTCGCCTTCTATTTGATGAACGGGCGCTACGCGGTCTTCGGAAGCCGTTGGGGTTTTTGTGGCGAAGGCGGGGGAAGCTGCCTGGAGGCTGCCAGCGGAATCTGGGCGGAAACCCGGGCCGCTGCCGAGGCCGCCTACGATCGCAGCGAGGCATGCGAATTCACCACTTTCGTGGGTTACGAATGGACCGCGGGACCCGGTGCTGGCTCTCACCTCCACCGCAACGTGATCTTCCGAAACGAAAAGGTGCCCGAACTTCCCATCTCCGTGATGGAGACCGGCTTCGAAGCAATCGAACTCTGGAAGCAACTCGAGGAGAAATGCCGAAAGGGGATCCCGGGCTGCCAGGCGATTACGATCCCCCATAACTCGAATATCGGTGGAAGCTATACTTTCACTTCGGCCAGCAAGCTCGGCGAGGAAATCGAAGCCGCCGAAGTGCCCCTGCGACGCCGCTACGACCGCCTCGCTGAGATCATGCAGCATAAGGGTGACTCCGAATGCATGCTCGATGCGGCTGCCCCCGACGAAGCTTGTGCTTTCGAGAAGCTGTCGAGCCCGCATATGATTCCCTATTTCGGATCCGAGCCGCTCCAAGAGATCGATTTTCTGCGAAATGCCCTGAAGCGAGGCCTGGCCCTCGAGCAGCGACTCGGTTCGAACCCACTCAAATACGGATTCATCGCGAGTACCGACACCCACCTCGGAACGCCCGGGCTGACAAAAGAACGCGGCCATCCCGGCCATGGGGGCGGAGGCAAACATGCGGGGGATGGGATCCCCTCCGGTCTGCTGGACAACCTGCTCTTCAATCCCGGCGGTCTCGCGGTACTCTGGGCCGAAGAGAACTCCCGGGAGGCTCTCTTTGAAGCGATGCAGCGACGCGAGGCCTACGGCACGAGCGGCACGCGCCCGATCCTGCGCTTCTTCGGCGGCTGGGAATACGACGAGTCTGTCTGTGATCGTACGAACCTTCCCGGGCGTGGATACGAGGGGGGAGTCCCAATGGGGGGGGATCTCCCGGCCCCGAGGAGCGAAGGCCGGGGGCCGAGTTTCATCGTCGACGCGCTCCGGGATCCCGACACTTCCGCCGCACCCCTGCAACGCATCGAGATCATCAAGGGCTGGACCGAGGGGGATACTCTGCGCGAAGAAGTAATCCTCGTGGCCGGTGGACCCAACCAAGCCAGTGTTGCCCTCGATACCTGCGAGCGCAGGGGCGATGGCGCCGCCCATTTATGCGCCGTCTGGACAGACCCGGCCTTCGACCCCTCGACGCCGGCCTTCTATTACGCGCGCCTGCTTGAAAACCCCAGCTGCCGCTGGAGCCAATGGGCCTGTATCGAAGCCGGTGTCGACTGCCTCGATCCAGCCAGCATTTCCGACGATCTGGCCGAATGCTGTTCGGAAGAGCATCGACCCACGATCCAGGAACGAGCCTGGAGTTCCCCGATCTTCTACTCTCCGAAGGCGGCCTCTCAGTGAAAAGAGAGAAAACTCCCGCAGGGTACTCGCCTTCCCCCCCATCGATTCCGGCCTGCCCCACCCGGCCCAGGGGCGCCCAGACGGGGTAGGCTCTGCTCGCATGAATCGATATCTCCTGAATTCGGATGCAAGGGCTCGCGGGGCGGCGATCCGGAGCATCATCGGGGCCGCTCTGCTCTCGATACTCTTCGCCCCCTGCCCGATATTCGGGGCAGAGGGGCGAGCCGAACCATCGACCCCCTCGACGGCCGGGGCCCCCGACACCCCTCCCCGGAAGGCTCCCGAGCAGGCCCTGAAGAGCGAGGGATTCGTCTCCAATACGCTCTGCCTGGACTGCCATCCCGACGAGGCGACCCGCTGGCGGAACTCCCACCATGCCCTGGCCATGCAGCCCGCGTCGACAGATAGCGTACTCGGAGACTTCGACGACAGACGCTTCACCCAGGGAAGAGTATCCACGCTCTTCTCTCGAGAAGGCGAGAACTACCGCATTCGAAGTGAAGACGGAAAGGGAAACGTTCTGGAGGGAAGGGTCGCCTATACCTTCGGCGTTCATCCGCTTCAGCAATACCTGGTCGAATCGACAAGAGGGCGTCTCCAGGCCCTGACCGTGGCCTGGGATGTGGAGTCCGAACGGTGGTTCCCTCTTCAGCCCGAGGAAGAAATCGATTTCGAGAACGCCCTGCACTGGTCCGGCCGATACTACAACTGGAATGCGATGTGTGCCGATTGCCATTCGACCCATTTCCAAAAGAATTATGAAACCGATAGGGACCGCTATTCCAGTACCTGGGCCGAGATCAATGTGAGCTGCCAGTCCTGCCACGGCCCGGGCGAAGAGCATCTGAACTGGGCCCGATCCGAGGCCGCCGGAAGAGAATACGATGCGGCAGGCCCGGGCCAGAAGAATGGCGCCATGGGCCTGCTCTTCGGCTCCGATCCGGGCATGGAAATCGAGCGCTGTGCCCCCTGCCATTCGCGCAGACATCCGCTGGGAGGATCCCATTCTTCCGATCGGGCATTCCTGGACCGTTTCATTCCCAACACCCTCGGTGAGGGCCTCTATCATGCCGACGGCCAGATCCTCGAGGAGGTCTACGTATACGGATCCTTTCTTCAGAGCAGGATGTACGCAGCGGGGGTCCGCTGCAGCGACTGCCACGATCCCCATGACCTCGAACTCGTCTCCCCGGGCGACGCCCTCTGCACCCGTTGTCATGGGGAGAATCCGGATCGCCGATTCCCCCAACTCCCCAAGCAACCCTATGACACGCCGAAACATCACAAACATCCACAAAAGTCGACCGGAGCCCGCTGCGTGGCCTGTCATATGCCTGGACGCTTGTACATGGGAGTGGATCTTCGTCATGACCACGCACTGCAGGTCCCGCGCCCGGATCTTTCTCATCGACTGGGGGTGCCCAATCCGTGCACGGGCTGCCATATAGAGAAAACGGCGGAGTGGGCCGCGAAAAGCGTCGCTGAAAACTACGGGCCGAAGCGAGAAAGAGGCCCCCATTGGGCCACGCCTTTCCACGACGGACGCAAAGGGGCTGCCGATGGCCTTGAGGATCTGCTGGCGTTGACGCCTCCGGGCGCAGCCCCGGACATCGTACGGGCCACCGCACTCTCCCTGGCGGCCCGCTACGGCGAAGGGGCGAGGCCCGCCCTGCAGGCAGCAACGATGGACTCGGCACCCCTGCTGCGACTCGCCGCCGCCACCGCACTCTCGCATTTTCCGCCCGCCGATCGACTCGCGGGCCTGCCGAAACTGCTCTCGGACCCCCGACGCTCCATCCGATTGGAGGCGGCCCGGGGCCTGGCGACCGCCCCTTCGGAGATTCTCGGGAAGGAGGCGAGTCCGCTGCGCGACCTGGCCCTGGCCGAATACGTGAGCGGCCAACAGGCATTGGGAGATCTTCCATCCGCACAACTCAATCTGGCCATCTTGGATACGGAACTCGGAGAATTCGAGCGGGCACGCGCGGCCTACCGCAGGGCCCTCGAGTTGGATCCGGCATTCCTCCCGGCCCTGGCCAATTGGGCCCAACTCGAAAGCGCGCTGGGAGATCCACTCGAAGCCACCAGGATCCTGCGCCGCGGACTCGAGAAACTTCCCGACGAAGGTGAATTGCATTATTCCCTGGGACTCCTGCTGGCCGCAGAAGGCCAACTGCGAGCCGCGGCCGCCGCCCTCGAGCGTGCAGCCTCCCTGCTTCCAGATCGGCCTCGGGTGCATTACAACTACGGGCTCGCAAGCCAAAACCTCGGAGAATCGGAAAAGGCGGAGAAGGCCTTCCTGCGCGCGACCCGTCTCGACCCAATGGAACCCGACTTTCCGAGGGCTCTCGCCATCCTATTCGCGCAGGCGGGCGATTGGGGCCGGGCCCTCGCCCCGGCCGAGAAACTCGTCGAATTGGCTCCGGACAGCCCCGAATTCCGACAGCTTCTGCTGCGAATCCGTGCCGAGTCCTCCGGACGATAAATCTCCGGGATCTATCGGGCCGCAGGCGGCATCGGCCCGCTCGGAAAAGCAGAGGAGAGAATGGAATTCAATGGGGATCGCGACAGGATCGCCCTCGGCCGGAAGACATTTTCGATGCAATAATATCGGCTGAAGCCGAGTCTCGAGGAGTACGATTGGAATGAATCGTTGGGTCGAACTCTTTATTCGTTTTGTGCCGGACGCTTTCTCCGTAGCCCTGCTGCTGACCCTCATCACGCTCTTTTTTGCCATGACCGTGGCGGGATATCCCCTGGATCGCAGCCTCGAGGCCTGGGGAGATGGATTCTGGAATCTCCTCACCTTCACGAATCAGATCACGCTCACCCTGCTGCTGGGCTACGCATTGGCAAATACGCCTCCCGTCGAGCGAGCCCTGCGATATGCGGCAGCTCGGGTGAATTCAGCCTCGGCCGCCTACATGACCGCCTGTGCGGTGACCGGCGTCACCGCGCTGCTCTCCTGGGGTCTCAGCCTGGTGGTCGCGGGCATCGTCGCCCGCACGATCGGTACCGCCTGCCGCGAGAAGGGTGTCGTCGTCCACTACCCGCTGCTGGTGGCCGCATCCTTCTCCGGCTTCGTCATCTGGCACCAGGGACTCAGCAGTTCCGTCGGGCTGGCGATTGCCACGCAGGGCCATTTCCTCGAAGACCAGATCGGAATCATCCCCACCTCCGCCACCCTCTTCACGGGCTGGAATCTGGCCGTCGCCCTGATCGTACTCGCCTCCCTGCCCATCCTGATGTCCCGCCTTCACCCCCGGAACGCGGCGGCCATCATTCCGATGCCCATCGAGACCGAGGCCTCGAAACCGGAACCTGAGCCGAAGCGACTTCTCACGCCCGCCGAACGCCTGGAACTTTCTCCCTGGCTCGTTCTGCCCATCGTCGGGGCCGCCCTCTTCTACCTCGGCATTCACTTCTTCCAGCGGGGCCGCGGCCTGGAACTCAACATCCTGAACTTCGCCTTCCTCTTCGTCGGCATCGCCCTTGCTGGCTCCGCCATCCGCTACGCCCGAATCATCCTGGAAGGAGGAAGAGTCGCGGCCCCCTTTCTACTGCAATATCCCTTCTACGCGGGGATCGCCGGCATCATGGCGAAATCCGGGCTGGCCGAGATCATCACCGAATTCTTCATTTCGATCTCCACAGCGCAAACCCTTCCCCTCTTCGCCTTCCTCTCCGCGGGATTTCTGAATATCTTCATTCCATCGGGGGGCGGACAATGGGCCGTGCAGGGCCCCCTGATGATGGCCGCCGCCCTCGCGGCCGGAGCCGAAATTCCCCGTGTGGCCATGGCGGTTGCGCTGGGCGACCAGTGGACAAATCTGGTTCAGCCCCTGGTCCTGATGCCCGTACTCGCCATTGCCCAGCTGGGCGCACGGGACATCATGGCCTACACATTCGTCGCACTCCTCTTCAGCGGGCTGATCTTCTCCAGCGCACTCTTCTTCTAGCCGCTGCTACGGATCGGCCGGATACGCGGAAGGATGCGCCCGAGGATGCGC
>CAYTAT010000019.1:61361-77436 GCA_964435795.1 uncultured Spirochaetaceae bacterium
AGGATGCGCCCGAGGATGCGCGGTGAATCAGAGAAAACTGCGTTCACGATCGGATATCCGGGTCCACGGCTCCCGAATCCAGAACATCCCGCACCTTTGAGAGCAACTCCCGTCTTGAACATGGCTTTCTCAGGATTGCACGCAATCCCTGCGCTATCAGCCTGTCGATGTCGGGGAGAGAGATATTTCCACTCATCAGAATCACGGGAAAGTTCGGATCGATCCTCTTGATTTCAGCAAAGGCATCCGCACCGCTAAGTCCTGGCATACGAAAGTCGGTCAGAACGAGGTCCAACTCATCGCGACTCGCCTTGAATGCCTCCACAAGCTCTCTTCCGTTCCTGCACCGGGTCACGCGATAGCCACTATGGGATAGAAGCATCTTCAGCGTCCTGGCCACGACCTCTTCGTCTTCCCCGAGCAGGATATGCTCCGACCCTTCCAGACTTATCACCCGCTCAGGAGTGACTTCCTTCTCACTCTCGCCCTCCAGCAGCGGCACGAAGATCGAACACGTCGTCCCAACCTCAAGCGTACTTTGAACTCGAATGGCCCCACCGATCTCTCGAAGATATGCGGCAAAAACCGACAGGCCCAATCCCGTCCCCTTGCCGACCGGCTTCGTCGTAAAAAAGGGATCCAGGATCTTATCCATATTTTCGGGGGCAATTCCCTGTCCGTCATCCGCCACGTCGATGCGCGCAAATTCTGTCGTCCGAGAAGCAAGATCGGATAGTAGGGGGTCGTCCTTGGCAATCCGGATCCGGCGAGAGCGAATCGACAGCCTTCCTCCATCGGCCATCGCATCTCGAGCATTCAAGGCGATATTCAGCAATCCACTATCGAAGCGCGCCGGATCGCCCCGAGTGGGGAGAGGATCCGCACATAGATCCGTTTCCACTTCGATCAGGGTGCCGAGGGCGCTGGACTGCAGATCCATCATATTCCCGATACTCTGCGCCAGACTGAAATCCATCAAACTCGAGGGCTGCACTCGGCCGAAATCCAGAAGTCTCGCGGTCAGATCTCTCGCCTTCTTTCCGGCCATTTCGATCACGTCCATCAACTCTACCGACTCGGAGCCCTCGGCCTCCTGCCCGAATCGCTCCTGCAACTGCTCGTTCGATGTCAGGATGGCCATCAGGAGGTTGTTGAAATCATGTGCAACTCCACCGGCCAACTGACCTACTGCATCGAGCTTGAGAGCCTGGTTCAACTGTTCTGAGAGCTTCGTCTGAAGCGTCGTATCCCGAATGAATCGGTAATGCCCACGTTCTCCCCAATGCTCATGCTCGACAAATGCGATCTCCTGAGGAAAAGAACTCCCATCGGATCGGATACCCCGCGTGACCAATTCCTTCTTCTTCCCTTTTCGCAGGCCCATTATGGCCCTGATGACATTCCCCCGATCTTTCGGGCGAATCCAGTCATTCGCCGGAGTTCCGAGTATTGCGCCCGAACTCTCCCGATACATGGTCAGGAAAGCCGAATTCGCGGATTGAATGAGTCCGTCCTCACCGACTCGAACCATGCCCTCCACCGCGGATTCCATGGCTTCAGTGATGCTTCCCAACTCATGCGATGCGCGGATTCGCGCCTCGATCTCGGAATGCAGTTTTTCGTTCGCTCTCGTCAGTTCTTCAGTGCGCTCCAGAACCCGATCTTCCAGTTCATCTCTGGCCTTTTCATTCTCGTCGGCCGCCAACCTCAGCCGTTGATTCACCTCGAGCATCTTTTCCCGATTCTCTTCCAGAATCTGATCGCGCAAGCGGAGCTGTCGCACGATGAACAATCCAAGCGCAGATGCGATGAAGAGACCGGCCGCACTCACCGTGCCGGCGCCCAGGAACCAGGCCCCCGAAAGCTGACCATCCACCACTGGAGATGACTTGAAGAGTGGACCATAGGGAATCAGATGTAGCTGCTCGGCGAAATTCAGCCCCGTCAGCAGGATCAGGAAGGTCGCGGCGCCCCAGAGCGTCGGCGGGAGACCGAAGACGAGAAACGAAAAGAATAGCCCTGTCAGGAACGCGATGATTCCAAAGGGCATCGTCAGCAGGCCCAGCATATAGCCATAGACGGAATTTGAAAATGCGTAGAACTGAATCGGCATATGACAGAAGAAGGGCGAATTTTCGTATTTCGCGGGAGCAAAGGCTGAGAGCAGGGAGAAGAGAAACCAGACGAGAGCCGTACATCCAGTCGCCTTCAGTTGGAAAAGGAGAACTTCAGGATCGATAAAAGTGAGCTGGTCCACATAGGCCCACGCCAGCCAGAGAAGTGCACCGGAGTAGAGAACCAGGAAGATCGCAGCAACGGAAACCAGAAAAGCTTTCCGTGCCAGGGGCCACTCATCTAGCGATTCGAAGTAGCCAGCGCCCCAATTCGAAAAGGAGAGCACTCGCGACTCGGAAGTTCCCTTGGAAGGTTCTCTATGCATCGTATTTCTTCATCTTCGAGACACGGTCGGCCATCGAAAGCAATCGGCCAGAATCGAGATTTTTCAGGAACGACAGTTCAACCAGGAGACATGAATTCAGCGATGGATTTAGCGGGTTCTGGTTGGGACTGAGCCCGATGGATTATGGCGAAGGCTTCCCCCTAAAGCCAATCTCCCCGGGCAGTCGGGTTTCTGCTTCTCGAGAGATGCCCGAAACCTGGGCGCAGTTTCATGGCAACTCGTCATCGACTGGGCCTGGAAAGAGATCTCCAAATCCTCCCACCGGCATGAGATGAAGTCGTGAGTCGCATGCCATAGTTCTTCGCCGGGGCGGGCATTGTGGCTTGCCGCGGCCAATCCCAGCGGATCGAGGGGGTTGCATCCTTGCAACTATCGAGGAGTTGGAGAGAAGTCGAGAAGTCCCGGATCGGGTCTTCCTCCAGTGGCCGATCCGTCGGCACGGCCCCCAGATCTTCTGAAAAAAAAGGGCCCCTTCAAGAACTCTTGCGGATCGCCCCCCATGAGCGGGAAGAAGCATAGGGGTCAGCCGTCGCGAGCGATCCGATGCATGGCAGGACGCTCGGATCTCAAGCCGCTAATCTGCTGGGAATCAGGGAATTGCGGCTTCTCGAATCGGATAACAAAGTCGGGTGAGGATCGGGAAATGGGGCATGAAGAAGGGAAAAAGGGACTCTCGAGGCGTGCATTTCTCGCGGGGGGTGCCGTCGGCAGCGCCGCCTTGGCTTCCCTGGCGACAGCGGAAGGCGGAGACGCGGAATCGGGATGGGATGAGGAGAGGGAAGTGGTGGTCGTGGGTGGGGGAACCGGCCTGCTCGGAGCCATCGCTGCCGCGCGCGGCGGGGCCTCAGATGTCCTGCTGATCGAGAAGAGGCCCGGGGTTGGGGGCAACACCGCCATGTCGGGAGGAGTCGCCTGGATTCCGAACAACCAT
This sequence comes from uncultured Spirochaetaceae bacterium, assembly GCA_964435795.1. Lineage (GTDB taxonomy): Bacteria > Myxococcota_A > UBA9160 > UBA9160 > UBA4427 > JAZXM01. The sequence goes on from CAYTAT010000019.1 coordinate 64,754, forward strand.
GCGATGCGGGTCGCCGGCATCCCGGACTCGCGAGAAAAGGCCCTCACCTATCTGCGAAAGCTCCGTCTGGACCAAGCCGATGATGACATTCTCGAAGCCTTTGTCGACCGCGCCCCGGAGATGGCCCTCTTTGTCGAAGAAAATACTTCGATTCGCTGGAGGATCTCCAAGATCATGGGCAAGGTCGCCGACTACCATCCCGAATGGGAGGGTGGTGTCGTCCGTGGCCGAAGCATCGAGCCATCGGTGGATGCAATGGGGATGTACGGCTCGCACCTGATCGCGGGGTTGATGGACGGAGCCGTACGCGCGGGTGTCGACGTCCAGATGAACTCTCCCGCAAACCGACTCCTCACCCGAGATCACGAGGATGGCAGACGAGAAGTGGTCGGAGTGCTCACGACTCGCGGCACGAAAAGCCTGCGCATTCGAGTCCGGCGCGGCGTGCTTCTGGCGGCCGGCGGATTCGATTGGAATTTCACAATGAAGCAGCACTTCCTGCGCGGCATGAGCCCCTACCCGCTCGGCTCCGAGGGCAATACCGGTGATGGGATTCGCATGGCAATGCAGGCGGGTGCCGATCTGAGAAATCTGAACGAAACCTGGGGGATGACGGTCTACAAGGCCGAGGCCGAAGCGGCCAAGGCCCGGGGTGTCGGCCCCTCTCTCGCAGCGGAGGTGGAAAAACGTTCGGCGGGCTCGATCGTCATCAACCGCTACGGCGAGCGATTCTGCAACGAAACGGCGGACTACGATTCGACCTGGCGCAGCTACTTCAGCTGGGAGAACTACGGCGACCTGCGCCAGCGGAACCTGCCGGCCTTCGTCATCTACGATTCCCGGGTGCGCCGGGGGGCGGCCATTGCCGGGCGCCGGGTCGGAGAAAGTCTGCCCTCCTGGGTGATCGAACGTCCGAGTCTGAAGAGCATCGCCACGACCCTTGGCATCGATTCCGAGAAGTTGGAAGCCAGCGTTTCCGAGTTCAATCGCCACGCTCGTGAGGGGCGAGACCCGCACTTCGAACGAGGACAGAGCGCCTACGACCGCTTTGGTCATGACGACCCAAAGAGTGTCCTGGCCCCGGTCGAGGAAGCTCCGTTTTTTGCGGCCGAACTCGCAGTCGGGGATATCGGCACATGCGGCGGCCCACGGGTCGATGCGCAGGCGAGGGTCCTGGATCCCTTCGGTCAACCCATCGAGGGCCTATACGCCTCGGGCAATAATGCTGGCGTCGGAAGCCCCGGGGCAAGCTATGGTGGCGGGGGGGGGACGATCGGTCCCGCCCTGACCTTCGCCTATATCGCGGGCCGGGAACTGGGGCTGAAGAAACGCAGCGCCTGAACGCATTGAGGTGGAAAGATTGCCTTGCGAAGACCTCCCGGGGTGAAAAAGCAGAGAATAGGAAGACCTGGAAATATGCGATCACACCGCTGGCTTTCATTCCTCCCCCTGATCGTTCTCCTCCTTCTTTTTTCCGGCAACTCAAGAATCGCCTACGGGAAGGGGAAACTCCTCGAAGCGACGGTCTTGCCAAAATTCCCGCTGCAGGAAGCCGGGCCTATTGGCCTGACGACGGATGAAGTTCCTCGCCACAACTTCGTTTCGAGAACGCCGCCGAAGAATGCTCCGAACGTCCTGATCGTCCTCCTCGACGACGTGGGCTTCGGCGCGGCATCCACTTTTGGGGGGCTCGTGGATACTCCTCATCTCGACTCCCTTGCGCGCCAGGGCCTCACCTACAATCGCTTTCACACCACCGGAATCTGCTCCCCGACCCGGGCATCCCTCTTGACGGGCCGCAACCCCCACGTGGCCGGCGTGGGTGCGGTCATCAATAGCGCCCAACCCCATCCGGGTCGTGCCGGCCTGTTGCGATCCGAAACCGCAACCATCGCCGAGATCCTGAGACAATATGGTTACGCGACCTCGATGTGGGGGAAGTGGCATCTCGTACCCGACCATGAGGCCTCGCCCACGGGTCCCTTCGACCGCTGGCCCACGGGCCGGGGCTTCGAGACCTTCTATGGCTTCCTGGGTGGGGAGACCCATCAATTCGAGCCCACCCTCTACGAGGGCACGAGACCCACGCGACGCCCGCCGGGCCCCGACTACCACATCACCGAGGACCTTGCGGATCGCGCGATCGCCTGGCTTCATCTCCAGCAGGCCCTGCGCCCCGACCAGCCCTTTCTGATCTACTTCGCCCCCGGAGCCACCCACGCCCCCCTGCACGCCCCCCCGGAATGGATCGAAGCCTACGCGGGGCGCTTCGACGCGGGCTGGGATGAACTGCGAGAAACGACCTTCGCCAGGCAGAAGAAACTCGGAATCATCCCCGAGAGCAGCGAACTCACGCCCCGACCCGACGAGTTGCGCGCCTGGAAGAACCTCGACCCGGAGGAGCGTCGAGTGGCCGCGCGTCTGATGGAAGTCTACGCCGGATTTCTGGCGCATACGGATGCCCAGATCGGCCGACTTCTCGAATCCCTCGAAGAGACTGGAGCCGCCGAGAATACCCTCGTCTTCTACATCGTGGGAGACAATGGCGGCAGCGGTGAGGGCGGCGGGGACTACGGCACCTGGAATGAAATGGGGCGCATCCAGGGGGTCGTTCAATCCCCTGCCGAATTGCTTACAAAACTCGAGGCGATCGGAGGACCAGAATCCTATCCCCACTACTCCGCGGGCTGGGGCTGGGCGACCAATACCCCCTTTCAATGGGTCAAACAGGTGGCCTCGCATCTCGGCGCCACTCGCAACCCGATGCTGATCCGCTGGCCCCGGGGAATCGCAGCCAAGGGAGAAGTCCGCAGCCAGTTCTCCCATGTGAATGACATCGTGCCGACAATCCTGGAGGCCGTTGCTATCCCGGCGCCCGCAGAGGTCAACGGCGTGGGACAGTTCCCCCTGGATGGAAAGAGTCTTCTCTACAGCTTCGACGACTCCGAGGCCGATGAAGAGCATGGGACCCAATACTTCGAGATCCTCGCCAACCTCGGACTCTATCATCGGGGCTGGATGCTCTCGGGACGCAATCGGGCTCGCGTGCCCTGGGGACGCCTGACCTCCGACACCAATGAAACGGATGTTCGCGAATGGGAACTCTACGATCTGCGAGATGATTTCAGCCAGGCCCGGAATCTCGCAAAAGCCCAACCCGAAAAATTAGCCGCGCTTCGCGACCTCTTCTGGGCCGAAGCGGGACGCAATCACGTCCTGCCCCTCAGCGGCAGACCCGCCGGAGATCCCCCCTTTCCGCCTCTTGCCGAGGGGCGGCGGGAGATCGCCTATGCGAGTGGAGCCGTCGGATTGCATGAATCCGCCGTCCCGAATCTGAAGAATAGAAGTCATCGGGTGATCGCCGAGATCGTGGTACCCGAGGATGGAGCGCGGGGCGTGCTCGCGACCCAGGGCGGAGTGGTCGCCGGATGGGCCCTCTACGTGACGCCGGATGGGCGCCCCGCCTACTCGTACAACCTCTTCGGCAAGAAGGTGACGACCCTCAGCGGAGTCGATCGGCTGTCGCCGGGCCCCAGGCGAATCGAATTGCGATTCGATTATGATGGCGGAGGCCCGGGGCGCGGAGCCGAACTCACGCTGCGGGTGGATGGGGAAGACGTTGCCGAGACACGTATCGAGAGAAGTGTCCCCGCCTTCTTTTCCATCGATGAAACCTTCGATGTAGGCAGGGATACCGGCTCTCCCGCCGGCCCCTACCCGGCTCATTTCGACTTCCAGGGAATACTCGAACGCGTGCTGCTTCGAACGGAGTAGAGTTCCCGACGCGGCAGGCGCCGAGAATCGTGGGCGAGAAGCGCCTGCAGCATACGCCCCGACTGCCTCGGCCAGAGGGCCCGGCCGAATTCGCTCGCCTCATGCCCTCGATGTCGGCCCCAGATCGAAGGGTCTCGAAAATTCTCCGACTGATCCTACAATCCTCTTCGACCCTTCCCCTCCAGCCAGGAGAATTTCATGCGCACCGATCTTTGCGATCTTTTTGGTATCGACGTTCCGATCTTCGCCTTCAGCCATTGCCGCGACGTGGTCGCGGCCGTGACAAATGCGGGCGGATTGGGGGTATTGGGGGCCCTCGCCTTCTCGCCCGAACAACTCGAGATGGAACTCTCGTGGATCGACGAGCATGTCGAGGACAAGCCCTATGGCGTCGATACGGTAATGCCCATGAGTTATGCGGGGAAGGAAGAAGGCCTGGGGCGGAGTGATGCGAATACCGGAGAAGTGGATTCGAGCGTCTTCGAGAAACTGATCCCGGAAGAGACCCGGCGTTGGATCGAGGGCATCCTCGAAGAATACGAAGTACCCCCCCTTCCCGAAGGCAGAGGCGACAACGATTCCGGCATCGGAGGTGGCGATAGCGGCCTTCTCGGCTGGACCGATGGTGGCGGCCGCAACCATATTGAGGTTGCCCTGCGCCATCCGGGCGTGAAGCTTCTCGTCAATGCCCTCGGCCCCCCTCCCAAGGATGTCATCGACCTGGCCCATGACCGCGGCGTCAAGGTCGCGGCCCTCACTGGAGCCATCGAACACGCGCAGCGGCAGAAGCAGGCGGGCGTCGACATCATCGTGGCCCAGGGAACCGAGGCCGGGGGCCATACGGGGGAGATCGGATCTATGGTCCTGATTCCCGACATCGTAGACGCCGTGGCGCCGACACCGGTCCTGGGCGCCGGGGGAATCGCGAACGGCCGCCAGGCCGCTGCTGCGATGGCTCTCGGAGCCTCGGGAATCTGGACGGGATCGGTCTGGCTGACCGTACGCGAGGCGGACGTCTCGCCCCTCGTAAAGCAGAAACTCTTCGGCGCCCGTTCCAAGGACGCGGTGCGCTCTCGCTCCCTATCGGGCAAACCGGCGAGACTGCTGCGAACCGCCTGGACCGAGGCCTGGGAACGCGAGGACTGCCCCGGGACACTGCCGATGCCGCTCCAATATATGGCGTGTTCCCAGGCCCAGGCCCGCATTGGCTTGGCGGCCCGCAAGGAGAACGCCAGGGCCCGGGACCTCGTGGGCATGCCCGTCGGCCAGATCGTCGGCCGACTAAGCCAGGAGCAGAGTTCCGCCGACGTGATCTACCAATTCATCGACGAGTTCGTCGAGGCCGTGAATCAACTGCAGCAGACCCTCGATGCGGCCAATGCGAAATCCGGATGAGACGCGCCCATCTATCGGAAAAGTATGGGGGGGCAAGTCTTTCCGGATTCCGCTGACGACAATCGGCTCGGAGCCTCCCCGGAGTGCACTCCCCCCTGCTTCCGATCCGCCACCGCTTCCCGGCGGAGCGCTCCGACACGGCTCCGAAGCCTGCCGACATCCCTCTGCTTCGCCGCGGATCATCGAACTCGGGCTGCAAGGGCGGGAAGAGAGCCCCAGCGGGCGGAAGCCGAAGGCCGCCCGCCCGCATGCGCGTGCGGTTTCCACGACCCGCCCAATCAGGCGTTGATGGCTTTATCGAAAGCCGGCCTGGCTTCGATCCTCTGGACATAGGCCCGCAAATCCGCGAGATCCTCACCCACACAGCCCAGCCGATTGCCCATGAAGCAGGAGTGTCCAAGCATGATATCGGCCGCCGAGAAGTCACCGATCAGGTATTCCCTGCCAGCGAGATTTTCGTTCACGGGGAGCAGGGCACGAGAGAGAAGCCGCATGGCCTGATCCAGGGCCTCCTGGTTGCGTCGATCGGGGGGCAAGAGGATGGTCTGCACGACGATGGTATTCATCGGAGGCATCACCATGCCCTCGCAATAATGGAACCACTGCAGGTATTGGGGAAAGAGGGGCGACTCGACGGCCGGCTTCAAGCTTCCGTCCGTATAACGAGCCAGGATGTACTCCACGATCGCACCAGACTCCCAGAGCCGGACATCTCCATCGTCGAGCACCGGGACCCGACCCAGCGGATGTCGCGCCCGATGGGCGTCGGATTTCAGGTCTTTGGGATGAAAATCCATGCGATTCAATTCATAATCCAGGCCCAATTCTTCCAGCAGCCATACGATTCTGCCGGCTCTGGAATTCGGTGCAAAATGGAGGGTGAGCACGATATTCTCCTTCTGGGATTCAATCCGCACGGTAGAACAGAATGTACGCCGTGGAAAAAAGGGAAAGATGCAATTTCCCGGCCTGCGACCAGGCTTCTCGTATGGGGATATTCGAGGCCCGCAGGGATCTCGTCGGGAAATATCTGACGCCATCGCACTGCCCCTCGCGACGAGACTCCTCCCCGGGACCTCATCCGACTTCGCTGATGACGGGATTCAATCGGCCCCGGGGCAGATCGATCTCGAAGTCTTCCCCCTCCTGCTTTCCGATCAACTGCTGCCCGAGTGGCGACAGTGGAGAGAGAACGCGCACCGTATTTTCAGGAATCGGGATGGCCTCACCGCCGGCTGCGGGCAAGAGGATGTAGATCGTCGACCCGGCATCCTCATCCTCGAGGTTCACGAGTGCACCGGCGGCGATCGGATCTTCCCCGGAAAAATCGCGCAGTTCAAAGGCCTCGAGGCGGGCGAGATCTTCTCGCAATCGCTCAACCCTCTCGGCCAGCCCCCGGGCGAGATAGGAGGCCTCCGTCGCCCGCGTATCTTTCGAATCTTCCGCGCGCGACTCTTCATGAGTCGCCCCTTCCTGGATCGTGCGCTGGGAGTTCAGCAAGGTATCGAGTTGCTCTGCGATGCGACTCCGAAGCTCTTCGAGCAGCGCATTCTTGTCGATTTCTTCGAGCAAGGCGACATCATCCCCCTGGATCCATGACATCCAAGCTATCGCATGCGGGATCCAACCGCGTGACCCGGGCTGAAATCCGGCGCCCTCCCCGAGGATCAGAATACCCCGACCGTCTTCTCCGCTTCCAGGCATTTGCTGGCCTGGCGATAGCACGCGAACTCTCCCCAATCGCAATCCCCATGCCCCAGGCGTCTCCGAAATTCATCCAGAAGCGAGGTCGGAACCCCGAAGAATCGGAGTCCGCCATCCTCAAGATCCTCGCAGCAGTCCCCGATCGCCGGAATTCTGGCATTCTGCCCTCTGGCGACGCAGGGCTCACGAAAGCCACAGACGGGGTACTCTTTTCTCGGCCGATTCAAGACCCGGCCCTCCGGATCCAGGACTCCCGGCTTCAGGCCTGCACGGATTCGGGCAGCCCTTCACATGATTACCCGACCGCGAAGGAGAAAAGAGTATGTCCGAACTGACGTTCCGAGAGGTCAGCCCCGACGAGGTGGCTCAGATCAAGGCTCAATTCAAGCGATTCATCGATAGCGAGGTGATCCCGGCCGAGGCCGAGTTGAATCGTCAGGATGAGAGCTCCAGGAAGAAGATGGGAGAACTCGTCACTCGGGCCAAGGAAATCGGACTCTGGGCCCTGGGGCATCCCGAAGAAATTGGCGGAGGCGGACTCCCCTTCCTGGCCTTCGCCGAGATGAACGAGGTCATCGGCCGATCCCATTACGGGCAGATGGCCGTGGGATCGGTCTCCATGCAGGATTCGATCATGCTTCATCTCTACGGAAATGAGAGCCAGAAGGAACGCTGGCTGAAGCCACTCGTCGCGGGGGAAATCTACCCATCCGTGGGTCTGACCGAGCCCGAGGTGGCGGGTTCGGATCCCACCTTGATGCAGACGACAGCACGGCTCGAGGGGAACGAGTGGGTGATCAACGGCCATAAATGGTTCACCACAGGAGCCAACCGGGCCGCCTTCACCACCGTTTTCTGCGATACCGAATCCGATGCAGAGAAGCACGCAAAATTCTCGTCGATCATCGTACCCACGGATACACCGGGTTATGAGATCGCGCGGGTCGTTCCCACGATGGGCTCGACCCATGGTGGCCATTGCGAGGTCTGGCTGAAGGATGTCCGCGTCCCGAAGGAGAATCTACTCGGAAGACGGGGGGCCGGCTTCGTGATCGCCCAGAAACGACTCGGGCCGGGGCGTATCTTTCATTGCATGCGTTGGCTGGGCCAGGCTCAACGAGCCTTTGAGTTGATGTGTGAATGGGCGAAGGTTCGCTACGCACACGGCTCCATGCTGGCCGAAAAGGGGGAAATCCAGCGTTATGTCTCGGAATCGGCAGCCGAAATCCAGGCGGCACGACTGATGACCTTCGATGCCGCGCGGATGCTGGATCGTGGAGACGAGGCGCGCGTCGAGATTTCATTGATCAAATTCTGGGGCGCACGGATGCTCCATAATGTGATCGACCGCGCGATTCAGGTTCACGGGGCGATGGGCGTCACCTCGGACACACCCCTGGAACAGATGTACCGGGAAGCGCGCTACGCGCGCATCTATGATGGCCCGGACGAAGTTCATCGAATGGTCGTAGCTCGGCGCCTGATCAAGGATCCGATCAACAACCCGCCCTGGGCGGCCTGAGTAGTAGAGGGCCCCGGGCGGCGCGAAGAAAGAGCCGCCGAGACGATAGAGCAAGCCTCACGGATCTCCGGGGCGCGGCAGCGGCCTCGATCCCGCCATGCGAATACCGAAGTGCTGCTCTTGCAAGAGGGGGGGGACGATAAGCATGGATGCGTTCCAATCTCTGGCCCGATGAAAAAACATCTCGAGAAGCTGCTGGAGATTCGCGACGTCTCAAAGCGCCGGGATCTTCTCGTCCGAGCTGGCCTCGCAGAGGAGGAGATCGAGGAACTCCTCGAGCGAGTGCATTTTCTGCGCAAGGGGAAGGAGAAGTTCCCTCGCGCCGCGAAGATGCGATTCAGCCGCGAGGGGCTGGCCCAGGCCAGTTCAAAATGGGTTGCGGAATATCGGACGCTCCGAATTCGCGAGCGCCTGGGGGGCGTGGCAAGGATACTCGACGTCTGCGCCGGAATCGGAGGAGATACGATTGCCCTCGCCACGCGCTGGCCCGTCATCGCGATCGAGCGCGACCCGGAAACGATGGCGATCCTGCGACACAATCTGGGGGTCCATGGCCTCGAGGAGAAGGTTCAACTCATCGAGGGAGATATCCTCCAACTCCTCGATGATGAGAGTGCCCGGGCAGCCTGGGGCCAAGTGGACTGCATCTTCTTCGATCCGAGTCGGAGGGCCCAGGGCTCCCGCAGAATCGAGACCGAACTCTACGCCCCTCCCCTCTCGCTGCTGGATCGGCTGCGGGGATTGACGCCGAATGTCGTCGCAAAGATCAGCCCCGCAGTGGACCTCTCCAGCATTGAATACGACTGCGACATCGAGGTGATTTCCTATAAGGGTTCAGTCAAGGAGATCACTCTCTGGTTCGGCGCGCTGCAATCCGCCGCCGGAGAAAGAAGAGTGCGCGCGACGAAGCTACCCGAGAAGATCACCTGGACGAAGAAGGCCGAGTCCCGAAAGATCGGAACCCGGCCGCCTGGGGCCTTCCTCTACGAACCCGACCCGGCTTTCATCAAGGCCCACCTGATCCAGGATCTCGCCAGGCATTTCCAGCTCGAACTCCTGGATTCGCGACTCGCCTTCCTCACTTCTGACGTGCGGATCGACGATCCCACCCTGAAACGCTACCGCGTCTGCGAATCCGTCGAGGTCTCGGATCGCGAGATCGAGCGCCGTCTGCAGGCCCACGGGATCGGAAGGGCCGACTTCAAGGCAAGGGGGATCGCAGTCAACCTGCAGACACTTCAGAAACGCATTCGTCCTCAAGGAAGGGATCGGGGATTGGTCATCCTGACGCGGGTCGAGGGACGCAAGCGCGCCCTCCTCTGTCGCTACGATAGCCGCTACTAGAAAGCGCGATACTCGAACTCTGCCCGGCCGGTCTGACGGGCCTGCTCATCGGAACCCCGTGGCTCCGGGATCAGTCGACCCCGGGAGCCAACCCCTCCGAATTGCGCGCAGCGGCGCGCCGCCATAACTGGAGGCCCGGCAGGGCCAGGAGCGCATAGGCGGCCGCCGCCACGTAGAGACTCGTCGAGATGCCCATCCACATCGAAACGGCAACGGCCAGCACCGAGGCGAGCACCCCGGCCGCGCCGTTGATACCCCACATCCAGGGAAGCGCCCCCTCGGAGAGGCGACTGACGAGACGCAGCCCGATCGGAAAACACAGGCCGAGGGGCAGCGAGGCGAGAGCAACAACAATCACCACCAGCGCAACCCGGAAGATCAGGCTCTGGGAAATCGTTGCCTCGATCAGGGGTTGAAGGGCCAGGGTCCAGAGCAGCAGATTCAATCCGATTGCGACGGGGAGGATACGTACCCAGAGGTCGCGTTTCTCCAGGTCGAGACGATCGGAGATCAAGCTGCCGATTCCCGTAGCGAGAATCATCGAGAAGAGAATGACGGTGACCGAATAGGTCGGATGTCCGAGATATACACTGAATCGCTGCATCAGGGGAATCTGCACGAACATGAAGCCCATGCCGATCAACGCGAAGTAGGCGACAGCGAGTCCGAATTCGCCAGCCGGCATATCGGGCAGCCCCGAGCGAGCGAGGGGGCCGAGGATCGTGGCGCAGACGAGTAGGAAGGTAATTCCCAGCAGGATGGCCAGGCTAATGGTGGCCAGAAGATTCCCATGCGCCAATACGCCGCCGCTCCGGCCCATCCTGAAATTTGAATCGAAGAAGCCGGCGGGTTTCAGGATATTGAAGAAATAGGGGCGTTCATCCGTCGGGGGGCTGTAGTCGAAGAGCGGGTGGGCTCCGGCGCGTTCGATCTCTTCCCGACTCCTGCTCTTCGCAATACGATTCAGCACGACCGAAGGTCCGGAGTGGCCGGGTGCCAGCAGAATTTCGAAGCCGAAAGATTTTCGCCGGGCCTCGAGGGCTGCCAGGTCGGCATTTCGGAGCGGCTGATTCGAAACGATCAAGGTAGCCAGGGAGTGATGCGTCACCAGAAGCATATGGGCCGCCGGATTCTCGGCCCCCATCTCAAGCAAGGCCGTCGTCGCCAGAGCCACCAGGCGACTCGTCTCGGAGGCATGCTCGGCGGAATGCCAACGCGAAACGCTGAAGAGCCCACCCGGAGTGAGCTTGGCGAGGAAAGTCCTCCAGGCCTCTACGGTATAGAGGCCGTTCTCCGTCAGGGTAAATGCCCCGGCCCCGGTCGCCGCCCAGGTATCGATCAGCGACATCTGCAAGATGTCATAGCGCGCATCGCTGCCCGTCAATTCCGAGCGTGCCTCATTATGAATCAGGCGAACCCGCGGATCGTTGGCCAGCCAGGAGAATTCACGCAGGGGCCCCTCGAGCAATTCGATAAAGGCCGAATTGATCTCGATTCCCGTTACCGATTCACTGCCACCCCAGAGCGCTGTGAGAATATCCCGCCCCCCCCCGACTCCGATCACCGCATTATGTCCACCCTTGCGCAGGTGATAGGGCAGAGTCGTCAGATCGTATTGGATCCAGTCGAGGGCTTCGGGCCGGCCATTCCAGCGCGTCATATAGGTGCCCGCGAGGCCGTCGATCTGCATTCGTCTCGAGACGACACGAGATTTTCGGGCGTCCGCAGAGCGGGCCCAATAGAAAGCCTCGCCCACCTTCGGCACGTCGGCGGTGACCAGACCATGAATCGTCCAATACTCGTACTCGATGGATTCCGCTTTCCGAAGCTGACCCTTCATATAATAGGCGCGCAAGAGGTCGGGGTCGCTGATGAGATTCAGGCCTCCGGCCCCAAGCAGGAGGAATGAAAGTGCGACCTGCCGCAATGCCCCGCCCGTCTTCCCGTATTCATGAAAGCAGGCCGCAGCCAGGGCCGTGAGCGCTCCGACGACGAACATCGCCGAAGCGATATTCGCGAGTTCGAAGAGCAGCAGCACACCCACGCTGCCCGCCGCGGCTCCTACGAGATCGACGGCGTAGATGAGGCCCGTCGGCCCGGGGATTCGCGTGAGGGCGACGGCCACGACAATCCCGGAGAGATAGAAGGGAATGGCCAGGATGACCGTGGTCAGGAGCATGGCGACGAGGATCGGCATCGTCTGGCTGGCTGGGATCGGGATGGCGAGATTGGCGATGTGGGAGGCCGGAATCGCAACGGCCAGCAGGCTCGTATAGCGGGCGAGCGCCATGGGAGCGGCATCGCCGGCGAAGGCATCGCCTCCGAGATAGACGCGCACCGCCCCGGCCGCCATGCCGAACATGGCTGTGGAAACGGCGAAGAATGAGAGGTGGTACCAACTCGCGACCGAGAGAAAGCGGGTATCGATAATCTCCACGGCGAGGGTCGAGAAGGTGGTCAGGAACAGGCCTATGAGAAAGAAGTGCCGACCTCTCTTCATTCGATCACTCGATCCGCTTCATCGAGAAGCCGACCGGCTTCGCCCCGGGCGTTCGTCCCGGACGGAATGCGGGCAGAATGCGAGCGGGAAGCCCATGCGGACGAGCCCTGTCGATGAAGAGGCTTTCGATTTCGGCGAGCATCGCGGCCTCCCCTGCTCGGGCCCGCTTCTCATATGCCTCTCTCATATCTCTTCTCATCCGTTTGCCATACGAGAAAAAAGCCGGGAGAGCATCCTCCAGATTCCCGGCAGGCCCCGCGGGCCAACGGCCAGAATCCACTTTTCGCCGAACTCCCAAACGCGTTCTAGCGCACTTGGAGGCCCAAAACCGCCCCCGGACCCCCTCACGGGCTGGAGCGAAGACCCCATCGGCCGAGCCGCCGCGGCGCCCCCCATCTCTCCGCGCCGAATTCGCGGCTGGCTGGCTGGCTACAGGACCGAGGG
>CAYTAT010000019.1:77536-87273 GCA_964435795.1 uncultured Spirochaetaceae bacterium
AGGACCGAGGGCACGAGGACCGAGGGCACGAGGACCGAGAAAGAAGCATCTGGACTGCCGAGTGCCCGCTAGAGTCGCCGACGGCCCGCCATCGCCACGAGTCCCAGACCGAGCAGCAGGGCCGTACCGGGCTCCGGGACCAGGGTCCAACCCGCGGCTACAGGATCGAAGCCCGAGCCCGCGAAGTCCGTCAGGGCGTCGTAGTAGGCGCTGCCCGTCGTGCTGCCGAGGGAAGACACATCGGTCAGATGCGCTCCCCTGAGGTCGGCTCCGGCGAGAATCGCATCGGTGAGGATCGCATCGGAGAGGATCGCATCGCGCAGGTCGGCGGCGCTGAGGTCGGCGGCGCTGAAATCCGCGCTGTCCAGAGAGGCGTCCGCCAACAACGCATCACCCAGATTCGCCGCGGATAGAATCGCGAAAATCAGGTTGGCCTCGCTCAGATCTGCGTGGCTCAGGTCGGCACCCGTCAGGTCGGCATGAAATAAATCCACGAGAGAGAGATCCGCATCGCCCAAGTCTGCAGTGCTCAGATCCGCGTGGATCAAATACCCACCTTGCAGCCGCGCACCGCTCAAATTCGCGCCGCTCAGCGTCGCGTGGTCCAGATCGGCTTCGCTGAGATCCGCGTGGCTCAGTTGCGCCGAGGGAGCCACGGCGAAGGGGGCGAGATTCGGTCCCACGTAGGCATGGGGCACCCCGCCGAGGGTCAGAATCGGGTCGTGGGTCGTCCCGTGGATATCCAGATACGACGAAGCCTGAGCGGCCCCGCTCAACACGCAGGCCGCGAAGCCCAATCCCCAAACAAGCGTTCGCACGAATCACCTCCCACCCCATAGTGGTTGGAACTGCGGGAAAATGGCAAGGGCAAAACAGGTGCGAACGTGAAATAGGATGGGGCAAAGGCCCCGAGCATCCTGAATGTGGGATTTCTGCCATATACCCTCGTGCGGGCAGCGCCGAACATTCCGTTCGAAATAAGAAAACGATGCTCTCATACTTCGACCCACGCTCGGGGGCAAAACATCGAGCGACGGGAGCGGGCAACCGATGCGAAGGGCACCTGCCCGCGCCGAGCCATGCGAATGCGACTTCGACCCATGCGCTATTCTCGGGCGTTTCCGCCCTTCAGCGGATCCAACCCTCAGGGAGTCATCGGGCTATAATAGGGGCTATGAAAAGGGCCATGAAACCGATCTGTCTCGTCATCGGTGCCGGTGCCGGCATCGGAGGCACCGTGGCCAAGCGATTTGCCCTCGACGGCTATCACGCGGTCCTATGTCGCCGCAGCGATGAAGAGGGACTTCGGACCCTGGTGGAGAATATCGAGAAGGAAGGTGGCTCGGCATCGGGCTTCCTCCTCAATGCCATCGAGCCCGAGGTCATCGAGAATTGCGTTGCCAACGTCGAGGCGGAGATCGGCCCCATCGAGGTGGTCGTCTTCAATCTGGGCGCCCAGATCGGAGATAGGGCGCTGAAAGATACCCCCTACAGAGCCTTCGAGATGGGCTGGCGGCTCGCAACATTCGGACTCTTTCGCGTCGCATCCGCCGTCTGCCCCCTGATGGAGGAACGGGGCAAGGGAACGATTCTCGTGACCTCCGCCACGGCCGCCGTGCGAGGAAATGCGGGGCAGCACTCCCACGCCGCCGCGATGGGGGGCCGGCGCATGCTCTGCCAGACGCTGAATGCCGAATTCGCAGCCAAGGGCATCCATGTCGCGCACATCCTGATCGATGGCGCCGTCGACGCGCCGGATACGCTGGGAAAGATGCTGGGGCCCGAGCGCTTCCAACAACTGCGGGAATCCCGAGGCCTGGAACACGACGGGCTCCTGCTTCCCGATCGAATCGCGGATACCTACTTCCACCTTTCGCAACAACATAGATCCGCCTGGAGCCACGAGATCGACCTGCGGGCCTTCTCGGATCTCCCCTGGTGGAATCACTGAGCCTTCGGCGAAAACACAAATTCCTGCGGATTGCAGCATTGCAAGCCGGCATCGGCTTGCGACCGAGCGACGCATCGCGCATGGTTCGGTTTCGAGAATCTACCGACGATCGCTCTCAAAAGCGGTCCGCCGGCTGCGGGCCGCGACATCGGAGGCTCCCCCTTGAGCTCGAATCCCCGGCGACCCTCAACCTTCTTCTCCCTGATGCTTTTCTTGTTGCTGCCGGGAGTCTCCCACTCAGCGCCGACATCTTTCGCGGTGAGCGTCGACCAGAGTTTTCTCGGCGCCGGTAGCGACGAGACATCGGCCTGGGTGCCATGTCCGTTCGGAAGTCTATGCCCACGGGATGGAGAAGTCTGGGGCACGGATGCACCGATCCAGCTATCGAGCATTGGCATCGGCGAAGGCGACCTGATCGAACTCACGGCGGTCGGGAGTTTCGTCACTGGACGTTCGAACCCCTTCCCCTGGATCTTCTCCGGCGAGGCGAATCAGAGCGTCAGCTCGAAGATGGTCGCAGTATTCTCATCGGATAGCATCGTGACTCCATGTTCGGGTTTTGCGGCTTCAAGCTGCGCGGGGCTCGACGACACCAACCCCAACACCCCGCGCATCCCGACGGCAATCGATGCGGGCACCGATTACGACACGGGCCTGATGGGGCTCTCGGAGGCGGCTTCCTTCGATACCGATATTGTCGAAGACTTCTTCGTCCCGACCACCGGTGTACAGATCGTCGTGCCGACCGGAGCGCTATACCTATGGGCGACTCCCCATGACGACAAGAATAGCACGGGCCCCTACGGCCATCTCTATTATGGCAACCAGGGAAATGGTGGCTTCTGGATCGATGTCGAGCTCATCACGCCCGCCGCCGATAGCGATGGCGACGGCGTCGGTGACACCCTCGACAACTGCGTTTCCGCCCCCAATCCGGGCCAGGAAGATGGCGACTTGGATGGCGTGGGGGATATCTGCGATGTCTGCCCCGACGTTTTCGATCCGGGCCAGGAAGATGGCGATACGGATGGCGTGGGAGACGCATGCGAATGCGATCCGAACCCCGGCCCCGGCTATTGGGAGATCCGTTACGACCTCGCGGCCACGCCCCCTGGGCCCACCGAATTCCAGGTGACGGGAACACCAGGAGGTGCCGGTGATGCGATCCATGAGATCGGCCCGGGAACGATGACTCTTCGCTTCGAGGCGGACGGTTCGGGGGCTGCGGGCAATCTCCTCGACGGCGGCTCCGCCGAGGTCGTGCAGTTGGACCTGACGCAATTCTTCACGAGCGAAACCCTCGGCACGGTAGTGACTACGGATATGCAAAATGAAATCCCCGACGATCGCTGGAATGGCAACCCTGGCGGCGTCGTCTCTCCTGGATCGAATACCGGCGATGTGAACGGCGCCAATGTCACTTTTTTCACGGGACTCGCGGACTACCGCACCTACGGTGAGATCAGTTGCACGGGCAGTTTCTGTGGCCTGGTACCCACCGGCTCATTCGACGGCACCATCACCCTCGATCTCACCCAGATGAACTTCGCTGCGGGCGGACCCGCCGCTGGGGCGAATTTCACAAGCCCGCAGATCACGTTGCCTCCGGATCCGGATGCGCAGCCATTCCTGACGTTGCAGGGAGCCGAAATCCTGCGGGTCTTCGTACCGGGCCTGCCGGGCCAACAATGTGAGACGGATACGGATGGTGACGGCTTCCCGGATGAAACGGATAACTGCCCGAATACAGCGAATGATCAGGGCGACGTGAATGAAGACGGAATCGGAGATGCCTGCCAACCAGGCGATAGCGACGGTGACGGCTGGCCAGACGCCGAAGACCACTGCCCGGCAACAGCCGATGCGAATAACGACAATTCGGATGGCGACAGCCTCGGCGACAGCTGCGATAACTGCCCGGCGGTCGACAACGAGAGCCAGGCGGATGCGAATGAAGACGGGATCGGAGATGCCTGCCAGCCGGATGATGGCGATGGAGACGGCTACCCGGCCGCGGAGGACAACTGCCCCACCATCTCGAATCCGAGCCAGCAGGATACGGATCTCGATAATTTCGGGGATGCCTGCGACAACTGCCCGGGCACGCCAAATCCGGGCCAGGGAGATGTCAACTCTGATAGCGTGGGTGACGCCTGCCAGCCCGACGACGGCGATGGCGACGGCTGGCCGACGGCCCAGGATAATTGCGCCTCAGACCCGAACCCCGACCAGGCGGATCTGGACTTCGATGGCATCGGCGATGTCTGCGACAATTGCCCATCGGAGGCGAATCCGGGCCAGGGGGATGGGGATTCGAACGGTGTTGGAGACGCCTGCGAACCGGTCGTACCTCCAGGGGTTCCCGCCCTATCGCTCCTCGGTCGAACGCTGCTCTTCATATTGCTGACCCTGGCCGGGGGAGCATTTGGAAGAAGGATGCGGCGGCCGAAATCCCTCCGGCCATGAAGGAAGACCCCCTGTCGGCAAGGCCGGGGCCATCGGCTCGCGGAGGCGGCCCCGATGAGAAGACGATAGGCTGGAGATCTCCCAATCCAGGTGGAATTCATCGAGAGTGCCGTCCCCGAGCTCGATCTCGGGGACATCGCGCCAGGCTCGCCGCCTGAATTCACCCTGAAGGGGAGAGGCCTCTGGGAAAGCGGAAGCCTTGAACCGAGAAGCAGAGGGGCCTGGGGATCCGAGCCGGGCTCAGGATCAGCAGACTTGCAGCAACTCAGACGGGAGATCAGATAGCCATGAAAACGCAAATTACAGAACTATTCGGCATCGAGCATCCAATCATCCAGGGCGGAATGCATTTCGTTGGTCTGGCGGAGATGGCCTCTGCGGTTTCCAATGCGGGCGGCCTCGGCATCATCACGGGACTCACGCAGGGCACGCCCGAGAAGCTTGGCGACGAAATCGCACGCTGCCGGGAAATGACCGACAAGCCCTTCGGGGTCAACATGACGTTCTTGCCCTCCCTCACACCCCCCGACTATCCCGGACTCTTCAAGGTAATCGTCGAGAGTGGCATCAAGGCCGTGGAAACCGCTGGCAACAACCCCGCCGAATGGCTACCGATGCTCAAGGAGGCGGACGTCAAGGTCATCCATAAATGCACTTCCGTCCGCCATGCCCTCAAGGCCGAGCGAATCGGCTGTGACGCCGTCTCCGTGGACGGATTCGAATGTGGTGGTCATCCCGGTGAAGACGATGTGACGAACTTCATCTTGTTGCCCCGGGCGGGAGAGGAACTCAAAATCCCCTTCGTGGCTTCCGGGGGCATGGCCGATGCGAGAAGCCTCGTGGCTTCCCTGGCGATGGGCGCCGACGGCATGAATATGGGCACCCGCTTCATCGCGACCCAGGAGGCGCCGGTACACGACAATGTGAAGCAGGCCCTCGTGAATGCGAGTGAACTCGACACGCGCCTCATCATGCGGGGTCTGCGCAACACCGAGCGGGTGCTGAATAACGCCGGTGTGGAGCGCTTGATCGAAAAAGAAAACTCGCTGGGCGCAAATCTCAAATTCGAAGACATCATGCCGGAGGTCGCTGGCATCTACCCGCGCGTCATGCAGAAGGGCGATGTGGAAGCGGGAGCCTGGTCTTGTGGCATGGTCGCGGGCCTCATCCACGACATCCCGACGGTGAAGGAACTCATCGACCGGATCATGAGCGAGGCCGAGACCATCATCACCCAGCGTCTGGCGGGACTTCAGTCCGCCTGAGGGAAGAATTGCGGGAATCGCCACGCCCATCCTGGCCCGGGAGTCCGGCTCATACCGGGTTCTCGGGCCCGCCCCGAGCACTCACGGAGCGGATGGGGGAGCCGCTCGCGTCCCCTGCCCCGTCGTCGCCAACTCCTCCAACTCCATCATGCACCCCGGGCATCCGCCGGCTCGCATGAGGGGCTGCTTCCGACTTCCCCTCATCACTCCAAAAAGCCCCGCTTTCCGGAGCCTCCAAGGGTCGAGGAAGGGGAAGACTGGAGCCATCCGAATCCGGATTGCCGACGGGGTCCTGGACTCTCCAGCCTTGCCGCATCGATAGCGGCCCACAATCCGGCGGGCGGATCAGGTAGGGGAAGGATGGGCCCGCTCGAACTCCGCCGAAGCTCACGGGCGGCTAATGGGGCAGGTTCATCGATTTGGGCGGGCGCACCACGATGTCGGCGATATTGACTTCGATGGGCTGGGTCACGACATAGAGAACCGCCTTCGCGACATCATTCGGATCGCCCAATAACGACTTCATCTTCGTCGCGAGGGTCTCAAGGACTTCCGGGGGCAGGCGTTCGCCCTTCTCCACTTCGATATCCAGCCCCGCCATCTTCACAATCCCGTCGATAAACTCCGAATCGAAATTGCGCGCAAAATTTGTCGCGATCGCTCCTGGCATCACATTCGTCACGCGAATCGTGTCATCCTCGAGTTCCTCGCGCAGGCTCGACGAAATCGAGCTGACCGCATGCTTGGTCGATCCGTAGACTCCGGAATTGCTGCGCTGGGCAGCGACGGAGGAGATGTTGACGATCTGCCCCTCGGCTCCACAAGCCCGCATGGCCCTGACGGCTGCCTGACAGCCGACGAGGAGCGCAAGAATATTCGTCTCGAGCATGGACCTCCATTCTTCGGGATCCCCGTCGATAATCGATGCGGGATAGGAGAGGCCGGCGTTGTTGACCATGATGTCGAGCCGCCCGGTCGCTGCAACCGCCGCATCAATCAGCCCGCGAACCTGCGCGACATCCCGAATATCCCCGACGATCACGCTGGCTTTCCCGCCGCCCTCCTCGATCTGCTTCTTCGAGTCTTCCATGGAGGCGGCCGTTCGTCCGGAGAGAAATACATGAGCCCCCGCATGGCCCAGATGCTGGGCGATCGCACGTCCAATTCCGCTGGAAGCGCCGGTCACGATTGCAATGCGTTCCTGGAGGGGTTTGGACGGGGTCATGGGGAATTCCTTTCAGGGGGAAGGCGGGGGGAATCGATCGGAAAGAACTTAAATTGACACTTCTTCCATGAATTGTCAATATGTCATACATGAGTCGGAAGACGGATCCCAGGCGCGAGGCGATTCTCGAGTCCGCATTCACCCAATTCAGCCACTACGGTTTCCGCAAGACCTCGATGGAGGATATCGCGAAGGCCACGGGGATCTCTCGGGCTTCCCTCTATTCGCACTTCGAGAACAAGGAAGAGATCTTTCGCAGCCTCGCGGCCTCGCTCCACGAGCAGACCCTCGCTGAAGCCGAGAGTCACTTGAAGAGCCGTGCCAGCCAGGCGGGCAGGAGCGTCGACCTGGCCACCCGCGTCGAGACGGCGCTGCTCATTCGGCTCGGCCGTTTCCACCAGGTCGTCACGCAATCCGCGCACGGGAGCGAAATCTCCGACGAGAACAACCAACTCTGCGGGGATCTCGTCCGGGATTCCCAGGAACGATTTCGGGGCATACTCAAGAATGCGATGAAGGCGGCAGTCCGCGCGGATGAGATCGACCTCAAGTCCGCGGGTCTCACACCCGCGACAGCAGCCGAACTCCTTCACCTGGGAGCGGCCGGTCTGAAAAAAGGGGCTGCCGACCTGGCGACCCTCGAAAAGAGATTGAATCGATTTATCCGGATCTTCTTCGCGGGGCTCCGCTGATCCTGCCTAGCGACGCTATTGCGCGGAGAGGTTCACAGCGTTCGTGCCAAAGCCTATATCCGGATGCCTCTACTATGGGATATTCGGCTTTCCAACATAGAGCGGACCATTCAGAGACCCGAAATTCCTACCGAACTCGAAAGGATCCGGCACCTCGAACCCCACCACGAGCGCTAGCCTCTAGATGGAGCCGTCGAGCATCAGAAGATTGTGATCGCCCAGATCGTCACACCAATCCGTCGGCTGTGCCGAAAGGACATCGATCGCCCCTTTCCGTGAAGACTCCTGGTCAGCCAGGGCTCCGGTCGATGTGCCGCATGTACAAGCTGGTATAATCGCTTTTCAAATTCTAATTTTCCCGAACCCGACGCTCCGCGCATATTGGAGAATGCCATGGTCGCGATCTTCAGAGCCCTCACCGCCATTACCGGCATCCTAATGCTATTCAACGGGGCGAATTGGTTCCTTGACCCCGAAGGGGCGGCCGAAAGTCTCGCGATGCCCCTCCTCGAAGGAATGGCTGCCAGCACCCAGATCGGCGACCTGTCCGCATTCTTCTGGTCCGTCGCCATCTGCGTGGCGCTGGCGCAGCGCCGGGGTGCGCGTCAATGGCTCGTGCCGGCCGCCCTCCTGCTCGGAAGCGCGGCCGTGGGGCGAACGCTCGCGACAATCCTGGGCCATGCGCCCTTCGGCGCGCAGTTCATCGTCCCGGAGGTACTGATGACGGCAATCCTCGTCGGCACCTACCGCCTGCGAATGGACGAGGACGAGACTTCGACCTAGCCCACTTCTTTCCGCTCATGCGATCGCGATGTCAAATTTCTCTATCCGGCGAGAACTTCCTGCGAATTCGACGGCAGATCTCTCTTCTCGCTACTTCGCTCGTCCGCTTCGTGCTCGTCGCCATCACGACACTCTCCTCGGGGATGAAGCAGTTCCGCGATGTGTCTCTTGCATTGGATCGCCCATTTCTCCGAATCGATAAGACGGAAAATATCGCCAATGAACTGATCAATTCTAGCGACTGAGCCTCTAGCGACTTTCTGGACATCATCGGAAGGGCGATGCTGCCCCCGGAGATCCACAGGGCACGACGAAGCAGACGGAAGTCCAGTGATGAGTTCAAGGCCGAGACGCTCAAGCTGATTCGAGACAGCGACAAGTCGGTTGGGGCGACCGGCCAGGAGTGGAGTCTGAGTCCCACCGCCGTCCGGTGGTGGCTGAAACAGATGGATATCGCCGAGGGCAAGCGGCCGGCGGGCGCATTGACGACAGACGAACTGGAAGAACTCAGGCGGCTTCGTAAGGAGAATCGCGAACTGCGGCAGCAGCGGGAGATTCTGAAAAAGCCACCTTGAGCTCAACCGGTCAATGCGACACATTCATTGAAGCGGAGAAGGCAACGGCCTATTCGAGTGTCGTGCCGGAGACTGCACATCCCCCAATGGCTTCTACGCCCGTCTGGCTGGTCCGCTTCCTTAGGCGGTTGAGTCAAGGCTTGTTGCTCGAGCGCGTGCCGATCCGATCCAGCAGCAGCCCGATGACGATTCCGATCAGCAGTGGCAGGAGCCGTATCGTCGCGAATGAAATTTCCGGGACCGTCGCCATGGAGGTGCTGCGGCTGAGCGCTGCCCATTTGTGATCGACGTCTTGCGAGAACTCCGGGGTCAGGATGATTTCCAAGAAATCCCGCCGGCTGCGATAGCGCGCCATGGAGGCCAGGTTCCAGTCCTGCCGCTCGAAATTGCCGATGCCAGCCAGGAAGAGGGCGGGCTCGACCATCACCAGCACGTGGCAAGCGCGTGAGAGCAAGAGGGGGGCGACCCGTCTCTGGTACTCGTCCTCGGCTGCTGCAGCGCTCGCGATCGCTTCGCTGCCATCCACATCATCCCCATACTCCGGCGCCTCGCGGTAGACGTTCAGATTGAGCATGACAAATTCCTGGCCGTCGTCGGTCTCCATGAACTCGCGCCAGTTCGCCGTGACGTCGAAGTCATCTTCGTCTAGGCCGCGACTCCGTGCGTTTTGCTCTGTGGCTCGTGCCTCGAGCCGCGCAATGTACTTCTCGGCTTCCTCGGGCGAGATCGGATCGCCCGATCCGCCGTACCAGACGAGAAAAACAGCGTAGATCACTGCCA